>DATAYZ010000124.1:0-22969 GCA_036272295.1 Steroidobacteraceae bacterium
CAGAGCTCCGACCCTTGGTAGAAGTCCGGCACGCCGGGCACTACCATCTTGAGAAGGGTCTGTGCGAGGCTGTTGATCCGGCCCGGCAGGATCAGGGGCTCGACGAAGCGCTCGAGGCTCGCGATGAAATCCGCCGTCTGGTAGATCCCTTCGATGAAGCTGCGCACGGACTCCTCGTACGCGGCATTGGGCTCGTGCCAGGAGGTGTTGATCTTGGCCTCGCGGCACGCCTTCAGCATGTACTGCCAGCAGCGCTCGCGGTCGATCGGCCACGCGCCGATCAGCGTCTGATAGAGGAGATACTCGGCATGCCGGTCGGGCACGTGATTCTGCCAGGCGGGAGCGGTGAGCTTGGACCACTGATGCACCGCCTCGGCCCAGCGATCCGGAATCTCGGAGAGCAGCGAGATCCGCGCGCGCACGTCCTCGCTGCGCTTGTTGTCGTGGGTCGACGTCGCGAGCAGGCCGTTCGGCCAACGGTCGCTGAGCGCGTGGCAGAATTCGTGAAACTTGCCGGCCGAGATGCCGAGCAGCGACGCCTGCGACCCCACCTCGTTGCAAGACACCAGCCGGTCGAAGCAGTAGAACGCCGTGTCCTCGACGCCCTTCGCCATGACCGCCGGCGTGAGCTGCTGCCATTGCGCCACGAAATCGGCCTCGTCTTCATCCAGGCGGGCCTTGGTGAGCAGCGACCCGAGGAAATCGAACGTCGGGGAGTCGATGTCGGGGGACGCGATGCGGGCGAGCTGGATGGCGTCGTTCAGCACGCGCCGATCGTCGTCGTCGAGCGTGTTGAGCGTGCGATAGGTGCGATAGATCGGCAGCGCGACGATCAGCCGTGCCAGGCCCTCGCGCACCTGCCGCGGGCTCAAGTCCCGCGTCCGCCACGTCTTGCGTGCGATGGCGAGCGCCGCGTCGCCGAGCCGGGCCTGGTCGCGCGAGAACGTCGACTCGATGATGGCGCGCTTCTTCTCGCGAATGAGGGCGGCGAGATTCACCGGGTGCCCCGTGAAGTCGAAATAGGTCGCCGTCAGGAGGTCCGCGCGCTGATCATCCATCCACAATCGATTGACCCTGGCCATGAACTCGTAGCCCACGGTGCCGTCGATCGGCCAATCCTCCTTGAGCCTCTCGTCGTTCTCGAGGATCTTCTCGACGTAGATCCGGCCCCGCGGCAGGAAGGCGCGCACGCGCTTCAGGTATTCGTGCGGCTCCCGCAAGCCGTCGGGATGGTCGATGCGCACGCCATCGATGTCGCCGCGCATTGCCATGGAGACGATGAGGCCGTGCGTGGCGTCGAACACCTCGGTGCACTCGGTGCGCACGCCGCTCAGGGTCCCGACGTCGAAGAAGCGGCGGTAGTTGCCGAGCTCGCCGGCGAGCTTCCAGCCATGCAGCTCGTAGAACTGCGCCCGCAACACGGCGTCGAGGAGCGATGGGTCCGCGTCGATCCGCTCGGCCGCCCGTGCGAGGGTGCCGTCGCCGCGCGCGGCGGCGAGCAGTGCCGCGGCCTCGGCCGCACGGCGCTCGAACGCGCGGCGGTCATCCGCGCCCGGCTGCGACGCGCGGCGCAGCGCCTCGAGCTCGGCGAAGCACTCGCGGCAGCGCTCGGGCAGTGATTGCGCCGCGGACAGCAGCGCACCGAAGGACGCGGGACAGAGCGGCCAGTCGTCGTCGTAATAACCGACCCGCGGCGCCTCCCGGTCGATATCCAGGCGCAGCTTGCGTTCCGCGAGCGCCGCTCCGTACGGCTCGCCGAGCGCGCAGATCTGCACGCAAAACGGACGCCGCGGCTCCATGCGGAAATCGAAGTAGCCGGCATACGGGCTGTAGGGCCCGCGCGCGAGCACATCGTCCCACCAGGGATTGTGCTTGGAGGCGGACATGTGATTCGGCACGATGTCGAGCAGCACCCCGAGCCCGAGCGCGTGTGCGCGCTCGATGAAGGCCCGCCAGGCCGCCTCGCCTCCGAGATCCGAGCTGATCCGCGCCGGGTCGGTCACATCGTAGCCATGCCGGCTGCCGGGAACCGCCTGCAGGCACGGAGAGAGATACACGTGGCTCACGCCGAGGTCGGCCAGATACGGCAGCACCTCCCTCGCGCGGCTCAGTGGGAATTCCGCGTGCAATTGAATGCGATAGGTGGCGGTCCAGCTACCTTGCATGGCTCAGCACGACGAACGAGCGCGCCGCCAGGCTGACCAGTCGATTGCGCCTGACCGGCTCGTGCTCGATCGGGAGGTCGGGCCGCGCCGTATCGAACGCCACCATCCAGCCGTACGGGTGCAGCTCGTGCGAGATTCGAAAGGACACCGGCTCGTGATGCGCGTTCAGCAGCAGCAGGAAGTCCGCATCGTTGCAGCACTCGCCCCGCGGGTCGCGCAGCTCGGGAGCAAGTCCGTTCAGGTACATGCCGAGCGTGCGCATCCATCCGCCGTCTTCCCAGTCCTTGGCCTCCATGCGCTTGCCGTCGGCCCGGAACCAGACGATGTTCTTGTCCGGATGCGACGCCTCGGGATCTGCGTCATAGAACGCGCTGCGGTGAAAGTTGGGATGCTGCTTGCGGTATTGAACCACGCGGCGCGCGAATTCCAGGAATTGCTCGCGCCGCTCATCCAGGTCCCAGTGATACCAGGAGAGCTCGGTATCCTGGCAGTAGCCGTTGTTGTTGCCCTCTTGCGTCCGCGACAGCTCGTCACCGCCCGAGATCATCGGCGTGCCCTGCGCGAACATGAGCGAGCACCAGAAATTGCGCTTGCGCCGCTCGCGCAGCTCCGCGATCTTGGGGTCGTCCGTCGGACCCTCGGCGCCCCCGTTCCACGAGGCATTGTCGTCCGAGCCGTCGCGGTTCTCCTCGCCGTTGGCCTCGTTGTGCTTCTGGTCGTAGCTCACCAGGTCCTCGAGCGTGAAGCCGTCGTGGGCCGTCACGAAGTTGACGCTCGCGCACGGGGGGCGGTGCGTGGCCTCGTAGAGATCGGCGCTGCCCGCAAGGCGGGTGGCGATTTCCGAGTGCAGCCCCATGTCGCCCTTCCAGAACTTGCGCACGGTGTCGCGGTACTTGCCGTTCCACTCCATCCAGCCGATCGGAAACTTGCCGACCTGGTAACCGCCCTCGCCCAGATCCCAGGGCTCGGCGATGAGCTTGATCGGGGCGAGCGTCGGGTCCTGGTAGATCGTGTCGAAGAACGCACCCAGGTGATCGACGTCCTTCAGCTCGCGCGCGAGCGCGGAGGCCAGATCGAAGCGGAAGCCGTCGACGTGCATCTCCGTGACCCAGTAGCGCAGGCTGTCCATGAGCAGCTGCAAGGAATGGGGATGCACCATGTTCAGGGTGTTGCCGCAGCCGGTGAAATCCATGTAGTGCCGCGGATCGCCCGGCACCGTGCGGTAGTACGCGAGATTGTCGATGCCCCGGAACGACAGGGTGGGTCCCGCCTGGTTGCCCTCGGCGGTGTGGTTGTAGACCACGTCGAGGATCACCTCGATGCCGGCAGCGTGCAGACCCTTGACCATCTCCTTGAATTCCCGGATCACGCCGCTCGGGTCCAGCGGATTCGCGGCATAGCTCGGCTCGGGCGCGAAGAATCCCAGCGTGTTGTAGCCCCAATAGTTGCGCATGCCCCGCTCGACGAGATGCCGATCCTGCAGGAAATAATGCACGGGCATGAGCTCGACCGCCGTGATGCCGAGGCTCTTCAGATGCTCGAGGATGGGCTGCGAGGCCATGCCGGCGTACTTGCCCCGCAGGTTCTCCGGCACTTGCGGATGCAGCCAGGTCATCCCGCGCACGTGCGCCTCGTAGATGATGTGCTTGTGCGCGAGGTGCGCGGGACGGCGCTCATCGCCCCAATCGAACGCGGCATCCGTCACCACGCCGATGGGCGCGAACGGCGCGCTGTCGCGGTCGTCGAAGGAGAGGTCGGCATCGGCATCGCCGACCTGATAGCCGAACAGCTCGTCGGCCCACTTCAAAGGGCGGCCGATCGCCTTGGCATAGGGATCGAGCAACAGCTTGTTCGGATTGAAGCGCAAGCCGCTCTCCGGCACGTAGGGTCCGTGAACGCGGTATCCGTAGAGCTGGCCGGGTCCCACCCCGGGCACGTACGTGTGCCAGACCCCGCTGGTCCGCTCGCGGATGCGGATGCGCCGCTCGTTCTCGCCGCCCGGATCGAACAGGCAGAGCTCGACCGCATCGGACGATTCCGAGAACAGCGAGAAATTGACGCCTTGGCCGTCCCAGGTCGCGCCGCGGGGAAAGGGTGATCCCGCGGCCTGGGCCGGCCGCGCTTGATTGGTCATGTTGTCGTTTCGCACGCGGCATTATCGCTGCCGCGCATCGGCGGGCCGTCGGCAGCCCACCGAGGGCACTTGTCGGCGGAAGCGGAAGCGCCGTGTAGGAATATCCCTAGGGCGGTAGGCAGAAGGCGCCGGCTCCGCCCTCCGCTCGGGCGTACCGTCCCGTCCGGGTCAGAGCTACGCGGGCACTGCTACCCGTTACAAGTTCCGACGTCCACCTTGGGGCCGCCTGATGAGCAACGGTCTAGCCGCGGCCTAGAGACCCATCTACGGGTAGCAGTGCCCGCGTAGCTCTGACCCGGACGGGACGGTACGCCCGAGCGGAGGGCGGAGGGAGTCGGCGCTTCCTTCCTAACGCCCGTGGCCTCTTAGCCGGGCCAGCTCCAATTGCGCACTTCCGGCATGTCCTGCCCGTGCACGTCGATGTAGCGCTTGTGCTCGATCAGCTTGTCGCGCAGCTGCTGCTTTATGTAGACGCCGCGGCTGCCGGCCTGAGGCAGCCTGTCGATCGAGTCCATCACCAGATGGAAGCGGTCGAGGTCGTTGAGCACGGTCATGTCGAAAGGGGTGGTGATGGTGCCCTCCTCCTTGTAGCCGCGCACGTGCAGGTTGTCGTGATTGTGACGGCGATAGGTGAGCCGGTGGATCAGCCACGGATAGCCGTGGAAGGCGAAGATGACCGGCTTGTCCACCGTGAACAGCGAATCGAAATCCCGATCCGGGAGCCCGTGGGGATGCTCGGACGGGGGCTGCAATTTCATCAGGTCCACGACGTTGACCACGCGGACCTTGAGCTCGGGCAGCTCGCGCCTGAGGATCGAGACCGCGGCCAGGGTCTCGAGCGTCGGTACGTCGCCCGCGCAGGCCATGACGAGGTCGGGATCGGCCTGCTGATCGTTGCTGGCCCACTGCCAGATGCCGATGCCCTCGCTGCAGTGTTTCACCGCCGCATCCATCGGCAGCCACTGCGGCGCCGGATGCTTGCCCGCGATCACGACGTTGACGTAGTGGCGGCTGCGCAGGCAATGATCCATCACGGAGAGCAGGCAGTTCGCGTCCGGCGGCAGATACACCCGCACGATCTCGGCTTTCTTGTTCACCACGTGATCGATGAAGCCCGGATCCTGGTGCGTGAAGCCGTTGTGATCCTGGCGCCATACGTGCGAGCTCAGCAGGTAGTTGAGCGAAGCGATCTTGCGCCGCCACGGCAGCCCGGCCGTGACCTTGAGCCACTTGGCATGCTGGTTGAACATCGAGTCGATGATGTGGATGAACGCCTCGTAGCAGTTGAACAGTCCGTGCCGCCCGGTGAGCAGGTAGCCTTCGAGCCAGCCTTCGCACTGGTGCTCGCTCAGCATCTCCATCACCCGTCCATCGCGCGCCAGGAACTCGTCGTCCGGCTTCGTATCGGCGAGCCACTGCCGGTCGGTGGCCTCGAACACCGCCTCCAATCCGTTCGAGATCGTCTCGTCCGGCCCAAATATGCGGAAATTTCGCTGCTCGGAGTTGAGCCTCGACACGTCGCGCAGGAACGGACCCAGCACGCGCGTGTCGCCGATGCCCGTGACGCCGGGCCTGGGCACCGCCGCGGCATATTGGGTGAAGTCCGGCATCCTGAGATCCCTGAGGCGGATGCCGCCGTTCGCGTTCGGATTCGAGCCCATGCGGCGGTCGCCCTCGGGCGCAAGCGCCTGCAGCTGCGCATCGAGCCGGCCGCCGTCGTCGAACAGCTCCTGGGGACGGTAGCTGCGCAGCCACTCCTCGAGCTGGCGCAGGTGGTCCGGATTCTGCGCGGGGTCCGAGAGCGGCACCTGGTGCGAGCGGAAAGTGCCCTCCACCCGCTTGCCGTCGACCTCCTTCGGGCCGGTCCAACCCTTCGGGGAGACGAGCACGATCATCGGCCAGCGCGGCCGCTCCACGGCGCCTCGTTGGCGGGCGTCGGACTGGATGGCGTGGATTCGCTCGATCACCTCATCGAGCGTCGCGGCCATCGCCTGATGCATCGGCATGGGATCGTGCCCCTCGACGAAGTGCGGCGTCCAGCCGCAGCCGGTGATGAGGCTCGTGAGCTCCTCGCGCGAGATGCGCGCGAGGATCGTCGGGTTGGCGATCTTGTATCCGTTCAAGTGCAGGATGGGCAGCACCGCGCCATCCGTGGCGGGATTCAAGAATTTGTTCGAATGCCAGGAAGTCGCCAGCGGTCCGGTCTCCGCCTCCCCGTCGCCGATGCAGCACGCGACCACGAGCTCGGGATTGTCGAATACGGCGCCGAAGGCATGGCTCAACGAATACCCGAGCTCACCGCCCTCGTGAATCGAGCCCGGACATTCGGCGGACGCGTGGCTCGGGATGCCGCCGGGAAAGGAGAATTGCGTGAACAAGCGCTTGAGGCCGGCCTCGTCGCGGCTCACATTCGAGTAGATCTCGCTGTAAGTGCCCTCGAGATAGGTTCCGCTCACGACGGCCGGCCCGCCGTGACCCGGTCCCGACATGTAGATCATGTCGAGGTCGTACTTCTTGATGACGCGGTTCAAGTGCGTGTAGATGAAATTCTGGCCGGGTGTCGTGCCCCAGTGCCCGAGCAACATGTGCTTGACGTGCTCGAGCCGCAGAGGCTCGCGCAGCAGCGGGTTGTCGCACAGGTAGATCTGGCCGACCGACAGATAGTTCGCGGCGCGCCAGTACGCATCGATCTTGCGCGCGAGATCCTCATCGAGCAGCGCTGCCTTCGGTTCCATGTTGCCTCCTCTAAGCACCGGCCGTCGCCGGATTCAAAAGTCCATTCGTGAGCGCCGCGATCACCGACTCCTCGTCGGTGCGGATCACGCGGACCGTGACGCTCGAGCCGGGGCGCGAGATGCAGGATGCGTGAGCCGCGTTGGAGCTCTCGTCCAGATGCATGCCGAGGAATGCGAGTCCTGCGCAGATGCGCTCGCGGATCGGCGCCGAGTTCTCGCCGATGCCGCCCGCGAAGACCAGGGTGTCGCAACCCCCGAGCGCGGCGGCGAACGCGCCGATCCACTTGCGCGCCTGGTAGCAGAAAATCGCGAGCGCCTCGGCGGCGCGCGCATCCGACGCCTCGCGGGCCAGAAGGTCACGCACGTCCGAGCTGGTCTCGGAGATCCCGAGCAGCCCGGACTCGTGATTGACCAGGGTCTCGAACCGCTCCGGGCTCATGCGCTCGGACGCGGCGAGATAACCCATGAGGCCGGGGTCGAGGTCCCCGCTGCGCGTGCCCATGACGAGACCCGCCGTCGGCGTGAAGCCCATGCTGGTGTCGATGCACCTGCCGTCGAGCACCGCCGCCAGGCTCGCGCCGCTGCCGAGGTGCGCCAGGATGACGCGGCCGCGGGTGGCGGCCGCGTCGCCGATGCGGCGCAGCTCCTCGAGCAGATACGTGTACGAGAGGCCATGAAAGCCGTAACGCCGGATGCCCGCGGCCGCGTAGCGGCGCGGGATCGGCAGCAGCGACGCGACGCCGGGCATGTCGCGATGGAACGCCGTGTCGAAGCAGAGCACCTGCGGCAGCTCGGGGCGGCGCCGGGCGACCGCCTCGATCAATTCGAGCTCGCGCGGCAGGTGCTCGCGGTCGAACGGGACGAGGCCCTTGAGCTCCTCGAGGAGAGGCGGCGTCACCCGCTCGGGCTTCATGTGACTCATGCCGTGCACGATGCGATGACCTGCCGCCTCGATGCCGCCGCAGGCGGCGCAAGACTCGAGCCACTCGAGCAGGAAGTCGCCGGGGGCGGCGTGGGCGGGAATCGGGATCTCCGCCGTCCGATCGTCGGTCTTGATCCGTGCGCCGCCCGTTCCGACACGCTCGATTTTCCCGCGCAAGACCGCGCGAACACTCGCCCGCTCGAACACCGCGAAGCGGATGCTGGAAGAGCCGCCGTTGAGCGCCAAGATCCTCGACATGCTTCGATCCTACTCCTCTAACGTGTGTCGTCCGCTATCCTGCAGTTCGTGGCGCTCGCGCGCCCAGTAGGACAAATGCCGACTGACGCATCGATCATGAGCCACGCGCCGATCAAACCTCATGTACGTGACTTCGGCATGACAGTTGCCGCACGGCCGGTCCGCGCGCCGGCGATCGCGCTGCTGCTGATCGCCGCCGCCGGCGCGGCTGCTTCGCCGGGCGCGATCGCCCGCGCAGAATCGCTCGCGTCCGCCGACAGACCCGCGGCTGACGATTCGGCTGCTCCTGCCGACGCGCGCACCTCCGCCGACGCGGCCACTCCCACCGATGCGCCCGTGCCTCCCGACACGCCTGCGCCGGCTCGAGGCCAGCTCTTCGCCGTGCACGGCCAGCTCACCTACGTGGAGCAGGACACGTCGAACTTCAACGCTCCCTATCGAGGGATAAACAGCCTCTCCCCCGGCCGTGGCGCGGAAACCACTGACGCCACCCTGTATGTCGGCGCACGCCTCTGGTCCGGCGCCGAAGCCTGGATAAACGAGGAGATCGATGAAGGCCATGGCCTCGACGACACGCTCGGGGTCGCCGGATTTCCGAGCGGGGAGGCGTACAAGGTTGGCCGCAATGCGCCTTACTTTCGCACGCCGCGCGCCTTCATCCGCCAGACCCTCGATCTCGGCGGCGATGCGCAAGCGGTCGACGCGGCCGCCAATCAGCTTTCGGGCGAGCGCGCGGCCAACCGCGTCGTCATCACCCTGGGCAAGCTCAGCGTCGTCGACCTGTTCGACACCAATCGGTACGCCCATGACCCGCGCGGGGATTTCCTCAACTGGGCCGCCATCGACGCGGGCACCTTCGACTATGCCGCGGACGCCTGGGGTTACAGCGTGGGCGCGGCAGTCGAGTGGTACCAGGGACCTTGGACCACGCGGCTCGGCGTATTCGATCTGTCGGACGTGCCGAACAGCCCGCACCTCGACCCCGGATTCCACGAGTTTCAAACCCTCGTCGAGGGGGAGCGGCGCCTTGCGATCCACGGGCACGCCGGGCGCGTCGTGCTCACCGCGTACCAGAGCCGCGGCCGCATGGGCCTCTTGGACTCCGCAGACGCCCCCGACATCGCGGCAGCGCGACAGTACCGCGGTCGCGGCGGCGTGAGCCTCGATCTCGAGCAGGAGCTGAGCGCCGATCTCGGCGCGTTCCTCCGCATCGGCAAGGCCGCCGGCAACGTCGAGACATACGAGTTCACCGACATCGACCGCTCGCAGGCCGCCGGTTTGTCGCTGCGGGGCACGCGCTGGCAGCGCCCGGCCGACACGGTCGGACTCGCGGTGATCGACGACGAGATCTCCGCCGCGCGCGAGCGGTTCCTGGACGCGGGAGGTCTTGGCATCCTGGTGGGCGACGGCCGGCTGCCGCACCCCGGCCCGGAGCAGATTCTCGAGACCTATTATTCGCTCGGCGTGCTCGGCTGCGCGCACCTCACGCTCGATTACCAATGGATCGATCATCCGGCCTACAATCGCGACCGTGGGCCGGTGTCGGTCCTTGCCGTGCGCGTGCACGCGGAGTTCTAGATGACCCCGGCCGAGCCTGTCGATATCGCCGCGCCGCACGCGCGAATCCCCGTACGCCGTGCACGGACCGCAACCTTTCTGCTCACCGCGGCGCTGAGCTTCGCCTTCTGTGCGGCGGCGCTGGGCGACGTCGCGTCCCTGTCCAACACCGACGCTTCCGCCGGTCTCAAGAAGGCCCTCGATCAGGGCATCGACTCCGCCGTCGGCAAGCTCGGCGTCACCGACGGGTTCCTCAAGAATCCGGCCGTGAGGATCGACCTGCCTCCGAAGCTCGCGAAGGCCGAAGGGCTCCTGCGCACGCTCGGCGCGGGGAGGGAGATCGACGAGCTCGTCACCGCGATGAATCGGGCCGCGGAAGCTGCGGTGCCGGAGAGCAAGACCCTGCTCAAGCAGGCGCTCAGACAGATGACGCTCGAAGATGCCAAGCGCATTCTCACCGGCAAGGACGATGCGGCGACGCAGTACTTCAAGCAGGCGACCTATTCGCCGCTCAAGATCAAGTTCGAGCCCGTCGTCAAGCGGACCACCCAGAAGGTGAAGCTGAGCGAGACCTACGATGCGCTCGCCGGAAAGGCGGTCGCGCTCGGTGTGCTCAAGCCCGAGGACGCATCGATCGAGTCCTATGTCACCGATCGTGCGCTCGACGGGCTCTTTACCATGATGGCCGAGGAGGAGCGGGCGATTCGCAAGGACCCGTTGGGTCAAGCGAGCAGCCTGCTGAAGCGGGTGTTCGGCGCGCTGCGCTGACGTCGACCGTGCGGCGCCGGATCGGCGTGCAGCGTCGGATCGGCGCGCGGATTCTTCGCTTGCCCGCCCCGGTCCCGCTGCGTACCATCGATCGCGGCGCTCATCATAATAAAAGGAGACAGCCATGAGCCTGGGCTCGGAATTCAAAGAATTTGCCATGAAGGGCAACGTGGTCGACCTGGCGGTCGGCGTCATCATAGGCGCCGCCTTCGGCAAGATCGTGTCCTCACTCGTCGGCGACATCTTCATGCCGATCCTGGGCAGGGTCATCGGCGGCTTCAACTTCTCCGATTTCGCGTTCAGTCTCGGGAAAGATCCGGCCGGCAAGGACGTGCTGATCAAGTACGGCGTTTTCATCCAGTCGATGTTCGATTTCGTGATCATTGCGTTGGTGTTGTTCATGGCGATCAAAGGCATCAATAAGCTGAAATCGCCGCCTCCGGCCGCCGCGCCCGCTCCCGCGCCGCCGGCGAGGTCGGAAGTGCTTCTCGAGGAAATTCGCGACCTGCTCGCCAAGCGCGCGTAAGGCGCCAAGGACGGCAATCACTCGATGGGGGATGCGCGCCGCCTGGCGGCGCGCCCCTCTATTTGTTGGCGCTCGCTCTGCGGATGCGTGCGCCGGTCATTCGTGCTCGAAGGAGAACCATGAGACAAGCTCGACTCGCAGCGGCCTTCATCGCCATCGTTCCCGCCATGTCCGCATGGGCGGACGACGCCCCTCCCCCGCCACCTCCCCAGCACCAATGGATGGGCAAGGGTCAGCTCGGGTTCCTGGACTCGCATGGCAACGCCGACGCCGAGTCCATCAACGCCAATATCGACATGCTGCGCAACGACGGGCCCTGGAAGAACGAGTTCTACCTGGGCGGGCTGTACGGGAAGAGCTCGAACATCGTGTCCGCGGAGCGCTGGGAGACGCGCGGACAGACCAACTTCGACTTCACGCCGCGGATGTTCGCGTTCGGCGGCCTGCGCTACGAGCACGATCTGTTCGACGGCTTCCAGTATCAAGCGAGCCTCACGGGCGGAATCGGCTACAAGTTCATCGACAACGACGCCACCAAGCTCTCCGGCCAGATCGGCGCGGGATATCGGCGCCTGCGCCCGGAGGACATCTACAAGACCGCGGACGGCATCGTGACCGCCCGGGTGCTCCATGACTCCCAGGGTGAGGCCATCGGCACCGTGGGCGTCGACTTCATGCACGCCTTCAACAAGAGCACGAACATCACCAACAAATTCCTGGCCGAGTCGGGCTCGGACAACACCATGCTGCACGACGAGCTGGCGCTCAACGTCAAAATGACGGATAAACTGGCGCTGAGCGTCGGCTATGCGGCGACCGACAACACGACGCCGCCGCCGACCTTGAAGAAGCTCGACACCGTGGCGACGGTCAACCTGGTGTTCTCGTTCTGACCGCGACGGCGGATTGACGATCTGGTTCAAGCAAGGGGTGAGTGATGGGGATGTTCGACGGCATCGTGGGCGGCCTGGTCGGCGCCGAGATGGCTTCCGTGGTGAACGGCTTGATCGAGCAGCACGGCGGCGTGCAAGGCATCGTCGCGCAGCTGGAGCAACAGGGGCTCGGCAACACGGTGCGCTCGTGGATCGGCACCGGCCCGAATCAGCCGATCTCTCCGGATCAGGTGCATCAGGCCTTCGGGCCCGATCTCGTCAAGCAGCTCGCGGCCCGCGTCGGCATGTCGCCGGAGGACCTGGCGGCCAAGCTCTCGCAGGTGTTGCCTCAGGCCATCGACAAGCTGACCCCGGGCGGCACGGTGCCGAAGAACCCCTAGGAGTGTGGGCGCCAGGAAGGAGGCCCCGTTTCCCTTCGCCCTCCGCTCGGGCGTCCCGCCCCGTCTGGGTCAGAGCTACGCGGGCACTGCTACCCGTTACAGGGTCCGACGTCCACCCGCGGGCCGCCTGATGAGCAGCGGTCTAGCCGCGGCCCCGAGACCCACCTACGGGGAGCAGTGCCCGCGTAGCTCTGACCCAGACGGGGTGGGACGCCCGAGCGGAGGGCGGTCGAAGGGAAACGGGGCCTCCTTCCTGGCGCCCACACTCCTAGGGGTTCTAGGGCACCGTGCCGCCCGGCACCCGTAGGTCACCCGGCGACGCGGGTCAGCGCGAGGGCCCAGGCCGCGATCACGGCCAGCACCGTGGCGGTGCCCGCGGCGATCTGCGGTGTCATGCGGTGGTCGCGCGGAACTCCGGCACGAGCATAGATCCAGCCGAGCCCGAGCCCGGACAGGAAACCCAGCCCGTGCCCCAGCACGTCCACGTGAGCGCCACCCGCGCCGAGCAACGTCAGCAGGCACACCCCGGCGATCAGCGGCGCGAGTGCGTACCAGCGACGCTCGCGCAGACTCAACCGCTGACGCCAGGCCAGTCCCGCGAGAATTCCGAGCGCGGCGAACACGGCCGTCGAGGCGCCGATGGCGCGGGTGTCTCGAGGCGCGATCAGCATCTCGATGGCATTCGCAAACACGCCCGCGCCGAGAATGCTGGCCCAGGCGATGCCCGGGCCGAGCAATCGGCCCGCCGCGATGCCGGCGACCACGCCGAAGAGGAGATTACCGAGCAGATGCTCCTGCTCGACATGGAGAGTCAAGGCGGTGAGCGCGCGCCACCACTGCCCCGGCGCGCCCGCATCGAGCGCTCCGGCCGCGAGCCAGTCCGCACCGAACAGGTTGATGCCGGCACAGTACGCCGTGAGCACCAGCACGATCACATAGCCGACGGATGCCAGTGCGGCGCCTGCGAAGAGCGCCGGACCGCGGACGGTGCGGCGCGGCGGGCTCGCCTCGGCGGCATAGCGGGTCAGCTCCTCATAGGCTCTGACCGCCAGCGCGGGCGCAACCTCGATCAGCCATGCTTCGCCCTCGCGCCGGAGGTCGTGCTCGAGCCCCTTGGCCTCGAGGACCAGGCTGAGCTCGCGGCATCGGGGAAGGGATCCGCGAAAGACGATCGCACTGCCTGGGTCCATTGCATCTCCACCTCGTTCCGGCGACGATGGGGAGCGGTCCACGAAATATCAAGCCGGACCCTCTGGGGAGATCGAATCATGCGCACCATCATCCTGACGCTGGCCGCGGCGTTCGCAGCCATGTCGGCGCACGCCGCCGATCCGGCGAAGCCGCCGCCGCCCTACAGCGAGCAAATCATGGCGGGCGACACGCTGTATGTCGCCGGGCACATCGGCGTGGATCCCGCCACCGGCAAGGTGCCGGCGGACGCCGGCGCCGAGACGCGCCTGATCATGGACGACATCAAACACGCCGTCGAGCAGGCGGGTCTCAAGATGGATGACGTCGTGTCGGTGACCGTGTACTGCTCGGATCTGGACCTGTACGACAAATTCAACGCCGCGTATCGGAGCTACTTCCACCGCTTTCCGACGCGCGCTTTCATCGGCGTGGCGAAGCTGCTCGCCGGCGCCCACTTCGAGGTGTCCGCGATCGCGGTGCGGCCCGCGGGTCTGCGCAAGACCGGCAACAGCGGTTGACGTCCCCTATCCGGCCAGGCGCGCATCGATGACGGAATCGTCAGCGAGCGTCCGCCGGGCCTGTCCAGGCCGGTGCGCAGGTTTACGGCGTCGCCGCCGGGCCGCCGTCGATGAATTTCTTGAGGCCTGCGAGCTGGGCGGCGAGCACTTCGTCCGCAGCCTTCGACAGCGTGTCGAACCCGTCCTTGGCGTAGCCCCCGACCGCGTACGTCAACGACACCTCGCTCCCGCCGCCGGCCGCCGGCTTGATCACGAACGTCATGACGCCGTCGACCGGGAGCGACTGGAACGGGCCGAGCGCCCCGCGCAGGCGCAGCACCTTGCCGGGCGACACATAGATCACGCGCAGGTGCTCGACCGACCCGCCGTCCTTCAACTTCTCGCACCAGCACCCGCCGGGACGAGCCTCCAGCGTCAGATTGCGCGCGCTGCCCGAGAACGTGTGCTCCGAGTTCCACCAGTTCGCGGGCTCGAGCACCCCCGCGTAGACCTTGTCCGGCGCCGCGTTGAGGTGCGCCGACTCGCGCACCTCGAAACCATTCGATCCGACGCTGGCAACCTCGGCGGCCGCGGGCCGGCTCATCGCGATCAGCGAGAACGCGACCGCACAGGCGGCCGCTCCCATCGTGCAGTTCTCATTCATCGTCCTTCTCCTTCCCGGTCCAAGAGCATTTTGAACGATTCCAGGATGGCGCCCCATCCCTTCGGAGCGTCGATGAGCGCGCGTGCGTCCGGCGCTCTCGGGCCCATCCGCTCCAGGTTCCGGTGCGTGAGCTCCACGCGGGTCGCGGTCGCATCCATGGCCACGAACCTGACCTCGACCTCGGTCACGAGCTCCGGGTCGAACCTCCATTCCGGCGTGATCTGCCAGGCGAGCACCAATCGCTCGGGCGGCTGCCAGGCGATGACATGGCCGCTCTGGCAAGTGGACCCGTCCTCGCCCACCGAGTACCAGCGGCCTCCCACTCGAGGCTCGATGACGCACTCCTTCAACGGCGATGAGAGGATCGAATGGGTCGCCGGCCACCACGCCGACATCCGTGCCGTGAAGACCTCGAATGCGCGCCCCGGCGTGGCGTTCACGATGATCTGCTTGCGCACTGGCGCTATGTCAATCATGTGCTTACATCCTTTTTCTCGACTTCCGCTTTAAATGATTGGAGGGCGTCCTCCCAAAATTGGTCCAGCCAGGAGCGGATGGCCGCCAGTCCCTTCGGGTCGATGTAGTAGACGCGGCGCGTCCCCACCGCCCGATCGCTCACCAGGCCGGCCTGCTTCAGTACCTTGAGGTGCTGCGAGACCGCGGGCCGGCTCACCGTCATCCCGTGCGCAATGCGGCCGACCGATTTGGGGCCCCCGCGCAAGCGCTCGAGCACGTGCCGTCGCGTGGGATCGGCCAGGGCTGCGAGCGCTGATTGGTAAGCCATGTCTTACCGTAAGTTATGACTTACGGTTTGTCAAGCAAGCGCTCGACCGGAAGCCGGGGAGGCGGCTCATCGAGGTGCGAGAATTGCTGACGGAGCCGCGGGCCCGGCGAAGCCGCGGGGGGCGTCTCAGGTGGCGCGCGGCTGATCCTTCAGCATGCGATAGATCTTGAGCACGCGCGGAACGTACTCCAAGGTCTCCTCGAAAGGCGGAATTTGGCCGCCGCTGCGGTCGACGGCCTGCTCGCCCGCGTTGTACGCCGCCAGCGCGAGGCGCACATCCTGGCCGAAGCGATCCATGAGGAACTTGAGATACCGTGCGCCGGCGTGCACGTTCTGCCGCGGGTCGTACGCGTTGGACACCCCGAAGCGTTGCGCGGTGGCGGGCATGAGCTGCATGAGCCCCATGGCGCCCCGCTTGGACAGCGCGCGACAATTGAATCCCGACTCGACCACGATGACCGCCCGCAAGAGATTCGGCTCGACCGAGGCGGATACCGCGGCATGCTCGATGATGGAATCGTATTGCCCGGCGCGCGCGAGCAGCGCGGCGTCATAACGATCGCCGCTGACGGTCCGCTGGTGCGGCGCGAGGACCAGCAACCGGTAGCGATTGTTGTCCGGACGGTCCGTGAAATGCCTCACACCGTCCGGATCGACATATGTATAGATCTGCGTTCGCGCGCACGCGGTGGACGCCATCAGCAGCGCCGCGGCGTAGAAGGCGATTTTTCGCAGCATTTGACGGGAATTCCTCGCCCGAGAGCCTAGCTTGCCGGCCGGCGCCCGGATGGGAACTACATCAAGGAACCGCGGGATTTCCGGGTCGGGCTACGTCCGCGCGCGCCGCCGCGCCGCCCCGCCGCCCCGCCGCTGCTCCCGCCGCTGCTCCCGCCGCGCTGCCACCCCCGCCGTCCTGCCACGTCCGCCGCGGGTCGTGCGCGCCACGGCGGCTCAATCGACTTCGGTGCGAAGAGGCTCGACCAGGGATTCGTCGTTGACGCGCGCGGCGTTGACCCGCGTGCTCACGGGATAGGCCACCATGCGATCGTCGTCATAGGGTGCGAGCGCCGCCGACGCCTCATCCTCGGTTCCCGCGAGCCACGCCTCGCGCATCTCGCGGGTCAGAATCGCGGGCATCCGCGCCTTGGAGTTGTGCACGCCGGCCATCAACGCGTTCGCCGGCAGCGTGATGATGCTGCAGGACTCGATCGAGACGTCGCGGTCGATCCTCGAGCGCTCCCACAATCCCGCGAATCCGAACACCGTCTGGTCTTCCAGGTGGATGAAGTACGGCTGCTTCGATCCGTCCGCGTTCACGTGCCACTCGTAGAATCCCAGCGCGGGAATGATGCAGCGGCGGCCATGCTTCCACGGTCCGCCGAAGCAGGCATTGGTCGCGATCGTCTCCGCCCGCGCATTGAACATCGGGTTCTTGCCGGGCTGGCCCTTGGCGAAATACGGCACGAGCCCCCAGCGCAGCAGCGCGCCTTCGAGAGTCCCGTCGCGGCGCCGGATGATCGGCACGATGGTCGTCGGCGCCGTGTTGAAGTTCGCCGGGAAGTGCCACTCCGCATGGAGCAGGCCGAACTCACGCTCGATGGAGGCTTCGTCTGGACTCACGTAGCGGCCGCACATGGACATATCATAAATCCACGTGCCGCCGCTTGGCTGGCATTCCACATTGCCGCTCGGGGCGGCCGCGCCAGACCGGCCGATCAGCCACCGGTCCGGTGGTCAAGCCGGCGCTTGAGCCTTTGCCGGGGCCTCGACAGCCCGATTTTTTCACGGTTAACAGATTTTTAACAATCCATCGTCCCGGGTGCGCAGGCTTTTCCCGCCCCGGAACCGTAGAATGACCCCAGGCCGAATTCAATCTCCGCCGCGATCACAATAAACGATCGGCTTCCGATTAATCGCGGCACGGACGGCGTACCACAGAACTACGGGGCCCCGATCGAACATGTCCGTTCCTGAAACCGTCGTGAGCGACTCATCGATTGCCGCGCCGATCGAGCATCCGGGCGTTGCGGTTCCGGGAGATCGCATCGCCGCGCGCGCGGAGCCGCGCGCGCACACGGGCATCCGCGCGTGGCTGCTCACCGCCCTGCTCTTCCTCGTGCCGGTGGTGGCCTATTGGCCTGCTACGTTCCACGAGTTCGGTTTGCGTGACGACTACTCGAATCTGCGCGAGGCGCACGAGGAACCGCACACCGTCATCAACTTCTGCGCTTCGCATGCGCGCCCGATCTACGGCTGGCTGCTCCAGTCGACCTACGGCCAGGCGGCCTCGGTCCACGACCTCGAGTGGATGCGATTCGGCGCGGCGCTCCTGCTCGGCGCCATCTCGCTGGTCACGTTCCACGGCCTGCGGGCGCTCGGCTGGTCGTTCCGCACCAGCCTCTGCTTTGCCGTGCTGCTCGCGCTGATCCCATCGGCGCAGGTCATAGCAGGGTGGGCGGTCGGCTGGCCATACGCGGCGGCGGCCCTGCTCGCGATGTGCGCATTCCTGACCGTCGAGAACGCCTTGCGCGTGGGATCGCGCGCGGGCCGCCGCGCGATCGGCCAGTGGGCGCTCGCGGGCACGCTGATGGTGGTCAGCGCGCTCATCTACCAACCGAGCGCCATGTTCTACGTCGTTCCGCTCGCTGCCGCCCTCGTCGCGCAGCGCCATCGGAGCCTGCCGCAGACCGCGCGCTGGGCCGGCATTCATCTCGGGTTCGTCACCGGCGCCCTCGGCCTCGCCTACTGCATCATGACGCTGCTCTACTCGACCGGTGTATTCGTCAAATCCGGCCGCATCGCCTTCGAGCACCACTGGCTCGACAAGATCGCGTGGCTCCTCCACGAGCCGCTGCCGAACGCGCTCAGCCTGTTCGTCATCAACGACAACAATCATCGGGACCACTTCTGGTACATCCTGTGCGCGGCCGCCGCCGGGGCGGTGCTGCTCGCGGGCGGTTGGCTCGAATGGCGCCGGCACGGCCGGTCGCGCGGCATCGTCTGGTTCGCGGCGCTGCTCGGCCTGCCGGTGTTCGCCTGCGCGGTGAGCCTGATCGCCTCCGAGCACTACGCGACCTATCGCACCATCCTCGCGATGACCGCGGTGTTGCTCTGCTTCCTGGTGGCGTCGGCGCGAGCGCTCACGGACGGCTGGGATCCGCGCAGCCGCCGCCTGCTGGCCACGGTCGTGATGACGATCGCGTTCCTGACCGCGCAACATCGCGTCTTCGCGCTAATTGCCGTGCCGCAGGGCAATGAGTGGCAGCTGATCCTCTCGGGCGCGCAACACGTGCAGCTGAAGAGCAATACCCGACCGCGCATATTCGCCATCACGTCCTCGCCCGCCGACATCTCGACGGCGACCATCTATCACGACGAATTTGGCTCGCTGTCCACCAACTCGGAGTGGGTGCCCAAGGAGATGTTCAAGCGTGCGATGCACGACCTGCATCCCGGGGTTCCGAACCTGGAGTCGCGCTACGAGTTCACCGAGGGCAAGACCTTTCCGCGCGATCAGCACTTCGACGTCATCATCGACCTGCACCGCCTGCGCCAGTTCTACACCGACAACTAGGGCGCCAGGAAGGAGGCCCGGGTTCCCCTCGACCGGGCGCCCTCGGCGTCCCGCCCCGTCTGGGTCAGAGCTACGCGGGCACTGCTACCCGTAGGTGGGTCTCGAGGCCGCGGCTAGACCGGTGCTCATCAGGGGGCCTCCAGGTGGACGTCGGAACATATTACGGGTAGCAGTGCCCGCGTAGCTCTGACCCAGACGGGGCGGGACGCCGAGGGTGCCCGGTCGAGGGGAACCCGGGCCTCCTCCTGGCGGGCGTTCGCTAGAAGCCGAGCGCGTCCTTCATGCGGCCGTAGGCGATCGCCGCGCGTACGCCGAGCGGCCACAGCGCATGGAGGGCGATACCCTTCATCGCGGTGATGGGCATGTCGAAGGGTGCCGAAGGACCGAGGATGCGGCGCGCGAGCTGGGCGCCCATGGCCGTGCTCATCGCCACGCCGCGGCCGTTGTAGCCGAGACAGATCGACACGCCCGGCGCCGGCTCGTGAATGTGCGGATAGTGGTCGCGGGTCATCGCGAGGCGGCCGCCCCAGGCATGCGTCCACGCGGCGCCTTGCACGGCCGGCCAAAGCGTCTCGGCATGACGCAGCAGATGCCCGAGCGCGCGGATCTCGGATACATCCTCTTGCGGTCCGCGCCCTCCGATCAGCAGCCGGCCGCCGGCGTCGACCCGATAGTAGACCGTCACCGCGCCGCTTTCGTACAGCACCGCACGGCTCGGCATCACCTGCCGCAGCGCGCGCTCCGCGAGCGGCGCGGTCGCCGCGATCGCCCCGAACAGCGGCACCACCGTGCGCTCGAGGCCGGGCCAGAGCGCGTCCGTATACCCGTTGCCGGCAAGCACCAGGTGCGCCGCCGATACGGTGCCGGCCGCGGTGCGCACCCGCCAGCCGGCTCCGGCGCGCTGGAGACCGAGCGCGCGCGAGCCGCCGTGGACCCCCGCGCCCGCGCGCAGCGCCGCGGCCGCCAGACCCCGCGCGAAGCTCAAGGGATTCAAGTCTCCGCCGCGCCGGTCGAGCATCGCGAGAGCGTAGCGAGGCGTACCGGTGGCGGCTTCGAGCGGGGCACCTTCGAGCAGCTCGACGGGCGCGCCGCGGCGCGCCCACTGCTCCGTCGTCGTGCGCACGCCGGCCGCATGACCTGCGCGCACCGCCGCGCGCAAGGTGCCGTTGCGGCGCGCGTCGCAACGAATGCCGTGCCGCGCGATGAGCTCGAACACGAGATCCGGCGCCGCGCCCGCGAACGCGTTCATGCGCCGGCCCAGGTCCGCGCCGAAGTCGTGCTCCACGCCGTCGGGATCGATCTTCAGGCCGGGGTTCACCTGACCGCCGTTGCGGCCCGACGCGCCCCAGCCCGGCTCCTCGGCCTCGAGCAGCACCACCCCTGCGCCGCCTTCCGCCAGGTGCAGCGCCGTCGACAGGCCGGTCAGGCCGCCGCCCACCACCACCGCATCGGCGCGCGCGTCGCCGTCGAGGGGCGGAGTCGGGACCGCCGGTTCCGCGGTGTCTCGGTACAGAATGCCCATCGGCCTCAAGACCTCTCGCAGCGTCCGCGAAGTCCGCGGAGAGCTTCTCCTGCTCTGCGTGCGGTAAGCTTCCGCGGGCGCGCTAGCTTGCCAGATCGCAATCGACAGCGGAACCGGCCATGATCGCTCAGCCTCTACAATGGATATGCGCCCTGCTCGGGGCGTTCATGGTCGGCGTCTCCAAGGCCGGTATCACCGGCCTCAGCATCCTGTCGGTCGCCCTGTTCACGCACGTGTTCCCGAGCAGCAAGCAGGCCAGCGGGCTCGTCCTGCCGCTGCTCATCTGCGGCGACTGCGTGGCCGTCATCGCTTATCGCGCGCATGCCCAGTGGCGCTACGTCGTGCGGCTCATGCCCTGGACGGCGATCGGCGTCGTTCTCGGGTACGTCGCGCTCGGCCGCATCTCGGATGCCGCCACCCGCATCATGATCGGCATCATCATCGTGAGCCTGTGCGGCCTGAGCTACTGGCGCCGCTACCGGCGCGCCCAAGCACCCGGTGCCGCAGCGCCGTCCCACTGGGTCCTCGGAGCGGCGCTCGGCATCGCCGCCGGCTTCATCACGCTGGTTGCGAATGCCGCGGGTCCCCTGATGGCGATCTACTTCGTCGCGATGCGCATGCCGAAGATGGCGTTCATGGGCACCACCGCGGTGTTCTTCATGGTGCTGAATCTGTTCAAGGTGCCCTTCATGGTCGCGCTGGGACTGATCACGGTCCGAAGCTTCGAGTTCAACCTGATGCTCGTGCCGGCGGTGCTCCTCGGGGCCTTCGCCGGACGCTGGATCCTGCTGCACATCGACCAGTCGCTGTTCGAGAAGCTGGTACTGGCGCTCTCGGCCATCGGCGGTGTTTTTCTGATCGTCTGAAGCGCGGCAGGTCCCGGCCGGCGACGCGGCGCCGGGGTCCAGGATGCGGCGCCGACCACTCTTAGCTCGATCCCAGGCCTCATCCCCGTATGATCGACCCCAAGCATCGACTGACCGACTGGTTCCTGAGGTGGCGCGCGCCGCTGCGTAAGTTCTTGATAGGCAAGGGTGCGGTGCCGATTCATGAGCTGGACGACGTGGCGCAGGAGGTGTTCCTGCGGCTGATGCGCTACGGGCGGACCGAGCTCATCGAGCATCCGCAGGCCTACCTTTACCGGATGGCGGCCAACGTCGCTGCGGAATGGGCCATGCGCGGTCGAAACCTCCGCTCGGGCGAGCCCGACTGGGTCGCCGGGCTCACGGGCGAGGACGGGGGCGAGTCGGCTCAGGATCAGGCGAGCCGCATCGAGCTCCAGGAGGACATCGAGCGGGCGCTCCTCGCGCTGACGCCGCAGCAGCGCCAGGTGTTGAAACTGCAGTTCTACACGGGCCTGAGCCGCAGCGAGATCGCCGCGCGGACGGGACTCTCGGAGCGCAGCGTGAAGCGCGCGTTGATCAAGAGCTACGCAAGGCTGCGGCTGGAGCTGGATGCGGAGGGGACTCTGCGAAGGACGGACGATGGACGCAGGTGAGCGGCGCGGCCGGGCGGCCGAGGAAGCCGCGGAATGGTGGGTTCGCCTCCAGGAGAGCGGAGAGGTGTCGCGTGCCGAGCACGAGGCCTATGTCGACTGGCTGCGCGAGTCCGCGCTGCACGTCGCCGAAATGCTGCAGATTGCGCGCCTGCACGGCTCTCTCGCCCAGTTCGATCGCTGGGCGCACGTCCCGACCCACGACTCAGGGGAGGCGCCGGCCAACGTGCTCCCGCTTCCGGTCGCGCGCAGGCCTGAAGCCGCCAGGGACCGGGCCCGGGATCTCGGCCGCAACGACGTGCAGACTTCACCGCCCGTGCCGGTGAAGCGCCGCTCGCCGGCGTACGGCGCGATTGCAGCTTCGCTCGCGGCCGCTCTCCTCGTCGTCGGGCTTGCTCGCTATCTCGCCCGAGGCCAGGTCATCCAGACCGAGCGCGGCGAGCGCCGCGAGCTGGCGCTCGAGGACGGCAGCGTCGTACAGATCGACCCCGAGACCCGCCTGCGTGTCCGCTATGAAACACGCGCCCGATATGTCGAGCTCGAGCGCGGCCGGGCGCTCTTTCACGTCGCTCGAAACGTGGGGCGGCCGTTTCTCGTGGAGGCGGCCGAGACCACGGTACGCGCGGTCGGCACGGCTTTCGCCGTCGAGCGCGCCTCGGACCGCGTGGTCGTCACCGTGGCGGAGGGAAAGGTCGCGGTATTTCCCACGCGCTCCGCCGCGACGGCCGCCGACCCGGCCGCCGTTCGGAACGAGAGCTCTTCCCAAGCGGGTCCCTCGTCGCCCGCAATCGACCTCACGGTCAACGAGCAGCTCGCCGTGCGAAGCTCAGGCGGGGTGGAGCCCGTACGCGAGGTGGACAGCGCGCGTGCGCTGGCGTGGGCGGAGGGGCGGCTGATTTTCCAG
>DATAYZ010000125.1:0-16739 GCA_036272295.1 Steroidobacteraceae bacterium
CGTTCGTGACCTTCCTGGTCGAGGTGAATTGGGCCAGGGGCCGCTTGATGCGCGAATACACCGTGCTGCTCGATCCCCCGGTGTACACCCCCGGCGAGAACGCGGGCAACGCCGCTCCGGTGAGCGCGCCGATCAGCTCGGCGCCGCCGCGTACCGCGGCCGCCAACCCGCCCCCGTCCACCGCGCCGACACCGGCGCCTCGCGTCAGCGCGAGGCCGAGCGCAGGCTCCGCCGACGGCACCTATACGGTCGGCGGCGGCGATACCCTGACCAAGATCGCGCGCAGTTTGCACGCCGGATCCTCGGGTGACGTCGACCAGACCATGATCGCCCTGTATCGCGCCAATCCCGACGCGTTCGCCGGCAACATCAACATCCTGCGCCGGGGCGCCGTTCTGCGCATCCCCGGGGCCGACCAGATTGCCGCCCTGAATCAAGCCGAGGCGATGAGCGAAGTGCATCGCCAGATGAGCGCGTGGCGATCGGGTGCGGAGTCCCAGGGACATCTGCGCCTGGTGACGCCGGGCGCCGGCGGTGCCGCAGCCGCGGCGCCCGTGCCGAGCGCGCCCGCCGGAAACGCGGCGGCCGTCGGCGCCGAGAATCAGGCGTTGCGCGACCGGGTCAAGGATCTGGAAGCGCAGGTGGCCGAGTCCCACCGCTTGATCGACATTCGCAACGGCGAGCTCTCGGCGCTGCAGCGCAAGCTCGCCACGCAGGCGACTCCCCCGACCGCCGCTCCGACTCAACCGCCCGCGGCTGCACCGGCACCGGCCCAGCCGCCCGTGGCGGCGACGCCGACTCCGCCGTCCGCGCCCGCGCAGACCCCGGCTCCTGCGCCGGCCGCTTCTTCGGCGGCGGCGCCCGAGGCCATGCCCGCTCCGGCGCCGACGCCCCCGCCGGTTGCGCAGAAGAAGGCGGGCACACCCGCGGAGTCGGGCTCCTGGATCGACTGGATCGCCGAGCACTGGTGGGTGCCGGCCGCCGTGATCGTGGCTCTGATCGTGGTGTTGTTCATCGCCGCCCAGCGCAGGCGTCAGAGCAGCCTCAACGAGTTCGATCGGGTGGACGACACGGGCATCACCGACCTGCGCGCGCCGAAGGCCGCTCCCTCGCGCAAGGAAGAATCCTTCGTCGTCGAGGAGTCGGGCGAGCACCGCCAGCCGACGTTCGCGCCGGAAGTCGATCAGACGGGCGACACCTCGGTCGAGATGAAGCCCTCGGAAGACACGCTGTCGAGCGAGAGCGCCGTCAATCTCGATCAGGGCGATCCGCTGGCCGAGGCCGACTTCCACATGGCGTACGGCCTCTACGATCAGGCCGCCGACCTCGTGCGCATCGCGCTCGAGCGCGAGCCCGACCGCCGCGACCTGCGCCTGAAGCTGCTCGAGATCTATTTCGTCTGGGGCAACAAGGACGCCTTCCTGCAGACGGCAAAAGAGCTGGAAACCACGCGCGACCGCGCCCCGCCGGGCGAGTGGGACAAGATCGTCATCATGGGCCGTCAGATCGCGCCCGAAGACCCGATGTTCTCGAGCACCGCCGGCACCGGCCGCGGCGCGGGCGCGCTGGTCGATCTCAATCTCGAGGGCGGCGAGAATCGCGTCGACATCGACCTGTTCGGCGAGCCGGGCGGCGAGCGCAGCCGCACCGAGCACTCGCTTTCGAAGGATGGCGACGACACGGCGACCACCGGAGAGTCCCCGAGCATGCACGCGGGCTCGGATCTCGATTTCACCCTCGATGCGCCGGAGCGCGGCGCCGACGATTCACCGACGCGCGAGATGCCGCCGCGCGACGAGCCGACGGTGGAATCGGAGCTGATGTTCAACGACGCGCCGACCGCCGAGTCGCCGACGTTGAGCTCGAACGACCTCCGGGACCGTATTTCCTCCAAGCTCCCGAACAAGGCCGATCAGACGGCCGAAGTGTCGATCGACGACCTGGGCCTCGATCTCGACCACCTGGAAGAGACCGACCAGCCGATGCCCATCGGATCCGATCTCGAGACCAGCACTCATTCCTCGCTGGAGGAGACTGATCATCCCTCCGACGCGCCGACCATGGTCGCGGGCCTCGACGAGAAGTCGCGCCGCATGATGGCCGAGGCGGAGAGCCGCTCCCGCGACAAGGATCTGACCGAGCTCGAGCGCGAGCTCGAGGCCTCGTTCATCGCCGACCTCGGCGAGCACGAGGACGCCAAGACCGCGGTCATGGGTCCGGAGTCGGCGCCGACGGTGCAGATGCCGCGCGACTTCGACGTGGCGGCAACCTCGCGCTTCGACTCCGCGGAGCTGTCCGCGCTCAACGAGGCGGACAAGGCCGACGTGGATTCGACCTCCAAGCTCAAGGAGCTGTCGGGGGAGAGCATCGATCTCGATCTGGATCACCTGGCCAATGCGCTCGGCAGCGGGGACACGGTGGAGCAGCCGCGCTCCGACGACGAGATGTTCTCGAGCGAGGTGTTCGAAGGGACGCAGCGCAACCGCCGCGTCGATCTCGACGTCGGTGAATCCTTGACCTCCGCGGAGGCCGTGAGCTCGTCAGAAGCCTCGACCAACAAGCTGCAGGCCATTTCGCAGACCTCGAAGACCACGAAGATCAAGGGCGAGGAGATGTCCGAGCTGGAGCCGGTGACCATGAGCGAGGTGGGCACCAAGCTCGACCTGGCGCGCGCCTACATGGACATGGGCGACCCCGAGGGTGCGCGCAGCATTCTCGAGGAAGTCGTGCAGGAGGGCTCCGCCAGCCAGAAGCAGGAAGCCCAGCGCCTGATCGAGACGCTGCCCGGCTAGGACCTCGGCCCGTGAGCCGCCGCATTGCGGCCATCTTGGAATACGACGGGACGGATTTCGCGGGCTGGCAGTCGCAGGTGCACGCGCGCTGCGTCCAGGACGTCGTCGAGGAGGCGCTCTCCTTCGTCGCCGGGCATCCCCTCACCGCGGTCTGCGCCGGGCGCACCGATCGCGGCGTGCACGCCGCCGCACAGGTCATTCACTTCGACACGGACGCCGTGCGCACCCCGCGCGCATGGGTTCTGGGCGCGAACACCCGGCTGCCCCCCTCCATCGCGCTGCAGTGGGCGGGCGAGCCGGCGCCGGGCTTCCACGCGCGCTACAAGGCCATTCGGCGCGTATACCGCTATTGCATCCTGAACCGCAGCGAGCGCTCGGCGCTCGCGTATCGCAGGGCCGCGTGGATCGTGAAGCCCTTGGAGACGGCCATCCTGCATACCGCCGCGCAATGCCTGGTCGGCGAGCACGACTTCTCCGCGTTTCGCTCCGTCGAATGTCAATCGCCAACCCCGATGCGGCGGGTGGAGCGGATCGATGTGACCCGCGAGGGCGACTATGTCTGGCTCGAGATCGCCGCGAACGCCTTTCTCCACCACATGGTGAGAAACATCGTCGGCACGCTGCTCAAGGTGCAAGCGGAGCCCGACCCGGGCACGGCGCTGGCCGAGGTGCTCGCCGCGCGGGAGCGGCGGCTCGGGGGCGCGACGGCGCCTCCCGAGGGCCTTTATCTCTGGCGGGTGGAGTATCCGGCCGCGAGCGGGGTGCCTCTGCCCCTCGCCGGGGTGCCGGCGCTCCCGCCCGGAGCAGGCCCGCGACAATTGAGCTAAACTCGCAACCCCTATGTCCTGGTTCGAGCGAATCGTCCCGTCGCGTATCAAGACCGAGCGCCGCACGCGCTCGGTGCCCGAAGGCTTGTGGACCAAGTGCCCGGCCTGCGATGCCGTGCTGTATCGCGCCGAGATCGAGCGGAACCTGCACGTCTGTCCGAAGTGCAGCCACCACATGCGGATCAACGGCCGTGAGCGGCTGCTGAAATTCCTGGACACCGGCTCGCTCGAGGAGCTCGCCACCGAGGTGGCGCCCGAGGATCCGCTCAAGTTCAAGGACTCGAAGCGCTACAAGGATCGCCTCGTCCAGGCCCAGAAGCAGACCGGCGAGCGCGACGCGCTCGTGGTCATGGCGGGGAAGCTCGCCGGCCTCGACGTGGTGGCGTGTGCGTTCGAGTTCCGCTTCCTCGGCGGCTCGATGGGCTCCGTGGTCGGCGAGAAGTTCGTGCGCGCCGTCGAGCATTGCCTGGAGTTCCGTACCCCGCTGGTGTGCTTCTCGGCGAGCGGCGGCGCGCGCATGCAGGAGGCGCTCTATTCGCTCCTGCAGATGGCGAAGACCAGCGCCGCGCTCAAGCGCTTGTCGGAGGCGCGCCTGCCGTTCATCTCGGTCATGACCGACCCGACCACGGGCGGGGTGTCGGCGAGCCTCGCCATGCTCGGCGACATCAACATCGGCGAGCCCAAGGCGTTGATCGGCTTCGCGGGTCCGCGCGTGATCCAGCAGACGGTGCGCGAGACCTTGCCCGAAGGTTTCCAGCGCAGCGAGTTCCTGCTCGAGCACGGCGCGCTCGACATGATCGTGGATCGCCGCGAGCTGCGCGACCGCGTCGGCGCGATGCTGCGCCTGATGACCGCCAAAGAGCCCGCCGCGGCCTGATTCCGCTGCCGGGATCGCATCGATGCGCAGTCTCGAGGAGTGGCTGGAGTACCAGACACGGCTGCATCCGCAGGCCATCGACCTCGGGCTCGACCGTCTGCGGGAGGTTCTGAAGCGGCTCGAGTGGCGCGGGCCCGCGGTGCCCGTCATCACCGTCGCCGGCACCAACGGCAAGGGCTCGGTGTGCGCGTACTGCGCATCGATACTGACGGCGGCCGGTCATCGTGTCGGCACGTTCACCTCCCCGCATCTGCGCGACTACCGCGAGCGCATCCGCATCCACGACCGGCTGGTCCGCGCCGAGGAGCTGGTGGCCGCGTTCGAGCGCATCGAGCGGGCTCGCGCCGAGATCGGCCTGACGTTCTTCGAATTCAACGCGCTCGCAGCCTTCCTGATATTCGAGGCCGCCCGGCTCGATGCCTGGGTGCTCGAGATCGGCATGGGCGGGCGGCTGGATGCGGTCAATGTGCTCGACCCGGACGCGGCGGTGGTGGTGAGCGTCGGGCTCGACCACCAGGAATACCTGGGCACCACCCTCGCGGCGATTGCGCGGGAAAAGGCGGGAATCTTCAGGCCCGGCAGGCCCGCGATCCTCGGCAGCCGCGACATGCCCGCCGCGGTTGCGGACACCGCGCGCGCCGTCGGCGCCCCGCTGAAGCGCCTGGGGCAGGAGTTCGCCGGGCGGCGCGACGGGGGCCGCTGGAGCTACCGCGGCCCCCGGCGCGAGCTCGATGATCTGCCCCCGCCGGCGCTGCTCGGCGATACGCAGCTCGACAACGCGGCCACGGCGATCGCCGCGCTCGAGGAGATCGAGCGCCTGCCGGTCCCGCGCGAGGCGGTCGCGCGCGGTCTCGAGCAGGCGCGGCTGGTGGCGCGCTTCCAGGTGATTCGAGACGCCGCCGGCCCGGCCTGGATCCTCGATGTCGCGCACAATCCGGCCGCAGCACGCGTGCTCGCGAGCAACCTGTCCTCGCTGCCTCGCACGGGCAGGACGCTGGCGGTATGCGGCATCCTCGCCGACAAGGATGCGGCAGGGGTTGCCGCGGAGCTCGAGCGCAGCTTCGATGAGTGGTGGTGCGTCGCGACGGATAGCGAGCGGGGCCGCAGCGGTGAGGACCTCGCACGCACCGTGGCCGCTGTGGTCGCCGCGCCGGTGCGCGCCGCGCCCGGAATCGAGTCCGGATGCATGGCGGCGCTCGCGGCCGCCGCGCGCGACGATCGCATCGTGGTGTTCGGCTCCTTTCACACGGTGGGACCTGCCATGACCTGGCTCGAATCGCGCGGGTTGCTGCCACCGGATGCCGTTCCCGAATATACTGCGACGCCCCGTCCTCTTACCTGAACAGGCTGCAGCCATATCGATGGATCGTCGCGTCAAAGAGCGCCTCATCGGCGCCTCGATCTTGGGCGTGTTGGTGGTGCTCGTCGTGCCGGAGCTCTTGTCGGGACCTGCTCCGCTCACGCGCACCGCGGCACCTTCGGGCCAGCCGGAGCCGACGCGCAGCGTCACCGTCGATCTGACCACCAGCAAGACCACCTCGGCCGACGCCCTCGCGCCTCCGGCGGAGGCCTCCGCCGCATCGCAAGGCGCGGCGCCGCCGCCGCGCACCCCGCCTTCGGTCGAGACATTGCCGGCCTCGCCGCGGCCGCCCGCCGCGGCCGAAAACCCGCCGCCGCCGGTTGAAAGGCCGTCATCCTCCCCCAGATCCGTCTCACCAGGCGCCAAGCCCGCCGGCCATGCGTGGGCCCTCCAGCTCGGAGTCTTTGCCAGCCGCGCAAACGCGGAGAGGCTGGCGCACGGCCTCAAGGCGCAGGGGTTCCCGGTCTACGTATCATCGGGCGGCTCCGGAGCGTCCCCGCGCTATCGGGTGAGGGTCGGCCCGATGGCCGATCGGGGGGCGGCCACGCAGGCGCTGGCCAAGCTGCAGTCGATGGGCCACCCGGGCAGCCTGGTCCCGCCGGGTTCCTGAAAGGGTGTTTGTGACGCCTCATTCACGCTTGCGGCAGGGGGCCTTCGGTATGATTTCGAAATGACGGCAGCCGATGTCATCATTGCCGCGGTATTGCTGGGGTCGACGCTCATCGGCTTCTTGCGCGGCTTCGTGCGCGAAGCGGCGTCGCTGGCGTTCTGGATCCTGGCCGTCTGGGCGGCGTGGAAATTCGGCCGGCTCGTCGAGCCGCACCTCGGGGGGCTGCTGGCGAATCCCGAAGTGGCCCCGTGGGTGGGGCGCTTATGCGTGCTCGTGCTCGTCCTGATCCTCGGCTGGGTGGTGGGAATGGTGCTCTCCTATCTGCTGCGGAGCATGGGGCTGGGCACGATGGATCGGGCTATCGGCGTGGCCTTTGGTATGGTACGCGGACTGGTGCTCGTGGGGCTCATGATCATCGGCGGCGAGCTGCTGCAGCTGAATCACGAGAGCTGGTGGGGCCGCTCGAAGCTCATCCCATACGCCGAGACCGTGGGCGATTGGCTGCGGGCGATGGTGGGCGAGAAGGGCGAGCCTTGGGCGAAGCTCGAGCGCATGACCCACGTCAAGGCAACAGCCCGATAGGGCAGAGGTCTTTCGCATGTGCGGAATCGTCGGAATGGTGGGGGTGAGCGCGGTCAACCAGCGTATCTACGACGCTCTGACCGTCCTGCAGCACCGCGGCCAGGATGCCGCCGGCATCATGACCTCGGCGCAGGGCGAGCTGTTCATGCGCAAGGACTCGGGCCTCGTGCGCGACGTGTTCCAGCAGAAGCACATGTTGAAGCTGCGCGGCAACGTCGGCATCGGCCACGTGCGCTATCCCACCGCGGGTGCGGACAACGCCAACGAGGCCCAGCCGTTCTACGTCAATTCGCCGTACGGACTGTGCCTCGGGCACAACGGCAACCTCACCAATTCGCGCGAGCTCACCGAGGTCCTGGTGCGCGAGGATCGCCGCCATCTGAACACCGCCTCGGATTCCGAGGTGCTGCTCAACGTGCTGGCCTCCGAGCTGCAGCGCGTCGGCACACCGCGCGTCACCCCGGCGGACATCTTTGCGGCGGCGAACGCGGTGTATCGCCGTTGCCGCGGCGGCTACGCCGCGGTGGCCATGGTGATCGGTCACGGGATCCTCGGATTCCGGGACCCCAACGGCATCCGGCCGCTGGTGGTCGGCAAGCGCGAGACCAGGAAGGGCACCGAGTGGATGCTCGCATCCGAGAGCGTGGCGCTCGACATGCTGGGGTTCGACATGGTGCGCGACATCGCGCCGGGCGAGGCCGTGTTCATCGACGAGCAGGGCCGGTTCTACGCCCAGCAATGCGTCGCCATGACGCGCCATACCCCGTGCATATTCGAGTATGTGTACTTCGCGCGCCCCGACTCGATCATCGACAACATCTCGGTGTACAAGGCGCGCCTGCGCATGGGCGAGCACCTCGCAGACAAGATCAAGCGCGAGCGCCCGGACCACGACATCGACGTGGTGATTCCGATTCCCGATACCAGCCGGACCAGCGCCGTGCAGGTGGCGCAGCTCCTCGGCATCAAATATCGCGAGGGCTTCATCAAGAACCGCTACATCGGGCGCACCTTCATCATGCCCGGCCAGGAGCAGCGCGCGAAGTCGGTGCGCAGCAAGCTGAACGCCATCGATCTCGAGTTCCGCGGCAAGAACGTCCTGCTGGTCGATGACTCCATCGTCCGCGGCACCACCTCCGCGCAGATCATCGACATGGCGCGCGAGGCCGGCGCGAAGAAGGTGTATTTCGCATCGGCCGCGCCGCCGGTCCGCTATCCCAATGTCTACGGCATCGACATGCCGGCGGCCTCGGAGCTGGTGGCCGCCGGACACACCGATGATGAGGTCCGCGGCATCATAGGTGCGGATTGGCTCATCTACCAGGATCTGCGCGACCTGGAGCACGCGGTGCGGCACGACAACGCCAAGATCGAGACTTTCGACACCTCCTGCTTCTCCGGCGAGTACGTCACCGGCGACGTGACCCCCCAATATCTCGCGCGGCTGCAGGGAGAGCGATCCGACGAGGCCAAGCAGCAACGTCGTGAATCGGCCAACCGTGGACTCAAGCCCGTTCGCTGAGCGCACCGCGCGGAGATCACGCGACGAGCGCGCCGCGCGCCGCGCTCCCTTCCGGACCGTTCCCGGGGGTTGACCGTGCGTCTCCTGGTCCTGGGTGCGCGCCCCGATTATCGCTTGCTGGTCAGGAAGCACGTCGAGATCGAGTGGCCGAAGGCGGTCGTGATGGAGCAGGCTCTCGACGAGGAGGATCTGCTCGAGCCGGGGTTCGCCGCCGCCGGCATCGACGCGGTGATCATCGTCGCCGCGCCGCCGACCGCGGCCGCCGAGAAGCTCGCGGCCGAGCTGCTCACGAAGCCCGAGTTCGCGCCCATCGTGCTCGTGCTGCTCGACGACCCCCCGAATCGCGAGCCTCGCGAGGCGGCGGGCCTCGAGCGGCTGTACGGACGCAAGGTGGACCGGCAGAAGCTGATCGGCGCGATTTCGGCGGCGAGCCGCAGACATGCGCAGATGCTCGCGATGCTGCGCTCGAATCCCGACTTCGACGCGCGCTATCGCTTCGGCAACCTGATGATCCGCGGCCACCGCATCGTCCGCCAGATCGGCAGCGGCGGCATGTGCGTGATCTACCTCGCCGAGAGCGAGCGCGCCGGCGCCCTGGTGGTGCTCAAGGTGTTCAGCCAGGTACCGGATGTTTCCGAGCGCATCACCGGCTTCGACCGCTTCCTCCAGGAGTATCAGATCGTCGCGGGGCTCAAGCACCGCAATATCGTGCGCATCCACGACCTCGGCGTCGCGGACGATCACGCCTTCATCGCGATGGAGCATTTCTCCGCGGGTGACCTGCGCCAGCGGATGAAGTCGCGCCTCTCGCCGTCGCTCGCGGTCCGGTACCTCGAGCAGATTGCGAGCGCGCTCGAAGCGATCCATTCGGTCGGCGTCCTGCACCGCGACCTCAAGCCTGCGAACGTGATGCTGCGCGGCGACGGATCGCTGTGCCTGATCGACTTCGGCCTCGCCAAGGCCAACGAGATGGAGGTGTCGCTCACGGGCACCCGCGAGATCTTCGGCACCCCCTATTACATGAGCCCCGAGCAGGGCCATGCCGAGCCCATCGACGCACGCAGCGACCTCTACAGCCTGGGCGTGATCTTCTACGAGATGCTCACGGGGCGTAAGCCCTACACCGGCGCAAGTGCGATGGAAGTGATCTACAAGCACAAGCGCGCGGAAATGCCGCAGATCGGGCCGGAGCTGGCCGATTACCGCGAGGTCCTGTTGCGCCTGCTCGCCAAGGCGCCCGAGGACCGCTTTCAGTCCGCGGCGGCGGTGCTCGAAGCGGTCGCGACGCTGCAGACGCCGGCTTGAGCGGCGGGTTCCGGCACCCCATCCTGCGGGTCGCGACGCCGGCCGCGTGGATTGCCGAGGCCTGCGCGCAGCGCGAGGTGCTCCTCGTCGATCATGCCAATTGCGAGAAAAAGGCCGCCTCGACCGCGCTCGCGCTGATGTTCGCGTACGGCGAGGATCTCGATCTCACCCGCCGGATGTCGCGTCTCGCGCGCGAGGAGCTGCGCCACTACGAGCAGGTTGCCAAGCTCCTGGGCTCGCTCGACGTCGCGCCGCGGCGCCTCGCCCCGGGCCGCTATGCCGACCGCTTGCGCCGGCCGGTGGCGCGGGCCGAGCCGCGGCGTGAGGTCGATCTCATGATCTGCGGGGCATTCATCGAGGCACGCTCCTGCGAGCGCTTCGCGGCGCTCTCACCGGCAATCGGGCCGCCGCTCGACGCATTGTTTCGCGGCCTGCACGATGCCGAGGCGCGGCACTACGAGGTCTATCTCGAGCTCGGACGCCGCGCCGCCGAGCGCGCAGGCGTCGATTTGAGCGAACGTATCGCGGAGTTCGCCGCGCTCGAGGCGGAGCTCACGAGCGCGCCGGACGCGCTCTTCCGGTTTCATTCGGGACCGCCCGCGTAGCACGCCGCCCGCGCTCGCGTCGCCGTGCCGCGAGCGCCGGAGCCGTGCCGCGAGCGCCGGAGCCGTGCCCATCGTGCCCTGCGTTCACGGCCCCGGCGGCCCGGCGCGCGTTCTGGCGAGGGTCGCGAGCTCGGGGCCGTTGCAGTCCCAGCGCAGCACGCTTCCCTGCTCGTACCAGTCGCCGAGCACGATGCGCGTGCAGGGGCGTCCGTCGACCTGGAGCGAGTGGATCGCGGGGCGATGCGTGTGCCCGTGCAGGAGCACGGACGTCCCCGCAAGGCGCAGCACCGCGGCGACGCTGTCGGTGTTCACGTCGGCGATGGCGTACTCCAGTCCGGCCGTGTGCTCCTGGCTGCCGACGCGGGCGGCGCCGGCGATCGAATGCCGGGCCTCCGCGGACAGCGAGAGGAAGCGGCGCTGCCAGTCGGCGTCGCGTACCGTGGCGCGCAGGCGCTGATAGGATTTGTCGTCCGTGCAGAGCGCATCGCCATGCATCACCAGCACGCGCTCGCCGTAGAGCGTGATGATGGCCGGATCGGGCAGCAGCGCCGCGCCGGTCTCGCGCGAGAAGCGTTCCGCCATGAGGAAGTCGCGATTGCCGTGCATCACGAAGCAGGGCACGCCGCTCGAGGTCAATTCGCGCAAGCCTTCGACGGCGAAGCGCTGGGCGTCGTCGGCCGCGTCGTCGCCGACCCAGGACTCGAACAGGTCGCCGAGGATGTAGAGCGCGTCCGCCTTCGCGGCCTCGCCGCGCAGGAAGGCGAGGAACTGCGAGGTGATGTCGGGGCGGCTCGCGTCGAGATGCAGGTCCGAGATGAAGAGCGCGGTCAAGGCCTGCCGATCAGCCCGCGGGGACGCGCTCGATCTTTTCGATGATCACCGGCTGCAGCGGCGTATCCTCCTTGATCGGGCCGCGCGCGCCGGTCGGCACGTTGCCGATCTTGTCGACGACATCCATGCCTTGGACCACCTTGCCGAACACGGCGTAGCCCCAGCGCGTCTTGCTGGGATCGAGCGCCTCGTTGTCGTACAGGTTGACGTAGAACTGACAGTCGCCGCTGTGCGGCTCGGGGCCGCGCGCCATCCCGACGGTGCCGCGCTCGTTGCTCAGGCCGTTGCCGGACTCGTTCACGATCTTGGACGGCGCGGGCCGCAGCTTGTAGTTCTGGTCGAATCCGCCGCCCTGGATCACGAAGTTCGGGATCACGCGATGAAAGATCGTGCCCGAGTACTGTCCCTGGTCGACGTACTTGAGAAAGTGCGCGACGGTGAGGGGCGCGCGCTCCGCGTTCAGCTCGATCGTGAAGCTGCCCATCGAGGTGACCACGATCAACTGCACCGACGGCGGGAGCTTCGCGTCCTTCGCCGCGGCTCCCTTGGAGGGCGCGGAGTCCTTTGCGTCGGCGGCCTTTCCCGAGGCGTCGGCAGCTTTCCCCGACGCCGAATCCTTGGCGGCGGCGGCCGCCGGATCGGCGGATGAGGCGGCGGCAAAGCCCGGGCCCGGCACCGACGCCGAGATCATTGCGATCGCGAGAAGTAGCTGTTTCATGCTTCGGGATTCTACTCGAATAGGTACAATCTTGAGATATGTCCGCGCCCGCCGAAATTCCCGCCGTGACGCGATTTGCGCCGAGTCCCACGGGCTCCCTGCACCTGGGGAACGCACGCACCGCGCTTTTCAGCCGTTTATGGGCCGTGCGGAGCGGCGGCCGCTTCATTTTGCGCATCGAGGACACGGATGTCGAGCGCAGCCGGCGCCAATTCCTCGACGAGCTCCTGGCTGACCTCGCGTGGCTCGGCATCGATTGGGACGAGGGCCCCGGCGTCGGCGGCCCCGCGGCTCCCTACGCGCAGGCCGAACGCGGCGCGCTCTACGCGGAGCTGTTCGCGCGCCTCGAGGCCGGCGGTCATGCCTACCCCTGCTATTGCACGGCGGAGGAGCTCGAGCTGTCGCGCAGGCTCCAGCGCATGTCCGGCAAGCCGCCGCGGTATGCGGGAACGTGCCGGTCACTGACCCAGGCGCAGCGCGCCGAGCGCGTGGGGCGCGGGTTGGCGCCGACGCTGCGGTTCGCGGTGCCCGCGGACCGCAGCGTGAGCTTCGACGACGCCGTGCACGGGCCGCAGTCGTTCGCATCGAACGACATCGGCGATTTCATCGTTCGGCGCGAGGACGGCACGGCTGCGTTCTTCTTTTGCAACGCCGTGGACGACTCGGCGATGGGTGTGACGCAGGTGTTGCGCGGCGATGACCATCTCACCAACACGCCGCGCCAACTGATGCTGCTCGAGGCGCTCGGAATGCGCCAACCCGGCTACGGTCACGTCGGATTGCTGGTCGGGGCCGACGGCACCCCGCTCTCCAAGCGGCACGGCAGCGCCAGCGTTCGCGAATTCCGCGAGCGCGGATTCCTGCCCGCGGCGCTGGTCAATCATTTGTTCAGGCTCGGACACACGGGCGACTTCGACGGATGGCTGGCGCCGGGCGGGATGGCAGCTCACTTTCGGCCGGAGCATCTCGGGCGTGCGCCGGCGCGCTTCGACGAGGCTCAGCTCCTGCACTGGCAGAAGGAGACCGTCGAGCGCATGTCGCTGGCCGAGGTCGGCTCGTGGCTGGGCGCGGGAGACCCGCCGGATTTCGTCGAGCTCCTGCGTCATAACGTGACGTTGCCGGCCGACGCCGCGCCGTGGCGCACGGTGGTCGCGGGCGATCTGCCGCCGCTCGGCGAGACCGAGCGCGGCGTGGTCTCGGCCGCGGGGCCGGAGTTTTTCGCCGCCGCGGCCGCGGCCTTCGATCAGGCGCCCTCGGACCTCAAGCAGCTCACGCGGATCCTCAAGGACCGCACCGGCCGCAAGGGCGCCGAGCTCTACATGCCCCTGCGGGTGGCGCTCACCGGGCTCCAGCACGGCCCCGAGCTGGCACCGCTCCTCAAACTGATGCCGCCGGACCTTGCCCGGCGGCGTCTCAGCTACTTCGCGCGGAACCATGCTCAAGATTCATAACTCGCTCACCGGCGAGAAACAGGAATTCACGCCGCTCGTGCCCGGAGAGGTCCGCATGTACGTGTGCGGCATGACCAATTACGACTTCATCCACGTCGGTCACGCGCGCATGCTCACCGTGTTCGACTTGATCCAACGCTACCTGCGCTCGCTCGGGTACAAGGTCACCTACGCCCGCAACGTGACCGACATCGACGACAAGATCATCGAGCGCGCCGCGGCGAACGGCGAGCACTGGTTCGAGCTGGCGCGGCGCTTCACGGCGGCGATGCATGAGGATTGCGCGACGCTCGGCCTCGATCCGCCGGACCTCGAGCCGCACGCCACCGAATACATCGATGCGATCATCGCGATGACGCGCACGCTGATCGACAAGGGCTACGCGTACGTCGCGCGCAACGGCGACGTCATGTACTCGGTGAGGAAGTTCGCGGGCTACGGGCGCCTGTCCGGCAAGCGCATCGACGACCTGCGGGCGGGCTCCCGGGTTCAGGTCGACGATGCCAAGCTCGACCCGCTCGACTTCGTGCTGTGGAAGCACGCCAAACCGGGCGAGCCGTCGTGGACCTCACCGTGGGGAGACGGGCGGCCGGGATGGCACATCGAGTGCTCGGCGATGTCGACCACGCTGCTGGGATCGTATTTCGACCTGCACGGAGGGGGCGAGGACCTGAAGTTCCCGCACCACGAGAACGAGATCGCACAGTCGTGCGCGGCCTGCGGCACCCCCTTCGTCAACGTGTGGATGCACAACGGGTTCGTCCGGGTCAATGAGGAGAAGATGTCGAAGTCCCTCGGCAACTTCTTCACGGTCCGCGAGGTCCTGAAGAGCCTGCGGGACCCGGAGGTGCTGCGCTTCTTCCTCATCTCGAGCCACTATCGCGGCCCGATCAACTACTCCCCGGCGCAGCTCGCGCAGGCCGACGAGACGCTGCTCGGGCTGTATCGGGCGCTCAAGGACACGCTTGCGGCAGGCGCCTCCGATCCGCGCGCGCTGGAGGCGTTCCGCGGCGCCATGGACGACGACTTCAACACCCCCGACGCGCTCGCCGTCATGCAGGGCGTCGCGCGCGAGCTCAACCAGGCCAAGGCCGCCGGCGAGGGTCCCAGGGCGCAGACTGCCGCTGCGACCTTGCGCTCGATGGGGGCGATGCTCGGTGTGCTGCAGCAGGCTCCGGAGGCGTATCTGAAGCGCAGCGTCGGACCCGCGGGGATCTCCGATCAGGAGGTCGAGAGCCTGCTCAAGGCCCGGCAGGCCGCGCGTGCCGCAAGGAATTTCGCCGAATCGGACCGGATTCGCGATCGTTTGACCGAAGCGGGGATATTGCTCGAGGACAAACCCGGAGGCTCGACCCAGTGGCGGCGTGCCTGACTGCACGCCGCCACGTCTGCCTGACACCGCCCTGCGGCCGCGGCGGGAGGGCGGATATGTCCCTCAGCCGCGACGGGAGGCCAGGTGCCCTTCAGTCGCGCCGGGACGCGAGGATTCCGACCGTAAGCCCGATGGCCGCCGCGATGCCGATGACCTGCCAGGGGTTGTCCCGCACGAAGCTGTCGGTGCGCCGGCCCACGTGCTGGGCCTGACGGCCCACCTGGTAGGCGGTGTCGGAAACCGCGCTCTTCGCGGCCATCAGGGCCAATCGGACCTTGGCCCGCACCCGTGCGATATCGGGTGTTTCGATGTCCTTGAGCGCCTTGGTGAGATCCTCGACACTGTCCAGGAAATTGTTCACCTGGCCATTGGCGTAGTCGCTGACCTTTCTGGCGGCGTCCGAATCAAGTACGGATTCCATGCTGGCTCCTCGGGATGAGATTCAGACGCGCCGGCCGAGGCTCATCAGGAAGCTGACCACCGCGCCGATCAAGAATACGATGAACAGGATCTTGGCAATGCCGGCTGCTCCGGCGGCGATCCCGCCAAAGCCGAACACCGCGGCAATCAGGGCAATGATGAAGAAGACGACGGCATAGTGAAGCATGTTGGCTATCCTTATGAGTGCGGCGTTCGTGCCGTGGCGTGCAATATCGGCCAAAGGGCTCTGCAAAACAGTCGGAGCGCTCCGTTGGGATCTGTAGGACGGAGCCCACGGTGGCCGAGGCCCGGCCCATGAAAACCCTGCTCATCGTGTATCACTCGATGACGGGCGGCACGCAGCAGATGGCCGAGGCGGCCGCCGCAAGCGCGCGGAGCGAGGCCTCGATTGCGGTGGCGCTGAAGCCGGCACCCGAGGCGCAGCCGCAAGACGTGCTCGGCGCCGCCGGCCTGATTTTCGCGACGCCGGAGAACCTCGGGTCGATGTCCGGAAGGATGAAGGACTTCTTCGATCGCACCTATTACGCGGCGCTCGACCGCGTCCAAGGGCGGCCGTACGCCAGCATGATCTGTGCCGGCAGCGATGGCCGCAACGCCGCGCAGCAGATCGACCGCATCGCGGCCGGCTGGCGCCTGCGCGCGGTCGCGGACACGTTGATCGTCTGCACGCACGCGCAGAGTCCCGAGGAGATCCTGCGCCCTAAGCAAATCCCGGCCGCGGACCTCGGGCGCTGCGCCGAGCTCGGCGCGACTCTCGCCGCGGGCCTCGCGCTCGGCATTTTCTAGCGTCGCGGGCCGGTTTGGAGTCGCGAGCCCGTTGGCGTCGCGAGCCCGTTTGGCATCGCGGGCCCGTTTGGCGTCGTTGGCCCGTTAGACATCCTGCGCGTCTGCGGCCGGCCTCATTGCCGCGGTGGGGCGGCGCCGACATGGAGGCGAGGTGCCGGCCGATGCCGGGCGGCCGCGCGATGGCGGACACTCGACCCCAACCAAGGGGGTCTGTCATGGCGGGCAAGTACGGAAAAAAAGCCGGGGAGAAGGTCGAGCGGGCGATGAAGGAACGGAACGCCGGCACCCTGCGCAGCGGCCGGTCCGGCAAGAAAGTCAAAAGCCGCAAGCAAGCCATTGCGATCGGGCTGTCCGAGGCCCGCCGCGCCGGCGCCAAGGTGCCCCGGAAAAAATCCAAGTCCTAGACGATACCCACTGCGCTGCCGCTGCAACCTTGGCTATGATGCGCGCTCAAGGCGCGGGGATGCGCGATCGAAGGGCGGGCGGCGGCGCACATGGATCGACTGGTTCACTGGCTGGAGGCCACCTCGGCGAGCGAGGTGATCCAGAGGATCTTCTGGATCATCCCCACCGTCCAGATCGTGCACATTCTCGCCATCTCCGTGGTGTTCGCCTCCATGGCCATGCTCGATGCGCGGCTGCTCGGGCTCGCCGGAACAC
>DATAYZ010000126.1:0-5708 GCA_036272295.1 Steroidobacteraceae bacterium
ACCGCTCGAACGGCGGCAGCTCGACGAACACGGCTTTCACAGAAAATACTATACGCATTCTGCGTACCTACGCAAGTCGCGTAGACCGCCAAGATCTGTGGAATAGCCCGCGAAGATCACACCGTCGAATGTGATCTCGAAGCCTCACCCGCAGGGCGAGCGGGCCATCTCGAGTGTTCGCCGTTCATTGAACTGCTCGCTCGAGCCGTGAAAGCGCATCTTTGCAGTCACGGCGAACGACGGATTGAGAACTCTACTGACGCTGGACTGACGCAATTTCGCAATTCGGGGTGGGAGACCGAGAAAGCGTTCTAAGTCCAATGCCTTGCAAGCGGAACAAAACAGGCGGCTTTCGCCTTCAGACATTGAAGAAATGAAAAGGCCCGAACCTCGCTAAACCACCGAGATCCGGGCCGATTTGGAGCGGAACACCAGATTCGAACTGGCGACCTTCGCCTTGGCAATTCGGAAGGGGGGCATCCACAAGCCTCCCCGACGCTCCCCGAATCTCCCAACACGTCAATTTCATTGAGGACGCCCGCATCCACCGGATCCCAAACTACCCAAGCCGCACCGTGGCTCCACGAATCTCCAGGTCCAACTGGGGTCCAAGGCGCCCTCCTCTCCGTGGCCGCCGTTGCTCGCCAGCTCGGCGTCTGCACCGCGTCGGTTTATGCGTTGTGTCGGCGCGGTCAGCTGGCGCACGTCCGGATCTTGAACGCCATCCGTGTAGACCCCGCAGACCTCGCCGCGTTCATGGCGGCCAGGCGAAGCTGAGGTGAATTCGCCTCGCAAATGCCGCGCACATCAGAAATCCGGCTGCCGTGCTGGATGCGAAAGAACCCTCCGAGCGGGCGCTGCCCGGTGGACGCGAAGGCTCACGGCGCCGCGACCAGCTCCACGCCGCGGAACTCGAGGCCGGTCTGCTGCAGCGTCCGGGCGAGGCTCTGGGCCGCCGGCTCCTCGTCTGGCGGCGGCAGGGGACGCGTCTCCCAGTGCGTCGCGCTCACGGCCCACTTCGTCTGCAGATCGTTGGCGTAGATCTCGGCCCTGATGGGAGTGACGACGCGGCTCAGCGCCTCGAACCAGGCGAGCCGCTCGCCCGTGTTCCAATCGAGCACCTCGGTCGCCATGTACCCGTGTTCGAGAAGGAGGGTGTGGCGCTGCGGAGACCAGCGGCTCCTAACGCCTCCCAGCGTGTCGGTCGGACGGGACCAGATCGCCTGGCCGATCATCGCCTTCCACAAGCTGATGGTCCGCGTGGTGACGGTCAGCAGTTGATCGGGATCGGGACTGAACTGAAGCTGCCGGATGGGCCCGTCGAGCGCCACCATCTGCTCCCGCCCCGAGTCGAGGTCGCGCACCACGGCGGTGTCGACCTGGTTCCACGCGACGCGGCGGCCGTCGCGCGAGACGGCGCACTGCGCGGCCTGCGGCCGAATCCGCTGCGACTCATGGAAGAGGCGCCGATCGGACTGCGTATTCCAAACCTCGAGCCCGTCCGCGCCGACGAAGGCAAACACCGACGCGTCCTCCGAGATCGACATGTCCGAGCACGCCGGGCAGGTATGCCGCCAGATCAGCCGATTCGCAGCCAGATCCTGGAGGAAGAATGCACCGGATCCCGGCTCGCTGAACGCTGCGATCGGCCCGTCGCCGATCAGGTTCTGTCCACCCCGGCGGAGCACGCCGCTCCCGGCCAGCGTCTCGAGCGGCTTGTGGAGCTCATAGCGGCCGGATTGGCTGTCCCAGAAGATGGCGGCGCCTCCGCCGGGAAACAGGTTGCCGTGAGTCCACCAGCGCGCGGTCTTGGGCAGGTCTTCGGGCGGCAATCGCCAGCCGCTGAGCATGGACCTGTTCCCCATACCGGCCGCAAAGACCCGTTCACCATCGGCAGAGAACGCAAGGCGCGGCCACCCCGGCGGGTAGTGAAGAGCTCCCCGGATGCTCCGGCTCCGGAGATCCACCACCATGGCTTGCGTCATTCCCCAGCGGCTCGCGAAGGCCACCAGGTGGCCATCCGGCGATACGGCAGCGCCGCCCAGAGGATCGACCGCATCTGCCCGGCTGTTGATGCCGGAGTCCGGCAGGTCGATGGTGAAGTTGCCCTCGGGCCCGCCGAGCACCTCCAGCTTGCCCTGGCCGAACACCACCAACCCGTGGCTCGGGCTGAAGCGGAGCGCCTTGTAGTACTCCGACTTGCGCCGCGCGAGCTCGCGGCCGTCGTCGAGCGAGACCAGGCGCAAGTCGTAGGAGCGGTCCTGGTAGACGGCCCTCGCGCCATCCGCGGAGACGGCGCATCGCGCGTCGGGGGCGGCGTCGGTGGCGATGACCCGCGGCGGCCCGGCACCCTCGACGCGCACCAGCTTGCCCGCCACGATCGCGGCAGTGGGCGGATAACGCCCCGGACAGGGAGAGCCCAGATCGCCGGACCACGTCGACAGCTCGCGGCCCGTCGCCGCGTCGAGGAACGACCAGCTCGCCGGGTGCGAGAGGGACAACACGCCGTCCCCGCTGAACACGGCCTCGAGAACCGGCTCTCCTGAGCGCTGCCACAGCGGCTTTCCGCTCTCTGCCTCACGGACTTGGACCCCGCCGGCCGAGAGCCCGAGGGCGATGACCCGCCCGTCCGGCAACACGCTCACGTCCACGAAAGACTCGGCAGGCCCCTGCAGCGACAGGATCCGCCCGGCGATGCGCTCGCGCGCCACCGCCAGGCTCCAGCGCTCCTCGGGGGTGTCGTGTTGCGCGCGGGCGCCCGCGAAATAGGCGGCGGCGCGCGACCAGTCGCCCTCGCGCTGGGCCCGGTAGCCGCGCTCGAGGAACGAGCTCGCCAGGTCGAGGCGCGCCCGGTGCAGCTGCACGGCGACCACGGCCCCGGCGACGAGCAGCGCGCCCAACGCGATCGCGCCGCCGGTCAAGAGCGCGCGGTGGCTGGCCGCGAACTTTCGCAGAAGCTCCCAGACGCCGTACTCGTACGCCCGCACGCGCCCGCCGCTGAGATACGCGGACAGCTCCTTCGCCAATGGCTCGGCGCCGGCGTAGCGATCGCCGGGATGTTGCTCCAGCGCCCGCTCGGCGACTGCCGCGAGCTCAGGCGGCGCTTCGGCGCAAACCTCGCGCACCGGGCGGAATTGACCGCCGCGCACCCGGCTCATCACTTCGCTGGCATCGCTTCCCTCGAAGGGCAAGCGTCCCGCGAGCAGCTCGTAGAGCATGACGCCGAGGCTGAAGACGTCGCTGCGCTCGTCGACCTCCGCGGCCGCGCCGCGCCCCTGCTCGGGGCTCATGTACGCCGGCGTTCCGAGCGCGCTGCCGGTCGAGGTGAGCCCCGGCTGCGGCGGCGAGATCGCTCCGGTTTGGGCGGTGTCCGGCTGCCCGCGCTCTTTGGCGAGGCCCCAGTCCACCACCACCGTCTCACCGAAAGGTCCGACCATGATGTTGGACGGCTTCAAGTCGCGGTGGATCACGCCGCGCGAGTGCGCGTAAGCCACCGCCTGGCAGGCGTCGACGACATGTGGCAAGAGCAAGAGCCGGCGCTCGAGCGAATCACAGTCCGCGAGGCGCGACTTCAGCGTCTCGCCGCGGATGAGCTTCTGCGCGCAGAACAGCGTCCCATCCGGCCTGCGCGCCAGCTCGTGGATCGGCACGATTCCCGGATGATCGAGCCGGGCGGTGATGCGCGCTTCGCGAAGAAAGCGGTGGAGGGCCGTGTCCCGATCCTCCGTTCGCGCCGAGCGCGGAAGGATCTCCTTGAGCGCGACCTCCCGCCCGAGGAATCCGTCCATCGCCAGCCAGACGGTGGACTGGGCGCCGCGACCGATCTCCACGAGCCTTGCGTATTGGCCGGCGCGCTCCGCGGGGACGTTCTCGTCGTCAACGCCGGTACTGGTTCGGGTCGAGGCCATAGCGCTCCATCCAGCGGAGGATCTGCGTCCGGTGCTGCTCCATCGCCCGCGCCACGGCGGCGAGGTTGCCGCGATGCCGTCCGAGCTGCACGATCAGCTCGGTCCGATGCCGCTCCTCCTCCGGACCGAGCATCTCGAAACGGGCCTGATCGGCCGGATCCCGGAGCGCCGCGGGCAAGTCGCTCAGCTCGATGGGGCGGCCGGACGACCGTGCCAGCGCCCCCTGCAACGCATGCTCGAGCTCACGGATGTTGAGCGGCCAGAGATACTCGAGCAACAGGTGGGCCGCGTCGGGAGAGATGGTCACCTCCGTCCGGTCCGCTGCGAGCTTCTGAAGCAGCGTCGAGATGAGCAGCGGCAGATCTTCCCGGCGCTCCCGGAGCGGCGGCAGCTGCAGCCGGACGCCGTCCAGCCGCGCCAGCAGATCGTGGCGGAAGGTCCCGGCGCGCACCATGTGTCCGAGCTGCCTGTTGGTGGCACTCACCACGCGCAGATCGACCTCGATGGCCCGATCGCCGCCGACGGGCATGACTTGCGACTCTTGCAGGACTCGAAGCAGCTTGGCCTGGGCGGCGAGCGGCAGGTCGCCGATCTCGTCGAGGAACAGCGTCCCTCCGTCGGACTGGCGCACGAAACCCAAGCGGTCTGCATAGGCACCCGAGAAGGCGCCCTTGAAATGGCCGAACAACTCCGCTTCGACGAGCTCCTGCGGAATGGCAGCACAGTTGACCGCCACGAAATCATTGCGCCGGCCGGAGAGTCCGTGGACGGACTTCGCCACGACTTCCTTGCCGGTGCCGCTCTCTCCAAACAGCAACACGGGCACGCGCGAGGCCGCCACCGCGCGCAGGTCGCGCACGACGTCGGCGAACGAAGGCGACATCGTGCGCAACCCCGGGGCGTCCGTCTCGAGGTCGCGCGCGTCGGCGAAGGGCGTTTCGCCGACCGGCATCGTCTCCCAGAGACGGAAGAGTGTATGGCCGAGCTGGAAGCGATCGCCGTCGCCGAGGGCGACGCTCTGGACGCGCTCGCCGTTTTTCCAGGTGCCGTTCTTCGAATCGAGATCGGTGAGCTGCCAACCGTGCTCGCCGAGCCTCAAGGCCGCATGTTGCGACGACATCCAGCGGTCGGGGACCTTGATCGACACGACCTCCGAATCGATGGAGGCGTGCCTCTTCTCGCCGCGGCCGAACGTCACCTCGTTCGCGCCGGCCAGACGGTACCGCGCCGGGCCCGCCAGCGCCCGCTCACACTCGATCTCCAGGTCGAGATGCGGGGCAAAGTGTTCCGTCTTCGCCTTCGAGCGCTTTCCGTCCGAGAGCGTTTCGTCCGGTACAGCCACGCAACCAAGCATACACGAACGGTGTGGCACCACATTGCGGTGTGGCGCGAAACTGTGGCACTCGCCGTCGCGGTTCCCTCGCCCGCGCCGCGGGGCATGGAACGTGCTCTGGCCGGGTTCCAACGTGTTCACGCCAGCCCGGAGGACAAGAGTGAGGCCGCGCAAGCGAGTGCAGCTCGCACCTGTCGCGCGGGGATCGACAGCGGGCGAATTGGCCGCCTCGATCGCGCACGAGGTCAATCAGCCCCTCACCGCCATCGCCACCTATGCAGGCGCCGCGCTGCTCTGGCTTCTCCGCGAGCCGCCAGATTTGGAGAAGGCGCGAGACGCGCTGCAATGCACCATCCAGGAAACCGAGCGCGCGGGCGAGTTCGTCGCGCGCGTCCGTGCCCTGTTCAGGAAGGAGCCTTCTCGCATGGAGGCGGTCGACATCGACCAGGTGATCCGCGACGTGCTCG
>DATAYZ010000127.1:0-36376 GCA_036272295.1 Steroidobacteraceae bacterium
CTCATCGTCGCCGGCGACGCCGGTGTGACCGCCATCACACTCTGACCCACGCGCCCGCATGCCCGAGCTCCGCTCCCCCTGGCGACGCGCCGGGATTAGCGATGGGATACCAGTCAGGGGGCAGGCGTCGCTGCGCGATGACTGCTCCCGTGTTAGCAGGATCAGATCTCGAGGCGCGTCCCGATCTCGATGACGCGGTTCGGCGGCAGCCCGTAGTAGTCCGCGATCACCTGCGCGCCGCGTGCCATCTGCATGAAGGCCTTGCGGCGCAGCGGCGACAGGTCCGAGCGCTGTCCGGGCAGGAGCTCCTCGCGGCTCAGGAAGAACGTGGTGCTCTCGGGCGCATACGGCACCCCGTGCGCCTCGGCCTCGCGCAGGATCTCGGTGATGTTCGGCTTCTCCATGAAGCCGACCTGGGCGACCACCCGCACGATGCCCTCGCACACCGGGGTGACGGTCATGCGCTTCGACGGTGCGATGCGCGGCTGTTCGCGGTTCACCACCGTCAGGAGCACCACCCGCTCATGCACCACGCGGTTGAACTTGATGTTGTTGAGCAGCGCGCGCGGGATGCCCGACGCCTTCGGGTCGAGAAAGATCGCCGTTCCGCTGACGCGCACCGGCGGATCGCTCTTGAGGTCCTCGAGGAAGTCGCGCACCGGCTTCTGCTCCCGCAAGAGGCGCGTCATGACCGAGGCGCGGCCTCGCGCCCACGTTTGCATCAGCCAATAGATGATCAGTCCGGAGGCGAGCGGCAGCCATCCGCCGTCCTCGAGCTTGGTCAGGTTCGCGAGCAGGAAGGCGATGTCGACCACGAACAAGAGCGACAGTCCGGTGCGCAGCAGCCGGCTCTCGGGGCCGGTGCGCGATTTGATCAGGCTCAAGGTGAGCGGCGTCACGATCGTCATGGCGCCCGACACCGCGAGGCCGTACGCGCCCGCAAGCGCCGCCGAGCTGCCGAAGCCGACGATGAGCGCGAGCGCGGCCACCATGAGCAGCCAGTTCATCGTGGGCACATAGATCTGACCGGCGTGCTCCGCGGAGGAATGCTCGATGCGCAGGCGCGGCAGCAGTCCGAGACTGACCGCCTGGGCGGTGACCGAGAATACGCCGGAGATCACGGCCTGCGACGCAATGATCGAGGCGGCCGTTGCCAGGCCGACCAGCGGGAGCAGCGACCAGGCCGGCGCCATCAGGTAGAACGGATTGCTGATCGCCGCCGGATTCTCGATCAACATGGCCCCCTGGCCGAAGTAGTTGATCACGAGCGCGGGCATCACCACGCAGACCCAGCTCAGGCGGATCGGTGTCTTGCCGAAATGCCCCATGTCCGCGTAGAGCGCCTCGCCGCCGGTGACGGTGAGGAACACGCCGGCGAGCACCGCGAGCGAGCTGACTTTGTGGGCGGCAAGGAGCGCGAGGCCGCGCGAGGGGTCCAACGCAAGGAGCACACCCGGCTCGCGCACGATCCAGCGCATGCCCATCGCCGCCAGTACCGCAAACCAGCCCAGCATCACGGGACCGAACACCTTGCCGACCGAGCCCGTGCCATGCTTCTGGATGATGAAAAGCACGACGAGGACGATCAACGCGATCGGCACCACCGGAATCTGCGCATTCGGTGCCGCGACGTGCAGACCCTCGACGGCCGACAGCACGGTGATCGTGGGCGTGATCGCGCCATCCGCGAAGAACAGCGACGCGCCGAGGATGCCGAGCGTGCCGTAGAGCTTGCGGCGCGGACTCTCGCGGGCGGTGTTGACCACGAGCGCGGTCAGGGCGAGGACGCCGCCCTCACCCTTGTTGTCGGCATTCAGCACCACGCTCACGTATTTGAGCAGGATGACGAGGACCAGGGACCAGAAGATGAGCGACAGCACGCCGAGCACGTACTGCGGAGTCACGGGAATGCCGGGGCCCGTGAAGCACGACGACACCGCGTACAGGGGGCTCGTGCCGATGTCGCCGAACACCACGCCGAGCGCGGCGACTGCCAGCGGTGCGAGGCGTCCACCCGATTTGCGTTCGCCCGACATGTTGTTTGTGTGCCTGCAAAAAAGGGCCCGGTGAAGGGCCCCTGTTTGGCTGGGGGACTAGGATTCGAACCTAGGTAAACGGAGTCAGAGTCCGTTGTCCTACCGCTAGACGATCCCCCAATTCGGCTCGACCGCACCGCTGTCCCGGTGAGCGGGAGGTGTCGTGGACCGTGTCCAGACGATCCATCGGGCGGCAACCGTCGAGGCCTGTGAGCACGATGGCCTCGAGGGTCCTGCTAGCGCTTGGAGAACTGCGTGCCGCGACGCGCCTTGCGGCGACCGACTTTCTTGCGCTCCACCTCGCGCGCATCGCGGGTCACGAACCCCGCCTTGCGCAGCGGCGCGCGCAGCGTCTCGTCATAGGCCATCAGGGCGCGCGTGATGCCGTGACGGATCGCACCGGCCTGTCCGGTGATGCCGCCGCCCTGGACGTGGGCGTCGACGTCGAATTTGCCCTCCAGCTGCACCGCGCCGATCGCTTGCTGCACGATCATGCGTCCGGTCTCACGCCCGAAGAAATCTTCGAGCGTGCGTCCGTTGATGGACACCTTGCCCGTTCCCTGCTTGAGATAGATGCGCGCGCTCGAGGTCTTGCGGCGGCCGGTGCCATAGTAGGAATTTGCAGCTTTGCTTGATGCCATGGTACGTCCCGGGACTTAGATTTCCAGCGCCTTCGGCTGCTGTGCTTGGTGAGGATGATCCTTGCCGCCGAACACGTGCAGCTTCCTGTACATGCGCCGGCCCAGCGGGCCCTTGGGCAGCATTCCCTTGACCGCGAACTGGATGGCGCGCTCGGGATGCTCCTTGAGCAGCTTGCCGAGAGCGATGGTCTTCAGGTTGCCGACATAGCCCGTGTGCTGATGGTAGAGCTTGTCGGTCAGCTTGGCGCCGGTCACCCTGACCGTGCCGGCGTTGATCACCACGATGTGATCGCCGAGGTCCTGGTGCGGAGCGTAGTTGGGCTTGTGCTTGCCCTTCAATCGGCGCGCGATCTCCGAGGCCAGCCGGCCGAGCGTCTTGCCGGCGGCATCGACCACGAACCAGTCGCCGCGGACTTCAGCAGGCTTGGAGAATACGGTGTACATAGGCTGTCTCGGGATTGGGCCTTTCACGAAAGGCGCGAAAGTGTACAGAACGCCGGGGCGAGATTCCAGCCCCGTGAACCCGCGACGGCCGCTCCTATAATATAGTGTCCATGGAGACGAGAGCTTTCGGCGGCCTGGACCGCATCCTGGGTGAATTCGACAAGGCAATCAAGACCTTATCCACCCGCGCGCGGTCTTCGCGTCCCGTCCCGACCCCTGCCCCCTCGCCCACCGCCGTCGACGCCGCTGCCCTGACCGATGCCGAGAGACTGGAGTCCGTCCGCCTCATGCGGGTGAATCATGCCGGCGAAGTGGCCGCGCAAGCGCTTTACCAGGGACAGGCCTTCGCGGCCCGGACTGCCACGGTAGCTGCTGCGATGCAGCATGCGGCGGCCGAGGAAGCCGATCACCTGGCGTGGTGCGAGGAGCGTCTGACCGAGCTTGGAGGGGCTACCAGTCTCCTGAACCCGGTCTGGTACGTGGGATCGTTCGCGCTCGGCGCCCTTGCCGGTGCGCTCGGCGATCGGGCGAGCCTGGGGTTCGTGGCGGAGACCGAGCGGCAGGTGGAAGCCCACCTGCGCGGACACCTCCGCGAGCTCGCGGCCGCGGACGAGCGCAGCCGCGCGATCGTCGCGCAGATGACTCACGACGAAATGCAGCACGGCGCGCGCGCGGCTTCCCTGGGCGGCGAGCATCCGCCATGGCCGGTCGGCGCGGCCATGGGACTGGTCTCGAAGCTCATGACACGCGGCTCCTACTGGATCTAGATGCGGCCGAGGGCTCGGTCAGGCGACCCATTGAGCTTGCGATTCCGGGACTTATGTAATAAAACGTGCGCCAGCGCAGACGTTTAGCGACACCGAGCACCGGGGAGACACCATGGAAGAAGGGGCAAAAGCCTTAAGCGATATCCCAGCGATCAATCGTTTCTTGAGCTACTGCCGGATTCGGACAGTCCCTTCCAAGACGGTCATCATTCACGCCGGTGATCTGCCGGACATTCTGTACTACATCATCTCGGGCTCGGTCGAAGTGATGATCGAGGATGAGGACGGGAACGAGATGGTGCTCGCCTATCTCAACAAGGGACAGTTCTTCGGCGAGATGGGCTTGTTCTACGAGCAGCCGACGCGCAGCGCCTGGGTGCGCACGCGCCAGCAGTCGGAGCTCGCGGAGATGACCTACCCACGGTTCCGGCAAATCGCCGCGGAAAGCCCGGGCCTGATTTTCGAGCTCGCGACGCAGCTCGCAACGCGGCTCGACCGCACCAATCGCAAGCTCGGCGACCTGGCGTTCGTCGATGTCACCGGCCGGGTCGCGCACGCGATCATGGACCTCTGCGGCGAGCCCGACGCGATGACGCACCCCGAGGGCATGCAGATCAAAGTGAGCCGTCAAGAGCTGTCGCGCCTGGTCGGCTGCTCGCGCGAGATGGCCGGCCGCGTGCTCAAGGTGCTCGAGGAGCAGGGCCTGCTGCGCGCCACCGGCAAGACCATCGTGGTGTTCAACGCCCGTCCGAAGGTCAAGACTCGCCCGCTGATCGTCCCCGTCAAGGCCGGCGCCGTCGGCGCACAGCCGAAAAGCGTACGGGCCGAGACGCCCGACGACGATGATGACGACGACGAGGACGACGAGTAACCAGCGCCACGAGGCCACCGCAGCGTAGCCTGCTATCCGGTTCGCTCAGGGGGGCGGGCTGGGGGTAAGAGCTAGTCGGTGACTGCTACCGGTAGGGGGCCTCTCGACCGCAATTAGACCGATCGTCCTTCGACGGTCGTACACGTCCGTCGGACCCCTTATAGGTAGCAGTCACCGACTAGCTCTTACCCCCAGCCCGCCCCCCTGAGCGAACCGCGTAGCGAGCTACGCTGCGGTGGCCTCGCGGATGCGCTGGCGCATGGCGGAGATCGTGGCCGCGTAGTCCTTGCTGCCGAAGATCGCCGAGCCGGCCACGAAGGTGTCCGCGCCGGCGCGGGCGATCTCCCCGATGTTGTCGATTTTCACCCCGCCGTCGACTTCGAGATGCACCGGGCGGCCGCCCGCCTCGATGCGCGCCCGCGCATCCTTTACCTTGCGCAGCGCCTCGGGAATGAAGCTCTGGCCGCCGAATCCCGGGTTCACCGACATGATGAGCACGAGATCGATCTTGTCGAGAACGTAGTCCAGCCAGTTGAGCGGCGTTGCGGGATTGAACACGAGACCGGGGCGGCAGCCGGAATCCCGGATGAGCTGGATGGTCCGGTCGACGTGCTGCGTGGCTTCGGGATGAAAGCTGATGGTGGTCGCGCCCGCCTTGGCGAAATCCGGAACGATCCGGTCCACCGGCGAGATCATGAGATGCACGTCGATCGGCGCCTTGATGCCCGCTTTGCGCAGCGCCTCGCACACCGGCGGCCCGATGGTGAGATTCGGCACGTAGTGGTTGTCCATCACGTCGAAGTGGATCCAGTCCGCGCCCGCGTCGAGCACCGCATTCACTTCCTCGCCGAGGCGGGCGAAATCGGCGGACAGGATCGACGGAGAAATGATCATCGACATGTGAAGCTCCTCAGCGCATGCCGCGCGCGGCGCGAATTCCCTCGTAGGCTTCCTGGATGCGCTGAGTTCGCTCCTTGGCGAGTTGCGCCATCGACTCGGGCAGACCGTTGGCCACGAGTTTATCAGGATGGTGCCGGCTCATCTGGCGCCGGTAGGCCTTGGTCACCTCCTGATCCGAGATGCTGGAATCCACCTCGAGCACGGCGTAGCACTCCGCGAGAGACCCCAGTGACCCGTACGAGCGGCCGCTCGGCGCGCGCTCGCTCCCGCTCCGCCAGGTGCGCAGGGAAGCCTCCATATAGGCGAATTCCAAGCCCGACAAACCGAGCCGCTCGGCGACCCGCACGAGGATCGCCCGCGCCGGAGGCGGCATGCCGTTGCCCGCGAGCGCCGCCCGCAATTGCAGCTCGAGGAAGGCGCGCAGCAGGTCATGACGCTGGCCTGAGGCTTCGCGCAGCCGCTCGACCGCGATCTCCACGTCGTATCCCGGCGCCTTGCCGCGTCGGAAGCATTCGATCGCGAGAGCGGTTTCGCGGGGTCCCAGCCTGAGCTCCAGCATCAGCCGGCGTGCCGCGTCGATCTCGGCCTCGCTGACGCGGCCGTCCGACTTCGCGACATGGCCCATGATCTCGAAGGTGCTGCGAAAGAATTCTTCCGCGATCGACGCCGCGCCGGCGCTCCCCATGCGGAATGCGCCCCCGCCCGGACCGGGAGCGCCCGCTGCGGCGCGATCGCCCCAGGAGTGGTCGAACATGTGCCCGACCAGCGCCCCGACCAAGGCGCCGAGCACCTGACGGGTGAGCAGAAAGCCGATCAGAGCCCCTATTATCTTGCCTGTCCAGCCCATCCGCGTTGACCTACGCCACCTCGTCCCGCCACAATCGGCGACCTTGCGCCACGAATGGTAGCAGTCGTCCGGCCGCTTAACGATGCAACAGGATCACGAGTCCCCACCGCTGTTCGAGTCGCACCTCACCGGTCTCACCAAGGTTCACCAGGGCAAGGTGCGCGACATCTACGATGTCGATGCCGATCATCTCTTGATCGTGACGTCCGACCGTCTGTCCGCGTTCGACGTGGTCCTGCCCGATCCGATTCCGTTCAAGGGCCAGGTGCTCACCCAGGTGTCGACGTTCTGGTTCGGCAAGACCCGGCATCTGATCTCCAACCACCTCTCCGATCTAGCGGTGGAGCAGGTGGTCCGGGATCCGGGCGAGCGGGCGCAGCTCGCCGGACGCGCCATGGTCGTGAAGAAGCTGAAGCCGCTGCCCATCGAAGCCGTGGTGCGCGGATATCTGATCGGCTCGGGTTACAAGGACTATCTGCAGCACGGCTCGGTGTGCGGGATAGCGCTGCCCGCCGGCCTCGCGATGGCGGACCGGTTGCCGGCGCCCTTGTTCACGCCGGCCTTCAAGGCGCCCGCCGGTCATCACGACGAGAACATCGATTTCGGGGGGGTCGTGAAGCTCGTGGGGCGCGACCACGCCGAGCGCGTCCGCGACACCGCGCTCGCGCTCTACCGGTTTGCCGCCGAGCACGCCCGCGCCCGGGGGATCATCATTGCCGACACCAAGTTCGAGTTCGGCGTCGATGCGGGCGGCGCGCTCCGGCTCATCGACGAGGCGCTGACGCCCGATTCCTCGCGCTTCTGGCCCGTCGCGTCCTACCGCCCGGGCATCAGCCCGCCGAGCTTCGACAAGCAGTTCGTGCGCGACTACCTCGAGACGCTGACCTGGGACAAGAAGCCGCCGGCGCCGCGCCTGCCGCCCGAGGTGGTGGCACGAACCAGCGAGAAATATCGTGAGGCGCTGCGCCTGCTGACCGGCTGATCCCGCAACCGCCCGGGCCCACGGAAGCTTGCATGCTTGAACTTTTGGAACGAGTCGAGGACGCGCTGTTCCAGAAGTCGCGCACCATGCCGCCGCCCTGGGGTCCCGTGCTGCGGCGGCTGCGCTATCCCGCGGCGCTGATCCGCGACTGGGTTCACGGAGAGATCACCATTCGCGCCATGAGCCTCGCCTACACGACGCTCCTGTCGCTCGTACCTCTGATGGTGTTCAGCTTCGCGATATTGAAGGGGCTCGGGGCGCGCGGCGACCTGCGTTTCCTCCTCAGCCAGTTCTTCCGTCCGATGGGAGCGGCCGCCGATCAGCTCACCGAGAGCGTGCTCCAGTTCGTCGCGAACATGCGCGGCGAGCTGCTGGGCTCCATCGGCCTCGGCTTCCTGGTCTACACGGTGGTCACCACCATCCAGAAGGTCGAGGGCAGCTTCAACTTCGTATGGCGCGTGGCGCGCCCGCGCAGCCTCGCCCGCCGCTTCACCGAGTATCTGAGCGTGATGATCATCGGGCCGATCCTGCTCGCCGTGGCCATCGGCCTGCTGGGTTCCGCGGAGCACAGCGCCGTCGTGCGCAACATCGCGCAGGTCGCGCCGCTGGGAGCGGCGGTCGCGTTCCTCGGTCAGATCGTGCCCTACGCGATCGTCGCCGCCGTTTTCTCCTTCATGTATGCCTTCATCCCCAACACCCGCGTGAGTCTCTCGGCCGCGTTCATCGGCGGCATCGCCGCGGGCATCATCTGGGCGCTGGTCGGCAGGCTCTTCACCGCCTTTCTCGTGTACTCCTCCCACATGGTGGCGATCTACACGGGCTTCGCCGTCGTGTTGACGACGCTCATCTGGGTGTATCTGAGCTGGCTCATCCTCCTGTTCGGCGCGCAGCTCGCCTTCTACGTACAGTTCCCCCAATACCTTCCTTACGGCCTGGAGGCGGTCGAGCTCACCGCGAGCGACCGTGAGCGCGCGGCGCTGTCGGTCATGGTGCTCATCGGCAGGGACTACGAATCCGGCAAGCGCCATTGGACACCAGCGCGGATCGCCGCGGAGCTCGACATACCGGGCATCGCGCTCTCACCGGTGCTCGCACGCCTCGAGGGAGCCGGGCTGATCGTCGCGACCGAAAAGGAGCAATTCGTGCCCGGACGCGAGACCGACCGCATCCTGCTCTCGGGCATCCTCGACGCCGTGCGCACCATCGAGGTCGCGCGGCTCAAGATCAGCGTGCGCGCCCTCGAGGCCGCGAGCCGCGTGATGGGAGAGGTGGAGAGCGCCGCACGCGCGCGATTGAGAGCCGCCACCCTCAAGGAGCTGATCGCCTCGACCGTCCTCCCCTGACGGGGCCGGCGCTACTCTCCCGCGATCGTCATCTCCCGCACCATGATCGACCCTGCACGGATGCCGCCGCGCAGGTCGATGTCATCGCCCACCGCCACGATGTCCTTGAGCATGTCGCGCAGGTTCCCCGCGATCGTGATCTCGGCCACCGGATACTGGATCGCGCCGTTCTCCACCCAGAAGCCGGTGGCACCGCGGGAGTAGTCGCCGGTGACCATGTTGACGCCCTGGCCCATGAGCTCGGTCACCATGAGGCCCGTGCCGAGGCGTGCAAGCATGGCCGGCAGCCCGCCCGTGGCGCTCGGCGCCACCAGCAGGTTGTGGACGCCGCCGGCGTTTCCCGTCGTGGTCAGGCCGAGCTTGCGCGCCGAGTAGCTCGACAGGACGTACCCCGTGAGCACCCCGTCGACGACGAGCTCACGATCCTGGGTCGCCACCCCTTCGTCGTCGAACGGCGCGCTGGCCATCGCTTTCGAGAGATGGGGACGCTCTGCGATGGAGAACCCTGCCGGAAACACCTGCTCGCCGGCGGCATTCAGCAGAAAGGAGGACTGGCGATACTGGTTGCTGCCGCGAATCGCCGCCGTGAAATGGCCGACGAGGCCGCGCGCCAGCTCGGGCACGAACAAGATCGGCGCGCGCCGCGTCTGCAGGCGGCGCGGTCCCAGGCGGGCGATGGTGCGCTGGGCGCTCACGCGTCCGATCTCCTCCGGCGACTCGAGATCGTGCCAATCGCGCGAGCTGGAGTACCAATAGTCGCGCTGCATCTCATCGCCCGTGCCCGCGAGCACGACGCAGCTCAGCGTGTGCGCGGTGGTCGGATAGCCGCCGACGAAGCCGTGCGTGTTGCCGTAGACGTGCAGCCCCTGATGGCTGGACACCGACGCGCCCTCGGAATTGTTGATGCGCGGATCGAAGGCCAGCGCCGCCGCCTCGCAGGCCTTGGCGATCTCGATGGCGCGTTCCGCGTCGATGTGCCAGGGATGGGAGAGATCCAGGTCCGGCGGCGCGCGCGCCATGAGCGCGGCATCCGCGAGGCCGGAGCATTCATCCTCGGCGGTGAAGCGGGCGATGCTGGAGGCCTTCGCCACCGTCGCGCGCACCGCCTCCGGCGAGAAGTCCGCGGTGCTCGAGGAGCCCTTGCGCTTGCCGAAGTACACCGTGATGCCGAGGCTGCGATCCCGCTGGTGCTCGAGGGTTTCCACCTCGCCGAGGCGCACGCCGACCGAAAGGCCCGTGTCCTGGCTGACCACGGCTTCGGCCTGTGCCGCTCCGCGTGATCGGGCCTCGTCCAGCGCCTGCTCGATGATGGAGGTGAGGCTCTGCTGGTCGAGCCGGGTAGGGATCGAAGATGCGGCCATCGAGGGGGTCTCCAGCTGGGGAACGACGATTCTACCGGCCTTCCGGTAGCATGCACGCATGAGCCGCGAGATCGATCCCGAAACGACCGAGGAGCCCGGCGGGAGGCGCAGCAAGAGCGACCGCAAGCGCGAGGCGGCCTGGCTGCAGAATCTCGGGGTCGAGCTTGCGGCCCTGCCGGCCGCCGACCTCGAGGCGCTCGACCTGCCCGAAAAGCTCCTCGCCGCGCTGCTCGAGCTGCGCCGGCTCACCTCGCACGGCGCCCAGGTGCGCCAGCGGCAGTACATCGGCAAGCTCATGCGGCAGATCGATCCCGAGCCCCTGCACGCCAGGATCGAGGCGCGCAAACGCCGCCACGACGGCGAGATCCGCCGCTTTCAGCGGATCGAGCGCTGGCGCGACCGGCTGCTCGAGGATCCCGCGGCGCTGACCGAGCTCCTCGAGGAGCACCCGGAGGCGGATCGAGCGGCGCTGTCGCGGCTGCTCGCGAAGGCCGCCTTCGAGCGCGAGGGAGGCCGGGCGCCGGCCGCGGCGAGGGAGCTGTTCGGGTACCTGCAAGGGATCCTGGGCTAGGAGCGGTGCGCGGCGCCCCTGGGGGTGGGCAGGTGCCCGCCTCTGCTAGAATCTCCGGATGAAGACCTTGGTCGGAATCATCATGGGGTCGTCCTCCGACTGGGAAACCATGCAGGGGGCCGCCGAGGTCTTGGACCTGCTGCGCATCGAGCACGAGATCCGCGTCGTCTCGGCCCATCGGACACCCGACCTTCTGTTCGAATATGCCGCGGGCGCGCGCGACCGGGGACTCAAGGCCATCATCGCAGGCGCCGGGGGAGCCGCGCACTTGCCCGGCATGACCGCCGCCAAGACCTCGCTTCCCGTCCTCGGCGTGCCGATCCAGTCGAAGGCGCTCAACGGCATCGACTCGTTGCTGTCGATCGCACAGATGCCGAGCGGCATTCCGGTTGCCACCTTCGCCATCGGCCTCGCGGGCGCGAAGAACGCGGCGCTGTTCGCCGCGGCGCTGCTCGCCAACGAGTCGGCCGAGATCCGCTCGGCATTGGATGAGTACCGCCGCAAACAGACCGCCGCGGTGCTCGCCAAGCCCGACCCGCGCCACTCTTGACCCTCACGCGCGTCGGCATCGTCGGTGCGGGACAGCTCGGGCGCATGATGGCGCTCGCAGCCTACCCCCTGGGGGTGCACTGTACCTTCCTTGATCGCAGCGCAGCCTCCCCCGGCGGACAGGTCGCGCCCATCATCGAGGGCGAGCTCCAGGACCCGGCGCTGCTCGCCAAGCTCGCGGCCGAGAGCGAGGTGATCACCTTCGACTGGGAGAACATCCCGGGTCGCGCGCTCGCGCCGCTCGAGTCGGGCACGCGCATCCGTCCGCCGCGCGCCGCGCTCGAGGTGTCGCAGGATCGGCTCGCCGAGAAGACGCTGTTCCGCAAGCTCCGCATTCCGGTGGCTCCCCACGCCGCGGTGGACAGCGAGGCGCAGGTGCACGAGGCCATCCGCGCCATCGGCCTGCCCGGCATCCTGAAGACGCGGCGGCTCGGCTATGACGGCAAGGGCCAGCACCTCGTGCAAACCGCCGCGGACGCGGCCGCCGCCTGGGCCGCGATCGGCGGGCCTGCGCTGATCTACGAAGGATTCCAGCGGTTCTCCAAGGAGGTCTCCATCATCGGGGCACGCGCGGCGGACGGCGATATCGCGTTCTATCCGCTCGCCGCCAACACCCACGGCGGCGGCATCTTGCACTACAGCATCGCGCCCTACACCCATGCCGCGCTCGAGCGGACGGCGCGCACCTACCTCAAGCGCGTGATGCGCGAGCTCGACTACGTCGGTGTGCTCACCATCGAGTTCTTCGTGGTCGGCGGCAAGCTGATCGCGAACGAGATGGCGCCTCGGGTCCACAACTCCGGGCACTGGACCATCGAGGGATGCGTGACCAGCCAGTTCGAGAATCACGTGCGCGCGATCTGCGGATTGCCCTTGGGCTCGACACGTCCGCTCGGTCACGCCGCCATGATCAATTTCCTGGGTACCATGCCCGACCGCGAGCGGCTCTTGGAGCTTCCGGGGCTCGCCTACCACGATTATGGCAAGGAACCGCGCCCGGGCCGGAAGCTGGGTCACTGTACCATCCTTAAAAACCGCTCAACGGACCGCAATTTGGCCCTTGCGAATACGTTAAAATCGGTTAAATGGACCTGAAACGGCCTCCCGGTGAGGCCGTCCTCCAGTAACGCCCAACCATGTACCTGGAACTATTCAAACTCAATGAATTGCCGTTCCGTCTGAGCCCGGACCCGCAGTTCCTGTACCTGAGCAAGCAGCATGCTCGCGCCAAGGCGTACATGGAATCGACGATCTGGTTCACGGACGGCTTCGTGGTGATCACCGGCGAGATCGGCGCGGGGAAGACCACCCTCATCGAGACGTTCCTGCGCGAGCTGCAGACCGATGCCGTGGTGGCGCAGGTCAATCAGACCCAGCTCTCACCGACCGCTTTCCTGCAGACCGTGCTGGTGCAGTTCGGCTTCTCCCCGTTCAACATGAAGAAGCCGGAGGTGCTCGCGACCTTGAACCAGTTCCTGGTCGACCAGCACGTCGCCGGCCGCAAGGTGCTGCTGATCGTCGACGAGGCACAGAACCTCTCCCCGCGGGTGCTCGAGGAGGTCCGCATGCTCTCCGGCATCGAGACCACCAAGGAAAAGGCGCTGCGCATCATCCTGGCGGGACAGCCCGAGCTCAACGACAAGCTGAACTCGCCCGAGCTCGTGCAGCTCGCCCAGCGCGTCCGGCTGCGCTTCCATCTGTCGGCCCTGAGCAAGGCGGAGACCTCCGCATACATCGACCACCGGCTCGAGGTGGCAGGATCGCAGGGCCGGCGAATCTTCGCCGACGACACCTACCCGACCATCTACCGCTATACCGGCGGCGTGCCGCGACTGGTCAACACCCTCTGCGACACCTCGCTGATGGCCGCCTTCGGACGCGACCGCGACACCGTGACCGCGGAGGATCTGGGCGCCGCGATCGAGGAGCTGCAGTGGTCGGAGTTCGCGACCCCGGCCAGCCGGATGCGCGCCTTCGGCACGGAGCACGGACACCTGCCGAACGGGTTCACGGGGCAAACCGTCGGGCGGATACTGCTCGCGAGCGAAGGCAAGACGGTGATGGAGCGGGAGCTCAAGCCCGGCCGCCTCGTGATCGGCAGAACCCCGGACAACGATCTGCAGATCGACAGCAAGTTCATCAGCCGGCATCACTGCCACATCGTCACGCATGCCGATTCCTGCGTGATCGAGGATCTGAACAGCACCAACGGGATCTACGTTCAGTCGAAACGGGTGCGGCGCTACAACTTGAACGACGGCGACGTCGTGCAGGTGGGGCAGCACGAGATCATGTACCTGGATGAGCGGGCGCCCCGCATGCGCAGCACGGTCGAGGCCGGCGACGCCGACGGCCAGGACAAGTCCTGACTCGACGGAATGCGCAGGAGTACGCGGGCGGGCTCGCGGCCCGAGCCCCGCGCTAGCCGTTCAAGGTGGACGGCAGCTCGATGATCTCGCCGGAGTATTCCTGGCTGAGGGCGCGATAGTCCCGGCGCCTGAGGAACAGGGTCAGGGCCGCGGTTTCCGCTACGAAGGCGATCGAGAACGTGATGATCCCGGCGATTCCGACCGGATCGAGATAGAACAAAACGATCGCCAGCGAACCGATCGTGCCATACACATAGGGAAGGCTTTCGTAGACAGGGCGGGCCAGGCGCATGGTATTCATCTCCTAAATCCATGTTAATGCGGACGCGCGTCACAATCTCGGCAGATTTTACTTATGGCGCGCCGAAATCCATCTCGCCACGTTCCGGAAGGCCGTCGCCGGCCCGGCTCCCGGCATGCCGCGGTCCCGACGCCGCCTGCCGTCCCCGCCGCTGCGCAACGGCCCGCAGCGGGCCTATTTCGCCTGGTCGCCCCGAAGCCGCACCGCCTCGAATTCGTCGCCAGGCAGCCAGTTGACGGTGCCGGACGCCGTCAACGCCTGCCAGCCGAGCGCAAACCCGAACTGGGCCAGGATCGCATCGCTCCGGAAGTCCATGGAGGGCGAGTACACGTCGGCAGGGCTGTGATAGCGCTTGGCCGTGTAGTCTTCGGCCTGGGCCTTGCCCCACTCCGGCGGGTGTCCCGCGAATTTCGATCCGCTGTCGATCGAGAATGCCGGCACGCCGGCCCGGGCCAGGCTGAAGTGGTCGGAGCGGTAGTAGTGGCCCGCGCCCGGCTCGGGATCCGGCTGGATCTCGAAGCCGAAGGCCTTCGCGGTCTTCTCGACCGTCGGATAGAACGTGGTGCGCTCCGCGCCCGTGACGCTCACGGACTCCGGCACGCCGATGGGAGGCACCGCATCGAAGTTGAGGTCGAGCGCGATGCGCTTGGCCGGGATCGGTAGGTGCTTGCCGAGATAGTTCGAGCCGAGCAGCCCCTTCTCCTCCGCGGTCACCGACGCGAACACCACCGGATGCGCAGGCCTCGCCGCCGACGTTGCGAACGCGTGCGCCAGCTCGAGCAGCATGCCGACCCCGGTCGCGTTGTCGACGGCGCCGTTGTAGATCTGATGCCCGCTCAACGCGGGATCGATGCCGAGATGGTCGTAATGCGCGGAATAGATCACCGCCTGCGTGTCGCTCCCGTGTTCGGCGGGCAGCAATCCGACCACGTTGTAGGACCGGAACTTCCGCACCTTGCTCACGATGTGCGCCTCGAGCCGCACCGGAAGCGCCCGGGCCTTGAAGCCCCGAGTGCCCGCCGCCGCCAGCATGTCGTCGAGCTTGAGTCCCGAGGCCTCGAACAGCTTGCGCGCCGCTTCGAGCTGTATCCACGCGGCCGATTCCACCTTGGGATCGCGGTCGCCGGCGAGATACACCTGCTCGGCGCTCCATGAATTCCTGACCACCGGCCAGCCATAGCTTGCAAGGTCGGTGCGATGGATGATGAGCACCCCGACCGCGCCCTTGCGCGCAGCCTGCTCGAACTTGTAGGTCCACCGCCCGTAATAGGTCAGTGCCTCCCCGCCGAAGAACTTCGGATCCTTGGATGGCGGCTCATTGACGAACAAGAGCACCACCTTGCCCTTCACGTCGACGCCCTGATAGTCGTTCCAGTGGTATTCCGGCGCCTCGATGCCATAGCCCACGAACACGATGGGCGCGTCGATGTCGACGCTCGCGGTCTGCGTCTGATTGTTGGTCACGAAGTCATCGCCGAGCTTGAGGTCGAGCACAGCGCCATGCTCCGGATGCAGCGAGAACGAAGTTCCCGCCTGCGTCTGCACGCCGCCGAACTCGACCTTTTGCAGGTAGCCCCCGTCATCGCCGGCGGGCTTCAATCCATCCAGCGCGAAGCTGGTGGCGATGTACTTTGCCGCCAGCTCGCCGCCGCGCGTGCCGGGTCCGCGCCCCTCCAGGAGGTCGTCCGAGAGAAACCGCACGTGCGCGCGAATGCGCTCCGCATCGATGCTGCGCATGGCGGCGGCGGCGCCGGGCGCGAGACCGAGGGCCGCGCCCGGGTCGCCGGCCGCGGCGAGCGCCGGCGGGGACGCCGCGCAGGCCGTCATGACCCCGATGGATGCCGCCGCAAGATGCTTGGTGAATCTCATGGAACTCCCCTTCAGCGAGTGCAAAGGGTACCCAAATGCGATCCGTTCTGTCATGTCGGGGTCACGATGGCAAAATACGGTGAGACCAGGGGACCACGGGAGAGCTCGAGCCGATGTCATATCGCAGGGTCGAGAACGCCGAGCCGGGACCGGCACCACGCAGATCTCACCGGACGCTCGGGCCCCGGCTGGGAGCCCTGCTCGCCGCGCTGAGACCGCTCGCCGCGCTGAGACCGCTCGCCGCACCGGGGCCGCTCGCCGCACTGGGACGGCTGCCGACGCTGGCCGCGCTGGCGGCCCTTCCCGCGCTTGCCTCGTTGGGGGCCCTACCGGCTCTCGCCGCGGCCCCGCCGCCGAGCCACCGGGTCTCGCCCGACGCCGCCACCCGCACGCCCATCAAGCACCTGGTGATCATCATCGGCGAGAACCGCAGCTTCGATCACGTGTTCGCCACCTACGTGCCCAAGACCGGCGAGAAGGTGTGGAATCTCCTGTCCGAGGGCATCGTGCGCGCCGACGGCAGCCCGGGACCCCGCTTCGGGATCGCCGTGCAGCGCCAGGGGGCCGATCCCGCGTCCGATCCGTTTCTGTTGAACCCGCCGAAGTCGCCGTTCCCGAACCGCACCCTGCCCGCACCGCTCACGGGCGGACCCAGGGTCTCCTTCATCCCGCACAACAGCCTGGAGCTCGCCCAGCAGTCCGAGAGCGGGCTGCCGGCCGACTACTATCCGCTGCTCTTGACCGGCGGCACCGGCTTGCCCGCGCACACCCCGGACGAGCGCATCAAGAACGTGCACGCGCTGCCTCCCGGACCGTTCCAGCTCACCAACGGCTCCAGTCTCGGCTATGACGCCTACTCGGCGAGCCCCGTTCACCGCTTCTACCAGATGTGGCAGCAGCTCGACTGCGACCCCGCCAAGGCGACCGTGCAACGCCCGTCCGGCTGCGACTCGCAGCTATTTTCGTGGGTCGAGGTCACCGTAGGCCCGGGCTCGGACGGCAAGACGCCTCCGGCGAGCTTCAAGACCGACTATTCGCCGGGCTCGCGCACCACCGGCGAAGGCTCGGCGGCGCTCGGCTTCTACAACATGCAGACGGGCGATGCGCCTTACTTCAAGAGCCTCGCCGACCGCTACGCGACGAGCGACAACTTCCACCAGTCGGTGAACGGCGGCACCGGCGTCAACCACATCATGCTGGGGCACGGCGATGCCCTCTGGTTCAGCGACGGCGCCGGACGCCCGGCGGTGCCCCCGCATGGAGAGTCCGGGAGCTCAGGCAGCGCGGCGATCGACTTCATCGAGAATCCCAATCCCGCGCCCGGCACCAATAACTGGTACACGCAGGACGGGTACGGCGCCTTCTCGGCCCGATCGCGCGCGCCGCGCTTCGGGGGTGGCTCCTACAGCGACTGCTCCGATCCAAAGCAGCCGGGCGTCGCCGCGGTCGTCAAGTACCTCGCCGCCCTGCGCAGGCCCATCGATCCCCACTGCGAGCCCGGCCACTACTATCTGCTCAACAACAACAACCCCGGCTACTTCGGCAACGGGGACGATGCATTCACCGACAAGAGCTGGCACAACTCGCCGTTCACCCTGCCGCCCTCCTCCGTGCGCGGCATCGGCGACGCGCTGCTCGAGAAGCGCGTCTCGTGGAAGTATTACGGCGATCACTGGAACGCGTATCTCAAGGATCCGTACCAGCTGAACTACAAGGCCATCGGCGCCGATTCCGACGAATACTGCCCGATCTGCAATCCATTCCAGTACGACACCTCGATCATGGGCGATGCGGCGATCCGCCTGACGCATCTCAAGGACACGCTGGATCTCTATGCGGACATCGCCGCCGGCACCCTGCCCGCCATCTCGTTCGTCAAGCCGAGCGGCCTCGTCGACGGGCACCCCGACACCTCCAAGCTCGACCTGTTCGAGGGCTTCTCCAAGAAGATCATCGATGCCATCGCGGCGAGCCCCGAGCTCTGGAAGGATACGGCGATCCTGATCACCTTCGACGAGGGCGGCGGATACTACGACTCGGGCTACGTTCAGCCGCTGGATTTCTTCGGCGACGGCACGCGCGTCCCGATGATCGCCGTGTCGCGCTTCACCAAGCCCGGCCACGTCGCCCACGACTATTCCGATCACGTCTCGATCCTGAAATTCATCGAGCGTAACTGGGGCCTCCGGCCGTTGACCGCCCGCAGCCGCGACAACTTCCCGAACCCCGTCGGGAACCCGCAGAACGCCTACGCGCCAACCAACACGCCCGCGATCTCGGACCTGTTCGAGCTGTTCGACTTCAGCGTGAAATAGCCTGCCAACCTCAACCCTGACTCACGCCGGCTCAGGGCGCCTGACCTTGATCCGATCGGCGTCGACCTGAGCCAAGTCGTACTGGGCCTGCTGATGAGCCAGCTTTCGGCCGTGCCGCCGAAGACCTTCGACAAGCGCACGGCCATTTCCGGAGAGTTGCGTAATGTTGCGCATGTCAAAATGCCGCCTCCTGCTTGGTTGTGGGGAGGCGCGGAGCGAGACGCTATGCGCTCGAACGTCCCGTCCGCGCCGCGGCCTGCCTTCCTTGAATATCCCACCGAAGGGTCTTCGTCCTTGAAGTGCCGCGGAATGATTCTGCGGATGGGTGAGCGCTAGAGGAAGGTTCAAATGCCGCGCAAGCAGCCAGAAACTCACGCGGTGCGCGCGGTCGGTCGGATCATCGGAACCCTAGTTGACCAGCCTCACAGACGAAGATGGTCGACGGCGACAATCAGTGCTCCGACGATTATCGCGATGGCCATGGCGAGGTTTTACGGCTGGCTCGGCGTAGGCTGCTTCTGCGACAGCCGCTCCGCGAGCACCTGCATTTCTTCGAGCGCCTTGATCATCTCCGCCAACGACATCTGCGACCAGCGCCGTTGCTGCTCGCGGCGAGCCCCTTCCCACGTGGTGAGATCCCAATTGATGTCGCTGCGGTGCGATCCACCTGCCGACATGGTTATAGCCCCTTTGACCGTAGCTGCTCGATGTCAGCGAGATCTTGTGGCCTGTTCGCCTCTTCCTTCATCCGTATCAGTGTTGCGAGAGACACGAACCGAATCGTGAGCTGCTCGTTCAGGCGACTGAGGTGCGCGGATGCATATTCATTTTCGAAATCAAACGGCTCGGTGACGAAGACGTCCACGGAGGTCTCGCGATGAGCGTCGCTCCAGAACTGCAGCACCTGCATTCCTGGAAGCTGTTCACCCTACCCCGTCCCCCCGACCGTCAACCCCTCGATGCGCAGCGTCGGCTGCCCCACGCCCACCGGCACCGACTGTCCCTCTTTGCCGCAGGTGCCGACACCCGCATCGAGCTTCATGTCGCTGCCGACCATGCTGACCCGCTGCAGGACGTCGGGGCCGTTGCCGATCAGGGTCGCACCCTTGACCGGCGCGCCGATCCTGCCGTTCTCGATCAGATAAGCCTCGCTCGCCGAGAACACGAACTTGCCCGAGGTGATGTCGACCTGCCCGCCGCCGAAGTTCACGGCGTACAAGCCCTTGTCGACCGACTCGATGATCTCGCCCGGAGCGCGCGAGCCGGCGCGCATGTAGGTGTTCGTCATGCGCGGCAGGGTCATGTGCGCGAACGACTCGCGCCGGCCGTTGCCCGTGGCCGGCATCCCCATCAGCTTCGCGTTCATCTTGTCCTGGAGGTAGCCGCGCAGCACGCCGTTCTCGATCAGCGTCGTGCACTGGGTCGGCGTGCCCTCATCATCGACGTTGAGCGAGCCGCGCCGCCGGCTCAGCGTGCCGTCGTCGACCACGGTGATCTCGTCCGCAGCGACCTTCTGCCCGACCCGATTCGAGAATGCCGAGGTGCCCTTGCGGTTGAAGTCCCCCTCCAGGCCATGGCCGATGGCCTCGTGCAGCAGGATGCCGGGCCACCCCGGCCCGAGCACCACCGTCATCGAGCCTGCGGGTGCAGCCACCGCCTCGAGGTTCACCAGCGCCTGGCGCACCGCCTCGCGCGCATGAACGAACGGCTCATCGCCCTTGAGCAGCTCGTCCAGTCCGAAGCGGCCGCCGCCGCCCGAGTAACCCTGCTCGCGGCGGCCGTTTTGCTCGACGATGACCGACACGTTGACGCGCACCAGCGGGCGGACATCGGCGGTCAGGGTGCCGTCGCTGGTCGCCACCAGGATCACCTCGTGGACCGCGGCCAGCGAGGCCATGACCTGCTTCACCCTCGGATCGAGCCGCCGCGTCTCGGCGTCGATGCGCATGAGCCATGCCACCTTGTCCTCGTCGGGAATCGTTTCGAGCGGGTCGAGGGGCAGGTACAGCCGATGCGCCGGCGCCCGCTGCCAGGCCTGCACCGCGTTGCGCCCGCCGCTTCGCGCGATCGCGCGCGCGGCTTCGGACGCCTCGAGCAGCGCGGGCAACAGCACCTCGTCGGTATACGCGAAGCCGGTCTTCTCCCCGCTGATGGCGCGGACACCGACTCCCTGCTCGATGCTGTGCGAGCCGTCCTTGACGATCCCATCCTCGAGCGACCACGACTCCTCGCGCGACAGCTGGAAATAAAGATCGGCGTAATCGACGCCGCGGCTCATCACGGCATCGAGCACCGTCGACAGCCTTCCCTCGTCGAGCCCGGAAGGCACGAGGATCGAGCTCTGCGCCACGTCGAAGGGATTTCTTTCCGCGGCCGCGCGCACGACGGGGGCGCTCATGTCGCCACGGCGCGCTTGCGCGCGGGCACCGTCGATGCGGTGAACGCGGCCGGAGCCGCCATCTGGCGATTGTCGAGCGCCGGGAAGCGGGCGCGCGTCTCGGCCTCCTTGGCGAGGTCGATCTCCGCGGTGATCACACCGCTGCCCTTCGGCAATCGCGCGAGGACCTGCCCCCAGTAGTCGACGATGAGCGAGTCGCCGTAGGTCTCGCGCCCGCTGGTGTGCGTGCCGACCTGCGCGGGAGCCACCACGTAGCAGAGATTCTCGATCGCGCGGGCGCGCAGCAGCGTCTCCCAGTGAGCGCGTCCCGTCGGCACCGTGAACGCCGCCGGCATGGACAGCCACTCGGCGCCGCCGGCGACCAGCTCGCGATACAGCTCGGGGAAGCGCATGTCGTAGCACACCGTGAGGCCCAGCCGGCCGACCGGCGTGTCGGCGAGGACGACGCGGCGTCCGGGCGCCACGTGGTTCGATTCGCGGTACTGCTCCTCGCGTCCCGGAATGGCGACGTCGAACAGGTGGATCTTGTCGTAGCGTGCGACGCGCTTGCCGGCCGCGTCGAACAGCAGGGAAGTATTCGTCACCCGCCGCTCATCCTCGCTGCGCAGCACGATGGTGCCGCCCAAAACCCACATCGACAGCTCGCGCGCGGTGTCCGACAGGAACGCCTGCACCGGGCCGCGGCCGTCCGGCTCGGCGACGCCGAGCTTGTCCGCGTCCTTCAAGCCGATGAAGCAGAAATTCTCCGGCAGGCATGCGACTTCGGCACCGGCCTCCTTCGCTGCGCGCAGCAGCGCGCCGGCGGCGGCGAGGTTCTCCGCCACATCGTGGCCCGAAGTCATCTGAATTGCGGCAACTCTACCCATCACTTAGGCGCCTCCGCAGTCGCGGCGGCCGCGTCTGCACTCTTGATACGTTCGACGATGGGATTGTCCCAACTGCCGGTGATCCGATAATAACCCCGGGCCAAGCCCTTCAGCGGTTGTTTGAACACTTGTGTGAATAACAGCACGGCTCCTGCCACGACGGGACCGCCTGCGAGCGCCGCCAGCGGCAGCGAATTGCCGACGCTCCCCGTTACCACGGCTGTTTGGTCGTAGTCCCTGTTTTTCAAGCCCACGCGGCCGATCAAGCCGATCTCCGCGGCCGGCCCCTTGACCAGCAGATTCTCCGTGCGGGCGTTGCCGTCGCGCAGCTCGAAATCACCGCGAATGGTGTCGAACGCGAGTCCCTTGTCGGTCAAATCGCTGAAATCGAGCGCGAGCCTGCGGCGCAACGCGGCGACGCTGGTCAACCCGAGCACGCGCCCCGCGCCCGGCTTCAGGCCGACGACCTGGCCTTTGTCGAGCGCGAGCTGGATGTGCCCGGTCGCGTCGGCGAGGGCGGCCTCGGTCGGCGCGCCGCTCCAGCTGAGGTCGTAATCCAGCCGCCCATCCTTTGCTTCGACGACCGCGACGTAGCCGAGCTCCTTGAGCGTGTCCTGCACGTCGGTGCTCGTGAGCGAGCCGGTGAGGTGAGCCGTGCCTCCGTCCTTTCCCCGCCACTCGCCCTTGCCGTTGGCCGCAAAATTGGTGCCGGTGACGGCGAGAGACTCGAGACTGATGCCGTCGTCGACCTTGGTGATCTTGGCCTGCACGTCGCCGAAGTTGTGCTCGCCCCATTCGAGGTCGCCGGCATGGAAATCGATGGCGGGGATGGCCCGCGGATCGGCCGGCCCCGACGAGCTCTTGCCGCGCGCGGCCGCCTTGGCCTCGCCGCCGGGCGCGTCGCTCCTGCCCCCGGCCGCGTCGTCGGACGCGAGGTCGAAGTGCAGGTGAGCGAACTGCAGGCTCCAGGGCTCCGCGGAGTCGCTCGCGGTCGGCAATGAGATGACGCCCTCCACGTTCGGGCCCCCGACCTTGATGTGCAGCGCGCGGTCCGCGACCGCAAAATCGATCGAGACGTCGCGGAAGGCGAGGCCGAGATAGTCCAGCTCGGAGACGTTGAGCCGCGCCGTGCGCAGGTAGTCCGACAGCGGCCGCGCGCTCTTCGCCGGCGTGAGCTTGAGCCACCCGGCAAGATCCAGGCGCGCCACCGAGCCGCCGACGTTCACCACTTGAGCATCGGTGGCGGTCGATTCTCCCGACCCGAAGTTGAGCGCGAGGCGCGTCAGGCGCATCCCGTTCGCATCCGATGCGAGAGCGTAGGAGCCGGCGACCACCGAGCCCAGCGCCAACCGTCCCTGCGCAATTCCTCCGGGCAGCCATTGGATGTCGAGCGCGGACGGCATCGGTGCGTCGGCCGATTTGTCGAGCGGCGCCGGCAGATGCATCGCGAGGCCGGTGAGGTTGCTGCTGATGCGCAGCGTGCGCTCGCGGTTCGGGTCCGGAGCCATGCGCAGCACCGCCCGCCAGTCGGCCTGGCCGTCGATCGCCACGGAGGATGGCAGCCCGATGGCGGCACGCAGATCGTCGCCGGCCAGCGTGCCGTGAAATTCGAGCTGCGTCCGCGTGAGGGGCCGGGAGCGCGGGGCGCGCGCCTGCATCTGGAAGGTGCCCCCGAGCAGGCGCCCGTGCACGTCCGCGCGGGCGACCTGCGCTGCGTCGACGTCGAAGTCGCCGCTCATGTCCGTGGCCGTGAGCGCGGAGCCGGTGCGATTGATCGAGACGCCATCCAGATGCCCGTGCACCAGCACCTGCCGGTGCACGAAGTCCTTGAAGGGCAGGAACAGGTCCACTTCGGCGCGCATGGGCCCCTTGGCCTCGGTCTCCGAGAACGCATTCTCGGCGAGGCGATCGAGCGGAGTCGCGCGCAGGTAGCCGAGCCCATCCGCGGCGTCGCCCTCGGACTCCAGGTGCAGCCGCAGCTCTCCGGTCTTGAAATCGGCGAAGCGCGCATCCCCGCCGGTGACGGCCAGGGTGCCGACTTTGCCCGACAAGATATGCGCGCTCATCCCCTCGTTGCGGAATTCCACCTGCCCCGCGAAGCCCTCCGCCTGCGGCCAGCCGTCGGCATAGTCGAGCGTGGCTCCTTCGATCCCTAAGCGCGCCAGGAACAGTCCGCTGCCGTCGCGAAACGGAAAATGCCGGATCGGACCGCGGATCACCATGTCGGCGTGCCGCATGTGTCCCGCCACGAACGCCCGGTCCAGCCAGTTGAGCGCCGGCGGGTGGAGCAAGCCGCGCGGGAAATAATTGCGCGCGGCTGCGACGACCCCGTTGTCGATGGAGGCCGACAGGATGAGGACCGGCGATGGCGCATCGGTGCCCTGCTGCCACGCCACTTTGGCGCTGACCGCGCCGTCGCGGTTGCCGAAGGTCAGAGCGGGGGTCGCGACCAGGAGGCCGTCGGCGTCCCGCTTCCAGTAGATCGTCCCGGTCAGGCGGTCGAGCGGTATGGGCTCGGGAAGCTGTTGGGGCCAATGGAACTGCGCGGCCGCGCTGTCGATCGCCACGCGGCCGCCGCGCTCGGAGCCGGCCAGCGTACCGGTCAGGCCGCGCAGCCCGGGTATCTTGCCCATCGGTGCGAAGCCCAGGTCGCGAAAGCGCGCGCGCACCTCGAAGCGCCAGGGTGCGGATTCGCCCGCCCGGGCGAGCTCGATGGCAGAATCCATCAGCTCGCCGGTGGGCGCGATCTCGTGCAGGCGGTCGCGGAAGCCCTCGTCCGGCACGAGCCCCGACAGCGGCAGGAAGTTGTCCGCACGCAGGTAGCTCGCACGTCCGCGCAAGTCGAATTCGCCGCCTGCGCCGCTGTGCCAGCTCACGTCGAACTTCGAATCCGGATCGAGGTGTCCCGAGCGCACCGCCCGCAGCCGCTTGCCTTCCAGGCTCCAGCGGTCCCCCGCGTGGACGATGCTGAGCGTCCCGCTGATCTCGTCGTATCGGGCGCTGGGTCCCGAGGCGGTCCGGGCCAGCACCCCGCGCGCGCCGAACTCGAGATCGGCCCGCTCGAGCTCCCGTCCGGTGCCGCGCAGGGCAAGGTCGAAGGCACCGTCGCCGCCGTCCAGGCTGCTGAGATATTCGGGCAGCAACAGCCGCCAGCCGGGGAAAGAGACCTCGCGCGCGCCCACCAGCGCATTCCAGTCGAGCGTGTCGAACTCGCCCCGCCCGCTCAAGGTCGCACTGATCGCAACGCTGCCGCCGAGCTCGGGCGGAAGCCGCGCACGGACGGCGGCGGACAGATTGGCATCCCCGCGCTTGAGGTCGACGTCGACACCCTGGATCGTGAGGTGCGGCAGCGCGGCGTTCCAGTTCTGCAGGGTCACCACGGCGTGGCGGATCGCAAGCTTGCCGGCCGGGAGATCGTTGAGCGCCAACCGGTCGAGGGTCGAGCCCTCGCCGTCCAGCTTGATCTCCGAGGCGATGGCGAAGCTCTCCGGCCCGAGCCGGGTGATGACGATGTCCGGTGAGATCAGCTCGATGCGGCCGGCGAGCAGCTTGCCGGTCTTCAACAGCTGCCAGATGTCCGCCGCGACGCGCCCTCCCGCCGCCCGGGCCAGCACCCGCCGGTTGTCCTTCGACCGCAGCTCCAGGCTCTCGAAGTGCAGCTCGGGCCCATACCAGCGGAAGGAGGGCGAGACGCGCGCGAACGCCACGTGATAGCCCGTCTGCGCATGGATCCATTCCTTGATCTCGGCTTGATAGGCGGGCGCGCGGTCGAGCGCGATCTTCAAGGCCAGCACGAGCATCAGCAGCAGGCCGATCAGGCCGGCGACCGAATAGAGGCAGATTTTGCCGAGCTTGCGCATCAGCCGGGCTGCGCGCGCCCGGGGCACGCGGCGCCGGATCTCGAGGCGCTCGGAACTTGGCGGCGGCGCTCGCGCATCCGGCGTCTACATCAGCACGACGTCGTACTGGTCGACGGTGTACAACGCCTCCGCCTGCAGGCGGATCGGTTTGCCGGTGACCAGCTCGAGCTCGCCGAGCGCGGAGGACTCCTCGTCGAGCAGGCGCTCGATCACGTCCTGGTGCGCGAGCACCATGAGCTGTTTGCATTCGAATTGACGGCCCTGGCGCACGATCTCGCGAAACACCTCGTAGCAGACGGTCTCGGCCGTCTTGACGAATCCGCGGCCCTCACAGGTCGGACACGCCTGGCAGAGCAAATGTTCCAGGCTCTCGCGCGTTCGCTTGCGCGTCATCTCGACCAGGCCGAGGGGCGACACCGAGGAGATGTTGGTCTTGACGTGATCGTCGGCAAGTGCCCTCTCGAGCGCCTGGATCACCTGGCGCCGGTGCTCCGGCTCCTCCATGTCGATGAAATCGATGATGATGATGCCGCCCAGGTTGCGCAGGCGCAGCTGCCGTGCGATGGTCTGGGCCGCCTCGAGGTTGGTCCGGAAGATCGTCTCCTCCAGGTTCCGGTGGCCGACGAAACCGCCGGTGTTGACGTCGATCGTGGTCATCGCCTCGGTCTGGTCGATGATGAGGTAGCCGCCGGACTTGAGCGGCACCTTGCGGTCGAGCGCCTTTTGGATCTCCTCCTCGACGTGGTGGAGCTCGAACACCGGCCGTGCCTCGCCATAGAGCTCGATCCTCGGCAGGGCCTCGGGCATGAAGGCGGCGGCGAACTCGCGCATCTCTCGATGGGCGCTCGCCTGATCGATCAGCACCCGGTCGACGTCCGGGCGCAGCAGGTCGCGCAGCACCCGCAGGTGCAGCGGCAGATCGCCGTGCACGAGATTGCCCGGCGCCGTGCGCATGCCCTTCTGGCGCACGAACTCCCACAGCTTGCGCAGGTACATCATGTCCGCGCGCAGCGCCTCCTGCGGCGCATCCTCTGCCGCGGTGCGCACGATGAACCCCGCGCTCTCGTCCGGCGTCACGTCCGCCTGCACCGCCGAGCGCAGGCGCTCGCGCTCCGCCTCGCTCTCGATCCGTGCCGACACGCCGACCCCGTGGCCTTTCGGCATGTACACGAGATAGCGCGAAGGCAGTGTGATGTAGGTCGTGAGGCGCGCGCCCTTGGTGCCGAGCGGGTCCTTGACGACCTGCACCAGGATCTCGTTGCCCTCCGCCACCAGCGCGCGGATGTTCTCGCTGCGCGGCGGCTCGATGCCGGTATCGGCATGCCGCGGATCGAAGATGTCCGAAGCATGCAGAAAGGCCGTGCGCTCCATGCCGATCTCGATGAACGCCGCCTGCATCCCCGGCAGGACGCGCGACACCCGCCCCTTGTAGATGTTGCTGATCAGGCCCCGGCGGCTGGCGCGCTCCAGGTACACCTCCAGCAGCACGCCGTTCTCGACCACCGCCGCGCGCGCCTCGTGCGTGTTGGCGTTGACCAGGATCTCGGTGCTCATGAGCGCTCGCGCCAGCGCGGTACGCCGGCTGCGGCGAGCAGCTCGGCGGTCTCGAACAGCGGCAATCCCATCACGCCGGAGTAGCTGCCGCGCAGGTTCGCGACGAACACGGCCGCGCGCCCCTGGATGGCATACGCTCCGGCCTTGTCGTGCCCCTCACCCGTGTCCCAGTAGGCGGCCGCCTCGTCCGCCCCGATGGACCGAAAGGTCACTTCGCTGACGCTGGTGCGCTGCGCGAGACCCGCGGCCGAGCGTAGCGCGACCGAGGTGAGCACCTGATGCGTCCGCCCCGACAGGTCCCCGAGCATGCACTCGCCGTCCGCGCGGCCCGAGGGCTTGCCGAGGATGCGTCCGCGCAGCACCACCGCGGTGTCGGCCGCCAGCACCGGCGCCGCGGGGCCTGCGGCCGCCCAACCGGCCGCCGCCTTGGCGGCCGCCACCCGCGCCACATAAGCCTCGGCCGGCTCGCCGGCCAGGGCGGCCTCATCGACGGCCGTACCCACCAGACGAAACGGGACGCCGATCTGCTCGAGCAGCTCGCGGCGCCGCGGCGACCCCGAGGCCAGATAGACGAAATCCGGTGGCATCCGGAAAGGATACCGATTTGGTCCGGTCTTGGCCCTGGCGGCTGTCAGGCGCGGTGGTAGGGATGTCCCCCGAGGAGGCTCATGGCGCGGTAGATCTGCTCGGCCACGACCACTCGGGCCAGACCGTGCGGCAGGGTCAGGGGCGACAGCGACCAGGCCTGGTCCGCCCTCTCGCGGCATGGCGGCGCCAGACCATCGGGTCCGCCGATCAGGAGCGCGAGCGGCCGGCCGTCGCGCATCCGATCCGCGAGCCAGGCGGCGAGGCCCGGGGTGTCCAGGGATTTGCCCTTGACCTCGAGCGCCACGACATAATCCCCCGGACGGATCGCCGCCATCATGTCGGCGCCCTCCCGCTGGACCGCGGCGGCTGGATTGTCCCCGGCGCTGCGGCGCGCCACCGTGATCTCCTCGAGCTCGAGCGCGAGCGGCGAGCGCAGGCGCCTCTGATAGTCGCTGAAGCCGGTGTTGATCCAGTCGGGCAGGCGGGTACCCGCCGCGATCAGCCGGCACTTCATCCCGGCGGGCTCCGCTTCACGCCCGCGCGGCGCGCTTGGTCGCCGCCATGTCCCAGAGCTTCTCGAGGCCGTAGAACTCGCGTACCCGGGGCAGCATGACGTGCACGATCATCTCGGACAGATCGATCAGCACCCATTCGCCGTCCTTCTGTCCCTCGACGCCGTGCGGACGGAAGCCGGCCTCCTTGGTCTTGTCGACCACGCGCTGCGCCACGGACCGCACGTGCCGGTCGGACGTGCCGCTCGCGATCACCATGAAGTCCGCAATGTCGGTGAGGCCGCGCACGTCGAGCACCTTCACGTCGAGCGCCTTCATGTCATCGAGCGCACCGGCCACCACGCCCTTGAGCGACGGCGCCGCCGCGGCCTTCTCGGCGGCCGCGGCCTTGAGCTTGGCGGGGGTTCTCGATCTGCTGCGGGTCTTGGGACCGACCGCGGAATCGCGGTGTTTCGACGGGTTGTTCGCGGAGGTCTTCTGGCGTGGCACTACGTTGTCCGTGATTTGGAATAGCACTGGGTGTCGAGCATCAGTTTACGCACTGAATCCGGCATGAGGAAGCGCGGGTCCCGTCCCATGCTGATCAGTTGCCGCACCTCGGTCGAGGAGATCTCGAGCTGCGTGACGGCATGAATGTAGATGCAGCCGGCGCGATTCTCGTGCAGATCGCCGCTGCGCCCGGTGCCCCGGTCGACCAGGAGCTCACCGAGCGGTCCCATGCCGGGCGCGCGCCACCCCGGCCGGTGCGCCACCACGAGATGCGCCAGTTGTAACAATTCTTGCCACTGATGCCACTTGGGCAGGCTCAGGAACGCATCCATGCCCACGATCAGGCACAAGCTCCGGTCCGGGTACTCGTGCCGCAGCTCACCCAGGGTCTCGACCGAGTAGGACGGCCCTTCCTTGCGCACCTCCCGGTCGTCGACCACGAAGCCGGGCTGACCCGCCGTCGCCAGCTCCACCATCTTCAGGCGCAATTTCGCATCCGCCACCGGCTGATCGCGATGCGGCGGATTGCCCGCCGGCAGGAACCGGATCTCCTTGAGGCGCAGCGCCTGCTGCAGCTCGAACGCCGTGCGCAGATGCGCATAGTGGATGGGATCGAAGGTCCCGCCGAAAATGCCCATCGGGTTCATGGAGCTACCCTGCCTGATTCCGGCAACGCTTGCAAAGCACCGGCGAGACGCCCGGCAAGCCCCGTGAGCGCGCTCCAGGCATCGCCCGGCGCCATGCCCTTGACGATGCGATCCGCCAGGGCCGCCTCACGCATGAGCCGCGCGAGCGGCAGGCTCTTCATGCGGGCGAGCGCCCGGGGCGAGGGCGTCGCCGCGAGGTTCCAGCCGCTCGCACGCGTCGAGGACCGCAAGCGCTCGCGCTCCCGCGCCTGGAAGAGTCCACGCAGCTCGCGGATCAGCGCCCACAGCACCAGCGTCGGCTCCACTCCCTCGCTCTTCAGGCCGAGGAGCACCCGCATCGCGCGGCGGGCGTCTCCGGCCGCCGCGGCTGCGGCGAGCTGGAACACGTCGTATCGCGCGCTGTCGCCGACCGACCGCAGCACGAGCCCGGCCTCGATGGGCCTGCCGCCCGCGAGCAGTGCGAGCTTGTCGAGCTCCTGCTTCGCCGCGAGCAGGTTGCCCTCGACGCGATCGACGATGAGCTGCGCCGCGTCAGGCTCGATGCGGACCCCGAGCGCCGCGGCGCGGGCCCTCAACCATCCGTGCAGCGCGGGAGCCGCAACCGGCCAGACCGGAATCCAGGCCCCGCGCTTCTCCACCGCACGCACCCAGGGAGCCTCGCCCGCCTTTTTGTCGAGCTTGCCGGTCACGATCAGCATCACGATGTCGGGCGGGGGCGATTCGGCCAGCTTGAGCAGCAGGTCGGCGCCCTTGTCCGGCTTGCCGCTCGGCATGCGCAGCTCGATCGTGCGCCGCTCGGCGAACAGCGACATCGATTGAGTCGCGAGAAGGAGATCGTCCCACGCGAAGCCGCGCTCGACGAAGAACACGGTTCGATCGGCGTGGCCGGCGGCGCGCGCCGCGGCGCGGATCGCATCGGCCGCCTCGTCCGCGAGCAGCGGCTCGTCGCCGGAGACGAGATACGTGGACTCGAGCCTGCGCGCGAGCGCGGCCGGCAATTGCTCGCCGCTCAGGCGCATGGGAAATCCACGCCGGGAAGCGTCAGCCGGTGCTTCGCCGCGCGATACTCTTCCTCCATGCGGGCGACCAGCACGTCCACGGAGGCGATGTCGTGGATGCCGCTGACGCTCTGCCCGGCGCTCCAGATGTCCCGCCACGCCTTGACCTCGGTGTTGCCGCCCGTGCCGAAGTTCATCTTGGACTTGTCCCCGTCCGGGAGGTGCTCGGGATCGAAGCCCGCGCGCGCGATGCTGCCCTTCAGGTAACTGCCCGGCACGCCGCTGAACAGGGAGGTGTAAGCGATGTCCTCGCCGCGGCTGTCGACCAGCATCTGCTTGTAGTCCGCGCCGGCATGCCCCTCGGTCGATGCGATGAAACGGGTGCCGAGGTAGGCGAGATCGGCGCCGAGGGCTTGCGCCGCCAGCACGTCCGCGCCGGTGCTCATGGCGCCCGACAGGATGATGGCGCCGGAGTAGATCTCGCGAATCTGCTTCACCAGCGCGAACGGGCTCATCGTGCCGGCGTGGCCGCCGGCGCCCGCGCACACCGCGATGATGCCGTCCACTCCCTGGGCGGCGGCCTTTTCCGCGTGGCGCAGATTGATGACGTCGTGAAACACGATGCCGCCGTAGCCGTGCACGGCTGCGACGACCTCCGCGGGCGGACGCAGGCTGGTGATGATGATGGGGACGCGATGTTTCACGCAGATCGCCATGTCCTCGGCCAGCCGGTCGTTGCTGGCGTGCACGATCTGATTCACCGCGAAGGGCGCCACCGGCGCGCCGGGATGCGCGCGCGCGAACGCGTCGAGCTCCGCGCGGATCTCGCCGAGCCAGGCGTCGAGCTGCGCCGCCGGCCGCGCGTTCAGGGCCGGGAATGCGCCCACGATGCCGGCTTTGCACTGGGCGAGCACGAGCTTCGGGGTGGACACGATGAACATGGGCGCGCCGATCACGGGCAGGCGCAGCCGGCCGTGCAGTATCTCTGGAATGGGCATGTTTCTCCGCGGGCTCCGCCGATTTGCGTCATTATATCGCCATGGCATTCGAGACCTTGCTCATCGAGCGCCGCGGCGGCATCGCCTGGGTCACGCTCAACCGCCCGGAGCGGCTGAACGCACTCAATCTGCAAATACTGCAGGACTTGCGCGCGGCCGCCGCGATGATCCAGGCCGACCGCGACGTTCGTGCCGCGGTGCTGACCGGCGCCGGCCGCGCTTTTTGCTCCGGAGCGGATCTCATGGGCGACGATCTGATCGGCGCTCCCGGGCACAGCAGCGGGCTGCGCATCAGAGCGCGCATGCTCGATCATTTCAATCCGATGGTGAGCGAGTGGAACGGGCTGCGCGTGCCCTTGGTCGTCGCCGTCAACGGCGTCGCCGCGGGCGCCGGCGTGAGCCTCGCGCTGGCCGGCGACATCGTTCTCGCGGCCCGCTCGGCCACGTTCCTGCAGGTGTTCGCGCCCAAGCTCGGCCTGATTCCCGATCTCGGCAGCACGTTTCATTTGCCGCGCCTTCTCGGCACGGCGCGCGCCAAGGGCCTGGCGCTGCTCGGCGATCCGCTGTCCGCCGCTGACGCGGCGGCGTGGGGCATGATCTGGGCCTCGATCGACGACGCCGCACTGCCCGCCGAGGCCGAGCGGCTCGCGCGCCGTCTCGCGGAAGGGCCGACCGAGGCGTTCCGGCGCATCAAGGAGCTGTTCAACCGCGAGCCGCCCGGCACCCTGGATGAGCAGCTCGCCGCGGAGGCCGAGGCTCAGTCCGCGCTCGGCGACACCGCGGACTTCGCCGCAGGCCTCCAGGCGTTCCGGGACAAGCGCGCCGCGAAGTTCACCGGCCGATAGGGACGCGAGCCGGGGCGCAGCGGGCGTTCCGCCCGCCGCCACATCGTCACGTCGCGTCACCCGCGTCGACCGCCATCGCCTCGTTGGCGCCCGCCCCGGGAATCATGGGAGAATCCGCGCTTTCGCCACCCGTGCAGACCCTCTCCAGGAGCCTCCCGTGAAGCGATTTCAGCTGACCCTCTCACTCCTCCTCGGCGCCTGCGTTCCCCTCGCGGCCGTCGCGGCACAACCGCCCATCATCGACCGCAACCTCTTCTTCGGCGAGGTCGAGATCTCCGGCGCCCAGATCTCCCCGGACGGGAAGTACCTGTCCTTCCTCAAGCCCTACAAGGGCACGCGCAATCTCTGGGTCAAGGGCGCCGACGAGCCGTTCAGCGCCGCCCGGCCGGAGAGCGCCGAGGCCAGCCGCCCGATCCGCATCTATTTCTGGAGCCGCGACTCGAAGTACATCCTCTACTCGCAGGATGCAGGCGGCGATGAGAACTTCAACGTCTACGCCATCGACCCGAGGCTGCCCGCGGACCCCAAGACCGGCGTGCCGCCGACCCGCGCTCTCACCAGCCTGAAGGGTGTGCGCACGATCATCTACGACGCACCGCGCGCGAAGCCCGACGTGCTCTACGTCGGCCTCAACGACCGCGACGCCAAGTGGCACGACCTGTACGAGCTCAGCATCGCGAGCGGCGGGAAAAAGCTGCTCCGCAAGAACACCGAGCGTATTGCGGCCTGGATCTTCGACAACGAGGGGAACCTGAAGCTCGCCGAGCGCACCACCGATGCAGGCGACACCGAGATCCTGCGCGTCGATGCCGACGGCTTCAAGACGATCTACGGCTGCGGCGTGCTCGAGAACTGCGGCGTGTTCGGCTTCGATGACGGCAACGCGAAGGCCTACCTCATCACCAACAAGGGCGACCTCAATTTCACCGAGCTCGACCTGCTCGATCCGGCCACGGCCGCCGCCGTCCGCATCGAGACCGACCCCGAGAAGCGCGTCGATCTCCTCGACGCCAAGCTGTCGGAGATCGATCACAAGCTCATCTATACCGACTACGAGGACGAGACGATCCGCCGCTACTTCCACAACCGGGCGTTCGAGAAGGACTACCGCTGGCTGCAATCGAAGCTCAGGGGCTACGAGATCCACCTCGGCAGCTCGTCGCAGGACGAGAGCACCTGGATCGTGAGCGCCTACAGCGACGCCGAGCCGGGCGTCACCTACGTGTGGAACCGCAAGACGCCGAGCCTCACCCTGCAATACCGCATCCGCGAGGAGCTGCCGCGCGGGTCGCTCGCCGCGCGCAAGCCCTATCACTACCGCTCCTCGGACGGTCTCGAGATCCCCGCGTACCTGACCCTGCCCAAGGGCCTGGAAGCGAAGAATCTGCCGCTGATCGTGTTCCCGCACGGCGGTCCGTGGGCGCGCGACTCCTACGGCTACGATACCTTCGCGCAGTTCCTCTCGAATCGCGGGTACGCGGTGCTGCAGCCGAATTTCCGCGGCTCCACCGGCTACGGCAAGAAGTTCCTCAACGCCGGCAACGGCGAGTGGGGCCGCAAGATGCAGGACGACATCACCTGGGGCGTGAAGGCGCTGGCCGCCGCCGGCATCGCCGATCCGAAGCGCGCAGGCATCTCCGGCGGCTCCTACGGCGGCTATGCGACGCTCGCCGGCGTTGCGTTCACCCCGAACGTCTATGCCGCCGCCGTCGCGATCGTCGCGCCGTCGAATCTCATCACCCTGCTCGACGCCATCCCGCCCTACTGGGAGGCGGGGCGCAAGCAGATGTACACCCGCATGGCGGACCCCACCACGTCCGCCGGCAAGGCGCTGCTGGTCGCGGAGTCGCCGCTCACGCAGGCGAAAGCCATCGTCACGCCGCTGATGGTGGTCCAGGGGAAGAACGACCCCCGCGTCAACATCCGCGAGAGCGACCAGATCGTCGTCGCCGTGCGCGACAACGGCAAGCCCGTGGAGTACCTCGTGGCGCCCGATGAGGGCCATGGTTTCGCGCGGCCGATCAACAACCTCGCCATGGTCGCGGCGATGGAGAAGTTCTTCGCAGCGCATCTCGGCGGCCGCTATCAGGAGGACGTGCCGCCCGACGTCGCCGCCAAGCTCAAGGAGATCACCGTCGATCCGAAGAGCGTCACCGCGCAGGTGGCGTTGAAGGGTGCGCTGGCGCCGGGGGCAGCGGCGCACTGACCGCGTCGTCGACGCTCGAGTAGTCGAGCTCGGCCGCGGGCAGCTGGGGCAGCCGCGCACGCAGGAGCGCGTCGCGGCTCGACTCCTTGAGACGGGCCACGCGCAGGATGATCGCGCGCGCGGCGAGCCAGCAGGCGAGCTCGCTCAGCGCCTCGAGCGCGGTGCCGTCGAGATCCGGCGACTCCTCGAGGCTGAGGACCAGCAGCTTCACGTCGGTCTGCTGCAGCGCCCGCTTGCGCGCCATGACCATGAGCGGGTCGGCATTCGCGAAGAACAGCGGCTCCTCGGGCCGCACCACCAGCACGCCTGGCGTGCACTCGGCGTTGGGAAATCGCGCGACGCTGACGAAGTCGTGCGCGCCCATGCGGCCGAGCACCGAGAGGCGGGGGCTTGCGAGCGACTTGAGCAGGCGCGCCAAGCTGAACCCGATCGCAGCGAGGAGGCCGTACAGCATGCCGAACACCAGCACGGCCGCGACCGAGATGAGCGTGACGAGGCGATCCCGCTTCCATAGAAAGTACGGCCGGAACACCGCGGGCCGCAGCGACTTGGCGACGGCGTGGATCACGACGGCGGCAAGCACGGGGTCCGGAATGCGCTCGATCCAGGGCAGGAGCAGGAACACGAGCACGAACACCGCGGCCGCCGCGAACAAGCCCGCCGCGCGCGACCGCGCGCCGGCCGCTTCGTTGGCCGAGGTGCCGGAATACCCCGCTCCCACCGGGTTGCCGTGAAATGCGCCCGACACCAGGTTGGCCAGCCCCAGCGCGATCAGGTCGCGGTTGGGCTGCACCGGATCCTCATGCTTCAACGCGTACGTGCGGATCGAGCTGTACGATTCCGCGAACAGGATGAGCATGATCGCCAGCGAGAACTCGACCAGCGGCAGCCACTGCCGGCCCGTGGGCGCGGGCAGCGTGGGCATCGCGAGCGAGAGCTCGATGCGGCCGGTCAGCGGCACGCCATGGGCAGCGAGCCAGGGCGCCGCGGCGATCCCGGCGACGATCACGATCAGCACGCCCGGGATGCGGCGCAGCCGTCTCAGTGCAAAGAGCGCGGCGAGCGCCAGCGCGCCCGTCGCGAAGGTCGCCGGCTGCCACTCGCGGACACGCCGTGCGAGCTCGGCGACCATCGCGAAAAAGTCGGTCGCGGCCACGTGCACGCCGGCGATGTGCGGCCACTGCTTGACCACGATGACGACCGCGAGGCCGAAGGAGAAGCCGCGCAGCACCGGGCGCGCGATCAGGTTGGACATGGCACCGAGGCGTGCCGCGCCCGCGAGCAGGAAGGCGATTCCGGTGCCGCAGACCAGGAGCGATGCAAGCGCCGCGCGCTGCCCGGCGCCTGCTCCGCCGAGCGCGAGCGTCGCGGCGGCGAGGACCGCCGCGGACGATGAGGTCGCGCTGACGATCGCGAAGCGGCTGCGGCCGATGAGCGCATAGCAGAGGAGCCCGGCGAACAGCCCGATCACGCCCGCCTGCGGCGGCAGGTTGGCGAGGGTCGAATAGGCCACGGCTTCCGGGAGCAGGAGTCCGGCGAGCGACAGGCCCGCGAGCAGGTCGGCGAGCCGCTCGCCGCGCCGCGGCGCCTCCTCCACGCCTGCGCCCGCCGCGCTCAACGCCGTCTCCGGCGCCGCGGGCGGCCCCCCGGGCGTATCACAGCGTGGGTCCGCACCATCCCGGCAGGAAATCCGCATCGCCGCTCTTGGCGAGCTTGAGCGCGCGCACCAGCGCGTGCGAGAAGTCCTCCTGCAGGAGCTTGCGCTTGATGCGACGGCGCAGGAAATCGGCCCACAGAAACTCGCTGAACGGCGTGGTGTCCTTGGCGAATCCGCCGCTCTCCCGCAGCTCGCCCGCGAGGCTCCGGAAGGGATCGTCCTTGAGCTCCCGCACGTGCCGGGGCACGTCGGCGTAGCCGCGCCGGCGGCCCTTGGCGTCGTACGGATGCAGCCAGCCGCGATTGTCGAGGAAGATCCAGAACGCCTCCGCCGGCAGCCGGCGCAGATCCGCGACCACGGTGGTCGCGACGGTCTTCTGCCCCTCCTGGTACAGCGCGAGCGCCAGATGATGGTGATCGATGACGTAGTACTCGTCCTTGGGCCCCCAGATCACCGGGAGCAAATGTCGGCCCAGAAAGTCCGACTTCTTGCGGTCCGGATGCCCGCGCCAGCTCTTGCGCTTGGCCTTGACCTCGCGCATGCCGACGGTGATCTGCGTCGGCCGCAGCGCGTCGATCGCCACGGGATGTAT
>DATAYZ010000128.1:0-1817 GCA_036272295.1 Steroidobacteraceae bacterium
TTCTCGGCCGCGTGGGGCTCGCGCTACGTGAACAACTTCCTCGACACGGATAACCGCATCAAGCGCGTGTACGTGCAGGCCGATGCGCCGTTCCGCATGAACCCCGAGGACCTGAACAAGCTCTATGTGCGCAACTCGCAGGGCGGCATGGTGGCCTTCTCCTCGTTTGCCGCCGGACAGTGGACCTACGGCCCGCCGCAGCTGCAGCGCTACAACGGCGTGGCCGCGATGGAGATCCAGGGCCAGGCCGCCACCGGCAAGAGCGCCGGACAGGCGATGCTCGCGATGGAAGCGCTCGCAAAGAACCTTCCGCCGGGCATCGGATTCGAATGGACTGGGCTCTCGCTCCAGCAGCAGCAGGCCGGGTCGCAGGCGCCGTATTTCTATGCGCTCTCGATGATCGTCGTGTTCCTGAGCCTCGCCGCGCTCTACGAGAGCTGGACGATTCCCGTCTCCGTGATCCTCGTGGTGCCGGTGGGCGTACTGGGCTCGCTCGTAGCCGCATCGCTCCTCGGTGTCCCGAACGGCGTCTACTTCCAGGTAGCGCTTCTCACCACGATCGGGCTGGGAGCCAAGAACGCCATCCTCATCGTCGAGTTCGCGCGCGAGCTGCACGAGGCCGGACGATCCGCCCTCGAGGCGGCGGTGGAAGCGGCACGCCTTCGGATGCGCCCGATACTCATGACCTCCATGGCGTTCCTCCTCGGGGTGCTGCCGCTCGCGATCGCGCACGGCGCGGGCTCGGCGAGCCAGAACGAGATCGGCATCGCGGTGATCGGCGGGATGCTGAGCGCCACCTTCATCGGCCCGTTCCTCGTGCCGATGTTCTTCGACGTGGTGAGCCGCCGGCTCGCGCGTCGCCCGCGCGAGGCCGTGCCCGCGCTTGCACCGGGAGACTGATATGGGAACGCCGCGCTTCGCGTTGGGGATGGCGGCCGTCGCGCTCGTTTCGGGCTGCTCGCTGCAGCCCGTGTATGAAAGGCCGGCCGCGCCGATCGCGGGCACCTTTCCTTCGGGAGCGGCTTACGGGCCGGTGCGGCCCGTTTCGGCCGGCACGCGCACGGTCGCGGATATCGACTGGCACGATTTCCTGCGCGACCCGCGGCTGCGGCGCCTCGAGGAGATCGCGCTCGCCAGAAACCTCGACCTGCGGGTGGCGATGCTGAACGTCGAGCAGGTGCGCGCGCAATACCGGATCCAGCGCGCGACGCTCTACCCCCAGGTCGGCGCTTTCGCGGACACGACGCGCACGCACACCCCCGCCGGCGTTGCATCGAATGGGCAGGCCGATACGTCCCAGGCCTACCAGGTCGGCGTATCGGCTTCGTGGGAGATCGACTTCTTCGGTCGGCTGGAAAGCCTGGACGACGCGGCGCTGCAACAATATTTCGCCTCGGAACACGCGCAGCAGGCAGCCCGCATCCTGCTCGTCTCGCAGGTGGCCGACCAATACCTCACGCTCCTCGCATTCGACGAGCAGCTCCGGGTGACCGAGCGGACACTCACGACCGCGCAGGCCTCCTACGATATCGTGAGGCTGCAGTTCGAATCCGGCATCGGCACGGAGCTCGCCATGCGCCAGGCGCAGACCGCGGTCGAGCTCGCGCGGGCGAGCCACGCGGAGCAAGTGCGTGGCCGCGCGCAGGCCGAGAACGCGCTCGTGCTGCTGGTCGGCCAGCCCTTGCCTGGCGATCTTCCGCCGCCGGTGCGCCTGGGCGCCCAGGCGATCCTCGCCGAGATCCCCCAAGGCCTGCCGTCGGACCTGCTTGCCCGCCGACCCGACATCCTCCAGGCCGAATCGATCCTGCGCGCGGAGA
>DATAYZ010000129.1:0-1922 GCA_036272295.1 Steroidobacteraceae bacterium
TTGGCCATCGTCACTGACGTTGGGGCGGGGAGCGGTGGACGCGAGAGCTGCGACTGACGAGCGTGGCTGGAGCGTACGGCAAAGTCGTGTGGTCCTGACGCCCCAATGGCAGGTGTTAAATTCCTAGGAAGCTCGCGCTTCCTGGGGATGACGGTGACAAGCAAGCTCTGGTCTCACCGGGGAGAGCACGGAATAAGCTGTAAAACCATTGCGCGGGGAAGGCCGGAGTGTTTCCGCTGAACCTGTATGCTCATGTGCGTTTTCGCTATCTGCTTTGCACATGAGACCGCGGGTGCAGCGCGCACCCGGTCTTCCCTGCGCCCTCTCTCTTTTGGAGGGCCGATGTCCTTGCACAATCCGGGCGCAACGCGCCGCGGGATCGTGGTTTCATGCCCAATCCCCTCAACATGCAACGGTTGGGACCTTTAACCGCGCGACACGCGGGCCTATAATCAGGCGAACAAAGGAACCCCATGATTCACGTCTGCTCGCTCGCCGCCCTCCCCGACACCGTCAAGGCCACCGGGGCCAGCCATATCCTGACCGTGATGGCCAAGGTCGATCAGGTGCAACGGCCCGAGTCCGTACTCGCGGCCAATCATCTCAAGGTGCAGGTCGACGACATCACTGAGGATATCGATGGTTTCGTCGCGCCGAACGACACGCATATCCAGCAGGTGCTGGGCTTCGTACGCGGCTGGGACCGCAACGCGCCGCTGGTGATCCACTGCTATGCCGGCATCAGCCGCTCCACCGCGAGCGCGTTCGCCGCCGCCTGCATGCTCAATCCGCATCGCGACGAGACGTCGATCGCGCGGCAAATCCGCGCCGCGTCGGCGCTCGCCCAGCCGAACCGGCTGATGGTCAGCCTGGCCGACAAGGCGCTGGGGCGCGAGGGCCGGATGCTGCGCGCGCTCGACGAGATGGGTCCCGGCAACATGCTGATCGAAGGCCGTCCGTTCCGCGTCGATCTCGACTGACGATGAACGCCGCGCGATGAGCGACCAGCCGCTGACGCCGATCGAAATCGGACTGACCGCGGCCATCGTCGCGATCGAAGGCAACGAGCCCTTGATCCTGATCGCGTCGAGCGGCGATGGCGACAGGCTCGCCGGCCTGCCGTTCGGCCCGTTCGAAGCGGTCTCGCACCGCACCTTCGAGATCGGCCTGCGCGCCTGGGTGGAGCAGCAGGCGGGATTGCGTCTTGGCTATGTCGAACAGCTCTACACGTTCGGCGATCGCGGCCGCCATACCGAGCCCGGCGACACCGACGTCCATGTCGCCTCGATCGGCTACCTCGCGCTGACCCGCGCCGCCGACAACGCCGCACGCCTGCCGGGCGCTGTCTTCGAGCCCTGGTATCGCTTCTTCCCCTGGGAAGACTGGCGCGAGGTGCGCCCCGAGATGATCGAGCGCGACATCTTGCCCGAGCTGACCAACTGGGCCGCGCAGGCCGAGGAGCCCGGCACCACGCGCGCGCTCGGCCGCAAGGATCGCGTGCGGCTGTATTTCGGCACCGAGGGCGCGCATTGGGACGAGGAACGCGTGCTCGACCGTTACGAGCTGCTCTACGAAGCCGGACTGGTCGAGGAAGCGCGCCGCGACGGACGGCCCGCGGCGCTGGCGCGGGACAAAGTCCCGCGCCTCGGCGTCTCGATGCGGTTCGATCACCGGCGCATCCTCGCCACCGCGATCGCGCGGCTGCGCGCCAAGCTGAAATACCGCCCCGTGGTGTTCGAACTGTTGCCGCCGGAATTCACGCTGACCGACCTGCAACGAACCGTGGAAGCGATCTCCGGGCGCCATCTGCACAAGCAGAATTTCCGCCGGCTGGTGGAAAACGGCGCGCTGGTCGAACCAACCGGGGTGATGTCGACACAAACCGGAGGACGGCCGGCCGCGCTGTTTCGTTTCCGTCGCGA
>DATAYZ010000130.1:0-12817 GCA_036272295.1 Steroidobacteraceae bacterium
GATGTGATTGTCGCGGGCCAACACCGCGAACAAGGCCGCGCTCGAGAAGGTGCCCCCGTCGGTCAACAGATAGAGGTCGCGCCCGGAGACCCGGTCCGGCGCATGGCCGCCCAATCGCTGAGTGAGCTCCCCGATCACCAAGGCAGGCGGAATCAAATAGCGCGACGCGCCCGCCGCGGGCGGCTCGAAGCCGAGCGCCTTGAATACGGGCGCGATCGTGGAGGGCGCGAAGATCGGCATTTTTTCGAGCAGCGGCCTCGACACTCGCACCTCGACCGAGAATCCGCGCGGCACCGGGCGCGCGAACGTCGAGAACACCGCCAGCGCCACGCTCGAGTCGCCGCCCGGATTCCCGCGCAGGTCGATCGCGACCTTGTGGAGCCCGAGCGACTCGACGCGGCCCGCAAATTCGCCGAGCACGCGGAAGAATTCCTCGCTCGGGTCGCAGCGTCCGATGCGCATCACGCCCGTCGAGTCCTCCGGAAAGACCCGGTAGGCGAACGCCGGCTCCGGGGGGATCGCGCTCCCGCCGGGAGCAAGGGCGGCGTTGCCCATGGATCCCTCCGGGGACTCGTAGGTCACCGGGACGGCTCCGTCCGCCCGAGCCAGCGTCAAGGCGCCGATCCAGTCGGCGCGCACGATCTTGCGCGCGAAATCGCTTCTCGCCCAATAGACGTTTTCATGAGGAATTGACGCCTCCGCGAGCGCGGCGAGGTCGTCGATGCGGCGGCCGCCCAGGGAGAGCACGCGCGACCCCGGGGGTGCGCCGACGCCGGCGCGCACGAGCAGGCCGTCGTCGGTCCATGCGAGCTCGAGCGGCAAGACGCCGCATCGGTCCGCGGCGGACGCCGGCAGATCGATGCGCAGGTGACCATCGTTAGCCTTCGCGAGCGCTGCGTTCATATCGTACGAGAGACGCGCCGCCCTGATCGGCCGCGCCTGGGTTTGCATCAGCCGCCGCAGCGAGATCACCGCCTCATCCTCGGCCGCTGCGGCGACGTAGTGAGCCTTGCTCACGTCGTCGAGCACCTCCGCCACGGCGGCCCGAGCTTGCGCGGCAGAGAGTAGATCCGACCCGCACCCGCCCGACGCCGCCGACGCGCTCTGCGCCAGTCCGGCCATCACCACGACCCACGCGAGATGCCTGATCCGCTCCCGCGTGGCCATTGCGCTATGTCTCATGAGCTTCCTCGGGCTGCTGTTGACTGTACGGCACGGTATTAGTATGTTGGTATAAAATTTATCCATCGGTCAACTTTTGATCTGAATCCCTCAAACGGACGATACATGACGAAGCTAGTGTGGGAAGAGCATGACAGCGTGCCGCTGTTGCGATTCGAGGGAACCGAAACGCTGAACGCCTTCTCCCTCGACACCTACGAGGCATTGTCGGAGGCGCTTCGGCACTTCTCGGCGCACCCCCGCTGGAAGGCGTTGATATTGACCGGCGGCGGCAGGGCCTTTTGCTCGGGCCAGGATCTGGGCGAGGTCCGCGATACCGCGGACCTGCCGAATGCGGCCATGCAAAGGCACGTCGACAGCTTGCAGTCGATCACGCGCCAGATGCTCGACATCCCGAAGCTCCTCATCGCCGCGGTCAACGGGCCCGCGGTGGGATTCGGGGCCGAGGTGACGCTCGGGTGCGACGTCCGCTTCGCGAGCCCGGAAGGTTATTTCATGTTCCCGGAGCTCGCCGCCGGACTCTATTTCACCAACGCGACGCTCGAATTGCTGCCCGCGCTCGTCGGGCATGCCAAGGCCTGCGAGCTGCTGCTCGGCGGCCGCAAATGGCCGGCGAGCGATGCCATGGCGGCAGGCTTCGTCAGCCAGATCACCCCCGGCGCGGAGCTAGTGGCCGCCGCGCGCGCATTTGCCGTGCAGGCGGTCGCCTCGCCGGGTCCCGGCTCGTCGCTCACCCTGAGCTTCCTGCGGCGGCGGCGGCGCGCCGCCGTCGAGGCCGCGCTCGCGTTCGAGACGGAGACGTTCTTGGCCAATCGCATCGCCGGAAGGAGCTTGCCGTGAGCTCATCCAAGCTCGCGCGCCGCTGGCCGGCGCTCGTCGCCCTGCTGCTTGCCGCTTTCGGTTCCGCAGCTTCGGGCGCCGATCTTTCGCCCGATCAGCGCGACCGCATCGCGTCCGCGGTCGCGGTCTACATGCAGCGCTCGCACACGCCGGCGGTGAGCGTCTATGTCGATCGGGGCGGCTCGCCGCTCTATCGAACCGATGTCGGGATCGCGGACGAGGAATCGAAGCGCGCGGTGGACGCCGATTCGATCTACGCGATCGGCTCGATCACCAAGTCGTTCACCGCGCACGCGGTGCTTTCGTTGGTGGCGGCCGGCAAGCTTCGGCTGGAGGACACGGTCGGAAGCGTCCTTGCCGACTACGGCGGCCCGGCCAAAGCGGTGACCATCGAGCAGCTCCTCGAGCACACCAGCGGGATCCCGAATTACGTCAACGAGATCCCGGGCCTCCTGCCCCGGCTTCACCGCGGTGAGCTCACGCGCCAGGAGATGCTCGCAACCTTCTCCTCGATGCCGCTGCTGTTCGCCCCGGGGACCCGCTGGAGCTACAGCAATTCCGGGTACTACCTTCTCGGCCTGATCGTCGAGCGGGTGAGCGGCAAAAGCTACTACGACTATCTGCGCGACGACGTGCTGAAGCCGCTGGGGATCACGCGCGTGTGGTCCGGCGACGACCGCCAGATCCTGCCGCATCGCGTGCATGGCTACGAGATCGGGGCCGCCGGCCTCGAGAATGCGACGCCCTGGTACTACCTGGTGCCCTTCTCCGCGGGCTCTCTCATGACCACGGCGGAGGAGCTTGCCCGCTATCGACGCGCCGTGTTCACCTCTTCCGCGGTATCGCCGGAGGTTCGCACGCTCATCACCACCGATCGGCCCCTCGCCGGAGGCGAGCGCACCGGCTACACGCTCGGCGCCATGTCGCGGACGCAATTCGGCGGTCTCGAGAAATTCGCCCACTCGGGAGAGATCTGGGGCTTCTCGGCGTCCAATGCCTACTATCCCGCGCAGGATACCGTCATCGTCGTGCTCACCAACAGCAAGCAGGCCGTGCCGAGCGCGGTCTCGCTCGAGCGCTCGGTGGCACGGGTGCTGTTCGGCATTCCGGAGCCCAGTGTCCCCGCCTCGGGCACGCGCGATCGAGCCGTGAAGCTCGCCGATTACACCGGAAAATACTCGCTGGGAGCGAAGCGCATTGGGCCGCCGGCGCTTGCGTTCGCGGCAAAGGGCGACGACCTCTATTTCGGATACGGCGACGTCGCGGACACGAGCCGGATGCTGCGGCTCGTTCGCGTCGGCAGGGACCGGTTCGTGCTGGCCGACGATCCCGAGACCGGATTCGAGTTCCGCCGCCGGTCGCCGTCGGGTCCGGTTTATCAGGTGGTGCTGGACGCGTTCAACGGATATTTCGACGCTCTGCGCACGCCGTAGCCGACCCGATGAGCGCCCCACTCGGTGAAGCACCGCTTCGGCGCAGCACGCTGCTCGGCTTCGGATTGGGATCCATCGGCACCGGAATATTCTCCACCACTCCCGGCGTTCTCCTTCTCTATTTCCTGACCGAGACGCTGCGGGTGCCGGCCGCGGCGGCCGGACTTGCGGTCTTCCTGCCGAAGGCATGGGATGTGATCGCGGATCCGATCATGGGTTTCATCTCCGACCGCACCCGCAGCCGGTTCGGCCGGCGCCGGCCGTACCTCCTGGCCGGCGCGATCGGCATGTCGGTCTCCTATGTCTTTTTGTTCACCGTGCCCGCGTTCCACCGGCCGATGCAGAGTTTCTGGTACGTCGTGTGCGTGTTCCCCTCAGCGCCACCGCCTATACCGTGTTCGCGATCCCCTACGTCGCGATGCCGGCCGAGATGAGCGACAGCCCCGAGGAGCGGGTCCGCATCATGTCGTTCCGCATGAGCTTCGTGATGATCGGCGCGATGATCGGATCGGCGGGCGCTCCTTGGCTCGTGCACGAGTTCGGCGGAGGCCGCAGCGGCTATTCGACGATGTCGGTCGTGATTGGGAGCGTATGCGCGGTGAGCATGCTGTGCGCCTTCGTCGCGACGCGCCGCGTGCGGCTCGAGGAGCCGACGGTCGCCGACGCTGCGTTCCGACGGCAGCTCGCCGATACGCTGGGATCCCGCGATTTCCGCGCGCTGCTCGCGGTATACCTCACGCAGATCCTGTCCATCGGAACGCTCATGGCGACCGCCCCCTACTTCGCCAGCCGCATCATGGGCGCGGGGGAAGGCCTGGTCGGTGCGATGTTCCTGGTGATGATGGGCGCTGGCATACTGAGCATTCCAATGTGGAACTCACTCGCGATCCGCTGGGGCAAGCGGCCGAGCTACCTCCTTGCGATAGCTCTGCTGCTCGCATCGAGCGCCGCTCTCGGGCTGCTGTCGCGCGAATCGAGCCCGGTCCTCTATCCGCTCATGGCCGTCGCCGGCCTGGGGTTCGGCGCCCAACAGGTTTTGCCGTTCGCGATGCTCACCGATCTCATTCGATCGCAGTCGTTCGGCAGCGGACGCGAAGGCGTCACGACGGGAATCTGGGTCGCCGGAGAGAAGCTGGGACTTGCGCTCGGGCCGCTGCTCGCCGGGCTGATCCTCGAGCTCGGCGGCTTCAGGGCGGGGGGCTCGCCGGCTGCGTCGCAGGAATCGCTGCTCGCGATCCGGAGCGGCTTCTCGATCGTACCCGCCGTGCTGATGCTCTCGAGCGGGTTGTTGCTGGCCCGGCTGCCGGCCGAGTCGGGCCCGCGGGCGCGGTGACCCGATGCAGCCGTCGATGGCGCCGCCCGATCTCGCGAGAATCAGCGACTACGTCGCCTGGTACGCCGCGCGGATGCCGCAGGCGGAGGCTTTGGTGCTCGGCGCGCGCCGGCTCGACTACGCGGACCTCGCCCGCGAGGTGGACGCGGCGGCTCGCTCGCTGCTCGCGGCAGATGTCCGGACCGGCGACCGCGTCGCGATGCTTTCGCCGCCGAACCCCGACTTCTTCGTGGTATTTCTCGCCGCCGCGTCGATCGGCGCCGTCTGGCTCGGCCTCAATCCGCGCTACCAGAGGGACGAGCTGCAGTTCGTGCTGCGGGACAGCCGGCCCAAATTGATCCTCGCGCGCGCCCGGATCGGCGCCCGCGACTACCTCGAGGATATCGAGGCGCTGCAGACCGCCGCACCGTCGGCTCGTTGGGTGATGCTGGGCGGCACCGTGGCCGCACCCGGCCATCTGACTCACGAGGAATTCATCGCCGCGGGCGCAGCCGTCGCGGATGCCGCCCTCGCGCGCGCGCGGGACGCCGTCGACACCCACGATGCCGCGCTGATCGTCTACACCTCGGGCAGCAGCGGCAGGCCCAAGGGAGCGCTGTTGTCGCATCACGGGCTCGTGGTTTGTTCCCGCGTTCAACATCGACATTGGGCGACCGTCCCGCTGAGGACCGTGAACTTCTTCCCGATCAACCACATCGCGGCGGTGGGCGACATCGGATGCTTCACTCTGGTCGGCGGCGGCTGCATGGTATTCCTGGAGCAATTCTTCCCCGCCGAGGCTCTCGCGATCCTCGCGGGGGAGCGCATCACCTTTTGGGCGGGGGTCCCGACCATGTTCCTTCTCATGCTGCGCGATCCCGCCTTCGCGACAGCGGATCTGTCGTCGATCCAGCGGATCATCTGGAGCGGAGCGGCAGCCTCCGCGGAGCTCGTCGATGCGCTGCTGGCGCTCGGCAAGTGGCTCGGTGCGTCCTATGGCCTCACCGAGACGGTGGGCTCGGTCACCTATACGGATCAGCATGCCTCCCGGGAGGTCCTGATCGAAACGGTCGGCCGGCCCCCGCCGGAATACGCGGTGCGCGTCGCCGAAGGCGGTCGAGCCGTCGGCTCCGGGACCGTCGGGGAGGTCCAGGTCCATGGCTCCTTCCTGATGCTCGGCTACTGGGAAAAGCCGGATGCGACGCGCGAGGCCTGCGACGCGGCCGGCTGGCTCAAGACGGGGGACCTCGGAATCTGGCGGAGCGACGGAAACCTCGCGATCATCGGGCGGCGCTCCGACGCCTTCAAATCGGGCGGCTACAACGTCTATCCACGCGAGATCGAGAGGGTATTGGAGTGTTTCCCCGGCATCGGTCTCGCCGCCGTCGTCGCGGTTGCCGATCCGCTCTATGGCCACGTCGGCCGCGCCTATGTCACGCCCGAGGCGCATTCGATGCTCGACGTGGACGAGCTCCAGCGCCACTGCCGCCGACACCTCGCGAACTACAAGGTGCCGAAGAAGATCAGCATTCTCGCCGATCCGCCGATGCTGCCGGTCGGCAAGATCGACAAGCGCGCTCTTGCCGCCCTGGCGGCGAGCGAGCTAGCGGCCGGCGACTGATATCCGGCCGTCGAAAATCGCTTCCAGGATCCGCTGCAGCACCTTCTTGCTCGCCGGGAGGTCCACCACGCCGGGGGCGACGGACGCCTGCTCGGTCAAGCCATCCACGGCCGCCTGCAGCACGTCGGCGAGCGGCCGGACCGGAAAACGCGGGATCTCCTTCTGCTCTTGAGCTTGCTCGAGCAGATCGCAGATGAGCGAGCGCATGCCCGCATCGGCCCAGGCCATGAAACGCTGGCGGTCGGCCGCGGTGCCGAAGCTTCCCAACGTGTCGAGGTAGATCGAGTAGTTGGCCGGATGCGTGCCGACGAAGTCGATGCAGGCCGCCGGCAGCTCGAGCAGCTTCTCCCGCACCGTGGCCTTGGAATCCAGCCGCGCACGGACGAAATCTCCGTAGCGGCGCAGCATGTGACGCAGGGCTTCTGCGCCGAGCTCGGCCTTGCCCTCGAAGTGATAGGAAATGACGCCCTTGCTGATGCCGAGCGTTCCCGCGATGTCCGAGAGCGAAGTTCGATCGTAACCCTTGCCCGCGAACAGCTCGAGCGCCGCGTCCAGAATCTGGGTGCGCCGCGCCTGCTCTATGAAAGTGCGCTCCTTGCTGATCTTGCGCGCCCGGACCGGCGAATTCCTCTTGGGCGATGGCATGGTGCTCCTCTGCATCGACGTGACTCTCGCGGCGCAGTCTATCCTGCGATCAACAAACCGGCCACCGATCAAAGCGCCAGCCGCGCTGGACTGTGGTTTGATCGACAGTCAAAATACTATCCTATGGGCAAACCGACGGAGTCGACATCGATGGGCAAGCTTCTCCTTCTCGGGACGGCCATCCTCTCGTTGCAGCTATCGGCGGGCGCCTCGGCCGCGCAACGTGCGCGCGAGGCCGGCGTCCCGTTCGACGGGGAGCCGGGGCCTCTCGACGCCATCACGGACGTGACCGGTGTCGAGGTGGGGCAGGTCACGCTGATCAGCGGCGAAGGAGCCTTGGTGCTCGGCAAGGGACCGGTGCGCACCGGCCTCACCGCCATCTTCCCGAAGGGCAAGGCCTACCCCGGCCTGGTGCAAGCGGGAACATTCGTTGCCAACGGCACCGGAGAGATGACGGGCCGCGCACTGATCGACGAGCTCGGCGAATTCAGCGGGCCGGTCGTGCTCACAGGGTCCGGCAGCGTGGGTATGGCCCGCGACAGCGTGCAAGCCTGGTACGCGCGCAAGACCGGCGGCGATCCGGAGCGCACGTTTCTCTACACCCTTCCGGTGGTTGCCGAGACCTTCGACGGCCGCCTCAATGACACCTTCGGCCAGCACATCAAGCCGGAGCACGTCTTCGAGGCGCTCGACGGCGCGAAGGGCGGCCCGGTCGAGGAAGGGAGCGTGGGCGGCGGCACGGGCATGATTGCCTACGGCTACAAGGCCGGTATCGGCACCTCCTCCCGCCGCATCACGATCGGCAAGCTGTCGTACACCGTGGGCGTGCTGGTTCAAGCGAACTACGGCGCCCGCGAGCAGCTCCTGATCGCCGGCGTACCCGTCGGAGCAGAGCTCGCGCACGCCGCGCCCCTGCCCGCGAAGGAAGGCTCGATCATCGTGGTCATCGCGACGGACGCGCCGCTTCTCCCGAGCGAGTTGCGCCGGCTCGCGTTGCGGGCCACCCACGGTATCGCGCGCGACGGCGGCATGTCCGGCACGACGTCGGGCGATCTCTTCCTGGCTTTCACGACGGTGGTGCCGCGGCGGCTCGAGAACGGCACGCTGCAGGAGGACTACGTGGACCCGCTGTCCGTCAACCCCCTCCTGGCCGCGACGGTCTGGGCGACCGAGGAGGCGGTGATCAATTCATTGTTTGCCGGACGCGCCATGACCGGAATCGACGGCCATCGGGCCGACGCCCTGCCGGTCTCCGAGGTGCTGAAGCTGCTCCGCTCGGCCCATCGGCTCAACGAAAGTTAGCCTGTTGCGAGAGCACTCGTCTGCCCCTTAGTCAGTGTATTGACTGTCGGCCAATTTTCCGTACAGTAGACACATTACAACATGCATCGGGTGCTCTGCGCCGATGCCGGGGGCGTCCGCATGAAGTCTCGAATTGGCATCTGCTCGATCTGGCTGGTCACCTCGCTCGGGGCCGTGGGCTCGCCCTGCGCACAGGCGGCCGATACCGACGATGGGCTCGCGCTGCAGGAGATCATAGTGACCGCCCAGAAGCGCGCCGAGGACGTGCAGGTGGTCCCGATCTCGATGAGCGTCCTGACGGGTGACGAACTGCAGCAGGACGGGGACGTCCGTATCGAGGACTTCGCCGGGCTCGTCCCCAACCTCATGGTCGACTCGAGCAACTCGCTCCGCTCCACCGCGGTCTCGATCCGGGGGATCCTGTCCGATCCCAACAACGTCGACATCGAGCCCGCGGTGGGTGTCTATGTCGACGGCATCTACATGGACCGGCCGACGACCATCAATTCCGCGCTGTTCGACCTTGAGCGGGTGGAGATCCTGCGCGGCCCTCAGGGCACCATCTTCGGCAAGAACACCATCGGCGGCGCGATCGATTTCGTGTCCAAGAAGCCGACCCAGCAGGAGGAGCTCGAGGTCACCGCCGACTATGGAAACTACGACGACCGCCGGCTTCAGGTCATCGCCAACACGCCGCTGATCACCGATGTGCTCGCCGCACGCGTCGCGTTCCAATACGAGCGCCGCAACGGCTTCCTCGAGAATCTCGCAGGCCCGGACAACAACGACGCGAACAACATCAACGGCAGGATCAGCGTGGCCTACACGCCGAGCGATGCCCTCAACGTGATTCTCAGGGTGGACGGATCGAGGGATCGCACGCACGACGAGGCCAGCGTGATCCTGGTGCCCTCGCCCCTGTTCGCGGGACCGCCCTTCAACTCTCCGCAGAACGTCACCAACGATCCCTTCGACCGCATCATCCGCGATTCCCCGTCACCCTTCGAGAACCGCGATGTCCTCGGCGCGTCTCTGGAGGCCGACTGGAACGTTGCCTCGGGCACGCTCACCTCGTTGACCGCATGGAGGGGATTCCGGTGGGCGAACTACCAGAGCGACGACATGACGGTGTTCGACATCTTCGGCACCGGTATCGACGAAAACCAGCATCAGTGGAGCCAGGAGCTGCGCTACGCCTCCGACCCCAACCTTCCGGTGACCTTCGTTGCCGGCGCCTACGCGGATCAGCAGGGTGAGGACGCCCGGGCCTTTGCGCACGAAGGCGTGGATGTCTTCGCTCCGTTCGGTGCGCCGCTCGGCTCGAACCCAGCGCCCGGCGAGGGCTACATTCAGATTCACACGCACGACCGAAGCTACGCAGCCTTCGCCCAGGCGGACTGGCACATCGACCCGAACTGGATCTTCACCACGGGTTATCGATACACACAGCAGGAAAAGGGCATCACCCAATACCTGGTCGGAGATCCCACCGGAAATTTCGTGCCGACCGTGGCGCCGCAGTCCTATACGCGCACGGACATCGACCCGTCTTACAACGCCAGCTTGAAGTACCTGTTCACGGAGCATTCGATGGCGTATCTCACGTTCTCGCACGGCTTCAAGGCCGGCGGCTTCAACGCCTTCTCCTTCGGCCTGGTGCAAAGCGACGGGCAGGTTGCGGAGTTCGCGCCCGAGCACGTCAACAACTTCGAGCTCGGCACCAAGAGCACGTTCGCGGACGGCCGCATCCGACTCGATGCGGACGTCTTCTACATGAACTACCGGGACCTTCAGGTGAATTCCCTGATCCAGAACGCGAGCGGCATCATCGATTTCGTCACCTCGAACGCCGCCCGGGCGCGCAGTGAGGGCGTCGAGCTCGAGCTGCAGGCCCGAGTCAGTGCGGAGCTCGAGGCCAGCCTCTCCTACGGCTATACCGACGCCATCTTCACCTCGTACCCCGGAGCCACCCCGACCGGCGGGGACTTCACGGGCCACACGCTGGCTTTGTCGCCGCGCAACTCGATCGGCGCAACGCTCGACTACACTCATCCGCTCTCGTCCAGCTGGAACCTGATCGGCCGCAGCCAAGCCTGGTATCGCAGCAGCCGCTTCTCGGACCCGGACAACTCCCCTGCGCTCGAGGCGCCCGCGTATACGGTGGTGAACGCACGGGTCGGCGCAGCGAAGGCCGACGGCTCGCTGCGGGTCGAGCTCTGGGCACGGAACCTCTTGAATCGGGACTATGTCAACGATCGGTCTTTCGGGAGCTCGGCCTTCAGCCCGGGCTCCATCAGCGAATCGATCGGCGATCCCCGCACTTACGGCATCGAGTTCAGCTACCACTGGCTCCATCGCTGAATGCAGGCAATCCGACCGCTGGCAGGCCGCGTCGCCGTCGTCACAGGCGGTGCACGCGGCATGGGCGCGGCCATCGCGAGCGAGCTGGCGGGCCAGGGTGCGCGGGTCGCGATCTGCGACCTCGACGGCGCGGCCGTCGAGGAACGGGCGCGGGCGCTCGCCGAGGCTCATGGCTCGACGCAGATCCTGGGGCTCGAGACCGACGTGACCGACGAGGGGGCGGTGCGCGCGTTGATGCAGGCGACGGCAAGGCGCTTCGGCGGCGCCGCCGACATCCCGGTGAACAACGCCGGCGTCCTGTTCGGGACTCGCTTCGCGCAAATCTCCCTGGCGGAATGGAACATCGTTCTCGGCGTCAACCTGACGGGATCGTTCCTCTGCTGCCGCGAGGCGCTGCCCTCCATGCGCGAGCGCCGCTGGGGCCGCATCGTCAACATGTCCTCCTCGGCCGGACGCAGCGTCAGCACGTTGGGCGGCGCCCACTACACGGCGGCAAAGGCCGGCGTGCTGGGATTGACGCGCGCGCTCGCCAAGGAGGCGGCGTGCGACGGTGTGATCGTCAATGCGGTGTGTCCCGGGCTGATCGATACCGAGATGGCACGGCGGCATTGCACGCCGGAGCGCCTCGAGGCCTACGCACGGAGCTTTCCGGTCGCGCGCCTCGGCACCGCCGAGGAGGTGGCGCAGCTCGTGGCCTTGCTGTGCGGCCCCGACATGGCCTACGTGACGGGCGCTTCCCTCGACATCAACGGCGGCGACCTGATGATGTGAACGGAGATGCCCGACGACCCCGCCCATCCTCATCCACCTCGATCCCCGGACCTTCCGTCATGAACACCGCTACATCGATCCGCTGCTTCCGGCTCTGCTGCCTCACCGTGCTTCTCACCGCCGGCGGGTCCGCCGCGGCGAGCGCGTCACCCGGAATGCACCCGGACACCCGCATCGTCACGGATCTCATCCGGGACACCGGCGCGCCCGCCCTCGCCGTCACCATGGCGTCCGGCGGGAGAATCATCTGGTCCAAGGCCTACGGATACGCGGACCTCGAGAATCGGATCCACGCGACCGTCGACACGCCGATGCGCATCGGCAGCATCTCGAAAACCATGACCGCGACGGCCGTCGCGCGGGCCGCTCGCGCCGGCGTGATCGACGTCGACCGCCCGGTCCGCAGCTATCTTCCCATGCTGCCGCAGCAATACGATCCCATCACGCTGCGCGAGCTCGGCGGACACCTGAGCGGCATTCGCACGTACCTCTCGCCCGCGGAGCACACCGGCCTCAAGCACTACGACTCCCCGTCCGAGGCGCTCGGACTGTTCATCGACGACCCGCTCGCCAATCCACCCGGCACGAAATTCCTGTACACGAGCTACGGATTCGTGCTGTTGAGCGCGGCCGCCGAGCGCGCCGCCGGGCGCAGCTTTCGGGATTTCGTCGACGCGTACGTATGGAAGCCCCTGCACCTGGCCCACACTTCGCTGGACGACTTCCGCGCGATCATTCCAGGGCGCGCGCGGCAATACGAGAAGGACGCCGCGGGCCGGATCGTCAACGCCGCCTTCAGCGACGACAGCTACAAGTACGCAGGGTCCGGCATGCTCTCGTCGTCCTCCGATCTGGCCGCGCTCGGCGTCTCGTTGCTGACCGACGGGTTCTTGGATTCCACCGGACGCGCGCTCCTGTTCACCGCACAGCACACCTCATCGGGCGAGAGCACCGGCTACGGCTTCGGATGGTTCGTCGACATGCCGGCGTTTCTCGAGCGCAACCGCGCGCAGATCCCGCCCGAGAAGTACGCGCAGCTTTCGGCGCTCACGCGAGGACGCCGCCTGATCTGGCACAGCGGTACCGCCAACGGCGCGACCGCGATGCTCTTGCTCGAGCCGTCGCGCAAGACGGTGGTCGCGATCGTGTGCAATCTCGCGGGAATCGAGCCGCAGCTGATCGAGGCCGCCATCCGGCTGTCCGCCCAATGAAAGAGAGCTCGCCGCGCTGAGCGCCGAGAGCTCCGCTCAGCCTCAAGAGCCGCGTGCCGGCCTCCCGCGGCTTCGCGAAGGGATGACCTCAGCGCTTTCGAGAAGCGCCGAGGCGGCAGCCTTCGCAGAGACCAAAGCA
>DATAYZ010000131.1:0-38526 GCA_036272295.1 Steroidobacteraceae bacterium
CGAAGCTGCTCGCGAGCTCACCGCGATATCGCGAGGTGATCGAGTCGGGGAACGACGCCCAGGCCTACGTGGCGAGCATGGCCCGCTCCGGATACGCCACGGATCCGGATTATGGCAATAAGTTAAATCAGGTCCTGAACAGCGGCACGCTCCAGGCCGCCCTCATTCCCCGCACCGCCGCACTGTAGAAACGGCGGCTCATGCCGATACTGCGGATGGCGAATCTGGAACGGCCGCAAGCGGAGACTTGAGTGTCAGACATTTTTGGAATCAGCGTCACCGCCCTGCAGGCGTTCCAGGCGGCCATCAACACGACCGGCAACAACATCGCCAACGCGTCGACGCCGGGCTACGATCGCGAAACCGTCAATCTCGCCGCGAATCCTCCTCAGTCGAACGGCACGGTGAGCGTCGGCGGCGGCGTCTCGGTGACCGGCATCGGCCGGGCATACAGCCAGGCGGCCACGAATCAGCTCAATCAATCGCAAAGCGCGCTCGGACAGTTGAACGCGCTGCAGAACTACTCGACCCAGCTCGACAACCTGCTCGGTACGACCAGCGGCGGGCTGTCCACCGCGTTGCAGAGCTTTTACAGCGCGTTCTCGGACGTGGCCAACGCGCCGACCTCGACGGCCTCGCGCCAGGCGCTGCTCAGCAAGGCGCAGAGCCTCGCGGGCTCGTTCCAGAACACGAGCTCCGAGCTCGACAACCTGAACCAGGACGTGAACACGCGCATCACCGCGGACGTGACCCAGATCAACTCGCTCGCGCAGGCCATCTCGACGGTCAACAAGCAGATCCAGGTGGGCACCGCGCAGGACGGCGGTCAGCCGCCGAACGAGCTGCTCGACCAGCGGGATCAGCTCTTGTCACAGCTCTCGCAGGTGGTCGGCGTCTCCACGACGACGCAGGCCGACGGCACCATCAACGTGTTCATCGGCAACGGTCAGCCGCTGGTGCTGCAGGGCCAGGTCACGCAGCTCACCACCGTTCAGAATCAGTACAACGCCTCGCAGCTCGAGATCTCGACCGCCGCCGCCAACGGCAACGTGATCAGCGGCAGCATCACCTCGGGCGACCTCGGCGGCTTGCTCGCGGCGCGCAACACCGTCATCAATCCGGCGCTCAATCAGCTCGGGCAGGTCGCGACCGCCATCAGCCAGACCGTGAATTCGCAACAGGCGCAGGGGCTCGATCTGTCCGGCCAGTTCGGCGCGCCGATTTTCTCGGTGAGCGCGCCCATCGCGACCGCGTCCAAGCTGAACACGGACGCGACCAGCGCGACCGTGTCGATCGCCAATCTCGGCGGCCTGACCTCCGACAACTACGTGCTGTCGTATGCCGGCGGCGCCTACACGCTGACGGATCAGACGACGAGCTCGGACGTGACCTTGTCCGGCAACGGTACGGCGGGCAATCCGCTGACGGCCGCCGGGCTGTCCATCGTGCTGTCGGGGACGCCGGCGAACGGCGACACGTTCCTCGTCCAGCCGACGGCGGCGGCGGCCTCGAGCTTCAAGGTGGTCATGACCGATCCATCGCAGATCGCGGCCGCCGGCGCCGTCCAGGCCTCGGCCTCCAATGCCAATACGGGCAACGCCACGATCTCGAACCCGACGACGCTCGATGCGGCCAATCCCAATCTGTTGACCGCGGCGACCATCCGATTCACCGGCCCGACCACCTACACGATCAACGGCGGACCGGCGCAGGCGTACACGAGCGGCGGAAACATCGGCTTCGACGGTTGGGAGACTGAGATCAGCGGCACGCCCGCGACCGGCGACACGTTCACCGTCGGCAGCAACGTCGGGGGCACCGGCGACAACAGCAACGCGCTGCTCGCTGCCAACCAGCAGTCGGTGGGCGTGCTGTCCAACGGCACCACCAGCATCACCGATGCCGTCAGCTCCTTGATCACGGGCCTCGGCGCGCAGGCGCAGGAGATCAACACCGCCCAGTCGGCGCAGTCGGCGGTCAACAGCCAGGCGCAGGCCAGCGTCCAGTCGGTCTCCGGCGTGAATCTCGACGAGGAGGCCGCGAGCCTCCTGCAATGGCAGCAGGCCTATCAGGCCGCTGCGCAGGCGCTGGCCGTCGGCAGCAGCCTGTTCACGACCCTGATCGATTCGGTCAACGGGACGTTTACGTAAGGAGCTCCGCGTGCGCGTCACAGACAGCCTGATCCAGTCCCAGTTCCTCGCCGCGGTCTCCTCGCTCGAGTCGAATCTTGCGCAGACGCAGAACGAGATCTCGAGCAGCAGCTCCTTCACCACCGCGGCGGGCAACCCCGCGGCCGCCGGCGCGGTGAACAACTACACCCAGGCGCTGGCGCAGAGCCAGCAGTACGTCACCAACTCGAACGCCGCCCAGACCCGCCTCAGCACCGAGGACAATTCGCTGTCGCAGGTGCAGAGCGCGCTGCAGAGCCTGCGCGATCTCGCGCTCGAGGCGAACAATTCCGGGCTGTCCGACCAGGATCGCAGCGCGATCGCGACCCAGGCGACGCAGATCCAGAACACCCTACTTGGGCTCGCGAACACCCAGGACGGCAACGGCGAATATCTGTTCGGAGGATTCTCGACGGGAACCCAGCCGTTCAGCCTGACTTCCACCGGCGCCACCTACAACGGCGATCAGGGCCAGCGCATGGTGCAGATCGGGCCGGGCCAGACCATTCCCGACAGCGACAACGGCAACGCGGTGTTCCAGCAGATCAAGACTGGCAACGGAACGTTCAACGTGACCGAGCCCACCGGCGCCCCCGCCAACACCGGCACCGGGGTCGTCGGCGCAACCTCCGTGTCGAATCCAGAGACCTACGCCGCGGGCAACGGCCAGTACACGATCGACTTCACCGCCCCCGGCACCTACGAGGTGCGCGATTCCACCAATGCGGTGATCGACACGGGCGCCTATGCCTCCGGCGGCACGATCTCCTTCGCCGGCATCCAGGTGAACCTGACCGGAGCGCCCGCCGCGGGCGACTCCTTCTCGGTCGCGCCGAGCACCAATCAGAGCCTCTTTGCCACCGTGCAGAATTTCGTCAGCGCGCTGCAGCCCGGCTCCGACTCGGCCGCGAGCCTCGCGCAGATGAACAACGGCATCAACGGCACCCTGAACAACATCGATCAGGCGCTCGACCAGATGTCGAACGTCCGCGCCGACATCGGCGGCCGCCTGAACTCGATCACCACGCAGCAATCGGTCGCCGGCACGCAGCAGACGCAGCTCCAGAGCAACATCTCCTCGCTCCAGGGCCTGGACTATGCCGCCGCGATCACCACCCTCGATCAGCAGAACACGACCCTCAGCGCGGCGCTGCAGGCGTATGCGCAGACCCAGGGTCTGTCGCTGTTCAACTTCATCAAGTAGCCGACCCGACCGCGACCCCAGGGTCGAGATCCCAAGATTCGGCTAGTGGTGGTGGCCGCCCACCCCGTGCACATGCCCGTGCTCGAGCTCCTCGGCGGTCGCGTCGCGCACGGACACCACGTCGATGTCGAAATTCAGGGTCTTGTCGGCGAGCGGGTGGTTGCCGTCGAGCGTGACCATGTCGCCGACCACGCCGGTCACGGTGAACACGCGCATGCCGTCCTCGGTGCGCGCCTGGAACTGCATGCCCTTGCGGATCTCGCCGGCGCCCTGCATCGAGCGCTTAGGCACGCGCTGGATGAGCTTCGCATCGTGCCGGCCGTAGCCCTCCTCGGGGGTCACGGCGACCACGACCTTGTCGCCCTCGCGCTTGCCCTCGAGGGCCTTCTCGAGGCCCGGGACGATGTTGCCGTGCCCCTGGATGTAGGCGAGCGGATCGGCGCCTGCGGAGCTGTCGATGACGGTCCCGTCGTCGTCCTTGAGCGTGTAGTGGATGAGTACGACTCGATCGCCTGCGATATCCAAGGTGGGTCTCCGGTGGGCCAAGAGCGGCTGTCGAAGGCCCAAAAGATTACACCATCCGGGCCGACGCCGCCGCGCCCGGGCTCAGCTCTTCGCCGCCATCCGCGCCTCGAGGTCGTAGTCCCCCGCGCCGGTGACGAGGACCTGGGCGAAGCTGCCGACGGAAGGCAGCTTCGGGCCGTGGATGCGCACCGTGCCGTCGATCTCCGGCGCATCGCTGGTCGAGCGCGCGATCGCGGTGCCGTCCTCGACGCGATCCACGAGCACGGTCAGGGTGCGGCCGATCTTGCGCGCGAGGCGTGCGGCGCTGATCTTCTGCGCGGCTTCCATGAAGCGCGCGCGCCGCTCGGCCTTGACCTCGTCGGGAACCGCGGGCTGCTTCAGCTCGTTCGCGGCGGCCCCCTCGACCGGCGAGTATTCGAAGCACCCGACCCGGTCGAGCTCGGCTTCCCGAAGCCAGTCGAGCAGCTCGGCGAAGTCCTGCTCGGTCTCTCCCGGGAAACCGACGATGAAAGTGCTGCGGATCGCGATGTCCGGGGCGGTGCGCCGCCAGGCCGCAATGCGGGCGAGCGTGTTGGCGGCCGCCGCGGGCCGCTTCATCAGCTTGAGAATCCGCGAGCTCGCGTGCTGGAACGGCACATCGAGATAGGGCAGCACGCGCCCGTCCGACATGAGCCCGACCACCTCATCGACGTGCGGGTAGGGGTAGACATAGTGGAGCCGGATCCAGATGCCGAGCTCGCCCAGCGCCTCCGCGAGGTCATGGAAGCGCGCGCGACGGGTGCGCCCGCGCCACTCCTGGGCCGCGTATTTCAGGTCCACGCCGTACGCGCTCGTGTCCTGGGACACGACCAGGATCTCCTTGACCCCCGCCCGCGCGAGGGACTCCGCCTCGCGCATCACCTCCCCGATCGGGCGGCTGACCAGGTCGCCGCGCATCGAGGGGATGATGCAGAACGTGCAGCGGTGATTGCAGCCCTCGGAGATCTTGAGATAGGCGTAGTGCCTGGGGGTGAGCCGGATGCCCTGCGGCGGGACCAGATCGACGAACGGCTCGTGCTTGGGCGGCAGATGCTCGTGGACCGACGCGACCACCTCCTCGTAGCGCTGGGGGCCGGTGATGCCGAGGACCTCGGGGTGCCGCTCGAGGATTTTCTGCGGCTGGGCGCCCAGGCACCCGGTCACGATGACCTTGCCGTTCTCGGCCAGCGCCTCGCCGATGGCGTCGAGCGACTCGTCCACCGCGGCGTCGATGAAGCCGCAGGTGTTCACCACCACGAGGTCGGCGGCCTTGTAGGAAGCTGCGACCTCGTACCCTTCCGCGCGCAGCCGGGTGAGGATGCGCTCGGAATCGACCAGGGCCTTGGGACAGCCCAGGCTGACGAACCCGATTTTGGGAGTCTTGCGTCTGACGGTCTTCAATGCACGGCTCGGGATTGAGAGCGGGGCGCGCATTCTACTCCAGCGCATTTCGGCCGATAACCCACGGTTGGACGCCGGGTATGGAAGGGTCCAACCCCGCGCGACTGTGACGGGCGGCACGCGGCGAGCGGGGAAGGGGCTGCCGGCAGGCGATTTTCGGGCTGCGTCACGTTTCGCAAACGCACATTTTCGACTGTCAAATCAACGGTCGGGATTTTGCGACGTAGCGCAAAAAACGCCGGTTTTCCCGCGCAGAGCCCACCTCAAGAATCCCCGACACGATCCGATACAAGCTCTGAGTGTGGTCACCGGTCTCGCCCTCAGGTGGGGTGAAGTGAGCACAAGCAATGGGCCTAAGAGGGGCCGGTTGATTAACTTTCAGGAGCTTTAGCAATGTCACTTACATTGAACACGAACATCGACTCGCTGAACGCGCAGCGCAACTTGACGTCCTCCCAGGCGTCGTTGTCGACCGCGTTGCAGCGCTTGTCATCGGGTCTGCGCATCAACAGCGCGGCCGATGACGCCGCGGGTCTTGCGATCGCCAGCCAGTTCACGACGCAGATCAACGGCACGAACCAGGCGATCAACAACGCGAACGACGCGATTTCCGAGGCCCAGACTGCCGGCGGCGCGCTCTCGACGCTGACCGACAACCTGCAGAGCATTCGCACCCTGGCGGTCGAGTCCGCCAACGGCTCGAACAGCTCCTCCGACCGCGCCGCCCTCGACCAAGAGGTGCAGCAGCAGATCGCGGAAATCACCCGTATTGCCGCGCAGACCCAGTTCAACGGCAAGAACGTGCTCGACGGCTCGAGCGGCACCACCGTGTACCAGGTCGGCGCCAACGTCGGCGACACCATCTCCGTGAACCTGGCCCAGGGCGTGCGCGCCGACCAGATCGGCCAGGTGGCGAGCGCCACCAGCGCGGCCGTGACGGCGAACGCCTTGACGGGCGCCAACCTCACCATCCAGGTCGGCACCGAGCCGGCCGTGTCCGTCGGCGCCAGCGTCGCGGGTGCGGGCGCGGGCCAGTCGGCCAGCTCCGCCTACGCCAAGGTGCAGGCCATCAATTCCGCGGGTGTCGCGGGCTTGACCGCCACCGCCTCGACCACGGTCACGGGCGCGGCGGCGTTCTCCAACATCACCGGCGGTAGCGCCGGAACGACCTACGCGTTGACGATCAACGGGGTGGCGATCTACGCCGCCGGAACCGCGATCGCCACCGGGCAGGTGTTGACGGGATCGAACGTTGCCACCCAGATCAACCTTTACTCGTCGCAGACCGGCGTGACCGCCAGCCTGACCTCGACCGGCGCGCTGCAGTTGAACGCTGCCGACGGCCGTGACATCGTGCAGACAGAGACGGTGACGCCGGGAACCGGCGGAACCGGCACGGGCGCAGCCATCGGTGCCTCCGGGACGCAGACCACGGGCAAGGGGACCATCACCCTGTCCGCCTCCAGCAACATCGTGGTCGGCGGCGCGGGCTCGGCTGACGTGGGCCTCACCGCCGGTGGCCAGACGATCTCGCTCGGCAACCAGACCCTTGCGAACCAGAACGTGCTGACGGTGGCCGGCGCCAACGCGACCATCGCGGCGGTTGACTCGGCCTTGGCGACGGTGAGCTCCTTCCAGAGCGCGCTCGGCGCCATCCAGAACCGCTTCACGTCGACGGTCAGCAACCTGACCTCCACGGCGCAGAACCTGACCTCTTCGCGGAGCACCATTCAGGACGCGGACTTCGCCTCTGAGACGGCGAATCTGACCCAGTCCCAGGTGCTGCAGCAGGCCGGTATCTCGGTTCTGGCCCAGGCGAACCAGGAGCCGCAGCTGATTCTCAAGCTTTTGCAGTAATTGCCGAAAACAGAAAGACGTTGAAGTGATTGCAGCTGCCCGGGGGCGAAAACCCCCGGGCAGCCGCCCTAGAGACGACCTTCAGAGCAGGGCGAGGCGAATTTAGTCAAACGTAGGTGTCAACATGGCTAGCGACGGAAATCCGGTGACGATACCGGCGGCGAGCCTAGTGCACGGAAGTCAGGCGAACGTATCCATCTCCCTTAAGCCGCGGAGCGGCACGACCTTGCCGCAGAGCGGCAAGAGTGCGGCTGCGCCGGCGGTGCAGCAACCCAAGGCGACGCCGGCTGCGTCGACCGAGCAGCTCGTGGCGCAGCTCAACAAGCACCTCAATATTTCCGGCCGCCCGGACCAGTATCGGGTGGACCCCACCGGCAAGGTCATCCAGCAGATCAATCCCGCCACGGGCGATGTGCTCGGCGAATTCCTCATCTCCGAGTTCCCCGCGCTCGCGAAGAGCGTCGGCCTCTCGGGCGGGGCGATCATCGACGATCGCGCGTAAGCGTCCGTCGCCCGCACGGGCCGATTGGTACGCGTCTTGCTTAAGTCCTGAGTTGCCAGGCCGATATATCGGCTAACGATTCACGATCCGAGACGCCCATGAGCTCCAGCATTTCTTCCACGCCGTCGACCACGACGCCGACGACGACTTCGAACACCGGCACCGCCGCGACGAGCGCGGCGAGCACGCTGATCTCCTCCGAGGGCATCGGCTCGGGCCTCAACATCAATGCGATCGTGCAGGCGCTCACGACCGCACAGGGCCTCGCGCAGAACACCCAGCTCGCGGACCGCCAGCAGGCGCTCAACGCGCAGGTGTCGGCCTACGGCACCTTCCAGAGCGCGCTCGAGACCCTGCAGGCGGCGCTGACGCCGCTCCAGACCTCGAGCAGCCTTGCGGCCAACGCCGCGACCGTGGCCGACGATACCGTGGCCAGCGCGACCGCGAACGCAGACGCGGTGCCCGCCACCTATTCGCTCGCCGTGCAAAACCTCGCGACCGCGGCGAGCCTGTCCTCGCAGGCTTTTTCCAGCGTCAACGCCACGGTGGGCACCGGCACCCTGACCATCGCGGTCGGCGGCACGTCGACCAGCATCGCCATCGATTCGAGCGACAACACGGTCGCCGGAATCGCGGCCGCGATCAACGGCGCGCCGAACAACCCGGGTGTCACCGCGAGCGTGCTGACCACTTCGGCCGGGTCGCGCCTGATCCTGTCCGGCACCCAGACCGGCGCCAACAACTCGATCACCGTGACGCAGTCCGGCGGCGACGGCGGTTTGTCCGCGCTGGTGTATCCGGCGGCCGGCCAGCCGCCGACCGGCCTCACCCAGACCCAGGCCGCGCAGGACGCGAACTTCACCATCAACGGCTTCGCGGCCACCAGCCCCTCCAACCAGGTGACGGGTGCGGTCAGCGGGCTCACCATCAACCTGCTCAAGACGACGCCGGCGGGAACGCCGACCACGTTGACCGTGGCGGCGGACACCACTAACGCGCAGACCTCGATCGGCACCTTCGTGACCGCGCTCAACGGCCTGATCACCGCCATCCAGGGACTGACCAGCTACGATCCCTCGACGCAGACCGCGGGCCCCCTGCTCGGCAATGCGACCCTCGAGTCCTTCCAGGGCCAGCTCGAGAACATCCTCGATCAGGTGCAGGGCGGCAGCGCCGCGACGGGCACCTCGCTGTCCTCGCTCGGCATCACCGCGAACACCCAGGGCACGTACGACACCAACGCAACCACGCTCGGCAATGCGCTCGGCGGCGCGCTGTCGTCCGTCACGGGGCTCCTGAGCGGCACCAATGGGATCGCGAGCCAGCTCAACAACCTGATCAATACGTACACCGAGCCCGGCGGGCTGCTCGATACCATCAATCAGGGCCTGCAGTCCGGTCTGACCGATGTTGCCAATCAGCAGACGGCGCTGAACGCGCGCCTCGCGACCTATTCGGCGACGCTGACCGCGGAATACAACGCCATGGACAACGCCGTGGCGCTGCTCAAGCAGACGCAGACCTACCTGACCGCCGAGTTCAACCCGCAATCGGCCGGCTCGACCTCGCAGGCGAACAGCCAGCTGTCGAGCGGCACGCTGAGCACCGGTAGCGGCTGATGTACGCGCAGCGGAGAGCGGCCGAGTACCGCGCGGTTCGCAGCCACGGCCTGGTCGCCGATGCGAGCCCGACGCGCCTGGTGCAGATCATGTTCGAGCAGATCCTCGCGCATCTCGCCGCCGCACGCGGCGCCATGGAGCGCATCAAGGGCAACGGGCCGGTCAACGACGTGGTCGCCAAGGGGAACGCCATCTCGAAGGCCGTGGCCCTCATCAATCAGCTGAACGGCACGCTCGACATGGAGCGGGGCGGCGAGGTGGCCACGAACCTGCGCTCCCTCTACGAGTACATGATGCAGCGCCTCACGCTCGCGAACGCGACCAACGACGCCGGCATCGTCAGCGAGGCCGCGGGCCTCGTCGGCAAGATCAAGAGCGGCTGGGATCAGCTCGTCAAGGACGCCCGGTGAGCCAGCCGCGCAGCACGGCGCTGGCTCGGGCGCTCGAGCTCTCGCGGCAGGTGCTCGCGGCGGCCGAAGAGCTCGACTCAGCCGCCCTCGGCCGTCTCGACGCTGAGCGCATGCGGCTGCTAAAGTCGGCCCGCGCCGAGCGCGGCGCCTTGAGCGCCAACGATCACCGGATGCTCATCGAGGTGGCCGAGCTCAATGATCGCGCGATCGGCGCGATGGAGCATCACCGGCGCATCAAGGAGCGTGCGATCGACCTGGCGGCGGTTGGCCGCCGCGCGGTGGCTGCGTACGCGATGAACGGACGGCGGCGTTAGCCGCATCTCAATTTTGGGCGGGGGTCCATGCCAGAGGCCTTTCTCGGCGATGGTCTGATCTACGAAGAAGCGCTGCCGGTGGTGTGGACACCGGGGCCGTTGGCCGAGGGCATCGCGCTCGTCCGGTTGAATCACGACAATCACCAATTGCTCGGCGCGGAAAGCTCGCTCGACGAGGTGCGGGTGCAAGACGCGCTCAAGGACGAGTCGCCGGCGCTGATCCACGAGCTGCAGCGGCTCGAGTACAAGGTGAACATTTTGCTGCGCCTCACGGCCGAGATCTCGCTGCGAAACAGCGGCCTTCCCGCACCGCAACCGGTGCGCCTCACCCCGCAGGCGATGGAATGGCGCGCCGCGAACACGCCGGCGGTCGGCACGACCGGGCAGGTGGCGGTGTACGTGAACACGGCGCTGCCGCAGCCGGTCAGGATTCCCGCGACGGTGGTCGGCGAGCGCACCGAAGAAGGTGCCCGCGTTGCGCAGCTCCGGTTCAGCGGCTTGACGGATGCCGTCGTCGAGCAGATGGAGAAGCTCATTTTTCGACATCATCGACGCCTCGTCGCGGTCGCCCGGGCCGGCGCGACCTAGGGCTCCCGTCCTGCGCTCGCGTCCGCCGCGAGCGATCTGCAAAAGCTCATCTGATCCTTTGCGAGATCTCGAGAATTAGGGGTTTACCTTATGTATAATTGAGGGGGTTTGCCGAGTTCTTTTATTCCGATCGCTTCAGTTAGTATGTGCCGCGACCCGATATTGATTGAGCAATGTCAAAGGGTTAGACGCTAAGATTAAGACGGAACCCGAGATTTGCGGAGTCCGTCACAGTTTTCAACGGGATGGAGCCCCCGTAAGTGACCGATCCGAAAGTCATTGTGATCGAACGCTCGGATTTGGAGGCGCGCGCGCTCCAAACGCTGTTGCATTTTTTGGATCTCGAGCCGCTCCATGCGCACGACGTGGGCGAGCTTCGCCGCCTCGCCCCGGCCTCGCACGACTGTCTCGCGGTCATCCTCGGCAAGGACACCGTGGCCGAGGCAGGCCCCGAGCTCATCGCGGAGCTTCGCGCGCTGCCCCAGCCGCTGCCGGTGATCTACCTCGGCAACGACGGCCTGCCCCGCATCGCCGAGAGCAGCGGCGATCTTGCCTGGTTTCAGCTCGAGCTCCCGGTCAAGCAGCGACGGCTGTCCGCCGTGTTGAACCAGGCGCACAACGTGCGCACCGGTCATCCGACCCAGCCGGGCGCGCATCGCTTCCGCCCCAGCGGCACCTCGCGCCCGATGCGCGACGTCCACCATCTGATCGAGCAGGTCGCGCCGTTCGACACCACCGTGCTGGTGCTCGGCGAATCGGGCACCGGCAAGGAGATGGTCGCGCGGCACGTCCACGAGCTCTCGGGCCGGGCGAACCACCCGTTCGTGCCGGTGAATTGCGGCGCAATTCCCGCCGATCTGCTCGAGAGCGAGCTGTTCGGCCACGAGAAGGGCGCGTTCACCGGCGCGCTGTCCAGCCGCATGGGACGCTTCGAGTTCGCCGAGGGCGGCACCTTGTTCCTCGACGAGATCGGCGACATGTCGCTGCAGATGCAGGTGAAGCTCCTGCGGGTGCTGCAGGAGCGCAGCTTCGAGCGCGTCGGCAGCAATCGAACCATCCGCTGCAACGTGCGCATCATCGCGGCCACGCATCGCGACCTCGAGGCCGCCATCGCGGGGGGACGCTTCCGCGAGGACCTGTTCTATCGGCTGAACGTGTTCCCGATCCAGATGCCGCCGCTGCGCGAGCGCCTCACGGACCTGCCGATCCTCATCGAGCATCTGGTGCAGCGGCAGAGCCACGGCGATGGGCGCCAGATCCGCTTCGAGCGGGAAGCCATGAGCTGTCTCGGCCGCCATACGTGGCCGGGCAACGTGCGTGAGCTGTCGAACCTGCTGGAGCGGCTCAGCATCCTCTACCCGGGGCGGACCATCGGCGCCGAGGACCTGCCGGATCGCTATCGCGGGGCTTCCTCGTCCGGCGTGTACGCGGGGCTGCGCGCCGACGGCGGCGCATCACCGGCCTTGCTCGAGGAGCTGCTGCAGGCCGGCGAGACGGCCGTGCTCGGAGAATCTTGCGATGAGGACGCGCGCGACGCCGCCGAGGAGGCGGAGCTGGTCACCGCGGTCGAGAGCGGGGTCGAGCTGCCCGAGGGCGGAATCGACCTCAAGGATCACCTGTCCGCGATCGAGATCGGGCTGATCCGCAAGGCGCTCGAGGAGGCCGACGGCACCGTGGCCGAGGCGGCGCGGCTGCTCAGAATGCGGCGCACGACGCTGGTCGAGAAACTGCGCAAGTACCGCCTCTCCGCCTGACACCGCTCGGGCGCTGCGACAAATAATTGACGCTGCCTGGGAGGCCCGCCCGCGGTGTGCCGTAACTGGTTGATCCCAGGGGCAAAGGGTGGCAAGGCACAGAAGTTGCTTCGCACTCGTCCATGGCAGCCACCAAGCTCGACCTGATCGAATCCCGGCGCTCCGAATTGCAGGCGGCATTCCTCGCCTTCGGCTCGGTGTCCGAGCAGCTTGCAGGGGCCTTCGACGCGCTGCGCGCCGAGGTCGAGCAGCTGCGTGGCGAGCTCGGCGAGGCCCACGCCGGCAAGGAACATCTGGCCGCGCGCCTGACCGCGTTGGTGAGCGGTCTTCCGGGCGGCGTGCTGGTGCTCGACGCCGGAGGCGAGATCCAGGAGTGCAATCCCGCGGCGCGCGAGCTGCTCGGCGAGCCTTTGATCGGCGAGCCGTACGCCGATGTGCTCGGCCGGGCCGCCAAGGGCGTCTCCGGAGTGGGCGAGCCCACCGAGCTCCGTACCGGCAGGTTCGTCAACATCTCGCGGCGCGCGCTCGTGAGCGGCGGCGAGGTGGTGCTCGTCACGGACGTGACCGAGTCGCATCTCATGCAGCGCCTGCTCGCGCGCCAGCAACGGCTCCTGACGCTGGGCGAGCTGGCGGCGGGGCTCGCGCATCAGATCCGCACGCCGCTCGCCGCCGCGCTGCTCTACGCATCGCAGATGCTGCTGCCCGGACGCAGCCCGGAGGATCTCGGCCGCTGTGCGGATCGCACCGTCGAGAGCCTGAAGCAGCTCGACAAGCTGGTCAACGACATGCTCGCCTTCGCGCACGGCGGCGCCGCGCGCGAGGCGGTGAGCGTGAGCGCGCTGCTCGAGCAGGTGGCCCAGTGGCTGCGGCCGGCCTTGCGCCGCGGCGTGCGACTGACCATTCGCACCCAGGCGCCCGATCTTACCGTGCGGGCGAACGCGCCGTCGCTGGTCTCGGCCGTGCTGAATCTCGCCACCAATGCGCTGCAGGCGGCGGGCGCGGACCTCGAGCTCGAGCTCCTGGCACGGCGTGCCCCTTCGGGCCGCGCCCAGATCGTGGTGAGCGATGACGGACCCGGGGTGCCCGCGGCGATCCGTGAGCGCATCTTCGAGCCGTTCTACACGACGCGCGCGCGCGGCAACGGCATCGGCCTTGCGATCGTGAGGTCCGTGGTCGAGGCTCATCAAGGCAGCGTGACGCTCGCCGATGCGGCGAAGGGCGCCACCTTCGTGATCGACCTGCCGGCGGAAAGAGGAGTGGAGGCATGAGCAAGGGTCAAGAGTTCATCCTGGTGGTCGAGGATGACGCTGCGCTGCGCGAGGCGCTCGCGGACACCTTGCGGGCGGCCGAGCTGCCGGTGCTCACCGCGGCCGACGCGCCGGGCGCGCTGGCGGTCCTGCAGCGCGAGGAGGTCGCCCTGGTGATCTCCGACGTGCACATGCCGGGGCCCGACGGCTATCAGCTGCTCGCGTCCATCAAGCGCCAGCGTCCCGACCTGCCGGTCGTGCTGATGACCGCGTTCGCGACCGTGGCCCAGGCGGTGGCCGCGATGCGCGAAGGCGCGACCGACTACATCGTCAAGCCCTTCGATGCGCAGGCGCTGATCGAAATGGCGCGCCGGCAGCTTGCCCAGCGGATCGCGCCCGGCGAGCTGATCGCGCTGGATCCCGAGTCGAAGCGCCTCGTGGCGCTCGCGCGCAAGATCGCGCAGAGCGAGGCGACGGTGCTCATCACGGGCGAGAGCGGCACCGGCAAGGAAGTCTATGCGCGCTTCATCCGCGACCACTCGCCGCGCAAGGATGCGCCGTTCGTCGCCATCAACTGCGCCGCGATCCCGGAGAACATGCTCGAGGCGACGCTGTTCGGCTACGAGAAGGGTGCCTTCACCGGGGCGCAAGGCGCGCATGCCGGCAAGTTCGAGCAGGCCCAGGGCGGAACCCTGCTGCTGGACGAGATCTCGGAGATGGATCTCGGCCTGCAGGCGAAGATCCTGCGCGTCCTGCAGGAGCGCGAGGTGGAGCGCCTCGGCGGCAGCCGTACCCTCAATCTCGACGTTCGGGTGATCGCGACCTCGAATCGCGACCTGCCCGAGGAGGTTCGGGCGGCACGGTTTCGCGCCGACCTCTACTACCGGCTCGACGTGATGTCGCTCCGGCTGTCGCCGCTGCGCGAGCGGCGAGGCGACATCCCGGCGCTCGCGAGGCGGGCGATGGCGGCCTGTGCGCGCGGGGGTCAAGCGGCCGCGACCTTGTCGCCGGACGCCGAGCGCGCGTTGATGCAGCACGATTGGCCGGGCAACGCGCGCGAGCTGACCAACATCGTACAGCGCGCGGCCTGGCTGGCGTCGGGCGGAGTGATCCGCGCGGCGGATCTCGATCTTGGCGCCGCGCTGGGTGCCGGCGGGACGATCGTTGCCGGAGGAATGGGTGCCGGCGGCGGGATCGTTGCCGGCGGGACACGCGGTTACGGCGGCATGGGCGGCGGGGCAAGCGGTCCCGGCGCGGCGCTGCCGGGCTACCCTGCTGCGGCGGCGGACGAGGCGCGCTTCGCGCAGGCCTGCGACGCGCAGACGGGCCTCGGTCATGATCTCAAGGAGCGCGAGCGCGAGCTCATTCTGACGACGCTGCGCAGCACGGGCGGCAGCCGCAAATTGACGGCGGAGCGCCTCGGCATCAGTCCGCGCACCCTGCGGCACAAGCTGCAACAGCTCAAGGCCGCGGGCGTCGAGGTGCCGCGCATTCACGACATCGCGGCGGTGGGCACATGAGCAGCATGCAGATTCAGCAGGTATTGGCGCAGATGCGTGCGCTGCAGGCGCGCGCCGAGGGCGTGGCACCGCCAGCCGCCCCCGCAACGGAGGCCACCGACTTCGCCGCGCTGATGAAGAACGGCGTCGATGGCGTCGCCGGAATGCAGAACCAGGCGAACGCGCTCGCGCAGGCCTACGAGTCGGGCGACAAGAGCGTCGACATCACCAAGGTCATGCTGGAGATGCAGAAGGCCAGTCTCGCCTTCCGCGCCATGACCGAGGTGCGCAACAAGCTCGTCGACGCCTACACCCAAGTCATGAACATGTCGGTTTGATGAGGTAGCCGATGGCTGACATCGTTCCCGCCGCTCCCCCTGCTCCGCCGGCGCCGCGAAGCCTCGCCGACATTCCCGGCTTGAAGCAGGCCGGACTGCTGGCGGGCGTGGCGGCGGCGGTCGCGGCGGCCATCTGGCTGGTGCTCTGGTCCCAGGGGCAGAACTACACCGTCCTCTACGGAAGCCTGTCGGAGCGCGAGAGCGGCCAGGTCATGGACGCGCTCAGCGCGGCCGGCATCGAATACAAGCTGACCCCGTCCGGCGCCGTGTCCGTGCCCGAGGCGAAGATCCAGGAAGCGCGCATCCGCCTCGCCACTCAAGGGTTGCCGCAGAGCGACTCCATGGGCGTGGAGATGATCCAGAAGGAGTCCGCGCTCGGCTCGAGCTCGCTCATGGAGAGCGCCCGGTATCAGTCGGTGCTCGAGACCGAGCTGGCGCGCACCATCTCCAAGGTGCAGGGAGTGCAGGCGGCGCGGGTTCACCTCGCGCTGCCGAAGCCGACCGTGTTCGTGCGCGACAATCACAAGGCGACCGCGTCGGTGATGGTGCAGCTCTATCCGGGGCGACGGCTCGATCCCGGCCAGGTGGCGGCGATCGTGCACCTGGTGGCGTCGAGCGTGCCGGAGCTCTCGGCCAGCGACGTCACGCTGGTCGACCAGGAAGGCACGCTGCTGAACTCGCCCGAGGAGAACGCCGAGAATGCGGTCAGCACGCGCGAGTTCGAGTACACCCGCAAGCTCGAGCAGAGCTACCAGCAGCGCATCATCGACCTGCTCGAGCCGATCCTCGGCCCGGGCCGGGCGCGGGCGACCGTCACCGCGGACGTGGATTTCACGGTGACCGAGGAGACGCACGAGAACTACGACCCGCAGAAGACCGCGGTGCGCAGCGAGCAGACCAGCCAGGAGCAGCACAAGGGCGCGGACGGCGCCGAGGGCATTCCCGGCGCGCTCAGCAATCAGCCGCCCGGCACCGCGGGCGCACCGGCCATCCCCGGCGCGGCCACGCCCGGGAACCCGGCGCCCGCCGGTGCGCAAACCGCGCAGAGCACCGGCCCGACCTCGAGCGCGCAGAAGAGCACGCGCAACTTCGAGGTCGACCGCACGCTGTCCTACGTCAAGCAGCCGATCGGCGTGCTGAAGCGCCTGTCCGTCGGCGTGGTGCTCGATGATTGGCAGAAAGTCGACGCCGACGGCAAGGTGACCTCGACGCCCATGAGCGACGCGGACATCAAGCGCTTCACGCAGCTGATCCGCGAATCGATCGGCCTCAAGGACGATCGCGGCGATCACATCGACGTGCTGAACCAGACGTTCAAGGGCGCGACGCCGATCGGTCCGGCGGACGGGCCGCCGTTCTGGCAGGCGCCCTGGCTGCTCGCGCTCGCCAAGCAGCTGCTCGCCGCCGGGCTCGTGCTGGTCGTCGCCTTCTTCGTGCTGAAGCCGTTGATGAAGTCGCTGACCCGGCCGGCAGGACGCTCGAGCGCCGCGGGCCCCGAGATCGGCGAGCTCGACGGGGATCGGGTCAGCATCGCCGGTCAGGGAGGCAAGGCCATCCGGCTGCAGCCGAGTTTCGAGCAGCAGATCGCGGCGGCGCGCACGCTGGTGGGCCAGGACCCGAGGCGGGCTGCGCAGGTCGTGAAGGACTGGGTCTCCGCGGATGGCTGACAAAGCCGACGATCTCGGCGGGACACAACGCGCCGCGATCCTGCTGATGAGCTTGGGCGAGCAGGACGCCGCCAACCTGCTCAAGCAGCTCGACGCGCGCGAGGTGCAGAAGCTCGGGACGGCGATGGCCGAGCTGAAGGAAGTCTCGCGCGAGCAGATGACCGCCGTGCTCGACAAGTTCATCGGCGTCGCCGATTCCAGGGCCAACATCGCGGGCGGGTCGCCCGACTTCGTGCGGCGCGTGCTGACGCAGGCCGTCGGCAAGCAGAAGACCGACATGCTGCTCGACCGCGTGTCGTCCGGGGCGCAGGGCGGGCAGGGCATCGAGGCCCTGAAATGGATGGAAGCGAAGGCCGTCGCGCAGATCATCAGCGGCGAGCACCCGCAGATCGCGGCCATCGTGCTGTCGCACCTCGAGCCGGAGCAGTCCGCGGCGGTTCTGCCGCTGCTGTCCGATGAGAAGCGCACCGACATCCTGATGCGCATCGCGAGCCTGTCGGAGGTGCCGCAGTCCGCGCTCACCGAGCTCGACCAGCTCGTCGAGAAGCAGGCGACCGCGGCTCCGACCGCATCGAGCCTGAAGCGCGTCGGGGGCGCGCGGACCGTCGCCAACATCCTGAACGCCATGGAGAAGGACAAGAGCGGCGAGGAGCTTGGCAAGATCGAGAAGTCCGACGGGGAGATGCACCAGCAGATCAAGGATCTGCTCTTCATCTTCGACAACCTCCTCGACATCGACGATCGCGGCATCCAGGCGCTGCTCCGCGAGGTGGGCTCGGACACGCTGTCGGTGGCGCTGCGCGGCGCGGAGCCCGAAGTGCAGGAGAAGATCCTGAAGAACATGTCGAAGCGCGCCGCGGAGATCCTCAAGGACGACATGGAGGCGCGCGGACCGGTGAAGCTCACCGACGTCGAGACGGCGCAGAAGGAGATCGTCGTGATCGCGCAGCGGCTCGCGGAAGAGGGCACGATCAACCTGGGCGGCAAGGGCGCCGGCGAGTTTGTCTGAGACCAAGCTCAAAGCGGCCGTGGCGGAGCGCTGGACCGCGCCCGACGTATCGAGCCCGGGCAGCCCGTTCGAGCCGCCGACCGTCGGAGGTCTCGCCGATCTGCAGGCCGAGGCGCACCGCGAGGCGTTCGAGCAGGGATTGCAGGAAGGCCGCGAGGCGGGGCGCGCCGAGGTGCGCGCCCAGGTCGAGCGGCTCGCGGGCATGTTCTATGATCTGGCCAAGCCCTTCGAGGCTCTGGACAGCGAGGTCGAGCGCGAGCTCCTGACGCTGGCGATGGCGCTGGCGCGGCAGATCGTTCGCCGCGAGCTCAAGACCGAGCCGTCGCAGATCATCGGAATCATCCGCGAGGCCATCGCCGCGCTGCCGGTTGCCGCCCGCGAGGTGCGCGTTCACCTGCACCCCGAGGATGCCGCCGTGGTGCGCCAGCATCTGGCCCCCACCGAGGCCGAGCGTGCCTGGGCGATCATCGAGGATCCGGTGATGGCGCGCGGCGGGTGCCAGATCACCACGGCCACCTCGCGCATCGACGCGCGTCTCGAGACGCGCCTCGGCGCCATCTTGAGCGAGCTGCTCGGCACCGAGCGACACACGGACGCCCCCCGATGACGAGCATGGCGGGTACGCGGGCGGGCGGCGGCATCCCGGGCGAGATCGCCGCGAGGTGCGGGTGAGCACGGCCGCCGCGGAGCGTCCGCGCCCCAAGCGCTGGGTGGAGGCGCTGGTGCAGGCGCGCGAGCGCATGGCCAATGTGGCCGAGATCGTGGTCGAGGGCACGCTCAATCGCATGGTGGGCATGACCCTGGAGGCGGTCGGTTGCGAGGCGGCCGTCGGCGGGCGCTGCCTGATCGACACCGCAGAGGGGCGGCAGATCGAGGCCGAGGTGGTCGGCTTCGCGGGCGACAAATTGTTCCTGATGCCGACCGGCGACATCCGCGGCGTGATGCCCGGCGCGCGGGTGATCCCGACCAAGAGCGTGTCCACCGCCCTGGTGGGCGAAGGATTGCTCGGGCGCGTGCTGGATGGGGCGGGGAGGCCGCTCGACGGCCACGGCGACTTGAAGTGCAGCGACCGCGTATCGCTCACGGGCGAGCCCTTGAATCCGCTGATGAGACGGGCCATCCGCGATCCGCTGGATGTGGGCGTGCGCTCCATCAATGCGCTGCTCACCGTCGGGGGAGGACAGCGAATCGGCCTGTTCGCGGGCTCGGGCGTCGGCAAATCGGTGCTCCTCGGCATGATGACCCGCTATACCAAGGCGGACGTGACCGTGGTCGGACTGATCGGCGAGCGGGGCCGCGAGGTGCAGGACTTCGTGAGCAACACGCTCGGTCCCGACGGCATGCGGCGCGCGGTGGTGGTCGCGACACCGGCGGACAACCCGCCGCTCATGCGGCTGCACGGTGCGTGGCTCGCGACCGCCGTCGCCGAGTACTTTCGCGATCGCGGACTCAAGGTGCTGCTCCTGCTCGACTCGCTGACCCGCTTCGCGCAGGCGCAGCGCGAGATCGCGCTCGCGATCGGCGAGCCGCCGGCCACCAAGGGATACCCGCCGTCGGTCTTTGCACGCCTGCCGCAGCTCGTGGAGCGCGCCGGCAACAGCGATCGCGGCATGGGGTCGATCACCGCGTTCTACACGGTGCTCGTGGAGGGCGACGATCAGAACGATCCCATCGCCGATGCGGCGCGCGCCATCCTCGATGGGCATATCGTCTTGTCGAGGCGTCTGGCGGAGAACGGGCTCTACCCCGCGATCGACGTGGAAGCGTCGATCAGCCGCGCGATGCACCAGATCGCGACGCGCGAGCAGTCGGATCTCGCCAACCGCTTCAAGCAGGTGTATTCGACCTATCAACAGAACCGCGACCTCATCACCGTCGGCGCCTACAAGCGCGGCGCGGACTCGCGGGTCGACCTGGCGGTGGAGCAATGGCCGAAGATCATGGAATTCCTGCGGCAGGACATGTACCAGCCGGTGGGAATGGAGCGAAGTTACGCCGACCTTAGGCAACTCGTGACGCAGTTCTCGGCGCCGGCAAAGACATAGGTCGATAGTTCACATGTTCATGTCCAAATCGAAAAGATTCGAGCCCATCCAGGAGATCGCCAGCTCGACGGCCAATGATTTGAGCCGCTCGATGGCGGAAGCCGCACGCAAGGTCGCAGACCTCGAGCGCCAGCTCGAGCAATTGCAATCCTACCGCGACGAATACACGCGCAACTCCGCGCAGGGCAACGGCGCCATGGATGCCGTCAAGCTGCAGAACTACCGCACCTTCCTCGACCGTCTCGGCGAGGCCATGCGCCAGCACGCGAAGAATCTCGAGGCTGCGCGGGGCGAGTACGAGCGCCGGCGCGTTGCCTGGAGCGAAAAACGTATCGAGGCCGAATCGCTCGGCCGCGTCGTCGATCGCTTCCGCAAGGAGGAGCAGCACGCCGCGGAGCGACGCGAGCAGCGCGAGGGCGACGATGCGGCGATGCGGGTGGCTCTCGCCGCACGCGGCGAGCACGGTACCGCGGAGAGCTGAGCGCCGGCCGGGCGGCACCGCCCGATCCGTCACCCCGCCGGGAGCGGCTCGGCCCGGAGCCGGAAAGTCAGCTCCATCGAACAAGGCGACTGAAGAAGAGCGTGCTCCCGAAACCGCATGCCTTGGCAGGAGACGCGTCCATCGAGGCTCGCGGTGCGGCTTCGCCCCATGTCCTTCGCGACCAACGCGGTCACGGCGCCGGTGAGGTCGAAGTGCCCGTCGCAATCCGCGCAGGGACAGGCGAACCTGAAGAAAGCGGGTGCGGCGGAATACAGCGTTCGCAGCTGCGATGAGGGTTGCGGAAAGCGGGTGTTGGGGTCGTTGAAGACCAGCTCGACGCGCAGTTGCCCGATCCCCGGGAAGAGCTTGCTCAGCGAGGGTGCCTGCAGGTGCTCGCTCACGAGCTGCTCGCGCCTCAGCAGCGTGCTATTGGAGCTCTTGCGGGCGGCAATTCTCAGGTCAACCTGCCGGCACGGCGGCTTTGGCGGCCGCGCGCGCGTGCTGCTCCGCCCGCACCTCATCGAGGCTCAAGCCGGTATTGGTTGCGATGACGGTGAGCAGACGGTGGGTGGCGCTACGCGGCAACGGCAGCTGGTGCAGCCGCTCCCAGATTCGAATTCGATCGGCGGGCGCGTGCAGCCGTGAGCGCAGCTCGCCGAGCTCCTGCTGACGGCGCTCGACGGCCTCGGCCTGCAGCAGCGTCATGCGCTGCCTGAAGTCGGCCTGGGTCTCGCCGGTTCGCGGAATGGAGTTCAGCACATCGCGATCGGAGACGGGGCTCATCGAAAGCGCCGGCCGCGACCGCCACCGGAACGGCCGCCGGCCGTCGTGGTGAAGGGCAGATTTCCAACGTCGATCTTGGCCATGGTTTTCAGCTTCCAGAACTTGAGAGGCGCCACACCTGATCGCGGGTGGCTCGGTCCGACTCGATGAGGGCCTCGGTGAGGTGAGGTACGGTCGGTACTGGGACGTCAACGATCCCGCTCACGCTACCACATTTGCCCCCCTGCTGCTGGCCAATGTGGCGGGGGAAATCCGCCCGGCGCCCGCGGCGGGAGCGGCATTCGCCAATTCGGGGCTCGCCAGCGTGGCATATAGTACCCGCATGCCGCGAGACGAGGACGCAGACGCATCGCATCGGGAAACCGCGGCGGAACCGAACGCCGGGCCCGTGGCCATCCCCCATGCCGGGCTCGAGCCCGAGACCCTGCACGCGGTGATCGAATCCTTCGTGCTGCGCGAGGGGACCGATTACGGCGCGCGCGAGTTTTCGCTCGCCGAGAAGGTGGCTCACGTGAGGGCGCAGCTCGAGCGGGGCGACGCGCGCATCATGTTCGACCCGGACACCGATACCGTGAGCATCGTCAGTCGCGCTTGAGTCGGCTCCGTGATCGGTGCGAGGATAGGGCGCGCGATCCTGGGAACCTCGGAAATGGATGTCTTCGACCCGTGCCCTGGCCGGAAGAATACTCGACGACGCTGGTCGAGCTGGCGGTCGTACTCTGCGTGATCGGCGCGATGTCCTGGCTCTTGGTGGCGAGCCTGCCTCACCTCGCCCGCAAGACGCGGTCGCTCACCGCGGTAGCCCTGGCTCCTGCCGTGAAGGAACGGCTGATCGAGTACCGAGCCGTGAACGGAGCGTGGCCCACGCCGGATGAGGCTGGACCGGCCTTGCAAATTCCTCTCCACGTGCGGTCCGAGCCCTTCGCCGCGAGAGTTCACGATGCAGCCGTCGACTATGGGTTCGTGGATGCGCGCGCCGGCGTTGCGCCCAAGTCGCTGACCATCAGGGCGTGGCAGTCTCCGGACGAAGCCGGCGGGCCCACCGTCTGGACCTGAGGTCACGCGCGCGCGCCGGCGCCGATGGTCGCGCTGGGTCAGGATCGAACCACGATGCCCGAGGATGATCTTCCCTCACCCTGCCGGAGAGTGCGTTGAGGAGACGGGACGGCACCGCCGAGCTCTCGAGCGCGGCCCGGCAGCTGAGCTATGCGCTGGAGGGCGCCGCCGGCGCCGCCGATGCTTTCCGGAAGCTGTATGCGGCGTCGGACGCGGAGCGGCGACCTGCGCTCGAGCGCCTGGAGCGTCTGTTGCAGTCCGCGCAGAGCGAAGACGCCGCGCATCCGCGCGGCGAGCTTCCGAGCTGGCCCACGCTCGCCTGGGTGCTGCGCCGTGTATCGGCACCCCATCGGGCGGCCGCCGCGGTGCTCGCGGCGTTCATCGACGACCTGCGATTCGGCGACTCGGCCGCACGACTGGCGCGGCGGGAGTTCATGGGCTTCCTCACCTACCTGGGCGGGGTCCTGTATGTTTTGATCGTCGTGAGCGCAGTGTTCTCGGTATTCGTGCTGCCGAGCTTCGCAGATCTCTATGCGGGTATTGGGGCCGAGCCCCCCGCGCTCACCGCGTTCGTGTTCGGTTCCGGGTCCTATTTCTTCGGGTTCGTGATCCTGCTCGCTGCGTCGACGGCGCTGTTTTTCAGCTGGTTCGTGCGCCGCGGCTCGCCCGTATCGCATCAGATCTCCAGGTTGTCGATCAGGCGGGTGCTCCCGAGCCGGGCCGCGCCGAGCACGATCAGGCCCGCATTCGCGGGAGGCGGCTTGCCGAGATCGGCGCGGCGCCGGACCGCCACGTAGTCCGTTTGCCAGCCGTGATGCCGCAGGAAATCCTCGGCCTCGTGCTCGAGCGAATGCCAGTCGGTGCGGCCGGCGCGCACGGCCGCCGCCAGTCTGCGCAAAGCCTCATTGAGCTCTGCGGCTTGCCCGAGCTGCACGGGGCTGAGGTAGGCGTTGCGCGAGGACAGGGCGAGCCCGCTGGCGTCCCTCACGGTGTCGGCGCGCACGATCTCGACCGGGAAATGCAGCTGCCGCACCATGTGCTCGATCACGAGCAGCTGCTGATAGTCCTTTTTGCCGAAGACGGCGACCGACGGGCGCACCATGTTGAACAGCTTCGATACCACGGTAGCGACGCCGGCGAAAAAGCCGGGACGTATCGCGCCCTCGAGGATCTTGCCGAGCTCGGGCGGCGGCTGGACCGTGAAGCCTTGCGCTTCGGGATAGACCTCGTGGTCCGAAGGCGCAAATACCAGGTCGCATCCAGCGCCCTCGAGCAGCTTGCGATCGCGCTCGAAGGTGCGCGGGTATTTCTCGAAGTCCTCGTGTGGGGCGAATTGCAGGCGGTTGACGAAGATGCTCGCCACGACCGGGCGGCCCCGCGCCCGCGCGATCCCGACGAGAGAGAGATGTCCTTCGTGCAGATTGCCCATCGTCGGGACCAGGGCGGTGCCGCTCGCGTCGGCGAGCGCGGCGCGCAACTCGGCAAGCGTGCGGACGACCTCCACGCGGATCAGAACGCGTGAACGGCGTCGTCGGGGAAGCGCCCGGCCTTCACCTCGGCGACGTAGCTGCGGATGGCGGCCTCGATGCCGTCGGTGCCGGTGAGAAAGTTGCGCACGAACCGAAACGGCTCGCCGCTGGTCATCCCGAGCATGTCGTGGAGCACGAGCACCTGACCGCTGCAGCCGGCGCCGGCGCCGATGCCGATGGTCGGAATCGACAGCATGGCGGTCAGATCCCGCGCGAGCGCCGCCGGCACCATCTCGAGCACGACCATCGCGGCACCGGCGGAAGCCAGCTCCTCGGCATGGCAGCGCAAGGTTCGCGCGGCCGCCTCCTCTCGTCCCTGCACCCGGTAGCCGCCGAGCGCATGTACCGATTGAGGCGTGAATCCGAGGTGCGCGCAAACCGGAACGCCGCGCTCGGTCAGGAATCGCACGATCGGCGCCGTCCAGCCGCCGCCCTCGAGCTTGATCATCTGAGCACCCGCCTGCATGAGCGCCACCGAGCTGCGCATGGCGTGTTCCGCAGACTCCTGGTAGCTGCCGAACGGCAGGTCGGTGATGATCCAGGCTGCGGGCTTCGCGCGGGTAACGCAGGCGGTGTGATAGGCCATGTCGTCGAGCGTGACCGCGGTGGTGCTCGTCCGGCCCTGCAGCACGTTGCCGAGCGAATCGCCGACCAGAATTGCGTCCACCCCCGCCTGGTCGAGCGCGCGGGCGAACGAGGCGTCATAGCACGTCAACATGGCGATCTTCTCGCCCTTGGCGTGCATGTCGCGCAGCGTGCTCAACGTGACGGGCTTGGCTCTGGACATGCCTTATTGTGATGCACCACGGCGACTCAGGCTACTGAGGCGGCCGCAGGGGGGCTAACCGCTCTTTTGCGCCTGAATCCAGGCGTTGGTGCGTGCATCGAGCAGGTCCAACGGCAGCACACCGCCATTCAGCATCTCGTCGTGAAATTTGCGGACGTCGAATTTGGTTCCGAGCGCCTGGCGGGCGCGCTCGCGCAGCTCCCGGAACTTGAGCTGTCCCAGCTTGTAGGAGAGCGCCTGTGCCGGCCAGGAGATGTACCGATCGGTCTCGGACTGCAGCGTCGGCTCGTCGACCGCGCCGGACTTGCGGAAGAAGGCCACGACCTGATCACGGCTCCACCCTTCCGAATGGAGCCCGGTGTCCACGACCAGGCGCACCGCGCGGAACAGCTCGCTCGACAGGCGGCCATAGTCGCTGATCGGATCCCGATACAGCCCGACTTCCTTGCCGAGCTCCTCGGCATACAGCGCCCAGCCCTCGATATACCCGGAGTTGCCGATGTGCTGGCGGAACCGCGGCAGCCCGGTCATCTGCTGCGCCACCGATCGCTGCAGGTGATGTCCGGGGATGCCTTCGTGATACGCGGTGGCCTCGTCGTCGACCAGCGACCGCTCGGCGGCGTTCGAGACGGCGACCACGATGCGCCCCGGGCGTTTCCCGTCGGGCGTGCCGGTCTGATAGTGCGTGGCGCTCGCCGCCTGGAAGGCCGGCATCGGCTCGACCGTGACGGGCGATCCCGGCAGATAGGTGAACAGCTCCGGGAGCTTCGGCTGCATCAGCGCCACGTATCTGCGGAAGTCCTCGACGATGGCGTCGGCAGAGGCCGGCTTGTACTTGGGATCGGCCGCCACCGCGGCACGTAACGCCGGCAGGTCCGCATACCCTTGCTTGTGGGCAATCGTCGACATCTCGCCCTCGATGCGCCCGATCTCCTTCAGGCCGATGGCATGGATCTGGGCGGGGCTCAAATTACCGACGGTGGTGCGGCTGCGGATGTCGTTGAGGTAACGCTCCTTGCCGCCCTCGAGCGACTCGATGCTGAGCACCGTGCGCCCGTGCGGGGCGTACTCGGTGGCGATGAATTGCGCGAACGCCCTGTAAGCCGGGAACACTTCATCATTGACCGCGGCGGTGATCGCCTTGCCGAGGCGGCTGCGATCCGCGTCGGGAACCGATGCAGGAAACTTCTGGAGCGGCAGCAGGAAGGGATCCGCGTCGATGACCCCCTGGCATTGCGCCGGGATCTTCTCCAGCAGAAATTTGACCGGCATCAGGTGGTCGCGCAGCCCGGCACGGAGCACGCCCTCGACCTGGGTGAACACCCGTGGAATCTGGTGCAGGCGCGCGAGGTAGTCCTCGTACTGCTTGACGGTGTCGAAGGGCGCGGCGCGCGGCAGATCGGCGAGCCGGATGTGCGGCCCGTCCATCTGGTTCACCGGCATCTCGAACTCCTTGAAGCGATGATTCTGGAGCTGCTGCTCGAGAGTCACGCGCAGCAACTCGTGCGACAGTGCGTCCTGCTCCCGGAACCCTTGCGTCGAGATCGCGCGCAGCTCCCCGAGATACTGCTCGTCGCTCTTGCGCTGCTGCTCGATGGCCTCGAGCGACACCTCTTCCAGCCGGTCGTTGTAGCGATAGTCGCCGTACGCCGTGGCGCGCTCGGGATGCGCCTTGAGGTCGCTCTCGTAGTAGTCCTCGAACAGGGCGTTCTGGGTCTTGATCCTCGCCTCGACCGGCGCGGAACCCTGCGTCGCTGCGGCTTGCGCCGGGCCGCCGAGCACGGCGGCGGGCACGAGCACGCCGACGGAGATCAGAGCGGCGAGCAGGGCAGGCGCGGGCTTGTTCATGGCCGCCACGTTAGCATAACCCCCTGCTAAGCTAGACCTCCGCCAACGACGGGGACCCCGATGACATTCAAGACCTGGCTGCTGTTCATGGTCATGGAGACCGCGCTGTCGCTGTCGCCGGGTCCGGCCGTGTTTTATGTCGTCTCACAGGGATTGCGGGGCGCCGTGCGGCGCTCGCTGCCGGCCGCCGCGGGCATCATCAGCGCCAATGCCGTCTATTTCACGCTCTCCGCCACGAGCTTGGGCGCGTTGATCGCCACCAGCGGCACCTTTTTCACCGTCGTCAAATGGGCCGGCGCGGCGTATCTCATCTATCTCGGCATCAAGTCGCTGCTCGCCGCGCACGCGAGCCGCGACGTGGCGCTCGGCGATACCGCGCCGGCGGAAGGCGGCGACCGCCGCCGCGTGTACCTGGGCGCGATCACCCTGCAGCTCGCGAACCCCAAGGCGCTGCTGTTCTTCCTGGCGCTGTTGCCGCAATTCATCGATACCGCGCATGCGGTCGCGCCGCAGATGCTGATCCTGGCCGCGAGCTCGATGCTGACGGAATTCTGCATCCTGGTCGCGTACGGATGGCTCGCCCACCGCGCCGCGCACGCTTCGGCCCGGTTCGGCGTTTCGGCGAACATGAATCGGTGGCTGGCCTGGATCGAGGGAGCAGGGCTCTTGGGATGCGCGACGCTCGTCCTCAAGTTCAACCGCAACTAGTAATGAGGCCCCGGTCCCATCCACCTCCGCTCAGGCGGACCGGCCCGTCCGGGTAAGAGCTACGCGGGCACTGCTACCCGTTACATGTTCCGACGTCCACCTTGGGGCCGCCTGATGAGCAGCGGTCTAGCCGCGGCCTCGAGACCCACCTACGGGTAGCAGTGCCCGCGTAGCTCTTACCCGGACGGGCCGGTCCGCCTGAGCGGAGGTGGAAGGAACCGGGGCGTCATTCGTTCGGGATGGCGTATACCTTGCCGCGGTACGGCGATCGATCGATCTGATCGAGCGCCATGACGTACAGAGTCTTTTCGTCGGGGCTGAACGCGAAATTCGGCACCTTGGGCGACGGCAGCGACAGCGTGCGCAGCAGCTTGCCCCCGCCGCTCAGCACGAAGATCCGGCCGAGCAGGGGCATGTGCAGATCGCGCGGGCTCTGACCGACGTAGAGCTCGCCCTTGGATGAGATCTTGACGCCGTCCGGCCAGAACGGTGCGACGCGATGCGTGAGGTCGTCGAGGTTGACGAACACGCGGCGGTCGGAGAGCGAGCCGTTCGAGCCGATGACGAATTGCAGCAGGCGCCGATCCTCGGTCTCGACCACATACAGGATCTTGCCGTCCTTGGACACCGCCAGCCCGTTGGCGTTGTGCAGGTCCGCGGCCACCTGCGAGATCGTGCCGGCGGCGGCGATGTAGAACACCTTGCCGTCGATGTACGGGCCGAGGCGGCCGGAAGCGGTGAAATAGACGCCGCCATGACCGTCCGGCGCAAGGTCGTTGGGGCCGACGAACTTGTTGCCGTCCTTGTCGTGCGTATAGGCCGGCAGCACGGTGCCGTCGGCGGACATGCGCCCGATCGAGCCGTTGTCATAGCACGTGGTGAGGAACTCGCCGCGCGCCGTCGGCAGGACCGCCGATTGCCCGCAGCCTTTCTCCGCGGAGAACACCGAATTCTTCCGGCCGTCCCAGGTCATCACCGCGTTGCGGTCGTACTCGACGTAGTAGAGCTTGCCCTGGTACCACACGGGGCCTTCGGGAAAGTGCGCATCGTCGTTCAGGACCTGAGGTCCCGCGGCGTGCACCGTGAGCGGGAGCGTGAGACAGAGCGAGCAGAGACGTTTGATCACGGGACCTCGGGGCGATCGGGATTTGCCGGCGCGGCGGGATTCGTGCCACCCGCCGCGCGCGCGTCCTGCGAGGCCGGGTCCCGCGAGACCGGAGCCTGCGCGGCCGCCGGCCCGGCACGCGAGGCAATGAGACCATACTCCGCGGGTCGGCGATAGCGGCCAAAGTCGAAATTGACTCTCCGACAGACGTCGATCAGCCCGAGGTCGGCGCGGTGACACACGACCTCGTCATCCAGCGACGTGGACAGCGCGGCGATCTCGCCGGTGGGCGCGATGATGCAGGATCCGCCGATCAGCGCCTGCCCGTCCTCGAGCCCGGCCTTGGCCGCCGCCGCGACCCAGAGCGTGTTCTGGTAGGCGCCGGCCTGCATGGGCAGATGGTTGTGGAACATGCGCAGGTGCGCGAGCGCCGGCGCCTCCGCGAGCACCACCGGTGTGTTGTAGCCGATCAAGACCACCTGAGCGCCGTTGAGGCACAGCATCCGATAGGTCTCGGGCCAGCGCCGGTCGTTGCAGAGCGACAGACCGACGCGCACGCCGCGGTAGTCGAACACCGGAAAGCCGAGATCGCCGGGCTCGAAGTAGCGGCGCTCGAGGTGCGTGGTCACGCCATCGCTGACCGTGTCGGATCCGGGGATGTGCATCTTGCGGTAGCGCCCGATGCGAACCCCGTCGGAGCCGACCAGGTCCATGGTGTTGTAGCGCCGGCGGCGGCCGCGTTCGTCGTCGATCTCGGCGAATCCCAGCGCGAAGCCGACGCCGAGCCTGCGCGCGGCGTCGTACAGCGGCTGCGTGTCCGCGCCGGGCATCTCGGGCTCGTAGAAGGCGTCGATCTCGCGCGGATCGTCGAGCGCCCAGCGCGGGAAGAACGTGGTCAGGGCCATCTCGGGAAAGACCGCGAGATCCGCGCCGGCACGCGCGGCCTGCTCCAGCAGATGCACCAGACGCGCGACGGTCTCGCGGCGGGTGGCGCCGCGCTGAACGGGGCCGGTCTGGCAGGCGGCCAGGGTGAAGTGCGTCATGCGGGTGCGAACACGGGGCGCATCGCCGCGAGCTCCTGTCTCGGCAGGTGACATGCGATGCGATGTCCGGGTGCGAATTCTTGCACGGGCGGCGGCTCGCGCTCGCAGGTTCCCTCGATGCGATACGAGCAGCGCGTCGAGAAGCGGCAGCCTGCGGGCGGGCTCGACGCCGAGGGCATCTCGGCCCGCAGCGCCGCCTTGCGTTTGGCGAAGCGGCCGTCGGCCAGCGGCACGGCGGCCAGCAGGGCCTCGGTGTAGGGATGGTAGGGAGGCGCGAACACGTCCCCGGTGCGGCCTTCCTCCATGATCTTGCCGAGGTACATGACCACGATGCGATCCGACAGGTACCGCACCAGGGAAAGGTCGTGGCTGATGAACAGGAGGGCGGTGCGCTCGCGCCGCTGGATGTCGATGAGGAGCTCGATGACCGCAGCCTGGACCGAGACGTCGAGCGCGGACACCGGCTCATCGGCGACCACGACGGCCGCGTGGCCGGCGAAGGCTCGCGCGATCGCGGCGCGCTGCTTCTGTCCGCCGGAGAGCTGTGCCGGCCTGCGGTCGGCGATGTCCGGCGGCAGCTTGACGAGATCGAGGAGCTCGCGGACCCGCTCGCGGATGCGGCGCACGCCGCGCTCGCCACCGAGCTTGCGAATGGCGCGCGCGAGCTGTGCGCCGACGGTGCGGCTCGGATTCAGGGTGTCGAACGGATTCTGAAAGATCATCTGCAGGTCGCGGATCGTGTCGCGGCGGCGCCGCTGCACGGGGATGCGCGCGAGGTTGACGCGTTCCCGAGGCGGGGGCGCGGGTTGCGCCGCCCCGTCGCCTGTCCGCAGGTCGAGCTCGATGCTGCCGGTGTCCGCCTGAGCCAGCCCCATCACGATCCTCGCCAGCGTGGACTTGCCGCAGCCGGATTCGCCCACGAGCCCCAGGGTCTCCCCGCGACGCACCGAAATATCGAGCCCGGCGTTGGCCGAGACCGTGCCGTACCGCTTGCTGAGCCCGCGCACGTCGAGGCAGATCGGCCCGGGCGCCGGCGCAGGTGTCGGCGCCGATGCCGGCGGCGCGTGAAGCTCGCCGATCTCGGCGGCGCGCGCACAGCGCGCGCCGTCACCGAGGTCGTCGGCGCGCCACGCGATGGGCCCGACGCCGCAGGCGTCGTCCCTGAAATGAGCGCAACGCGGACCGAACCCGCAGCCGCGGGGACGGTGGAGCGGGGAGGCGACCTGCCCCGAAATCGAGGCCAAGGCGCGCATGTGCTTGTCCGCGCCGGGCACGGGCAGCGAGGCAAACAGCGCCCGCGTATAGGGGTGGCGCATGCGGGCGAACACGCCGGCGACGGTCCCCGTCTCGACGGCCTCGCCGGCGTACATCACCGTCATGCGGTCGCAAGTCTCACGGATCAGGCCGAGATTGTGCGAGATATACAGCATCGATGTGCCGAGCTCGGCCGAGAGGCGCCGGACGAGCTCGACGATGTCCGCTTCGACGGTCACGTCCAGGGCCGTGGTGGGCTCGTCCAGCACGAGCAGCCGCGGGTTGGAGAGGAGGGCCATGCCGATCACGATGCGCTGCTGTTGGCCCCCGGAGAGCTGATGCGGATACGCGCCGAGGATGCGCGCAGCGTCGGGCATTCGCACCCGATCGAGCATGTCGCGCGCGCGGCGCAGTGCCTCGGCGCGGTCGACGCCTGCGTGCGCCATGGGCACCTCGATGAGCTGCTCGCCTGCCGTCATCACGGGATTGAGCGAGGCCATCGGCTCCTGATAGACCATGGCGATGGACCCTCCGCGCAAGGCGCGCAGCTCGTGCGGGCCGAAGGCGAGGAGATCCCGGCCCTCGAACAGGATCCGGCCCGAATCGACGCGGCCTGATTTTCCCAGGTAGCGCATGATCGCGAGCGCTACCGTGGACTTGCCGCAGCCGGACTCGCCGACCAGCCCGTGCGCCTGCCCGCGGCCGATGCTGAGATCCAAGTCGATGACCGCGGGAACGCGCCGTCCTTGCGGACCTCCGTAGGACACCGACAGGCGGCGGCACTCGAGCACCGGGGCGACACTGCGATCGGCCGCCGGCGCCTCGCTCGCAGCTACCGCGCCGGCAGCTACCGCGCCGGCAGCCGCCTCGCGCGCCTCGCCGGCAGCCACTTCGCGCGCCGCCGCCTCGCGCCCCGCCTCGCCGGCGGCCTCGGGTGCCCGGGTCATTCGCGCGCGCTCGACTCGCGCAGGCCGTCCGCGATCAGGTTGAATCCGAGGATCAGGCTCGAGACCGCGAGCGCGGGAACGATCAGCATGTAGGAATACTTCCAGAGCAGGGCGGCGGTGGAGGCTTCCTTGATCATCAGGCCCCAGTCCGGATCGGGGGGCTGCAGCCCCAGGCCGAGGAATGTGAGCGTGGTGATGGCCACGGTGGTGTAGCCCAGGCGCAGGCAGGCATCGACGATGACGGGCCCGCGCACGTTGGGCAGGATCTCCACCAGCATGATCCAGAAAGGATGCTCGCCGCGCGTCTGCGCCGCATGGACGTAGCCGCGCGATCTCGCGTCCAGTGCGAGGCCGCGCACGATGCGCATGATCACGGGTGCGGACGAGCAGGTGACGGCGATGATGATGTTGAAGCCGCTCTGGCCGAGGAAGTTCAGCACCAGAATGTAAAGCACCATCACCGGGAAGGACAGGAACACGTTTCCCGCGAAGGACACGAGCTCGTCCCACCAGCCCCCGAGATACCCGCCGATGAGCCCGAGGCCGATCCCGACCGCATAGGCCGCGGCCGTCGCGCTGATGCCCCACACCAGCACCCGCTGGCAGCCCCAGATCGTGCGCGACAGCACGTCGCGCCCGCGCATGTCGGAGCCCAGCAGAAAAAAGGTGCCGTGCGCCGTTCCGCCCGGCGCCACGAACGGCGCCAGCGGCTTGTCGGGATCGATCAGCGGCAGATAAGGGGCGGCAGCGGCCATGAGCAGCCAGAAGCACACCAGGCTGACGCCGACGATGGCGATCGCGGAGCCGCGCCAGCGGCGCACGGCGAGCGCGTAGAGCGCGATCACCGCCGGGATCGCGGGCAGAAGCACGTACGGGCCCAGCGCGCCCAGCGCCGGACGAAGCATGACGTACGCGGCCAGCGGCAGCCAGATGATGAGGACCAGCGCGGCGACTCGCGCGCTCATGCGCGCCCGAACCGGATGCGCGGGTTCAGCAGGGCGTAGGCCGAGTCGGAAAGGAGCTGGGAAGCGACCGCCACGGCGATGGCCACCAGCGTCGCGGCTTCGAGCACCTGGATGTCGCCGAAGTTGGCGGCATCGAACAGCATTCGGCCGAACCCTTCGTATTGAAAGAATACCTCGACCACCACCACCTGCGACAAGAGTCCGTTGAGCTCGAGGCAGACGAGCGTCACCGGAACGATGAGCGCATTGCGCAGCGCGTGCTTCAGGATCACGCGCCGGCGCGGCAGTCCCTTGAGTACCGCCGTGCGGATGTACTCCGATGCCATGACATCGATCATCGCCGCGCGGGTCATGCGCACCAGATACCCGACCTCGTAGAGCAGCAGCGTCAGGACCGGCAGGACCAGCTCGCGCAACGACCAGCCGTCGGTCATGGCCGACTTGGTCGGCACCCAGCCCAAGCCGAGCGCGAGGACCACGGTCAGAAGCACCGCGGTCGCGATCTGCGGAATGGAGGTGGTGACCACCGCTGCGACGGAGATGATCCGATCGAGGGTCGAGCCCTCCTTCATCCCGGCGAGCACGCCGAGCGTGAGCGACACGGGCACCATGAAGAGGAGCACGAGGGCGGCGAGGACCGCGCTGTGGGCGAGGCTCTCGCCGAGCAGGGTCGCGACCGGCAGGTCTTTTTCGACGGATTGGCCGAGATCCCCGTGCACCAGCGATCCGAGCCACCGTCCGTAGCGCTTCAGGAACGGCTGATCGAGGCCCTTTTTCTCCAGCCAGGCGTGGTAGTCGCTGTCGGACAGCGTCGCGATGCCGAAGCCGCCAAGCTCGGCGACCGCCGCCTTCTCGCGAAACGCATCGCTGTCGAAGAGGGCGAACAGCAGGAGCGAGACGCTCGCCATGATCAGCAGCATCTGCGCGAGCCGGCGGAGGACGAGGTTGATCATGCGGCGAAAGCTCGGCCCGTGGGCGCGCTCGCGCTCAGCCCATCCACACCTTGTTGAGCTGCATCTGGCGTGCGGGATGGGGGCTGTAGCCATGCACGCGGCTCGAGGCGAGGATGAACACCGGCCGCCAGAGCGGCTGCACCATGAGCGCGGCGTCGCGCAGCAGCGTCTCGACCTTCTGCATCCTGGCCTTGCGCTCCTTGACGTCGAGGGTCGCCTCGGCCGCGGACAGCGCCGCGTCGAATTCCGGGCTGGCGAAGTGGGTCTCGTTCCAGGACGCTCCGGTGCGATACGCCTGCGCGAGCGCCATGGTCCCGAGCGGCCGGTGCGCCCAGGAGGTGGCGCCGAACGGAACCTTCTTCCAGACCTCCCAGTACTTGGTCGGCGGCAGCACGCTCACCGACAAGTTGATTCCCGCCTCCTTGACCTGGTCGCGCAGCGCCTCGCACACGGCCTGATGCCAGGGACCGTCGTTGTTGCCGACGTAGATGGTGAGGTCGAGACCGTTCTCGTGGCCGGCCTCCTTCAGGAGCTGCCGGGCTTCGGCCAGGTCGCGCACCGCCGGGGGCAGCGGATAGAACTCGGGGTGCACCGGGGAGACGTGGAAGTTGTTCGCCGGCGAGGCATGCGTCCCGAACACCAGCCTGGTGATCGCGGGGTTGTCCGCGGCCTTGACGACCGCCCGGCGTATGCGGATGTCGTCGAACGGCTTCACGTCGACCTGCATGCGGCAGCAGAGCGTCTGCGCCGAGTCCACCGACAGGATCTGCGCGCCGGAAATGGTACGCGCGAGCTCCAGCTGCTCGACCGTGAGCTCGTAGATCGCATCGACGCTGCCCGAGGCGAGGGCGGTGGTCTGATTGTCCTGCTCGTAGTTGTAGAAGTGGATCTCATCGAGATACACATCGCCGCCCCAGTAATGGAAATCCTTTCCGTCGGTGGTCTTGGCGATGCGCTTCAGGATGCAGCGGTCGCTCACGCGCAGCTCGCTCAGCGTGTACGGACCGGTGCCGATCGGGTGTTGCGAGAGCGGCGGCTTGAAGGACGGGTGCACGATGAGAGTGCAGAACTCGCCGCAGTCCTCGGCCACGGACAGCACCGGAACGGCGAGATTCAGCCGAATCGTCCGGCCGTCGGCGACTTCCACGGCGTTCTTGATGGGACGCCGTACCGGACGGCCCTTGGCGTCCTTGTCGCCGGTGACCTCGGTGAGCGCCGCGAAGGTCGACAGCCCGAAGTTCGACGAGCCGAGCGACGGGTCGGACCACCGCCGGATGTTCCACGCGACGTGCTCGGCGGTCAGCGGCTCGCCGTTGTGCCACGTCACCCCGCCGCGGACGCGCAGGGTCCAGGTCTTCAAATCCGTGGAGGCCTCCCATGACTCGGCCAGCATGGGACGCACCACGTTGTCCGGGCCGACCATGGTCAGATACTCGAGCATCGGCCGCGCTTGGTTGGCCATCTCATTCCAGTTGAAGGTGGCGGGATCGTCCATGCGCGCCACCATCTGACCCACGCGCAGCGTCCCGCCGCGCTTCGCCCGCGGGTCGGCTGCGGGGAACGGCATGTTGGGACCGGCCATGGCAGGAGCAGCCAATCCCGCCATGGAATAGGCCGCGCCCGCGGCCACACCGAGCAGCGCCGCGTAGCGGACGAATTCGCGCCGGCTGAGGCTGCCCTCCTCCAGTTGCGCGCGCAGCCCGGGCAGCAGGGCGTGCTCCTCGCCCGGCCGCCTCACCGCATCCCCGCGCTTTGCTCGAGCCGGCGCTCCGTGCCGAGGCCGCGGCCGGAATGGGTCACTGCGCCGCCGTGACCATGATCTCGATGCGATAGTCATTGCCCGCGAGGCGCGCCTCGACCGTGGCACGCACCGGCATGGCGGACCGGTCGATCCATGCGTCCCAGGCGGTGTTCATGCGGTCGAAGTCGGCGATGTCCCGCAGCCAGATAACCGCGCTCAGGAGCTTGGTCTTGTCGGTGCCCGCCATGGCGAGGTAGCGGTCGATCTTGCCCAGCACCGCGCGGGCCTGCTGCACCACGTCGCCGGTCAGGTCGTCCGCGACCATGCCGGCCAGGTACACCGTGCCGTTGTGGCTCAAGGCGGTGCAGAAGCGCGTCCCGTTCTCGTATCGTTTGATGTTCATCGTGATCCTGTCGGTGAAAAAATCGATTGTGCCGGTTACGACGCGCTCGTGGGAACCGCCCGGCGTGAATTTTCACCGGCGCGAGGCGCCGGATCGCCGGGCGCGGGGCACAGCCGCCCGGGCGCGAGCTCTGCCGGCGTGAGGCCGAGGCGCGCGAGATCGTTCGGCATGCCGGCGCCTCGTATCAGGCTCGCGCAGAGGCGCGACAGCGCCGGAGAGGTTTTGATGCCGTAGCCGCCCTGGCCGGCGAGCCAGTGAAATCCGTCCACGCCCGGGTCCGGACCGACCACGGGCGTCCCGTCGGAAGCGAAGGTCCGAAGACCCGCCCAGGCGCGCGAGACACGCGCGACGCTCAAGGTCGTGGCGCGCTCCAGGCGCTCGACTCCGGTGGCCACGTCGAGGTCGTCGGGATGGACGTCCGCGGGAGGCGAGGGCGTTGCATCGGCCGGCGAGACGAGCAGCTGCCCCGCATCGGCCTTGAAGTAGAACTCCTCGCCGACGTCATCGACCAGCGGCCAGCGCCGGATGTCCACGCCGCCGGGCACCGGGACGTTGAACGCCGTGCGCTTCTTCGGCACGAGCCCGAGCGTGCCTGCCCCGGCGAGCCCGGCAATGATGTCCGCCCACGCGCCCGCGGCGTTGACCAGCAGGGGCGCGTGATACGCGGCCGTCCCGGTGTCGACGGTCCAGCATCCGCCGACGCGCGCGATCGACAGCACTTCCGCGCTCACGACGATGCGCGCTCCGCGCCGCCTGGCGCCGCGCATGAAGCCCTGATGCAGCCCGTCGACATCGATGTCGCGCGAATCCGGCTCGAGGTATGCGCCGGCGACATAATCCCGCCGCAAGATCGGCACGCGCGCCAGCGCGGCGTCGACGCCGATCCGGGCGATGCTCGGCACCAGCGCCCGCCCTTGCTCCAGCCGCCGCTCCAGGAGTTCGAGCTGATCGCTGCGTCCGATCGTGATCATGCCGCGCGGGCGCAGGAGCTCGTGCTCGCAGAAGCCCTGCGGCGGCGACTGCAGGAATGCGCGGCTGGCGACCGCGAGCCGGCGCACGACCTCGCCGCCATAATTCTCGGTGAAGCTCGCGGCCGAGCGGCCGGTCGAGTGGTAGCCGCAGCGGCTCTCGCGCTCGAGCACGATGACGGATGCGAATGCGGAGAGCTCGAAGGCGGCACTCGCGCCCGCGATGCCTGCGCCGACGACGAGAATATCCGCGGCATGGGTACTGCGGGCGCTCATGATCTTTCCTGCGGTGAAAGCTATCATAGCGCCCGTGCCCGATCGACTCGAATCGAATCCTCCCCACGACCTGGCGATCATCGGCGGCACCGTGGTGCTGCCGGAAGGGCCGGCCGAAGTCAACATCGGCGTGCGCAACGGACTGATCGAGCGGATCGGACCCGAGGCCCTCGCGGCGCGCGAGACCCTCGATGCGGCAGGCAAGCTCGTGCTGCCGGGCGGCGTGGACAGTCATTGCCACATGGATCAGCAGCCCTGGGAGGGGCGGACCAACGCCGATGATTTTCGCACCGGTACGCTGTCCGCGCTCTGCGGGGGCAACACCACCGTGCTGCCGTTCGCGATGCAGATGCGCGGCCAGTCCCTGCTCGAGGTCGTCGACGATTATCACGAGCGCGCCCGCACCAAGGCGCACATCGACTACGGCTTCCATCTGATCGTCGGCGATCCGAGCCGCGAGGTGCTGACCCGCGAGCTGCCGGCGCTGTTCGAGCGCGGCTGCACCTCGATCAAGATCTACCTCACCTACGAGGGTCTGAAGCTCGACGACTACGAGATTCTGACCATTCTCGATCTCGCCCGGCGCGAGGGCGTGATGGTGATGGTGCACGCCGAGAACGACGCATGCATCCGCTGGTTGACCGATCGGCTGACGGAGAGCCGCAAGACCGCGCTTCGATACCACGTCAACGCCCATCCCTGCATCGGAGAGCGCGAAGCGACCTATCGTGCGATCAGCTTCGCGGAGCTGATCGACACACCGATATTGATCGTGCACGTCTCGTCCGCGGCGGTGGTGGACGAGATCAGGCGTGCTCGAGCGCGAGGGCTGAGGATATTCGCCGAGACCTGCCCGCAATACTTGTTTCTATCGTCCGAGGACATCGATACGGAGGACCTGAGCGGGGCCAAGTGCGTGTGCACGCCTCCGCCGCGCGAGCGCTCCAACCAGCCGGGTATGTGGCGCGGGATCCTCGACGGCACGCTCGCGGTCTTCTCCTCGGACCACTCGCCGTGGAACTATTCGGACAAGGTCGCGGGGGGGCCGCAAAAATCTTTCAAGGACGTCCTCAACGGCATTCCGGGAATCGAGACGCGCCTGCCGCTGCTGTTCTCGGCGGCGCGGAGCGGGGGGAAGCTGACCCTCGAGCAGTTCGTCGACATCACCACGACGACGCCGGCGAAGCTCTATGGCCTGTATCCGCGCAAGGGCGTGATCCGGGTCGGATCGGACGCGGATCTCGCGATCTGGGACCCGGATCGGGAGGTCACCATCCGCAACGAGATGCTGCATCACGCGGTCGATCACACGCCCTATGAAGGCGTGCGGGTGCGGGGCTGGCCGATCGTGACCGTCTCGCGCGGCGAGATCATCTATGCGGACGGCGAAGTGCGGTCCGTCGCCGGGCGCGGACGTTTCTTGCCGTGCGCACGGCCGTTCTCGCCCACGGACACGCCGCTTCCGGCCTTACGCTAGGAGTGTGGGCGCCAGGCAGGAGGCCCCGGTTCCCTTC
>DATAYZ010000132.1:0-33974 GCA_036272295.1 Steroidobacteraceae bacterium
GCGCAACAACCGGCTCGCCTTGCTGACGGAGGTGCAGAGGCTGCTCGCGCACGTGGCCGACCTCTCGCGGCTTCCCGGCTAGGGCCTTGGATTGATGCAGCTCGTCCGGTCCTTGTTGTTCACCGGCTTCATGATGGCCTCGGCGTGCCTCTGGGGCTTCACGATGGCGCTCTGCTTCTGGCTGCCGTATCGCTCCCAGTTCGCCATGGCGCGCGGCTGGGCGCGGACGCTGCTCTGGGTGCTGGAGCGCCTTTGCGGTCTCAAGTACGAGGTCGAGGGCCGCGAGCGCATCCCGGCCGGCAATCACATCGTCATGAGCAACCACACCTCGGCGTGGGAGACCGTCGCGCCGTTCCTGTTCTTTCCGCCGCACGTGTGGGTGTTGAAGCGCGAGCTGATGTGGATACCGTTCGTCGGCTGGGGCCTCAAGATGCTGCGGCCGATCGCGATCAACCGCGGCGAAGGACATCGCGCGGTCAATCAAGTCATCGAGCAAGGCAAGGCGCGCCTCGCGGACGGCCTCTGGATCGTCATATTCCCGGAGGGCACGCGCGTGGTCGAGGGGGCGGCCCGCAAGTTCGGTGTGAGCGGCGCGCTGCTCGCGATCGCCTCGGGCAAGTGCGTCGTGCCGATGTCGCACAACGCCGGCGCGTTCTGGCGGCGGCGCGGCTTCGTGAAAAGACCCGGCACCATCCGTGTCGTCATCGGCGAGCCCATCGATCCGGCCGGCAAGAATCCGCGCGACCTCAACGACGAGGTGCGCCGGTCGATCGAAGCGGGGCTGAAGCGAATCGCGCAGTCCACGGCGGCGGAGTAACGGAGCCGACAGCGCGACGGCGCGGCAGCTCAGCGGCTCCGCGGCTCGGCGGCTCGGCGGCTCGGCGGCTCGGCGGCTCGGCGAGACTCCGTGCGAGGCTTCGCGATTCCGTGCGAGCCGGATCACGCGCTTGATCGCGCGATGAAGCGCAGCAGCCCGCTCGGAGTGAGGCTCCGCTCGACGGCGAGGCCACGTTCCTCGAGCTTCGCCGCCAACCAGCGGGGATCGAGCTTGAGCTTGGAATAGCTGCTCACCGCGAGGCGCCAGCCGCCCTCTTCACGAAGGTGCAGCAGATCGTGCACCGTCACCGACTCGGGCGCATCCTCGATCATGCAGGTCAGAATGCGATTCGCGTCGCTCCGCACGTGGATGAAGCGCGCATCGCCTCGATGGGGTGCCGAGACGTAATCGCGGAAGGTCGTGGCGAACACGCCGCCCGGCGCGAGCGCCGCGGCGATCTCGTCGAGAAGCGCCTCGACGGCGCCGCGGCTTGCGAGATGGGTGAGCGTGTCGCCCAAGCAGAGGATGAGCCCGGCGGGCTCGCGCTGGAATTCGCGAAAGCGCATCAGGTCCGCCTCCACGGCGCGCACCGGAAGTCCGGCGCGGCTCGACTCGAGCTCGTCGAGCAGGAGCGCGCAACCGTCGATGGCGAGCACCGACCAGCCGCGCCGCGCCAGCGTCAACGCGTGGGCGCCGAAGCCGGCGCCGAGATCGATCGCCGAGGCGCAGCCCGTGCCGCGGTCTGGCAGCTCGAGCGCATCGATCTCGGCGGCCGCACGCGCGAGCGCGGCTTCCACGCCGCCCATCATCCAGGCGTACACCGGCCCGAGATGCCGCGCGTAGTGCTCGTCAACGCTGGTGGTCATCGTCCACGCAGTCCTCCTCGATCGGGGCCGCCCTCGCGTACCGGCCGCCGTGGACCGCTATCGTATACTCCGGCGCCTCATGTCCACCTTCGCGCTCTTCCTGGGGTCGGCGGCGGCGATCTATTTCGCCTGCGACTTCTTCGTCAACGGAGTGGAGTGGCTCGGCAAGAAGCTCGGCGTGGGCGAGACCGCGACCGGCACCATCCTCGCTGCGTTCGGCACGGCGCTCCCCGAGAGCGCGGTGACCTTCATCGCGGTGATGTTCGGGCGCAATGCCGCGGCCAAGGACATCGGCGTCGGCGCTGCGCTCGGCGGACCGCTGGTGCTCGCGACGATTGCCTATGCGGTGGTGGGCCTCGGCGTGCTGCTGAATCATCGGCGCCTCGGCCGCGCGGAGCCGGTCATCGCCTGCGATGCGCATCGGCTGCGGCGCGATCAAGCCTGGTTCCTGGTTCTGTTCATCGCAAAGGTGGCGCTCGGCCTCGTTGCGTTCGCCTGGAAGCCTTGGCTCGGCGGCCTGTTCGTCCTGGCCTACGCCGTCTATCTCTGGAGCGAGCTGCGCGGCGCCAGCGTCGCGTCGGCTGAGGAGCTCGAGCCTCTGAAGCTGCACCGGAAGGGCGATCCCGGCCTCTGGTGGCCGCTCGCGCAGACGCTCGCCGCGCTGATCGTGATCGCGGCAGCATCGAAGGTGTTCGTCGGACAGCTCGAAACCATCGGCCGACTCACCGGAATGGCGCCCCAGCTCGTCGCCCTGCTGCTCTCGCCCATCGCCACTGAGCTGCCCGAGACCATGAACGCCTGGATCTGGGTGCGCCAGGGCAAGGAGCGGCTCGCGCTCGCGAATATCTCGGGAGCGATGATGATTCAGGCGACCATTCCCACCGCGCTCGGCCTCTTTTTCACTCCCTGGAGGTTCTCGACCGCGCTGACGGTGTCCGGGCTCGTGACCATGGCCGCGGTGATCGCGTTGCTCGCCCTGTTCGCGAAGCGGGTGATTCGCGCCCGCTGGCTGGTTCCGCTGGCCGCGCTGTACGCCGTGTTCGGCACGCTCATCGCGGCCCTGACCTAAGTTCCTCGACCGCCGCTCGGGCGTACCGTCCCGTCCGGGTAAGAGCCAGGCGGACACTGCTACCCGTAGGTGGGTCTCTAGGCCGCGGCTAGACCGCTGCTCATCAGGCGGCCCCCAGGTGGACGTCGGAACATGTAACGGGTAGCAGTGCCCGCCTGGCTCTTACCCGGACGGGACGGTACGCCCGAGCGGCGGTCAGTCGACGATGTAGAGGGTTGCGCCCGCGGGCGCCGATGAGCGGTGGGGCAAAGTCGCGTCGGCGACGTAGTAACCCATGCCCTCGCGCAGAACGACCACGCGACCGTTCTCGAGCTCGGTGTGCAGCTCGCCGCGCACACACAGCAGCAGGTGACCCTTGCCGCACCAGTGATCGGCGCAATAGCCCGCGGTGTATTCCACCATACGCACGCGGATCTCACCGAAAAAGCGCGTCCGCCACAGCGCCGTTCCCTGCTCACCCGGATGCGGCACCGGTGTGACGGACTGCCAGTCCACCGTCTCGAAAGATATGTTGTCGAGCTTCATTGCACGTGCCTGTCTCAAAACCGTGCCGAACGGCAACGCCGGTCATTGGCGCCGCCTCGGCAAGGCCCTCTGTCCATCGAGTCAATCGGGCGGTGCGCCCTCGCATCGCATCACGATGCGGAGGGCTTGATGCGAGAGGCTTCATGGGAGAACTCCGAAGACCCGATTTTATCGGCAAGGGCGCCCCGGCGCCACGCGGATAATCGCTCCGTTGCAACCATTTTGCGCCTGGCCGCATCTAGAGCGGGTATGCCATCACTGCATGCCGCGGAAATCGCCCCCGACATCGTGATTCGAGCCCGAGCCGGTGACGGCAAGGCGCGCGAGCGCATCTACCATGAGCTGTCGGGCCCGGTTTACACCTTGATCCGGCGTCTGGTGGTCCGCCCGGCGGTGGCGGAGGAATTGTTACATGACGTGTTCGTCGAGATCCTGCGGAGCCTGCCGAGCTACAGTGCTACGGGCTCGTTCATCGGCTGGGTTCGGAGCATCGCGGTGAGCAAGGCGCTCATGTATCTGCGCTCGCCGTGGCATCGGAGCCTCTCGTGGCTCGGTGCGGACGGCGATCTTCCGGCGACGGAGGTGGCGGGGCCGGTGGCCGAGAGCCGCGACCTCGAGCAGGCTCTGTGGTCGCTGCCGGCGGTAAGCCGAGCCGTCGTCTGGCTGCACGATGTGGAGGGCTTCACTCACGCCGAGATTGCCCGCCACTTCGGCCGCACCATCAGCTTCTCGAAGTCGCAGCTCTCGCGCGCGCACATCGAGCTGCGCGACCGGCTCAAGCCGCAAGGAGAATCGGCATGCATGCCAGTTTCCAGGAGCTCCTAGCCTTCCGCGACGGCGAGCCGATCGACTCCAAGGTCCGGCTGCACGTCGGGGACTGCGCGGACTGCGGCGCCGAGGTGACGCGCATGCGCGAGCTGCGCACCCGTCTCGAGCACCTGCCCGACTTCGCGGCGCCGCCCACCGCCTGGAGCGCCGCTCGTGCATCACTCCACATCACGCCCGTGCAGCCCAGCCGTTATGGGCCGGCGTTGTGGGCGGGCGGAGGGATGGCCGCTTGCATCGCCGCCTTTCTGTGGATGACTCATCATGTCTCGACCTCGGCCATCGAAGCGGTGCGGCCGGCGGCGATCGAGGTCCGGGCCGCGCGCGATGGCGCCATCGCCCCGCTCGTCGCCCACTCGCAGAGGCTCGAGGCATTGCTGCGTGCCTTGCCGCCGCGACCGCGCGTGGAACAGGCGATGACCTCCGCCACCATCGCAGACCTCGAGACGCGCATCCAATGGCTCGACCTCAAGCTCGCCGGAGTCTCGGCGGGCGGCGCGAACGAGGATGAGGTGCGTCGGCTTTGGGACACGCGTGTACGGCTGCTGAATTCCCTGGTGTATGTGCGCTACGCGGAATCGGCCCGGGCCGGTTTTCGTGCCGCATCCCCGCTCGAGCTAGGAGTGATCTGATGAACACCCTCTACGTTTGCACGGCCGCCGCCTTGCTGGCCTTTTCCTCCGTCCGTGCCGCCGATTCGGACGACTCGCGACACCTGCGCGGCGACGTCGAGCGGGAGCTGCACGAGGCGCAGGAGCGCCTGGATCGCGCCGCCCGCGAGGTGGCCGATCTCAGCATGAAATTGGACGGCCAGATTCGCGCGGCCGACGCGCGCGCGTGGACTTCCTTCGGGCCGCCGCACGCCATGCTGGGGCTGAGTGTCGGCGGCTCGTCACCCGAGCCGGCCGAGCCGGGCTCGGGACGGGGCGGTCACGGACCGGGCGGCGTGCGTGTCGTGAGCGTGAGCCCGGGCGGCCCCGCGGACGTGGCGGGCCTGCGTGCCGACGACCTCATCGTCAAGCTCGACCGCACGGAGCTCAACGGTTCCGGCGGTCCGCCGCGGCAGGAGCTCCTCAGGCGGATCCACGATCTCAAACCGGACGAGGCGATCACGGTGGAATACCGTCGCGACGGCAAGCTCGAGACCGCCGTGATCAAGCCGCAAAGCCTGCCGGCCTTCATCGATGGCACCTATCTACAGGGCCTCAAGGGGTTGAGCCAGGGGCTCTCGAACATGGCCATCTCCTTCGGCTCGCCCGGTGCCGGCAGCTTCGGATCCGCGGAATTTCTCGAGCTCACGCCGGGGCTCGGCCACTATTTCGGGACGGAGCATGGCTTGCTCGTGGTGCGCGCCCCGCGGGACGCACGCTTGAAGCTCGAGGAGGGCGACGTGGTGCTGGACATCGACGGACGCGTGCCGAGCAATGCGTCGCACGCCTGCCAGATCTTTGCCTCCTATCGACCGGGCGAGACCCTGAAACTGCACATCATGCGGCAGCAAAAAAAGGTCGAGCTCGCGGTGCAGATGCCCGCGGACACGGCGCGGCGCTGGATTGGGCGGCCCGACTTTCCGTTCACTCCACCCACACCCCCCGTCCCGCCGGCGCCCCCCGCCCCGGCCGCACCCACCGCTGCGCCGCCGGATGGTGCTCAAAGCTAGTCCCGCCAATCCCCTGGTCACGTGGCGCTGGCGCTGGAAGAAGCTGACGAATGACAATCTGCGTCGCTCCGTCGGCCGTCGCCTGGGCGAGCCGGTCAGACGTCGAGGTTCGCCACCTGCAGCGCGTTCTTCTCGATGAACTCGCGGCGCGGCTCGACGGCGTCGCCCATGAGGGTGGTGAAGATATCGTCGGTCGCGGCCATGTCCTCGATCCGCACCTGCATGAGCCGGCGCGTATCGGGATTGATGGTGGTCTCCCAGAGCTGGTCGGCGTTCATCTCGCCGAGGCCCTTGTAGCGCTGGATGCTCTGCCCCTTCTTGGCCTGATCGAACAGCCAGGTCATCGCGGCCTTGAAGCTCGCGACCTCCTGCCGCTCGTTGCCGCGCTGGACGTAGGCGCCCGGCCCCATGAGGTCGCTGAGCGTCTGCGCCAACTCGGCGATGCGCAGGTATTCGGCGGAGTCGAAGAACTCGCGCGGGATGTGCTTCTCGGATACCAGACCATGCTCGAAGCGCTTGAGGTTCACGCGATGGCCGCCGCCGGAGAGCGTATCCACGGTGACGCGATAGCGGCGTGAGACGTCATCCAGGGCGTTGAGCTTGAGCTCGAGGTGCCGCGACCAGTCGCGCAACGTGTCGATGCGATCGAAGGACGCCGTGTTCAGCGCCGGCACGTACAGCAGCTGCTCGAGGAAGCGGTCGTCGTAGCGGCGCGCCCAGCGGCGCACGATGGCTTGCACCTCGACGTACTTCCGCGCCAGCGATTCGAGCCCCATGCCGGAGAGGGGCGGCGCACCGGCATCGACATGCAGCGCGGCGTCCTCGATGGCGGTGTTGAGGAGCAGGCCGTTGAGCTCCACGTCATCCTTGACGTAGGTCTCCTGCTTGCCTTTTTTCACCTTGTAGAGCGGTGGCTGGGCGATGTAGATGTGGCCGCGCTCGATCAGTATGGGCATCTGACGATAGAAGAACGTGAGCAGCAAGGTGCGGATGTGGGAGCCGTCGACGTCCGCATCCGTCATGATGATGATGCGGTGATAGCGCAGCTTGTCGGGATTGAAATCATCGCGCCCGATGCCGCACCCGAGAGCCGTGATGAGCGTCCCCACTTCCGCCGACCCCAGCATCTTGTCGAAGCGCGCCTTCTCGACGTTCAGGATCTTGCCCTTCAGCGGCAGGATGGCCTGCGTGCGGCGGTCGCGACCCTGCTTGGCCGAGCCGCCGGCCGAGTCGCCCTCGACCAGGAACATCTCGGAAAGCGCGGGATCCTTCTCCTGGCAATCGGCGAGCTTGCCCGGAAGGCCCGCGATATCCAGAGCGCCCTTGCGCCGGGTCATTTCGCGCGCCTTGCGCGCCGCCTCGCGCGCATAAGCGGCTTCGAGGATCTTGCCCACGATGGTGCGCGCTTCCTGCGGATGCTCGAGCAGAAATTCCTCGATCCGCTGCGCCACCGCGGACTCGACCACACCTTTGACCTCGGAGGAGACCAGCTTGTCCTTGGTCTGCGAGGAGAACTTCGGATCCGGCAGCTTCACCGACAGAATGGCCGTGAGGCCCTCGCGCGCATCGTCGCCCGTGGTCGCCACCTTTTCCTTTTTGGCCGCGAGCTCCTTCTCGATGTAGTTATTGAGCGTGCGCGTCAGGGCCGCGCGATAGCCGGCGAGATGCGTGCCGCCATCCTTCTGCGGAATGTTGTTCGTGTAGCAGTACATGCTCTCCTGATAGGAGTCGTTCCACTGCATCGCGACCTCGACCTGAATGTTTCCTTCGCGCGACTGGAACCAGAGCACGGTGGGATGGATCGGCGTCTTGCTGCGGTTCAAATGGGTCACGAACGCGGCGAGGCCGCCCTCGTGCTGGAACACTTCGCTCTTCTCGTCGCGCTCGTCGATGAGCTCGATGCGCACGCCCGAATTCAGGAAGGACAGCTCGCGCAGCCGCTTGGCCAGCGTGTCGTAGTTGAAGGAGATGTGGGTGAAGATCTGCCCGCTCGGCCTGAAGCGCAAGGTCGTACCCTTCTCGCTCGTCTCGCCGATCGCGGCGAGCGGCGCAACGGGGTCGCCGAGTCGATACTCCTGGCGATGCACCTTGCCGTCGCGGCGGATGATGAGCTCGAGAAAATCGGATAGCGCATTGACCACCGAGATGCCGACGCCGTGCAGTCCGCCCGAAACCTTGTAGGAGCTGTCGTCGAACTTACCGCCGGAGTGCAGCACGGTCATGATGACCTCGGCCGCGGAGCGCCCTTCTTCGGCGTGGATGTCGACGGGGATGCCGCGCCCGTTGTCGGACACCGTCACCGACTCATCGGCGTGAATCGTGACCACGATGCGATCGCAGTGCCCAGCAAGCGCCTCATCGATGGCGTTATCCACAACCTCGAACACCATGTGGTGCAGGCCGCTTCCATCATCGGTATCGCCAATGTACATCCCGGGACGCTTTCGGACCGCGTCGAGTCCCTTCAAGACCTTGATTTTGCTGGAATCGTAGACGTCGCTATCGGACATGATGCATCCTTCGGGAAGACCGCCCATTGTACCAGTCTCTGCTGCATTTCACGACCGAAAACTCAATAAAAAAGCCCAATAAATCATCTGCTTGCAAGGCTCTCGAGGGCCGTGACCCGAGACTCGATGACCGCTACCGGAATTGCGCGCCACTGACTGCCCATACACCGGCAGGACACAGGTTATGCACACGATATTGAGCCACTGCGCGGAGATTCCTAGCCGCTGGCGGTTATGTTCCACGTGGAACATCGGTCGACTCGGCGGCGCAGTGGCTTTGGTCGAACTGCAACACCGGTCGGCCGCACGCGCAGCAACATCTTGTCGGAGCGCCCTAGGTCCCCGCCGCACAGGCCGTGCCGCGATCAATCGAGGGTAAGCTGCCCCTCGGCGATTCGGTAACGGGCGCCGGGGGCGCCGAGCTGTGAAAGGCCGGGGTGCAATGCCGTGACGACGAGTTGAACCGACTGTCCCGTCACCTCTGCGATCAGCCGAGTCAACCGCTCGTCGTCGAGCTCGGCGGCGGGATCATCGAGGAGCAGCGTGGGCCGTACCGGGGAGTCTTGGGGGAAGAGCTCCATCTGGGCGAGCGCAAGGCCGGCCGCCAACAGCTTCTGCTGGCCGCGCGAAATGCGATCCTTCACGGCGAGATCGTTGAGGCGAATGGCAAGCTCCGCTCGGTGGGGTCCCACCTGGGTCAGGCCTGTGTCTTGGTCCTGGCTCCAGCTTTGCTGTAGAGCCTCCGCATAGCTAAGCTCGCGCACCCACCCCGGACGATGGCTCAAGCCGAGCTCTTGGCCCAGCAAATTTTGAATCATCGGGCCGGCTCGCTCCCCCAATCGACCGACATACCGCGTTCGAGCCTCAGCGATTCTTTCGCCGTAGCGAACGAGATCGTGATCCCAGGCCCGAATCGTCCCTTCGCCCTGGCGCGCCTTCAGGGCGGCATTGCGCTGCTTCAGGGTGGTCTGAAATCGCTGCCAATCGTCGACGAAGCGAGGTTCCACGTGGAACACTCCCCAGTCCAAAAATCGGCGCCGCCGGCTCGGCCCTTCCTCAATGAGGCGGTGGATCTCGGGGTCAATGATCTGCACCGGAAAAAGCAGCGCGAGCTCGGCCAGGGAGGCCGCTCGCTGACCGGCCACCTGGGCGCGCATGCCCTCTTTCGATCCTTCGATACCCATCGCCACTCGGCGCTCATCCGCGGTGATCTCCCCGTACACCACGAAGCGCTCGCGACCGCGGCGAATGAGGTGCTCGAGCCGACGCGTTCGGAACGACCGGCCACGGCCCAGCACGTAGAGGGCCTCCAGCAAGCTGGTCTTGCCCGACGCATTGGGACCAATGATCAGGGTGAGGCGGGCGTCGAGCTCCAGGGTCGCCGACGGCAAGCAACGGAAGTCCGTGACTTGCACCCGCCGGAGCGGCAAGTCACAGCCTCATGGGCATGACGACATAGCGTGCGGATGCCTGCCCGGGCGAGCGAATCAGGCAGCTCGAATTGCTGTCGGTGAGCCCGATCTCGACCTCCTGACCCTCAATCGCGGCGAGCGCGTCCAAGAGGTAGTTCACGTTGAAGCCCACCTCGAGCTCGACTCCATCGTAGCCGACCTCGATTTCCTCCTCGGCTTCCTCCTGCTCCGGGTTATGGGCCTGCACCGTCACGGAGTTCTTTTTCACATTGACGCGAATTCCGCGGTATTTCTCGTTCGAAAGAATGGCCGTCCGCTGGAGAGCCTGACGCAGAACGTCGCGGTCGGCGCGGATCGCGGCGGTTGGGGCGGGGGGAATGACGCGCGAGTATTCCGGGAAACGCCCATCGATCAACTTCGAAGTGAAGCGAACATCGCCGATTTGAGCGCGAACATGATTGGTCCCAATGGCGAGCTCGGCAACGCCTTCCTCCGTCAATATGCGCTGCAGCTCGAGAACCCCTTTTCGAGGCACGATGACCTGCTGGGAGGTCTTGGCCTTGGCGGCCAGCTCCGTTTCGCAAAGGGCGAGACGATGGCCGTCGGTCGCCACCGCCCTGAGATTGGTGCCATCGATCTCGAGCAGCATGCCGTTCAAATAATAACGAACGTCCTGTTGGGCCATGGAAAAGTGAGTTTTCTCGAGCAATCGCTGCAGTTCCCTGCGCGATACCTGCACGGTCTGCGACGCATTGATGTCCTCGATGACTGGAAATTCGGCCGCCGGCAAGGTGGACAGGCTGAATCGGCTTCGCCCCGCTTTGATCACCATCTTGTCGCCCTCCATCGACAACGCGACGGTGAGCTTCTCCGGAAGCGCACGCAGGATGTCGAGGAGCTTGCGTCCCGGAACGGTGATGTCACCGGCCTCTTGTACCGTCACCTCCGTCGAGGCGACCAGCTCAACCTCGAGATCCGTGGCCGTGATCGAGAGTTGACCTTGGCGCACTCCGAGCAGCACGTTGGCGAGCACGGGCATGGTCTGGCGACGCTCGACCACTCCGATCACCGCCTGCAAAGGCCCCAATAGCTTTTCCCGTTCCGCCGTCAATTTCATGGGCTCACCGTTCTTCTGTCTTGAGTATTAATCTTAAAGAGATAGTTACTATGATTATTAGCTGGCCGCAAAACCTTGCATAAGTCAATTTTCTCTATGTTCTTCAACAGCTTAAATATCCAACAACCCGGCTGTATTGTCGCGTACCGGGCGTAGAGAAGCTGTCATCGACCTGTGGGTAACTTTATCCACAGCGTCATCCACAGCTTTTCCCACCCTATCCCGCCAGGGTTCTCAACAGGTTCATATAGTCCTCTTCGATCCGTCGCTCGGTCTCCCGGAGCGCCTTCACCCGCTTGCAGGCATGCAGCACCGTCGTGTGGTCACGGCCGCCGAAGGCATCGCCGATCTCCGGCAGACTGTAATTCGTCAGCTCTTTCGCGAGCGCCATCGCCACCTGGCGCGGCCGCGCGATGGAGCGGCTGCGTCGCTTGGACATGAGCTCCGCGATGCGGATCTTGTAGTACTCGGCCACCGTCTTCTGGATATTCTCGACGGTGACCAGTTTCTCCTGCAGCGCCAGCACGTCCCGCAGAGCCTCCTTGACCAGATCGAGCGTGATCGGGCGCCCAGTGAATTCCGAGGTGGCGACCACGCGTCGCAACGCGCCTTCGAGCTCGCGCACGTTCGAGCGAATGCGCTTGGCGATGAAAAAAGCGACGTCCTCCGGCAAGTCCACCAGCGCGGCGGCTGCCTTGCTCATGAGAATCGCCACGCAAGTCTCGAGCTCCGGCGGCTCGATCGCGACGGTCAGACCCCAGCCGAACCGCGACTTCAAACGCTCTTCGAGGCCATCGACCTCCTTGGGATAGCGGTCGCAGGTGAGGATCACCTGCTGCTGGCTCTCGAGCAACGCGTTGAATGTGTGGAAAAACTCCTCCTGCGACCGATCCTTGCCCGCGAAGAACTGGATGTCGTCGATCAGCAGCGCGTCCAGGGACCGATAGGCCTGCTTGAAGTCGTTGATGGTGTTGTGCTGCAGGGATCGCACCATGTCGCTGACGAAACGCTCGCTGTGCACGTAGGCGAGCCGTGCCTGCGAGTTGCGCTCCTTCAGCTTGTTCGCCACCGCGTGCATGAGGTGAGTCTTACCGAGGCCGACGCCGCCATAGATGAACAGCGGGTTGTACGCTTTGCCGGGATTGCCGGCGACCTGGACGGCCGCCGCCTTGGCGAGCTGGTTGCTCTTGCCTTCGACGAAGCTGTCGAAGGTGAAATTGGCATTGATGGGCGCGCCGGGCGCCGAGGGCGAGGGCCTGCGCGCCTTCGCGGGCGCACCGGGGAGGCTCTCGGTCCCGTTCACGTGAGCGTGCACCTCGCCGTTGCGAGTCCCCACGTCCAGCACCACGTCGGGGGGCTGCCCTTCCGCGAACGCGCCGGTCAATTCCTTGATACGGGCCAGCAGGTTCTGGCCCAGCCAGTCGACGACATAATGATTCGGCGCGAGGAGCCTCAATTCGCCCTCGCGCTGGACCGCTTGCAGGGGCCGGACCCAGGTGTTGAACTGTTGCTCCGGGAGTTCGCTCTCGAGCACTCGCAGACAGCGGTTCCACAGCGGCTCCGGCAAGAGCGCTCTCCCAAAAAGATGGCGGGGCAGTTTCGACGAAAGGGCGCAAAGTCTAGCTCCAACCGGGAGGGGCGTCTATTGACACATCCGGGGGGCCTTGAGTACCCTTGCCGCCTCTCAAAAGCCCCCAATCCCTTGATTCGGCCCGTGGTTTTGTTCGAGTGGCGCCATGAAACGTACTTTCAATCCCAGCAATATTCATCGAGCCCGCACCCACGGCTTTCGCGCGCGCATGGCCACGAAGAGTGGACGTCGCCTGCTGGCTCGCCGCCGTGCGAAGGGCCGCAAGCGTCTGTGCCCGTGAGACAGGGCTGACAGCCGATCCGTAAGCTCAACTTCGCGCCGCGCATGCGCTTGCACCAGCCGGCCGAATTCAGCAACGTGAAGCGGCGCGGCAAGAAATTCACCGACGCTTTCTTCACACTGTCGGTGCTCGCCAATCACGAGAGCCATCCGCGATTGGGCCTGAGCATCGCGACACGGACCTTCGGCAACGCGGTTCGGCGCAATCGAATCAAGCGCATCACTCGAGAGTCCTTCCGTTTGAACCAAATGAATTTGCCGCCGGTCGATGTCACCGTCTCCGCCCGGGATTTCGCGGCTCGTGCGAGCCTTCGCGAGCTGCGCACGAGCCTCGATCAGCACTGGAAGGCGATCTCGCAAAAAAAATGCTGAAGCTCCGCCACGTGCTGCTCTTCGTCATCCGCGGCTATCAACTCACGTTGAGTCCGCTGCTCGGCCCCCGCTGCCGCTTCTATCCGAGCTGCTCGTGCTATGCGCACACGGCCATTCAGCGATTCGGCGCGCTGCGCGGCACCGTGCTCGCGGCGCGGCGGCTGCTCCGCTGCCACCCCTTCCACGAGGGCGGCTACGACCCGGTGCCCGACGGCGGCGAGAGCCTGAGCAATGCCTAACACGCGCATTCTCTTGTGGGTCGCTCTGGGCCTGATCCTCTTTTACAACTACCAGGCATGGGTGCACGACTATCAGGCGCCTGCGACGAGCCTGTCCGGGGCAGGGTCGTCTGCGGCATCGGCCACGGCGCGCGATTCGCTGCCCGACGCCGTGAGCTCGGATGCCGCGAGCTCCGCCGCATCCGCACCGCCGGCGCAGGCTCCTGCGACCGCGTCGGGAAGTCCCGTGCCGCCGCCGGCGTCCGGCGCGATCCCATCGTCGGCGCCCGGCGTTGCGACGGTGCCCGAAGGCGGCGCGACCATCCGTGTCAAAACGGATGTGCTCGACCTCGTGATCAACCTGAAGGGCGGCGAGATCGACCAGGCCGACCTCACCCAGTACCCGCTGCACAAGGACACGCCGAATATTCCCGTGCGGCTCATGAGCCGCGAGCCGCCGGATGCGCTGTACCTGATACAGACCGGCCTCTTCGGTGTCGACGGCAAGGATGCGCCCACGCACTCCGCGACCTGGGCCTGCGCACAAACCTCCTACGAGCTCATGCCCGGCGCCGGCGAGCTGCGTGTTCCCTTGAGCTGGGACGACGGTCAAGGCCTCAAGATCACCAAGACCTTCCTGCTGAAGCGCGGGCAGTATGCCATCGGCCTGGTCTACGACATCGACAACGGCGGCGGCGCGCCGCGCAAGCTCGAGCCGTATTCACAGATCGTGCGCCACTGGGAGCACCCCTCGCGCTCGTACTTCAACGTGGAGACCTACTCGTTCAAGGGTCCGGCGGTGTACGAGGGCAACAAGTTCCGCGAGCTCGACGTGGAGAAGGCCGACGACGGCAAGTTCACGGCCACCGTCACCAATGGCTGGCTGGCCTCGCTGCAGCATCAGTTCGTCTCGGCCGTGGTGCCGCCGCCCGATCAGGCGTATCGGTACGGGCTCAAGGTGGTCGACAAGCAGTTCGTGCTGAGCGCGTCGGGTCCCGCGACCGACATCCCGGCGGGCGGCAAGGCGCAGATGCGCGAGACGCTGTTCGTCGGCCCGAAGCTCCAGGCACAGCTCGTGAAGGCAGGTCCGAATCTCGAGCGCACCGTCGACTTCGGCAGCCTCACCGTGGTCGCCCAACCCTTGTTCGCGGCCCTCAACTGGGTGCATGGCATCGTCGGCAACTGGGGCTGGTCGATCATCATCGTCACCGCCCTGATCAAGCTGCTGTTCTACCCGTTGAGCCAGGCGAGCGGGCGCTCCATGGCCAAGATGCGCACGGTCGCGCCGCGCATGAAGCAGATCCAGGAGACCTTCAAGGACGATCGCGAAAAGCTCGGTCGCGCCATGATGGAGCTGTACAAGAAAGAGAAGATCAATCCGCTCGCCGGCTGCCTGCCGATGGTGGTGCAGATCCCGGTGTTCATCTCCTTTTATCGCGTGCTGATCGAAAGCGTGGAAATGCGCCAGGCGCCGTTCATGCTCTGGGTCAACGATCTATCCTCGCGCGATCCGTACTTCATCCTGCCAATCATCATGGGCGGCGCGATGTACGGCCAGTTCAGGCTGAATCCGCCGCAGGGCGATCCCACGCAGCAGAAGATCATGCAATTCATGCCGCTCATCATGACCGCCAGCATGATGTGGTTCCCCGTGGGCCTGGTGCTCTACTGGCTGACCAACACGCTGTTGACCATCCTGCAGCAGTGGCGCATCAACAAGGTGGTCGAGAAAGCCAGCAAGCCGCGGGATTGAGATCCACCGCCGATCGGCATGACATCCCCCGACACCATCGTCGCCGTCGCCACCGCTCCGGGACGAGGCGCGATCGGCGTCATCCGGGTCTCAGGACCGCTGGTGCCCCAAATCGCGATGGCGCTGCTCGGCGCCCTGCCGACGCCGCGATACGCGTGTCACCGCCGCTTCAAAGACGGCCTCGGACAAACCCTGGACGAAGGACTCGCGCTCTACTTCCCCTCACCCGCCTCCTATACCGGGGAGGACACGCTCGAGCTGCAGGGTCACGGCGGCACCGTGGTGCTCGATCTCCTGACTCGCCGACTCATCGAGCTCGGCTGCCGCTTGGCGAGGCCCGGCGAATTCAGCGAGCGCGCGTTCCTGAACGGCAAGATGGACATGGCGCAGGCGGAGGCGGTCGCCGATCTGATCGACGCCGCGAGCCGCGCCGCGGCCCGCGCCGCCATTCGCTCGCTGCAGGGCGACTTCTCCGCGCGCATCGCCGCGCTCGCCGCCGAGATCACGGCGCTGCGCGTGCACGTGGAGGCCGCCATCGACTTCCCGGACGACGAGGTCGATTTCCTGTCGGATGCATCGCTCCAGGTTCGGCTCGCCGCCGTATTTGCCGCCTTCGACTCCATCGCCGCGGCCGCCCGCCAGGGTGTACTGCTGCGTGAGGGGCTGCACGTGGTCATCGCCGGCCCTCCGAACGCGGGCAAGTCGAGCCTGCTGAATCGGCTGGCGGGCGATGACGTCGCCATCGTGGCCGACGTGCCGGGCACCACCCGCGACGTGTTGCGCCACGAGGTGCACATCGACGGGCTGCCCTTGAGGCTCGCCGACACCGCGGGACTGCGCAGCTCGGCGGACGCCGTCGAGGCCGAGGGCGTGCGCCGGGCGAGGAGCGAGATCGGGCGCGCCGATCGCGTGCTGTACGTCATCGACGCAACCGCGGCGGCCGACCCTGGCTCCAAGGTGGATTTCGGTGTGCCCGTCACCCTGGTGCTCAACAAGATCGACCTCATCGCCGCCGCCGAGCCGCGCCTCGACGAAGGCGCCGAGCCGCCGCGCGTGTACTTGAGCGCGCGTACCGGCAGGGGGCTCGACCTCTTGCGCCAACATTTGAAGTCGACGCTCGGCTACTCCGAATCGGAGTCCGGCGTGTTCAGCGCGCGGCGCCGGCATCTCGATGCGCTCGAGCGCGCACGGCGGCACGTCGATGCCGCGGCGGACACGCTCGCACGGCGCCGGGCGTTCGAGCTGTTCGCGGAGGATCTGCGCCTCGCACAGCGCGCGCTCGGTGAGATCACGGGAGAGTTCACCAGCGAGGACTTGCTCGGCGAGATCTTCGGCAGCTTTTGCATCGGCAAATAGCTTACGGGACGCCTGTGATCCCTAGGCCCCGCCCTCAGACGCCTTGAGGACCCCGGGTCAGGTCAGGCGGCTGCAGCTCGGCCAGCTCGCTGTCGGTGAGTCGTGCCAGCCGCGCGCACACGCCCAGAGTGGTGAGCACCGCCAGCGTGACGCCCGCGGTGATGAGCGGAAAGCGCCAGAACAGCCACAGCATCGTGGCTGCCGACAGGATCAGAATGGTGAACAGCGCCGCGATCTTCGCGCGGACATGCGACTCGCTCATGCCAGCTCCCCCGATTTGGCATCTCTCCGGCGTCTTTATACCGCGTTCGCTATTAAACGACCATACAGCAAGACCCTTAAACTTCCGCGGACCCGTCGGTTCATTACTCAGACAAGCCGCAGGCACCGTTCGCGGGGCCCATCCGGCCCCTCACGCGCATCAGCCGGCCCCGCCCCGGCCATCAACCGAGCAGGGTCTCCTTGCGCCAATGCCGGGCGGTGAGGGCGATCAGCAGCGCCGCCAGCGCCAGCGAGGCGAGCGCGGATGCCGCGACATCCAGGGCCGCCACCGGCTCGTCCTTGAGGACGCTGGTCATGAGCAGGTGCTGGCTCAGCGACGGGATGAACATCAGGGAGCTCTTGGGCTTCAGCGAGTAGATGCTGGCAAAGATGATGGGCATGGTGGGCACCAGCAGCACCAGCGTGAGGTAGGTCTGCGCCTCGCGGTAGCTGCGGGTGAACGAGGCCACGAAGGTCATCAGAGCCGCGCCCAGGGGCACGAAGGGCAGGCAGATCGCGAAGAAAATGACCGCGGTGCCGGCATTCAGGTTGGTGCTCATTCCCAGCCTCTCCAGAGGCACGAACCGGAACGCGACCACGAAGGCCGTGAGGCTCAACGCAAGTGAGATGCACATATAGGCCGAGGTCGCCGCGATCTTTCCGCCGACCAGGCTGGCGCGGGCGACGGGCATGCAGAGGAGGGGCTCCAGGGACCCGCGCTCGCGTTCCCCCGCCGTGCAGTCGATGGCCAGATAGAGTCCTCCCATCAGGATCGAGAAGAGCACGAAATAGGTCATGAAGCCGAGCACGACGACCGCGCGGCCGGTCGGGGTCGCCACGTCGACCTCGTTGACGGCCACCGGCACCGTCAGCAGCGGATCGACGCCGCGGACCTCCAGCCGGAGCTGGGCCACTGCGCTCGAGTAGCCGGCGAGCACCGCTCGCGCCCGATCCGCGTACTTGCGGGCCTGGCTGTCGGCGCTGTCCGCGAACAAGAGCAGAGGGGCGGGCGCCCCGGCGGAAAAACGCGCCGCGTAGTCCTCGGGGATCAGGAGCACGACGGGCGTCGCGCCGCCGCGGACCGCGCCCCGCGCCCCCTCCTCGGAAAGGGCCCGGCGCGTGACCACGACGGCCCGCCCTTCGAGGTAATGAAGCAGGCCCGGTGCGCGCTCCGCGCCCGACACCGTGAGCGCCAAGGGCTCTTCGGACTCGGTGACGCTCTGATTCAGCGTCCGCGACACCATGAGACCGAAGAGCAGCGGCCCGAACAGCGGCCCGAACAGCAGCGCAGAAAGGATCGTCCGCCGGTCGCGCAAGTTCTCGCGAAACTCCTTGGCAAAGACGATCAGCAGCCCGCGCATCAAGGGGCGACCTCGGCGCCGTCCAGAATCTTGAGGAACGCCTCCTCGAGCGAGGACGAGCCCTCGCGGATCGACGCCACGGTCGCGTCGGCGAGCACCGTGCCGCGGCCGATGATGACCGCGCGGTCGCAGAGCGCACCCACTTCCTGCATGACGTGGGAGGAGAACAGCACGCAGCGGCCCTGCGCCTTGAGGTCGATCAGCATCGCCCGCAAGTTGCGGATCGCCATCACGTCCAAGCCGTTGGTCGGCTCGTCGAGGATCACGTTGCGGGGGTCGTGCACCAGGGCCCGCGCCAGCGCCACCTTGATGCGCTGTCCCTGCGAAAAGCCCTTGGCGCGCCGATCGATGAATTCGCGCATTTCCAGCACCCGGCAGAGCTCTGCGACGCGGGCGTCGAGCCGATCGGACGAGAGTCCCTGCAGGGCGCCGAAGTAGCGGATGTTCTCGCGCGCGGTGAGATTGTTGTAGAGCCCTGCGCCGTGCGGCAGCACGCCGAGCCGGGCGCGCGCCGCGAACGGCTGGTCGGAGACGGCGAGCTCGTCGATGTGCGCGCTGCCGCCGTCGGGCGCGAGGATGCCGTAGAGCATGCGCAGCGTGGTCGACTTGCCCGCGCCGTTGGGTCCCAGGATGCCGGTGATCTCGCCGTCGCGCGCCGCAAAGGAGGCGTCGCGAACCGCGGTGACCGCGCCGAAGCGCTTGCTCAATGCGCGGGCTTCGATCATGGCGAGGGACCTACGGGGCTGACGAAAAAAGGCGCCGGCCGGTGACGCTCGAGGCAGCGCGTGTCGAGTTTTTCGGGCGCGCGCGATTCCAGGAATCGCGCCATCAGCGACGGTATGCAGCCGGTCGCAAGCTGGCCATGCCCTTCACCGGCGAGCACCAGGTGCCGATGGTGCGCGAGACCGCGTGCCGCCCTCTGCGCATCTGCCGGCGGAGTGACGGGATCGGCCTCCCCCGAGAGCAGCAGCGTCGGAATGTCGCTCCGGAGCGGCGCATGCAGGTCCGCATCCACGGGTCCCCGCGGCCAGATCCGGCAGATCTCCTCGAACGCATCCACCTGATCCGTGCCCTGATAGGTCTTGGCCAGGGCCGCGCGGTCGATCCCGGCGGCGCCGTAGAACGGCACGTCCTCGCTGCAGATCACGGAATTCTGCATGCCCGTCGCAAGCTGATGCCGCACCTGGCGCGCCGTCATGATGACCTGCGCCGCCAGCGGTCCAAGCGCGCCCCGCGTGCCTCGATGGATCAGAACGGGCAGCATCGAGGCCTGCGTCGCGCTGTACGACAGGAAACGCAGGCTGGCGCCGAGCATCTCGCGATTGAACTCGACCTCGAGCGGCATTCCGCTCGACGGATCGTCGATGGTGATCGGGGCCTTGCGCGGTCCGAAGGCTTGCCGCAACGACCCGAGCTCCTCCGCGAGCGACGGGAACGCGTGCGCACAAGGCTCCGCAGCCGCACAGCGTGCGACGATCGCATCGAGCGCCCGCTCGCCGTAGATGGGGGTGTCGGGACCGATGACCTCCTCGGGTGCGGTGACCCCGTCGAGGATGACGGCCTCGGTCGCGGACGGGAAGCGCCGCATGTAGAGCTGCGCCACGCGGGTCCCGTACGAGCCGCCGTAAAGATCGACGCGCGCGTAGCCGAGCGCCTCGCGCACGGCATCGAGATCCTCGACCGCCGCGCCCGTGGTGAAGAATCGCACGCGCGCGCCGTACCGGGCGAGACAGCGCGCGGTGACGTCGCGAGCCTCCGCCAGCGGATCCGGCGCGGCGCGCCAATCGTCCGGGTAGTCGCAGGTGATCGGGTCCGACCGCCCGGTGCCGCGTTGATCGACGAGCACGATGTCGTGCTCCCGGGCGATGCGGGCAAAGGCGGGTGCGAAGGCGAGATAGAGGTCGGTCGCCGCTTGACCGGGACCGCCCGCGAGCAGGAACAGCGGAGCCGCCGCGGCGCGCCGATCGAGCGCTCGGATCACCGCCACGTGCAGCATCAAGCGATTGCCATCGTTCGTGCCTCGATCCAAGGGCACGGCGAGGTCACCGCACTCGGCTTCGATCGACGAGAGCTCGAGCGGATGCTGCAGCCGGCATTCATGGAGAGGAAGGCGGCCCGCGGAGGGCGTCCTCGCGCCACCCGGGCCGGGTGCCGCCGAGCACGCGAGCCCGAGGAGCAGCAGGGCGAGCCGGTGCGCCCGCCGCAACCGGCCGGCCGGCAAGCCGCCGCGGACGGGGTGCCCCGGGCCTGACCACGCGCTGCGCCTCGAATGCTGCATCCGCACGATTGTAGGGGATCGCTATCCCCCGGCCGCCGCGACTTGGTAGATTTGCGGCCGAGTTCCGAAGCCGGACGGCCATCTGGGGTTGCAATGAGCGTGATTCGTGAAGCGGACGTGATATCGAGCGTGGCCGCGGCCTTGCAGTACATCTCCTACTATCACACCCCGGATTTCATCCGCAGCATGGGGCGCGCCTACGAGGTGGAGCAGAGTCCCGCCGCACGCGACGCCATTGCACAGATCCTCACCAATTCGCGTCTTTGCGCCGAGGGCCATCGGCCGATCTGCCAGGACACCGGCATCGTGGTCGTGTTCGCGAAGGTCGGCATGGATGTGCGCTGGGAGGCCGCTCGCGACCTTGAGTCCATGATCAACGAAGGCGTGCGGCAGGCGTACCTCGATCCCGCCAACAAGCTGCGCGCCTCGATCGTTTCCGACCCCGCGTTCAAGCGCCCGAACACCCGCGACAACACGCCCGCCGTGATTCATACCGAGCTCAGGCCGGGCGACCGCCTCGAGGTCACGGTCGCGGCCAAGGGCGGCGGCTCAGAGAACAAATCCATGTTCGAGATGCTGAACCCGTCGGACTCGGTCGCCGACTGGGTGCTGGACAGGGTGCCCGAGATGGGCGCCGGCTGGTGTCCGCCGGGCATGCTCGGCGTCGGCATCGGCGGCAGCGCCGAGAAAGCGATGCTCCTCGCCAAGGAGTCGCTCATGGACCCGATCGACATGGGCGAGCTGCTCGCACGCGGCCCTCGAAACAAGCTCGAGGAGCTGCGCGTCGAGATCTACCGGCGCGTCAACGCGCTCGGCATCGGCGCGCAGGGCCTCGGCGGCCTGACCACCGTCCTCGACGTGAAGGTCCGCGACTATCCGACGCACGCGGCCTCGCTCCCCGTGGCCGTGATTCCGAACTGCGCCGCGACCCGGCACATTCACTTCACGCTCGACGGCTCGGGCCCGGCCGTGCTCTCGCCGCCGAGTCTCGACGACTGGCCCAAGGTGCGTTGGAGCGCGGACCCGGGCGCGCGGCGCGTTTCGCTCGATGGACTGACCCGCGCGCAGATCGCCGGCTGGAAGCCCGGCGAGCGCCTGCTCTTGTCGGGCAAGCTGTTGACGGGCCGCGATGCCGCCCACAAGCGGATCTGCGCGCTGCTCGAGGCCGGCCAGCCGCTGCCGGATTCGTTGAGCTTCAAGGACCGGGTCATCTACTACGTCGGTCCGGTCGACCCCGTCGGAACGGAGGTGGTCGGCCCGGCCGGCCCGACCACCGCCAACCGCATGGATCGCTTCACCGACACCATGCTCGGCAAGGCGGGGCTCCTCGCCATGGTCGGAAAGGCGGAGCGCGGCCCCGAGACGGTGGCCTCCATCGCCCGACATCGCTCGGCCTACCTGATCGCGGTCGGCGGCGCCGCATTCCTGGTGTCGAACGCCATTCGCTCGAGCCGCGTGGTCGCCTTTCCCGAGCTCGGCATGGAGGCGGTATACGAGTTCGAGGTGCGCGACATGCCGGTCACCGTGGCGGTGAGCTCCGACGGCGAGTCGGTGCACGAGACCGGTCCCAGGCAATGGGCGGGGAAGCTCGCGGGCGTGCCGGTGACCGTGGAGTAAGCGGGCGCCGTCAGTGCTTGATCGAGCAGCCGTACGGGCGTGTGACCGCGTGCGCGACCGGCTGTCCCTGCGTTACCTCCAGGTTCCCTGGCGCTTTGCTGCGCCGGCCGCTAGAGTACGCCCCTTGCAGAATTTCGAGTAGATTCAGCGCCATGCGCCCCAACCAAGACTATGCGGTCATCGTGATCGGCGGCGGCCATTCGGGTACGGAAGCCGCGCTCGCCGCGGCGCGCATGGGCTGCCGCACGCTCCTGCTCACGCACAACATCGAGACGCTGGGACAGATGAGCTGCAACCCGGCAATCGGGGGAATCGGCAAGGGCCACCTGGTGAAGGAGATCGACGCGCTCGGCGGCGCGATGGCGCGGGCGGCCGACGCGGCCGGCATCCAGTTCCGCACCCTGAATTCCAGCAAGGGCCCGGCGGTGCGGGCGACCCGTGTACAGGCCGACCGCCAGCTCTACAAGCGGGCGGTCCGCCGCATGCTGGAGCAGCAGCCGATGCTGGACCTGTTCCAGCAGGAGGCCGCGGACCTTCTGGTGGAAGGCGGCCGTGTCGTCGGCGTGGTCACGCTTTCCGGCATCGAGTTTCGCGCGCGCGCGACGGTGCTGACGGTCGGCACCTTTCTCGGCGGCAAGATTCACGTGGGGCTCGAGAGCACGGCGGGCGGCCGGGCGGGCGATCCTCCGTCGCTGCGTCTCGCCGATCGCTTGCGCGCGCTCGATCTCAGAGTGGGGCGGCTGAAGACCGGCACTCCGCCGCGCATCGATGGCCGCAGCATCGACTACTCGGTCATGCGCGTGCAGCACGGCGATGATCCCCGGCCGGTCTTTTCCTATCTCGGCACGCGGGATGCTCATCCGCGTCAGCTGCCCTGTCACATCACGGCGACCACCGAGCGCACCCATGCGCTCATTCGCGCCGCCACCTCGCGCTCGCCGCTGTTCACGGGCGCGATCGAAGGCGTGGGGCCGCGCTACTGCCCTTCCGTCGAGGACAAGGTGGTGCGCTTCGCGGACAAGACCTCGCATCAGATCTTCGTCGAGCCCGAGGGCCTCGACACCGACGAGATCTACCCGAACGGGATCTCGACGAGCTTGCCGTTCGACGTGCAATGCGAATTCGTCCGCACGATTCCGGGCTTCGAGCGCGCGCACATCACGCGCCCTGGATATGCCATCGAGTACGACTTTTTCGATCCGCGTGATCTGGAGTACAGCTTGGAGAGCAAGCGGCTCGGCGGCCTCTATTTCGCGGGCCAGATCAACGGCACGACCGGCTATGAGGAGGCGGCGGCTCAAGGGCTGCTCGCGGGCACGAATGCCGCGCTCGCCTGCGCGGGCCGCGAGCCCTGGTGTCCGAAGCGGAGCGACGCGTACATCGGCGTTCTGGTCGACGACCTCATCACCCGGGGCGCTCCGGAGCCCTATCGCATGTTTACCAGCCGCGCCGAGTACCGTCTCACCCTGCGCGAGGACAACGCCGACCTGCGCCTCACGGAGCAAGGCCGGGCTCTGGGCCTGGTCGACGATGCGCGCTGGGCGTTCTTCCAGCGCAAGCGCGCGGCCGTCGACTTCGAGCTCGCCCGTCTCGAGGGCGTGCAGGTGCGGCCCTCCGGGGTGGATCCGCGGTTGGCCGCCAAGCTCGGTGCGCCGCTCGCGCGGGAGGCGCGCGCGCTCGAGCTCCTGCGCCGGCCCGAGATTGCCTACGATGATTTGGCGGTGGTTGCACCGGCCGCGGGTACCGATGCGGACGAGGGGTGGCGCGCCGACGGGCGCCTCGCCGAGCAGGTCAAGCTGCAAGTGGACGTGCAGGCGAAGTACGCCGGTTATCTCGATCGGCAGAGCGAGGAGATCGAGCGTCAGAGCCGCCACGAGGCGCTGCGCTTGCCGGCCGACCTCGATTACGGCCGGGTCGGCGGGCTGTCGAACGAGGCCCGGCAGCGGCTCGCCGAAGCACGGCCGCAGACGCTCGGGCAGGCGGCGCGCATTCCGGGACTCACTCCCGCGGCGGTCTCCCTGCTGCTCGTGCACCTGAAGAAAGGGGAGCGCGCCGCCTGAGAACAGGCTTCCGGCACGGCGTCCGGAAGGCAGGCTGAAGCCCGCCGGAATTTTATACAAACATTACGAGGGATCTCGCAACGTGACGGGATGCAATTACCAGGGTCGGCCATGAACTACTTCTACGACTTCGAGGTCCAGGGTCTCGATGGCGAGGCCAACATCCTCGCGGCCCTGCGCGGCAAGGTGACGTTGGCCGTCAACGTCGCGAGCCGCTGCGGATACACGCCGCAATACGCCGCGCTCGAGGACCTCTATCGCGAGCTCAAGGATCGGGATTTCGTCATCGTCGGATTTCCCTGCAACCAGTTCGGGGCTCAGGAGCCCGGCAGCGCGGCGGAGATTCGCAGTTTCTGCTCGTTGACCTACGGCGTGACCTTCCCGATGGCCGCCAAGATCGACGTGAACGGCCCTCGCCGGCATCCGCTCTATGCCTGGCTCACGGCCAAGGAGAACGGTTTCCCGGGCGATATCGCCTGGAACTTCGAGAAATTCCTCATCGACCGCGTCGGTCGTCTCGCCTGCCGCTACCCTTCCGGAATGGAGCCTACGGACGCGGGATTTCTACAGGATCTGGCCGACGTTCTGTAGCATGGGTGCCGCGGCAGCCCGGCAACCTCTGCGCCGCGAGTGGTATTTTGGGCGCTCCCTCTTTAACATCGCCCTTTTGACCTGACCCGCGGCTCGGAGAACTCGATGACTTCGCGATTGAATGGCGTGGCCTGGCTCGCATCCGCGGCGCTCTGCTCGATTTGGTCCTTGAGCGCGCGGGCGGCGGGGGATCCGGCTCTCGGCGCGAAGAAGTTCTACACCTGCTACGGGTGCCACGGCATCGACAGCTATCGCAACGCCTACCCCGACTACAGCGTCCCGAAGCTCCGCCATCAGGATGCCGCCTACATCATTTCCGCCTTGCACGAATACAAGAGCGGCGACCGACCTCATCCGACCATGCACGCGCAAGCCTCCTCGCTCTCGGACCAGGACATCGAGGACATCGCCGCCTATCTGCAAGGGCCCGAGCCTCCGAAGCCGACCGCGGCGGCCGCCGACAAGGCTCCGAAGCAGGTGGCCGCCTGCGCCGCCTGCCATGGTGCGACCGGCACGGGCGTCGAGAATCCACTGACGCCGAAGCCCGCGATCCTCGCAGGCCAGCACGAGGACTACCTGGAGCAGGCCCTGCAGGCCTACAAGAACGGCCGGCGCAAGAACATCGTCATGAATGGGATGGCCAAGCTCCTCGCCAACGACGAGGACGTGAGAATCGCGGCGGAGTACTTCGCGAGCCAGCCCTCGTCCCTGGTGGCCGCGACGCCCTGAGGGCCGCCGGCCCGTTTCAGTCGCCGGACATCGAGGCTAGGAACTGCGCCATGGTCTCGAAGTAGGCGTCGCGATTCTGCTTCTTGCGGAAGCCGTGACCCTCGTCGTCGGCGACCAGGTACCACACCGTCGACCCCTTGGCACGCAGCCGATTGACGAGCTGCTCGGCCTCGCTGAGCGGAACCCGCGGGTCGTTCCTGCCCTGCACGACGAGCAGCGGGCGCTTGATGCGCTCGGCATTCGTCAGCGGCGATATGCGGCGCAGGAATGCGCGGGTGTCCGGATCGCGCTCATCACCGTACTCGGCGCGCCTGAGGTCCCGGCGATAGGGAGCGGTGTTGGTCAGAAAGCTGACGAAATCGGTGAAGCCGGCGACGTCGATTCCGCCCCTCAAGCGGTCGCTGAACTCGACCAGGCTCGCGAGCGAGAGGTATCCGCCGTAAGAGCCGCCGGAGACCACCACCCGCTTCGAGTCCATGGAGCTCTGCAGCCCGATCCACACGAGCAGCGCGCCCACGTCCTTCACCGCATCCTCGCGCAGGACGCCGTTGTCGAGCGACAGATAAGTCTTGCCGTACCCGGAAGAGCCGCGCACGTTGGGGGCGACGACGACGTAGCCCAGCTCATTGACGACGAACTCGATCCACGGGTCGAAGCCCGGCCGGAATTGCGACTCGGGACCCCCGTGGAGCAGGAGCAGCACCGGATGCTTGCCTGCCGCCGCAGGCTCGTAGACATACGCAGCCTCGGTGCGCGCACGGCCGTCGGTGCGGTCGAAGGTCGGAAATTCCACGAGCCGCGGGATCACGAATTTGCCCAAATCGACGGCGCCCGCCTCGCTGTGAGTCCACTCCTCGAGCTGGTTGGACGTGAGGTTGAGGACATAGGCATCGCGCGGCCGGTTCGGCGCGGCGAAGCTGAATGCGAGGCGGCTGGCGGTTGAGTCGAAGCTGAGCGATTGAACCAGGCCGGCGGTCGGCAGCCGTGGGGGAATCAGGTCCTGATGCGTGCGCAGATCGAGCAGGTTCAGCTTGCCGGCTCCCGCTTCGTTGCTGACGTAGGCGAGATAGTGTCCGTCGCGCGAGACGGCCAGCTCCTCCACGTCCCAGGGGTTCTTTCCCGAGATCAGCGTTTTCTCGGCGTTGAACAGGCCGACGTAGCGCAGCTGCGCGAACTCACCGTCGCGATCCGAGATCAGGTACACGCCCTGACCGTCGCGCGAGAATCTCGCGCCGACGATTCCGACCTTGCCCGGCGCCGGGTCGACCTCGCGCTTCTGGCCGGTGTCGAGATCGACGACATAGAGATAAGACTCCGAGATCGAGACCGTCTTCAGCACCAGGAGCTTGCGATCGTCGGGCGACCAGTCGAGCGCCTCCCACGAAGCCGAATCGCCTGTGACCATCAGGCGCGGAAGCGATCCGCCCGCCGGGTCGACGATGTCGATGTCGTGGCTCACGCCGTCGCGCGCGGTCGTGGAGAACGCGACCTCGCGTCCGGCGTTCGACCACACGGGAGAGCCGTTCACCGACTTGCCGTCGGTCAGGCACTTCGCCGCGGGCTCGCCGAGGCGCTGATAGTAGAGCTGGTCGTTCTCGTTTCCGCCCACGTCCTTGAGATACACGTAGGCGCTCCGCGCAGGGTCGGGGGAAAACGCGGCCTCGTTGATCGGCTCGCGCAGGAAGGTGATCTGCCGCCGCTCGCCGCCCGGCTGATCGACGAGGTGCAATTGCTCCACGTCGCCGAAGCGGGTGCCGATCAAAAGCTGTCCCTTGGGCGAGAAGCCGTGCGTCGTCGCCTGGCGCGCGCCGAGATACGCGTCCAGCTTCTCGCGCAAGGCCGCGGGCGCCTCCGGAACATTGTCGAAGGTCAGGCTGCCGCGTTTCGTCACGGCGGTTGCCGCCGGCGAGGCGCTTACGACGAGCGCCGCCGCGAGCGCCGCCGCGGCGCGCATCAAAAAGATTCGAGCCATCGTTCCTATGTTCTCACAGCGCGCGGATAATGGCAGCGATGGCGAGCTTCGACCACCTGCTGAAATCCTACGATGTCGACGACCTGCTCGACAAAGTCGCGAGCACCGACCCGCCGGCGTATCTGCGCCGGTGCTTCGCCGAAGCATGCTCGGCCGCCAGTCTGTCGCCCGACCGCGTCCAGGAGCTCGCGGTGTGCGCCATGATCCTGGATGCCATCATCGATGATCGCGATTACGAGCTCCTCGAGCACGAGATGATCGCCGATTGGCGCGTGCACTATGCCGGCGCCTGCTCGCACCTTCGCGCCACGGCGCTCGAGGCGCTGCGCCGCGCGCTCGACCGGGACCGTCCGCAGGACGAAGACGCGGCGCGCGAGCTGCAAGAGCTGGCGGCGCGGCTCGGTGAACGCCATGCCGCGACTTCCTAGGAAAGCTCGAGGTCCGGTCGTCCGGTCGTCCGTAGCTCCCGTGAGACCCGTGCCGAGCCTGGCCCGCGCCGCCGCGTTCGCGCGCTGCGCCGCTGCCACAGTGGCCGCGGCTGCGATCGCCGCGTGCGCCGCGCGGCCGCCGCCTCCTCCTCCGGCGCCCCCGCCGCCGCCGCCCGACGCGCACGAGTCGGATGCCTCGTTCGACTGGCAGGCTCTTCTGATCGCGCCGATGGGCTCGACCCTGAAGAGCGTTCCGGTGGCGCTGCACGAGGCCCTCTTGTTTCACGACGAGGCCGGCGATTCCAGGGTGCCGGACGACGGCGAGTGCTACTCACCGGACTCGGCGCCCCCACGCTTCCTCGGCCGCACGCCCGACGAATACCTGCTTTGCTTCCGCCAGGACCACCTGCTCCGTATCCGTGCATCCGTGCAGCTCGGCGAGGACGCCGAGAGTCTCTTTCACGAGGCTTGCGCCCGCTGGCTGCGCAAAGCCGACTTGGGGCCGGGCGGCCCTGCCGGCTCCGAGACCGCAGCGCCGGAGGCAGCGGCCTGCCAGGGCCGTTCGGGCCTGGTCCGTTTCCACGCGCGGCTCGCGCCGGACATCGAGGGCTCCGCGGCCGGCCCGGGCGGGGACGCGGGCCCCGGGTCGGCGGCGCCCGCAGGGGCCGAGGACGCCAAGGCGACCACCGTGCGCGTCGTGCTCGACGGCTTTCCCGACCTTCGCGAGTGACGCCCGAATCTCAGCATGAGCTGCTCGCGGACGGCGCGCGCGAGCTCCGCCTCGATCTCGGCGAAGAGAGGCGCGCGCGGCTGATCCAGCTCGTGGACCTGCTCGAGGCGGGCAATGCCCGCTTCAACCTCACGGCGATCCGCGATCGGCTCGGCATGCTGCAAAAGCACGTCCTCGACAGCCTCTCCGTGCAGCCCTATCTGCGCGGATCGCGCATCGCCGACGTCGGCACGGGCGCGGGCTTTCCCGGGCTGCCGCTCGCCATCGCCAATCCGGACCGACGCTTCACCTTGATCGAGGCCACGGGCAAGAAGGCGCGCTTCGTCGGCGAGACGGCGGCGCAGCTCGCCCTCGACAACGTCGAGGTGGTGCATGAGCGCGCCGAGAAATACCGGCCGTCCGTGCTGTTCGATGGCGTCGTGGCGCGTGCGCTCGCATCGCTCGCGGATTTCACCGCCTACGCGGGGCATCTCACGGCTCCGCAAGGCCGGCTGCTCGCCATGAAGGGGCGGCGGCCGGATGACGAGGTCGCGGCCCTTCCCCGCGCGTATCGCCTGATCGCGGTCCACCGGCTCAAGGTGCCGGGACTGGACGACGAGCGCCATCTTGTGGAACTCTGCCGCAAACCATGAAACGGGTCATCGCGGTCGCGAATCAGAAGGGCGGCGTCGGCAAGACGACGACGGCCGTCAACCTCGCGGCTTCGCTCACCGCCACCAAGCGCCGCGTGCTGCTGGTCGACCTCGACCCCCAGGGCAACGCCACGATGGGCTGCGGAGTCGACAAGAACGCCCTGTCGCGCACCAGCTGCGACGTGCTGCTCGGGGACTGCGCGGCCATGGAAGCGCTGGTGCCGGTCGAGTACGGGGGCTTCATGTTGATGCCCTCCAACCAGGATCTGACCGCCGCGGAGGTGCGCCTGCTCGGGATGATCGCGGGACGCGAGTTCAAGCTGCGCAACGCGATCAAGCCCGTACGCGCGGATTTCGACGTGATCCTCATCGATTGTCCGCCGGCGCTCAACATGCTCACGTTGAATGCGCTGGTGGCGGCGGACTCCGTGATGGTGCCGATGCAATGCGAGTACTACGCGCTCGAGGGCCTGTCGGCGCTGGTGCAGACCATCGAGCAGATCCAGGCCAGCATCAATCCGGATCTCGAGATCGATGGATTGCTGCGCACCATGTACGACCCGCGCAATAACCTCTCGAACGAGGTCTCCGCCCAACTGATCCAGCACTTCGGCCCCAAGGTGTTCCGCACGGTGATCCCACGCAACGTGCGCCTCGCGGAGGCCCCGAGCTTCGGCAAGCCGGCGCTGTTCCACGACAAGGAGTCGCGCGGTGCGCTCGCCTACCTCGCGCTCGCCGGCGAGATGATTCGCCGCGACGACGTTCCGGCCGCGCCGATCGCACCCGTATAATCGCCCACGCTACCTCCGTAGCGCCGTCGGGAATGCACATGTCCGGCAAAAAGCCGTCCCTGGGTCGTGGCCTCGCCGAATTGAGCCCGCTGCTCGCCAAGCGCGCCGCAGCACCTGAACCGCCGCCGCCGCCGCTCGCCGGGGACCGCCTGGCGAGCATCCCCGTCGACCTCCTGCAGCGGGGCAAGTATCAGCCGCGAGTCGACATGCGGACCGAGTCCTTGAGCGAGCTCGCCGACTCGATCAAATCCCAGGGTCTGGTGCAGCCCATCCTGGTACGGCCGGTTGGAGAGCGGGTGCCCGGGCAGTCGCAGCGCTACGAAATCATCGCCGGCGAGCGCCGCTGGCGCGCCGCGCAGCTTGCGGGTCTGTCCGAGATCCCCGCCGTGATCCGCGACGTTCCCGATGAAGCGGCGGTCTCGATGGCGCTCATCGAGAACATCCAACGCGAAGACTTGAATCCCCTGGAAGAGGCGCGCGCCCTCAGCCGGCTGACCGAGGAGTTCGGGCTGACCCATCAAGCGGCCGCGGAGGCGGTCGGCCGCTCGCGGGCCGCGGTGAGCAATCTGCTGCGCCTCATGGAGCTCGCCGACGAGGTCAAGGAGCTGCTCGAGCAGCGGCGCATCGAAATGGGGCACGCCCGGGCCCTCCTCGGTCTCTCGGCGCGGCGCCAGCAGATCGAGGTGGCCGGACTCGTGGCCCAGAAGGGCCTTTCGGTGCGCGACACCGAGGCCCTGGTGCGGCGCATCATGGCGCCGAAGCCGGCAGCGGCCGGGCGCGACCCGGAGCCCGATCCCGACATTCGCAGGCTCGAGCGCGAGCTCGCCGAAAAGCTCGGCGCCAAGGTCAACTTTCAGCATGCGGCATCCGGCAAGGGCAAGCTCGTGGTCGCCTACAACAGCTTGGACGAGCTCGAGGGCATCCTCGCCCACATTCAGTAAAGTCCGCGATCGAGCTTCGGCCGGCGGCCCCTTTTCGGGCCGCCGGATGCCTTGCTGCGCCCGATGCGCATCTCTATAATGCGCCGGCCATTTTTGACTGGCGACGGCTCATATGGGCAAATCGAGGGCAGCGCGCCGCCGTGCACCGGACTTCGGTCCGTTCCCTTCCCGATGAGTGAAGTACTGGCCCGGAACACCCGGCTGGTCGCCCGAGTCGTGCTCTTGCAAGCGGGTTGCGCATGCTTTGCCGCATGCATGTTTCTGGCGCTGCGCGGAATGTCCGCGGGGATCGCCGCCCTGGCGGGCGGCCTGATCGTCGCGGGCGGCAGCGCGGTGTTCGGCTGGCGGGCGTTCCGGCAGGGCGTCGCCGCGGCGCCTGCGCTGAACACGGCGCTGTACGCCGGCGTCGCGCTGAAATGGCTGTGGTTCGCGCTCGCGCTCTATGTCGCGCTCGCGCGCTTGAAACTCGATGCGGTACCGCTATTGATAGGAATGGTGGTCGCGCAAGTGGGATATTGGGTCGCTCTCGTTCGACTGAAATGATCGGGGATGTATGGCGTTTGGAATGATGGCGCAAGAGGAAGTTACCAGTGGGGTGACCGAGTACATCAAGCACCACCTCACGCATCTCACGGTCAACACCGACCACGGAGGCTTCTGGGCGTTCCACCTCGATAGCGTGGTGTTCACGCTGATTCTGTCGGCCGTGCTGATCTTCGTGCTGGCGCTCGCTTCGCATCGCGCCACGAGCGGTGTCCCCGGCAAGTTCCAGGCGGCGGTCGAGATCCTGGTCGAGTTCGTCGACGGCCTCGTGAAGGACACTTATCACGGCCCCAACAAGTTCATCGCCCCGCTCGCCATCACCATCTTCGCGCTGGTGTTCCTCGAGAACTTCATGGACATCCTGCCGGTCGATCTGCTGCCGGCCACCGCCAAGGCCTTCGGCGTCGAGCATCTGCGCACCGTGGCCACGGCCGACATCAACACCACGGTGGGCATGGCGCTCGGCGTGTTCCTGCTGATTCAGTGGGTGGGCATCACCCACAAGGGCTTCAAGACCTTCTTCGGCGAATGGTTCACGGCACCGTTCCACGCGCACGGCTTCTTCGCCATTCTCCTCGCCCCCGTCAATTTCATCTTCCGCATCATCGAGGAGGCGGTGCGCCCGCTTTCCCTGTCCATGCGGTTGTTCGGCAACATGTATGCCGGAGAGCTCATCTTCCTGTTGATCGCCGCGCTTACGCTCGGTGCCGCGCTCGACAACGTATCGACCTATATTCTCGGGCTCGGCCAGTTCGTGACCGGGTTCGTGTGGACGGTGTTCCACTACCTCATCATCACCCTGCAAGCCTTCATCTTCATGGTGCTGACCATCGTGTATGTGAGCATCGCGGCCGAGAAACATTGATTCGATTCTTCAAGACCAATACCTGACGGAGACAACATGGATAATCTGACCCATCTCGCTCAACTCATGAGCGCCACCGTGATCGCAGCGGGCTTGGTGATCGGCCTCGGCGGCGCCGGCGCCGCCATCGGCTTCGGCATCCTGGGCGGCAAGTTCCTCGAGAGCTCCGCGCGCCAGCCCGAGCTCACCAACATGCTGCAGACCAAGATGTTCATCGTCGCGGGCCTGCTGGACGCGGTGCCCATCATCGGCGTGGCGGTCGGCTTCCTGTTGCTGTACGCCAATCCGTTCCTGGGCGCGTTCGGCGCGAAGTAACGTGGTACGGGCCTCCGCGCACGCGGCGGCCTGCTACGGGAGCAGGATATGGACTTAGCCGTTACGCTGGTCATCCAAGGTGTGGTGTTCTTCATCGTCGCCTGGCTGGTGATGAAGTATGGCTGGCCGCAGCTCATGAATGCCATCGAGGAGCGCCAGAAGAAGATCGCTGCGGGTCTCGAGGCCGCGAACCAGAGCCAGAAGGACCTGGACGAGGCCGAGAAGCGCGCCAAGGAGATCATCCGCGAGGCGCGCGACCGTGCGTCGCAGATCGTCGACCAGGCGGGCAAGCGCTCCAACGAGATCGTCGAGGAGGCCAAGGGCACCGCGACCACCGAGGCGCAGCGCATCGTGGCACAGGCACAGGATGAGGCCACGCGCGAAAGCTCTCGCGCCCGCGAAGGACTGGCACGCGAAGTCGGCCGGCTCGCCGTCGAAGGTGCGTCCCGCCTGCTCGAGCGCGAGGTCGATCCCAGGGCGCACGCGGAGCTGCTCGACCAGCTGGCCGCGGAGATCGCGCGTGGCTGAGCGCGCCACCATTGCGCGGCCGTACTCCAAGGCAGCGTTCGGGGCTGCAAGCGATGCACGCGATCTCGCCGGTTGGTCCGAGGGACTGAAGCGGCTGGCCGCCATCGTGGCCGACGAGCGCGTCGCCGCGCTCATCGGCAACCCCGAGGTGACCCGCACGGATGTCGCAGCGCTGGTCACGGATGTCGGCGGCGCCTCTTTCGGAGACGGCCTCAGGAACTTCGTCGCCGTCCTCGCGGACAATCACCGCCTGGCGCTGCTGCCGGAGATCGCGGCGCAGTACGAGGAGCTGCGCGCCGAGGCTGAGAACAGCATCGACGTGGAGGTCACCTCCGCCATGCCGCTCGACGCCGTGCAGACCGAGAAGCTCAAGTCGGCGCTGGCGGCGAGATTCAAGCGGCAGGTGCGCATGCACAATGCCGTCGACTCGACGCTGCTCGGCGGCGCGATCGTGCGCGCCGGCGACACCGTCATCGACGGCTCATTGAAGGGCCGTCTGCAACGGCTCGCCACGAATTTGGCCGGGTAGAGAACCGCGGGCTCGTTGCCCGCAGCGAGAGGAAACATGTCCATCAAGGCATCGGAAATCAGCGACCTGATCCAGGCGCGCATCGAGAAGTTCCAGTCGGCCACCGAGGCGCGCAACATCGGCACGGTGGTGAGCGTCACCGACGGCATCGTGCGCATCCATGGCCTCGCCGACGCACGCTACGGCGAAATGCTGGAATTCGACGGCAACCTCTTCGGCCTGGCACTGAACCTCGAGCAGGACTCGGTCGGGGCCGTGGTGCTCGGCGACTACAAGCCCATTTCCGAAGGCGCGCAGGTCAAGACGACGGGCCGCATCCTGGAGGTGCCGGTGGGCCCCGAGCTCCTCGGCCGCGTGGTCGACGCGCTGGGTAATCCCATCGACGGCAAGGGCCCGCTCAACGCCAAGCTGAAGTCGCCGCTCGAGCGCGTGG
>DATAYZ010000133.1:0-112847 GCA_036272295.1 Steroidobacteraceae bacterium
GATCCATGCGCGGATTCGATGGCCGGTCGGTGATGTCGTGCGCCACCGTGAACCCGAGGATGTCGACGTAGAAGTGCCGGCACTTGGCGATGTCCCCGGTGATGATGTGCGTGTGATCGAGGCCGAGCACGCCTGCCGAGCTCGGCACCAGGGTCGCCGGATGGTCGACCTTGGGCACGTTGAAGTGCGGCAGGTGATACGAGGTCGGCGGCGGCTGCACGCCGGTCGTCGGCGGTTGTCCCTGGGCGCTTTGCGCGCCGGACCCGGAGGCCTGCTGCGCAGCCGCTCCCTGCACCATCGCGGCGGCGCAGAGCGCCGCGAGCAGGGCAACGCCGCGCCGGCCGAGGTCGCCCGCGACCTTCGATGTCGATGATTTTTTCGTCGTCATATTCGGTGTCCTCGATGCTTGGCTCATTTGCTGTCCTGACCCCAATAATTGTTCAGCTCGATCACCTGCCCGTCGGGATCGATCATGTAGACCGCGCCCGGCAGGTGATACACGGGATTGAGGTTCGGGTCGGCCACGAACTTGACGCCCTCGGCCTTGAGCCGGGGGATGATCTCGGCGAGGTTCTTGACCCGGTAGGCGTTGTAGCCCTTGCCCTGAAAGTTGCCGACGGGATTCTTGTAGATGCTCTTGTCGAGCGGCACGCCCGTGATCTGCCACAGCTCGATCTGCGGCACGTGCGTCCCGTAGGAGGGGCCGCCCGGCATGTTGAGCATCGCCATCTTGTAGTGCGCGTTCTTCAATCCCAACAGATGGTCCATGCGCGGATTCACCGGCGTATCCTCGATCTGCGTCGCCTGGGTGAATCCGAGCAGGTCGACGTAGAAGTGAATCGAGCGGTTGATGTCCGCCGTGAAGATGTGCGTGTGCTCGAGGCCGTAGAAGCCCTTGGAGTTCGCCTCCACCGGATAGGGATGGTCGACGTGCGGCAGGGTCTGGCCGGCGCCGCTGTACGGATTCACCGGCGCCGCCGCACCGCCGGGAGCCGCGGCTCCACCGGGCGCCCCCGCTGCGCCCGCGGCCGCCCCGCCGGCGTGCGCAGCCGGCGGCGAGCCCTGCGCGAGGGCGCTGAAGCAGAGACCCGCGCCGAGGCCGCAGGCCCCCGCCGCGGCGGCAACCAGGATCAGCGTGCCCCGTGCGCGTGCCGGGCGCCGGGCGGATGGTGTCATTGTGCTCATCTCTCGTCCCTCCGGTTGCGGCGTCTCGCGCCGCTCAATTCCAGTGAATGCTCGACGGCTTGTTCTGCGCGCCGCGCGAAACGAATTCGTACAGCGCCTTCACGTCGTCCTCGCTGAGGCGCCCGGTAAAGTTCGGCATGCCGAGCGGCTCGAGCGCGCCAACGAGCAGGATCGCGCGAAAGCCGTCGAAGCCGATGTCGTGCACGCGCTCGAGATTCGGCAGGTTGGGCGCCGAGCCGGAGCGGCCATGACAGCCCGCGCAATGTCCGTAGAGCTTCTGCCCGCGCGCCATCAGCTCGGGATCGGCGGGCGGGAACCCGCTCGTGTCCACGACCGGCGGCCCCTTCGCCTTCTCCCGCTTGGGCGGCGGCGGAACATCGCCGCCGTCGAGCTTGAATGCCAGCATGCGCCCCTGGTTCTCGTAGATGCGTGCCGCCGAATTCTCGGCCATGCGCCAGCTCAGCGCCCCGCCGTAGCCCGAGGCGAGCGCGATGTACTGCGTGCCGCCGATCATGTAGGTCATGGCACCGGCGATGGCGGCGTTGCCGGTGAACAGCCGCTTGAGCAGGGCGCCCGTGCGTGCGTCATAGGCGTTGAAATAGCCGTCCTGCGTGGGCTGGAATACGAGATCCCCCGCCGTCGCCAGCACGGACCCGTTCCAGGTCGCCTCGTGCCGCACCTGCCAGACCACCTTGTGCGCGACCGGGTCCCATGCCCGCAGGTAGCCGCCGATGTCCACATGGGGCTGCCCCGCGGTCAGCTTCGCGAGCTCCTCGGGCGGCGCGATCAGGTGCCATATGTAGGAATGCGCCGGGTTCTTCGAGAAGGACGTCGGATTGTCCTGCGCGGGAATGTAGATGAGCCCCGTCTTGGGGCTGTACGCCTGGGGAAACCAGTCGTGCGCGCCGTTGCCGTTGGGATAGATGAGCCGGTCGTGCTCGTTGTAATAGGCGTAATCGGTCACGATCGGGCGCCCCGTCTTCATGTCGACGCCGCTGGCCCAGTTCACCGCGCCGTATCGCTCCGCCGACAGGAGCTCGCCGGTCTTGCGGTCGAGCACGTAGAAGAACCCGTCCTTCGGCGCCTGCAACACCACCTGGCGCAAGCGGCCGCCGATCTTGATGTCCGCGAGCGTGATGGGGCTGTCCGCATCGTAGTCCCATCGGTCGCTCGGTACCTCCTGGTAGTGCCACGCGACGCGCCCGGTGTCGGCGTTCAAGGCGACGATGGAGGTGATGTAGAGATCATCGGTCCGGTCGTCGGGCCGCTCGTGCTTCCAGGGGCCCGTGTTGCCGGTGCCGAAGTAGAGCAGGTTCAGCTTCGGATCGAACGACATCTCTCCCCAGACGCTGCCGCCGCCGGTGTCCGTCCAGATGTCGTCGGCCGGCCAGGTCTTGGCCGCGGCTTCCTCGTCGGCATTCTCGAACGGACCCTTGGGTCCCTTCGGCACCACGTAGAACCGCCACACTTCTTTTCCCGTCTCGGTGTCGTACGCGGTCACATAGCCGCGCGTACCGTCGTCGCCGCCGCTGTTGCCGACGATCACCCTGCCGTTCACCGCGAGGACCGGCCCGACGATGCTGTAGGGACGGTCGTGATCGATGATGGTGTCGATGCTCCAGTCGACCTTGCCGGTCGCCGCGTCGAGCGCGACCAGGTGGCCGTCGAGCGTCGCGACGTACACCCGTCCCTTCCACACGGCGAGGCCCCGATTGACGATGTCGCAGCACACGTGCCGCACGGCGCTGGAGCGGTTGACCGGGTGGTATGACCAGAGCGTGCGGCCGGTCACCGCGTCGAAGGCGAACGCCTGTCCGAAGGTGCTGCTGACGTACATGACGCCGCCGACCACGATCGGGGTCGCCTCCAGGCCGCGATCGGTGTTCATGTCCGCCTGCCACGCGAATCCCAGCCGGCCGACGGTCTTGGTGTCGATCTGCTTCAGCGGCGAGTAGCGCCGCTCGGAGTAGTCGCCTCCGCCGGACGGCCATTGCGAGCCGTCCTTGTCGAACGCGGCGACCGTCGCCGCATCGACATCGCCCGCCGGCGGAACGGGCGCCGCGGCGGCCGCGGCCGCCATCAGCAAGCCCACCGCGAGCGCGTGGGGGCGCACCCACGCGCCACGGAATTCCATCATCTTCGTCACCGGCTCCTCGTCATCGACGCCAAACGCCAACCAGGGAAATCTCGCGTACGCATCGCGGCCGGCAGCCGCGCGCGGTCTCACTCCGTCGAGTATCCCACTCTCACACCGAAGGTGCGCGGATCGCCGTGGAAGTCGACCGCCGCGCCGGCGGTCAGGAACTCGTTGCCGACGGTGTAGACGGTGTAATGACGATCGGTGAGATTGTGTGCCCAGAGCGCGACGGTGAGCCGTCCGTCGCTGCGGCGCCAGGGCAGGTTCAGATCGACCGTGCTGTAGCCCGCCCCGCCGTAGAACGGCTTGCTCTCATGCGGATCGAACCAGACGTGCGAGCGGTAGTTCCAGCGAGCCTCGGGCTCGAACGTGGCGCCCCCGGGAAGCACGAACTTGTACTCGGCGGATGCGTTCGCCGTCGCCTTGGGCGAGTTCGTGAACTGGTGGCCCGCGAAGCTGAGGAACGAGAGAAACTGGAACTCGTCATAGCGCGTGTTGAGGAGCCCGACGCTGGTCGAGAACGACCAGCCGGCGAAATCGCGGGCATCCAGCTCGATCTCGGCGCCCTTCGATTTGCCGCTCGCCGCGTTCTTGGTGAACGCCGTCGTGTCGCCGGGGATCAACGGGTTCGGCAACAGCACCAGCGTCTGCAGGTTCTTGAGGTCGTTGTAGAACAGCGCGAGATTCGCGAGCAGGTGCTGGTCGAGCGAGGTGGTCTTGATGCCGACCTCGTACGTGTTGTCCTTCTCCGGATCGTACGGCTGGAGCGTCTGATCGGCGCTGAAGCCGCCGCTCTTGAAGCCGCGGCTCGCGCTGGCATAGGCCATCACGCCGGTCACGGGGCGCCACTCGCCGACGATGCGTCCGGTCGGCGCCGACCAGTTGTCCGACTTGCTCACGTCGTAGGGATTGATGAACGCGGCGCCCTGATCCGGATACTGCGTCGCTCCGGACGTGCTCGCGGACTTCACCTCGTGCGTGTAGCGCGCGCCGACGCCGAGGGTGAAGGTGTCGCTGATCGCCCAACGCACGTCGCCGAACACGGCATAGTTGTAGGAGATCTGGCTGATCTCCTGCTCGGTCACCGAGGACAGACCCTGGCCGACGAAGATCGGATCGGTGAATGCCGGGTTGTACGACGGCGGGCTCTCGAGATCCTCGTGGTAATAGTAGGCGCCGGTCACCCAGTCGAAGGCGCCGCTCTTGCCCGCGAGCCGGAACTCCTGGCTGTACTCGGTGACGTTGGCCGGCGAGGTGTCGATCGCGATCGCCTGCGGCGAGCCGTCGAAGTCGATGTAGTCCCGGTAGTCGGCGCGGTCGAAGGCGCTGATCGTCGTGAACGTCAAGCCGTTGAAATTCAGGTTGCCGGTCAGATACGCGCCGTGCGCATTCAGCACCTCTTCGGGCGGGAAGGTCAGGGACACCTGGTTCCACGCGAGGTTCGGCTTGTATCCGGTGTAGGTATTCGTGCCGAGATCCGAGAACACGACCGGCGTCGTGCTGTCGTTCCCGTTGCCGTGCAGGTTGAGCAGCCACGTCATGTCGCCGGTCGGCTTCCACTGGACCAGCGCGCGGAAGCCCCAGTTGTCCACGTCGTCGACCTTCTGCGGCGAGCCGGCATCGGGGTTGACGTTGGTCACCCAGCCGTCCCGGTAGCGCTTGACGCCCGACAGGCGCACCGACACGGTGTCGCTCACCGGCATGGACACGCCTCCCTCGAAGTCGATCTCGTTGAAGCGGCCGTAGGTGACCGAGCCGTCGGCCTCGAGGTGGTCGTCCGGCTTGCGCGAGATCACGTCGATCGCGCCCGCGTTCGTATTGCGGCCGAAGAGGGTCCCCTGCGGACCGCGCAGCACCTCCACGCGATCCTGGTCGAACATCTGGCCGAGCTGCTCGCTGCGGGCGCCGATGTACACGTCATCGTAGTAGAACCCGACCGGCGAGACCGCGGTCGGACCGAACACCTGTCCGATGCTGACGCCGCGGATCGAGATGTTCGGATTGCCCATCGCGTACGGCGTGACGAAGTTCATGTTGGGCGTGGAGTCGGCGAGCTTGCCGGCGTCGGTGACGCCGCGCTCGACGAGATCCTTGCCGGTCAGAACGGCCATCGAGACCGACACGTCCTGCACCGACTGCGCGCGGCGCTGCGCCGTTACCACGATCTCCTTGATCTCGGAGTCGGACGACGCGGCGTCCGACGGCGATACCGACCGGCTGGATGCGCCGGAGCTCTGCCCATCCGCCTCGGCGGGCGCGCCGCAGGCGAGCGCGGCAAGCAATATGGCTGCGATCGACGCACGCAGCGCCGCATGTCCACGACTCTCCGAATCCGACTCCAACATGTGACCACTCCCTACGGCGATGAACTTCGTTGTCAAAAAAAGCGACCGCGCTCGTTGTTTAATTATACGCAGTATACTGAGTAATAACCTAACAGCACGCGCGGTCGAGTGTCAAACAGGTGCACGGCTATTCCGTCCGCGCCGGACCGGTCTTGCTCGCGGCGGCTCGATGCGACACGTCGCGCGGCGCCGCGGCATTCCGCCGTGCGCGCATCCGTCCCGTCACAGCGGCACGTCCGGGTTCGCGAGCGTGCGCCACATGTGCGCCACCGGACCATCGTCGTTGCCGAGCCCCAGCTTCGGCTGCTTGAAATGCCGCCCTACGATGTCCGCGAAAGTGTCGAACGCGACGACGGCCTTTGGATCGAACGCATAGAGGTCGTTGACCGTCACTTCGCGGGCGGCGCCGTACCAGCGGTGCCCGCGCGCGAATGCATGCACCTCCTGCAGGCGCTGATCGGGAACGAAGTCGACTCCGTACAGCCGCCGGTAGACGTCCGGATACGCGTAATCCGCCTCCTCGTCCGCGAAGAAGCGCAGCGCCTGGTGATACTTGATCGCGAACGTCACGCGCTCCGACACATAGGGCTCCATCATCTGCGCACCCCAATAGCCGTGGTCCGCGCACATCAGCTCCTGCGCGACGTCGTGCAGCAGACAGGCCAGCACGATCTCCTCGTCGGCACCGCGCGCGAGGGCCTTGTTGGCGCTCTGCAGGCAATGATTCCCGGTGTTCGCAAGACGCAGCGCAAAGAAATCGCGCAGCGTCGGCGCGCTCGGCATCGGCGGCAGCCGGGTGACGCGGCCGTCGTTGCTGCGGCTCCAGAACATGCGCCCGACGCCGCGGCGATAGGGACGGGTGACGATCTGCTCCTCGAGCTCCGCGACGGTCGGGAAGCGGGCGGGCGGCGCAGCGAGTGCGGCGGAGCCGGGCGGCAGCGCGGCGCTGGCGTTGGTGCTGGCGTTGGTGCTGGCGTTGCCGTTGAGACTCGCGCCGGTGCCGGCGTTGAGCGGGCCCCGCTTCGCCTCGAGCGCCGCGGACCCTTCGGGAAGCCTTGCGCCGGCGTCGTGCCCGGGCGCTGCGGCCGCTCGCGGCGCGCTCCCGAGTCCGTCAGCTCGTTTGCCCTCGACCATCGTCCAACTCCCGAAGCCGTTGCCGAGCCACAGTATGAGGTCGTTCTTGTTGGAAAGCATTATAGTCAGTATACTGAGGATCAAGTCAATAGCTCCGGTGGACGCATGCGGACGCGGGGATTTGTGTCGTCCAAGAGGACATATTTCGATCGCTTGTGCGCCGCATTGAGACTGGAGGCGGACGCGCAGCGAGGCGGCCGCGCCTCCGCTCACGCCGGCACCGTGCGGGTGCACCTGGAGCAGCGTCACGAGGACTGCTTCCTTTCCGTGGGCTCCTCGTCCGATGACCGCTCCGCCTGTCCGGTCGAGACGCTCGCCGAGCGCCTCGAGGAGGCGCGCCGCACCGCCTCGGACGAGCTCGGGGAGACCATTGCCGGGCAGGCGGCGTTCATCGAGCGCCATTGGGGCGAACTGCAGCAGATGTTCTCGGCCGAAGGCATCGCGGAAACGCACGCCTGGGTGGCCGCGCGGAAGGCGGCCATCGTGGCGCTCTATGCCGACGCGAGCTGACGCATCGATCAACACGAGGAGTGATACGGTTACATGACTACGGGAAATCTCGAACAGGTCCTGGCGGCAGCCGGCAATCCGGTGCAGATGCTGCGCAATTCCCAGCTCGGCGCCTACGTCTATCCGGTGGTCGCGCCGGAATTCTCGAATTGGCGCGATGAGCAGCGTGCGTGGCGGGAGACCGCGGTTCTGTTCGACCAGTCGCATCACATGGTCGACCTGTTCATCACGGGGCGTGAGGCGGGCAAGCTGCTGTCGCGCCTCGCGATCAACAGCTTCGAAGGCTTCGCCGTGGACCGCGCCAAGCAGTTCGTGCCCTGCAGCTACGACGGCGACGTGATCGGCGACGGCATCCTGTTCCGTCTCGCCGAGCAGGAATACGTGTTCGTGGGACGGGCTCCCGCGGCGAACTGGATCATGTTCCACGCCGAGACCGGCGGCTATGACGTGACGGTCGTGAAGGATGACCGCTCGCCTTCGCGTCCGATGGGCAAGCCCGTGATGCGCAAGTTCTACCGCTTCCAGATCCAGGGACCCAATGCGAAGCCCATCATCGAGAAGCTGAACGGCGGTCCGTTTCCCGACATCAAGTTCTTCAACATGGGCGCGATCGACATCCGCGGGCACAAGGTGCGCGCCCTGCGCCACGGCATGGCCGGCGCACCGGGACTCGAGATCTGGGGGCCTTACGCGCAGGTCGACGAGATCCGCGAAGCCATCGTCGAGGCCGGCAGGGACTTCGGCCTGCGGCAGGTCGGCGCCCGTGCGTATGCGACCAACACGCTCGAATCCGGCTGGATTCCTTCACCCCTGCCCGCCGTCTATACCGGCTCGCGCATGAAAGCCTATCGGGAGTGGCTGCCGGCGTCGGGCTACGAGGCCACCGGGTCGCTCGGGGGCAGCTTCGTCTCGAGCAACATCGAGGACTATTACCTGAATCCTTACGAGCTCGGCTACGGGCCCTTCGTGAAGTTCGACCATGATTTCCACGGCCGCGAGACGCTCGAGCGCTTGTCCAAGTCCGAGCAGCGCAAGAAGGTGACGCTCGCGTGGAATGGCGAGGACGTGGCCAAGGTGTTCGCCTCGATGCTCGAGCCCGGCGGCGAGAACTACAAGTACATCGACCTGCCGCTGTCGAACTATGCCTCTTCGAGCTACGACAGCGTGCTCGTCGGCAACCGCACGGTCGGCTTCTCGATGTTCACCGGCTACAGCTACAACGAGCGCTCGATGCTGTCGCTCGCGACGATATCGCCCGACGTGGCCGTCGGCAGCGAGATAACCGTGCTCTGGGGCGAGGAGAACGGCGGCACCAAGAAGACCACGGTCGAGCCGCACCGCCAGATCGAGATCCGCGCGGTGGTGAGCCCGGTGCCGTATTCCGCCGTGGCGCGCGAGACCTACGCCAAAGGCTGGAGAACCGGCAGCGCCTGAAGCCGCGGCGTCCTCAGACCGCACGCGCCAGCGGCGTGCCTTCCAGATCGCGGCGCACGTCGGCGAACGCCGCGCAGCGGATTCCAATGCTCTCCATGTCCCGGATGTTGGCGGCGGCCACTTCCGGGGTGGCTGCGGAAGTCGCGTCGGTCACCACGGTCACGGGATAGCCGTGAGAGATCGCGTCGTAGGCGGTCGCGCGGATGCAATGCGGATATTGCGTGCCGCAGAGAAGTATCCGGTCGACGCCCAGCCGCCGCAGCACGAGATCGAGCTCGGTCGCGAAGAACGCCGAGAAGCAGCGCTTGACGATGCGGTACTCGCCCGCCACCGGCTCGAGCTCGCGCACGAATTCCGCCCCGGGCGTGCCCGGAACGACGAATCTGGCACCCGCCATGAACGCGGGCCGGCGCGTGATCTCGATGTCGCTGCCGTCGGCGCGATATTCCCGATAGACGTGGAACACCGGCAGCTTGCCGGAGCGGAAACAATCCAGCACCTCGCGCACCCGCGGCACGGTCGCGAGCGCGCCCGCCACGCAGGCCGGCGCCGTCGGCAGGACGAAGTCGTTTTGCATGTCGACGATGAGCAGCGCGGACTTCATGATGTGACCTCCAGACATCGAGACGGTGTGGAGAGTGTACCCAATGAGCGGCCGACCATTCCCCAATTCTCGCCCGATCAAGGACTTGATCTCGATCCGGCGCGCCGCCCAAAGCGACGCGCGGGTGATCGCCCGGCATCGCGTGGAGATGTTCCGCGACATGGGACAGGTGCCGACCGAGGGCCTGGCCGCCGTATTGCTGGCCGAATCAACCTCCGCACTCGCAAGCGCGCTGGGCGACGGCAGCTACGCGGGATGGCTGGCACTGGACCGCGCAGATCGCGTGGTCGGGGGGGCCGGCGTCCATATCAAGCCGCAGTTCCCGCGGGTGATGCCCGATGGGACCGCGGTCGCGAGCGGCGCCGTCCCCCTGGTCGTGAACGTCTATACTGAGCCCGAGTGGCGGCGCAAAGGCGTCGCCCGCGCGCTCATGACGGCATTGATGGAGTGGGCGGTGCAGCAGGGCTGCGATCGGATCGTGCTGCATGCCTCCGATGCAGGCCGCGCGCTCTATACATCGCTTGGCTTCAAGCCCACCAACGAGATGCGCTGGTCCCGAGCCCATCGCGAGGATGTATGAACGACACACCGAAGGCGCGCCCGCGCCGTGCGTCTCCCCTGCTCCCGGCCGCCGCCGTGCTGGCTCTTGCCGCAATCCTGCCGGCGAAGGTCTTCGCGCAGCCGGGCGCATCGACGGCACCGGGCACGGCCGCGCCGGCCGGCGACCCCAAAGCGACCGAGCAGTGGCAGCCGGTGCCGCCGGTCGTCACGCCCGCCAAGGTGCCGGGCGGCCCTCCGTCCGACGCCATCGTACTGTTCGACGGCCGCAACCTCGATGAGTGGGTCGAGACCCAGGACCACTCGCCCGCGCGCTGGAAGGTGGCCAAGGGCGTGCTCGTCGTGGACAAATCCGCCGGCAACATCGAGACCAAGCGCAGTTTCGGGAGCTATCAGCTCCACCTCGAGTGGCGCATTCCGAAGGACATCACCGGATCCGGCCAGGCGCGCGGCAACAGCGGCGTGTTTCTCGCATCCACCGCCAACGGCGACGGCGGCTACGAGGTGCAGATCCTCGACTCATTCAAGAACGAAACCTACGTGAACGGACAGGCCGCGAGCATCTACAAGCAGTCGCCGCCGCTGGTGAACGTCATGCGGCCGCCGGGCGAGTGGCAAACGTACGATATCGTCTGGACCGCACCCACCTTCGACTCCCAAGGCAGCCTGAAGACGCCCGCCTACGTCACGGTGTTCCAAAACGGCGTCCTCGTACAGGATCACTTCGTGCTGCAAGGAGAGACACGCTACATCGGGCCACCCTTCTATCGTCCGTACGAACGCGCGCCCATCAAGCTCCAGGCGCACGGCGATCCGTCGCCGCCGATCAGCTTCCGGAACATCTGGGTGCGCGAGTTGGCTCCTAGCCAGCCGACTGGATGACCTCGCAATAGCTCCCGGCGGAGGCCACGTGCGCGCAGACACCGTTGGCCTGCTGCTCGCTCATCGGTAGCGAGGTGATCCGAAATTCGGAGTCGCGCGGGCCCGGCTGGAGAATGACCACCTGGGGAAGCGCCTTCTTGAAGCGCCGGGCAAGCCGCGCCCGCTCGCGTTCGGCGCCGCGGCGGCTGGAGAAAGAGCCGAGATCCGCTCGATACCCCACCAGCATCGCAAGCTTGCCGCGTGCCAGGTCTGCTTCCGCGCCCGTCGGGAATTTCTCGAGAAAATCCTCGAGCGCCGCCGGCGTCTCCTTTCCGGCCTCGAGAACTTCCCACGAATAGGCCCGCTCCCTCGAAGTGATGTTCTCGCGTGCGACCTGCGCATGAGCACCATTCGGCTCGACCGTCAGGTAGCGATGATAGCCGTCGACGGTGGAGATGACCTGCGCCTGCGTCCAGGCCTTGTCGTCCTCGAACGCCGCGATGCGCTTGTGCGCGTCGGCTGCGTGAGCGTCGTTGGGATACTTCGACAGGAATTGGCGGTACGCGGAGATCGTGTTCTGGGAGGTCGCGTGGGACCATTCCCGACCGGGAGAGCAGGCAGCGAGCGCCAGCGCGCACGCCAAGATCGGAGTGACGTGTCGAAACATCTCGATCCTCACCAATCGCATCGATCGTTCCATCCTACTGACCTGAAGCAGCGCAACAAGTTCCGCAATTGCCTGAGAATTCCCAGTCGGAATCGGGATTTGCATGAGAACGAAGCGGAACCTTCCTGGTCCAAATCCACATGGACGCACCGAACGAAATGACACCTCGGCGGCTTGCACCTAGGCGCCCGCTGCTGCTCACCGCGTGGTGTGCCTCGCTGGCGCTCGCCTGCGGCGGGGCCGGCGCCGCGTCTCCGCAAGCGGGCGTACCACTCGCCTCGTCGCGGGCGCTGGCACATCGAGCTCACGCTCGAACGCGGTCCGAGGTGGACCGGAGTCTCGCGAGCGGAGTGCGCGCGGGCGGCGAGACACAGATCGTTCCCCTCGAGGGAGCGCGCATCCAGCTCGGCCAGTACTACGCCACCGGCGTTTCGCGCCAGCATGAGTCGGGCGCATTGCCCGGCGCCGAGCGGCTGAAGCTCGACGGCAACGAGGTGGAGGAGCACCCGCTTCCCGGCATCGGCGAGGACGCCGTGCAAGCTCCGATACCCTTCGGCTTCGGTGCCATCGGCTGGGGCTTGAGCAATCCCGGGCAGGCTGCACGGGTGCTGTTGCCGGTGCTCGGCCCGAGCGCCGTAACGCCCCGCACCCTTCCGGAATCCTCGCGGCTGCCGTAACGTCCCACATCCTTCGGGATTCGTGTACTTTGTGCGGCCAGGCGCCCCGCCGGGGGCTCTCGGTCACCGAATACACGAGTCAGGGAGTCAAGGTATGAGACGTTCGTTTGCGGCGTGTCTGGCGCTCGCGGGTTCCGTTGCAGCTTGGGGCGCCTCGCCCGCCACTCTGGCCATCACCCACGTCAACGTCATCGACGCGACCGGCTCGCCGCCGCAGGCGGACATGACGGTCATCGTCGAGGAAGGGCACATCGCCGAGCTCGGCAAGAGCGGCACGGTGCACGCACCGCCCGGCGCCAGGAGCGTGGACGGCTCGGGCAAGTACTTGATACCCGGGCTCTGGGACATGCACGTGCACGAGGTGTTCGGCGACTGGCTGCCGCGCGACGAGAAGGTGGTGCCGCCGCTGTTCGTGGCGAACGGCATCACCGGCGTGCGCGACATGGGCGGCGACCTCGATGTCCTCAAGGAGTGGCGCGCGGCGATCGCCGCGGGGAAGATGCTCGGCCCGCGCATGATCATCGCCGGACCGATGCTGGATGGTCCGGTCCCCCGCTTTCCCAGCTCGGCGCCGGTGGCGAACGCCGCGGATGGCCGCAAAGTGGTCGACGATCTCAAGGCGCGCGGCGTCGACTTCATCAAGATCCAGTCGCTGATTCCGCGCGACGGCTATTTCGCGGCCGCCGCTGAGGCCAGGAAGATCGGCATCGTGTTCGTGGGGCATGTGCCGGATGCGGTGCGTGCGTCGGAAGCCTCCAATGCGGGGCAGAAGAGCATCGAGCACTTCACCGGCATCTTCGAAGGATGCACCAACATCGAGGACCAGCTGATCAAGGGACCCAAGGGACTGGGCCTCAACGTCAAGAATTACGACCCCTCGCGCGCCAAGGCCCTGATCGCGCTCATGGCCAGGAATCAGACCTGGCAGGTGCCCACCCTGGTGTGGGAGCGCGGGCAATGGCTGGTCGATGACATCGACAAGAGCCACGATCCGCTGACGAAATATGCCCCGGCTTCGTGGAAGGACCACACCTGGCCGATGTTCGTGAGCGACATCATGAAGACCATGGACACCGACCCCTTGCCGGTGCGCAAGAAGTTCGTGCAGATGGAGCTCGACATGACGCTCGCCATGTTCCGCGCCGGCGTGCCGTTCATGGCCGGCACCGACACCGCGGCCGGCGTGCACGTGTTCCCCGGCTTCAGCCTGCACGAGGAGCTGGCCCTGTTCGTGAAGGCCGGGCTGACGCCGATGCAGGCCTTGCAGACCGCGACCCTGAATCCCGCCAAGTTCATGAATCGCGTCGCGGACATGGGCACCGTCGAGCAGGGCAAGCTCGCCGATCTGGTGCTGCTCGACGCGAATCCGCTCGACGACATCGACAACACGCGCAAGATCCGCGCGGTCGTCCTCGCGGGACGCTACTTCGATCGCCCGGCACTCGACCGGATGCTGCACGGCGTGGAGGTCGCCGCCGCGGCGGAGCCGGTCCCGCCCGCTCAGCAAGGCGGCGCGAAATGAGGGCGCGCCGGCCGCGCGCAACCGTCCTGGCCAATGCCGGCGGCGCGGCCGTCGCGCTTGCAGCGTGCATCGTCTTGCTGAGCCTCGGCACGATACCGCCGGCCGATGCGAAGCCCGTCACCGTCGAGGATCTGCTCGCCGGGTCACCCGCCGCGGACTGGCGCACGCCGAATCCCGATGACACCCTGTACCTCGAGCTGCCCCGCGGACGGGTCGTCATCGAGCTGGCGTCGCGCGTGGCGCCCCGGCATGTCGCCAACGTCAAGACCCTGGTGCGCGCGCATTATTTCGACGGGCTTGCGATCATCCGCGTGCAGGACAACTACGTGGTGCAATGGGACGACGCGAGCCATCACCGGCCGGTGCCGCCCGGCGTGAAGCCGTCCACCGAGCTCACGGCCGACGCGGGCGCCTACCCGCGCTTTCAGCCCCTGCCGGACCACGATCTCTATGCGCCCGAGGTCGGATTCCTCGACGGCTTCCCGGCGGGCCGCGATCCCGCCTCACACACGGCGTGGCTCGCGCATTGCTACGGCATGGTCGGTGCAGGCCGCGACGATCCGGCGGAGAGCGACGGCACGGAAATGTACGCGGTGATCGGGAACGCGCCGCGGCAGCTGGACCGCAACGTCGCCTTGTTCGGGCGGGTCTTGCAGGGCATGGAGCTGCTGTCGACTCTGCCTCGCGGCAGCGGCGAGATGGGGTTCTACGTGGCCTCGGAGCCGCCGGTACCCATCAAATCCATGCGCCTCGCCGCGGATGTCCCGGCAGCCGACCGCACGCCGATCGAGGTGCTGCGTACCGAGAGCGCGACGTTCCACGCGGTGCTGGCGCAGCGGCGCGAGCGGCACGAGTCGTGGTTCAAGTTCAATCCCGCGCGCATCGATCTCTGCAACGTGCCCCTCCCGGTCCGCGCACCCGGCGGTCGCTAGAATTGTGGGCGCCAGGAAGGAGGCCCCGGTTCCCTTCGACCGACCGCCGCTCGGGCGTACCGCCCCGTCCGGGTAAGAGCTAGGCGGGCACTGCTACCCGTAGGTGGGTCTCGAGGCCGCGGCTAGACCGCTGCTCAGAAGCGGCCTCAAGGTGGACGTCGGAACATGTAGCGGGTAGCAGTGCCCGCCTAGCTCTTACCCGGACGGGGCGGTACGCCCGAGCGGCGGTCGAAGGGAACCGGGGCCTCTTTCCCGGCGCCCACACTCCTAGGAACCTCCGGCGAGCGCCGGGCGCAGCGGCAACTTCACCAGACCGGCGCCATCGACGAGCCGGTTTCCTGATAGTCGGGGATGTGCGAGTGATCGAGCCGCAGGGCGGTGCGGTCGATGACCGCACCCTCCTTGATCACGTAGACGATGTTGCGCGTATCGCCGATCCGTTGGTCGGGCTTCCCCGCGACGACGATCAAGGTCGCCAGCTTCCCGGCCTCGAGCGTGCCCCATTCCGCGGACGCGTTGACGATGGCCGCGGCATTCTTGGTCGAAGCGGTGATCGCCTGGAGCGGCGTCAGGCCGGATTCGACCAGGAGCTCGAGCTCGCGGTGCAGCCCTTCACCCTGGAAGTCGCCGGGGTAGATGGCGTCGGTGCCGGTCGTGAACAGCACCCCCGCATCGCGCAGGCGGGGAACGTTGCTCTCCGCGCCCTTGAGGTCGACTCTCATGGTGTACCCGTTCTTCTGTGCAAGCTGCTCGGCGGTGAGCCCGCCGTATTGCTTGCGCAGGGTGTCGAGCGCACGCCGCGGGGTCGTATCGGCGATCAGGGGATTGTCCAGGAACGACAGGTCCAGGAACCGTCGTCCGAGGCTCGACTCCTGCACCGCCAGGGTCGAGATCAGGAACACGTTGTGCGCCTTGATGGTGGCGATCGTGTCGTCGCTGATCCGGTGCGACGGAAAGTGCGCGAAGCCCGCGATGCCTTCCTGGGCGAGATCCGCGGAGCCGTTGCGCGACCACTGATCGATGATCGTACGAATCCCATGCTTCCCCGCCTCGGCGGAGATGGTGCGTACCAGGGGATCGGAGAGCCCGACATAGAGCTTGATGAAGTCCACCTTCTCGTCGGCCAGGGAGGCCACGATCCGCGGCACCTGCTCCTTCGCGGCAATCGCCACCGACAGGGCGGGCCACACCGGGTCCGCCCCGTCCAGGATCGGCCCCACGCAGTAGATGCGCGGGCCGAGCACCCGCCCGGACCGGGTCTCGGCCCTGAGCTGCAGCACGAATGGCTCGACGTTGCCCGTGTCCATCACCGTGGTCACGCCCGCATACAGCAGCGCATTCAGATACTTCTGATAGCCGAGCACGTCGAGCCCGACGCCGTCGATGCCGCCGAGCAGGTGCACGTGCATGTCGGAGAGGCCCGGCAGAGCGGTGCCGCCCTTGCCGTCGATGCGGTGCGCGCCGGAAGGAATTCGGACCTGCGCGGCGTCCCCCACCGCGACGATGCGCCGCTCGTCCACGACGATGGTGCCGCGCTCGATGGGTGTGCCGCCGTTGCCGTCGAGAATCCTCACGTTGGTGATGGCAAGCGGAGCGGCGCCGCACCACGAAGCCGCGAAGAGCGCCAGGGCGGAGCCGGCGCTGCGCAATAGGCGGCCGAAGGTCGGCGAGGACGAGGTGCTGGTCATGGCTTCACTCCCAAAACGGCCATCCGGTCAGTGGAACTTGATCCGCGCCTCGACTCCGGCGGTGCGCGGCTGATTGGTCACGAAATGAGGCTGTCCCGGGATCTGGGCGCCGATCATGATCGCATCGCCCAGATTGGCGCGCTCGTTGGTCAGATTCTTCACGAACGCGGTGACCTCGTAGCGCTCATTGCGCAACCCGGCGCGCAGATCGGTGATGCTGTACGCAGGACGATACAGCGGATTGATCTGGGCGTTGTTGGCCGAGAAGCTGCCGCCGACGTGGCTGAAGTCGATCCGGCCGAATCCCGACCAGTTCGCGGTGACCTGGCGCTCGTACTCCGCGTTCGCGGCGCCGGTGATGCCCGGAACCTGGTATACCGGCGCGCCCACCTTCTGCGGACTGTCCAAGCCCTGCTCGGTGATGCGGGCATCCTCGTAGCCGACGCTGAGGCCGAGGGTGAGCTCGGGCACCGGCCGGCCGCCGAACTCGAGCTCGAAGCCCGTGCTGCGTGCCGCGCCCGAGTTGCCGGTGAGGCCATAGCCGCAAAGCGGCAGCGAGATCTGCTGCTGGATCTTGTTCCAGTCGATCACGAAGGCGGCGCCGTTCAGGGTGAAGCGGCGGTCGAGGAAGCTCGATTTGAATCCGACTTCGTAATTCCACAGGCTGTCGGACTTGTAGGTCGACACCTGTGAGGCGGTCGCGCCGATGTTGGCGAGGTCCTGATCGCAGCCCGTCGGCGGCGGACCCGGAGGCAGGGCGATGTTGTTGCCGCCTTCGCGAAACCCCTTGGCCGCGCTTGCGTACGCCAGGATGTCCGGCGTCAGCTTGTATTCGAGCAGGTACTTCGGCGTGAAGCCCTTCTCGCTAGTCGGCGACGCGTTGTAGATCTGCGGAACGCCGCCGAAGAACAATCCATTCGTGTACTGCGTGAAGGTGGCGGTATCGCGGAACCAGCGCACGCCCACCGTCGCCTTCAGATTGCTGAGGATGTCGTACGAGGCGTCGCCGAACGCCGCGTACTCGCCCGCGTGCCGCGAGTCGATGAACGCGAGCGCGAGATCGCTCGAGGTGCCGGTGGCCGCGCCGAGGCCCTGGCCGGTCCACTCGTAATCCCGCGGGCGGGTGCTGCCCGAGTAGAACCCGCCGAGGATGAACTGGAACGGGCCCGGCAGCGTGGAGGCGAAGCGCGCCTCCTGCGCGAAGCGGCGCATGCCGATCTCGCGCGTGATGGGGCTCTGAATCGGGCTGGCGAGGCCCACGTCGAGCGACAGCACGTCGGTATCGTCCTCGGTCTCGAAGGTCTTGCGCTCGAAGTACGCGCTCGAGGAAACGAACGTTCCCAAAGGCACCGTGTAGTTCACGGTGAAGCTCGCGAGCCACCAGTTGTCGGTGCCTCCTTCGCCGATATCGTAAACCTGCCGCTGCTCGAGGTTGCTCGCGTAGTTCTCGGCATAGGGCACACCGTCCTGATCGATGTGCTGGTACATGACGCGCGGCGTGAAGGACAATCCCTCGATCGGCTCGAACCGCAGGGCGATCTGGCCCCCGTAGTACTTCATGCTGCCGACATCCGTCTGCACCGACGTGGGGGGCGCCGAGTAAGGGCCGATGGCCTTGTCGAACCACCCGTCGTCGAACTGATAGAACCCGCTGATGCGGACCGACAGCACGTGATCGACGAGCGGCAGGTTGAGGTCGCCCTCGGCGAGCTGGTTCCACGAGCCGTGCTCGGTGGCCGAGGTGCCGACGTGCACCTGCCCGCTGACGGCCGATGCATCAGGCTGCGCCGTGATGATGCGGACCGTGCCGCCCATGGACTCGGCCCCGTAGAGCGTCCCTTGCGGGCCGCGCAGCACCTCGATGCGCGACACGTCGACGATGTGCGGATCGAGCGTCTCGAGCACCGGCGTATCGTCGATGTAGAAGCCCGTGGTATTGGCGCCTTGAATTCCGCGCAAGGCGATGCCGCGCGCGGCGAGCGAGCCGTCGGCGGCGCCGATGCCGAACGACAGGTTCGGAATCGAGTTGGCATAGTCGGCGAACTGCTCCACCCCTTTGGATTCGAGCTGGTCCGCGGTCAACGCCGTGATGCTGAGGCCCACGTTCTGCAGGTCCTCGCTGCGCTTGGTCGCGGACACGACGATCTCCTGCAGACCCTGGGTGTCGGTCGCCTCAGCGGCGTCCGCGGCGCTGTCAGCCTTGACCTGCCCTGCGCCGAGAAGGACGACGCCGAGAATGCCGGCGCGCGAGATGGGCGAAACGAATGGATGCTTCTGCACTGCGGACTCCCTCAACGGGCACTGCCCAATATCCGGCGGCCGCCGTCGCGGTCGCCTGGTACTGGAATGCTAGGGAATCCGGGCCACCGCAAAGCATGCAACTCGACGGCAAAACCATGCTTTTGGCCGGAACTCCCCAGTGCTGCGTCCGGCACGGGCCGACGCCGCCCCTCGCCTGCGGGTCATGGCGGGCCGTCCCCTCCGCCGCCGGGTAAGAGCTACGCGGATACTGCTACCGGCAAAATGGTCTCGCGACCGCAGATGGACCGACCGTCGATCGGCGGCCGGACCTCTCCGTTAGGACCCAATCACGGGTAGCAGTATCCGCGTAGCTCTTACCCGGCGGCGGAGGGGACGGCCCGCTATGACCCGCCCGCGCGAGGGACGGCGTCGGCCCGTGCCGGCCGCAGCACTGGGGAGAGGCTGAGGGCAGCGGATCGGCGGCGGGGTTGGCGGGTTTTCCAGGAACGGGGGAGCTGGCCGAAGTGGCGCTTGAAGGCCGCGGTGAAGTTGGCGGGATACTCGTAACCCACGGCGTAGGCCACCTGCGCGATGCCGTACTCGCCGCTGCGCAGCATCTCGGCGGCGCGCTCCATGCGCCGGCGCAGGACGTATTCGTAGATGGTGAGGCCGAGCGTCTCGCGGAAATTCTCCTTGAGCTTGGTGCGATTGATGCCGACCATGCGGGCGAGCTCGGCGATGTTGGGCGGGTTCGCATAGTGGCGCGCAAGATGATCGCGCGCCTGGTAGATGGGCGCCGCGTCGCGGGCGCTCATCGCCGCACCGGCGTACACGGTGCGCGATCTCTCGAGGATCCCGAGCGTCTGCAGCAGGAGCTCGACGCTCAAGGTTTGCAGATACCGGTCGCGCAGCGCGCGGGACAGCGTGTGCCGCGTCTCGACGATGCGGCGCGCGATGTCGATCACCTCGGGACCGGGTGCGAGGCGATGATGGGCGGCCGCGCGGCCGGGGACGAAGAGCGCCTCGAGCGGCTGCGGAATGTCCGGCAAATCTAACCCCAGCACCTGGGTCAGCAGGTTGGGCCGGCAATGCAGGACGACCATGCGGGTCGGCTCGCCTGCGGCGATGGTGTAGCCCTCGCTGCTTTCGCCCGGCGACACGTACATGACCGCCCCCGGGGCTCGCGCAATGATCTCCCCCGAACGGGCGCGCAGCGTGCCCGAGAGCAGGATCCGAAGCTTGAAATAGTCCGCGCCTTCGACGCGCACCCAGGTATCGCGCCGATACGTGGCCTCGGTCACGGAGAGCATCAGAGCGGTCCATGGCTTGTAGAAGTCCCAGTATCCGTGCCCTTCCGTGTCGCAGAGGTAATGCCGGACGCCCGCCGCGGCCCAGCGCGCCGCCGGCACGACTTCGATGGAGGTGGCCGCCGACCCTGCGCCGAGCATCTCACCCAAGACCCTTTCGGCATCGTGCTGAAGCATGCCGACGATGGGCTGGCGCGCGACGAGCACGTCGTCGGCGTTGGAGGTCACGGGGTCCATTCGATCACCACGCCGTCGGTGCTGCCATACGCCGCGAACCCGCGGTCGGTGGCCCGGGTCGCCCAGCCGGCGGCCTGTGCGAATCGGCGCGCCTGCTCCAAATTCGACGACGCCAGCCCGAAGCCCGCCAGAAGGGGCCTCGCCCGCCGCGCGGGACTCGCGCCCGGACCGAATCGGCGCTCGAATGCCGCCTCGGACAGGAACGAGATGCGCGAGTCGGCGAGCGGCAGGGTCGCCTCACCCTCCGCCGTCCGCGACGCCGGCCGGCCGGTGATGCGCTCGAACTGGGATTGGATGTCCGGGCCATCGACGATGACCAGCACTTCTTGCAGGCTTCTCGCGCCGTTGGGGTGCGGCCGCGCATCCGCCGGCCACACGAATTGCGGCGTCAGGTGCTGGCAGCAAAAGAGAATGAACGGCAGCTCGGCGGAGCGCTCCAGCATCGCGAGCCGAAAGCGCGCCTGCTCGCTCCGGCCGCCGACCTTGACGGGCCTTGCCAGCTCGCTGGGAGCCTCGGGGCGCAGACCCTGGGCTCGCCAGAAAGCGTGGGTCTCATCCGCCGACCCGCGGAACGCAATGCCCGCGGCGCCCGGTGCCTCCTCGATCAGGCTCCGATACGGGGAGACGGCCGCCGGATCGGCCAGTCCCAGGAGCTCGACGTAGGTCCGATCCAGCATGATGAGGTGGTTGGCCGTACCCCCGGTCTGATGAAAGCCGCGGGGCGTCAGGATGAAGCCCAAGTCGGCCCATGCGCGCTCCGACCGATCCAGATCGCGAGCCATCACGATCAGATGGTCGATGCCCTTGACGCTCAACGCTGGTTCACTCACATGATTCCCCTGCCCGGGCCGTCCGATTGCAGTATTTATGCTTCGGATCGGATGGCCGGCTCCCTACGGATAGGATTTAATCGATTCCGTGGCTATAGACAACAATCGTACGCTCATAAGCATATGACCGGATTGCAGGCTTCGAGCCCCCGGTCGCCCCCGGCACCGACACCATGAGAGCGATGCTGACGACGGCGCACGGCGGCCGCGAGACGCTGCAATTGCGCGACGACGTACCGGAGCCCGTGCCCGGCGAATCGGACGTGCTGATTCGCGTCGCGGCGACCTCTGTGAACTACCATGACATCTTCACCCGCCGCGGCATGCCGGGCGTGCGTATCTCGCTCCCGGTCATCGCGGGCTCGGATATCGCGGGCACGGTCGTCGCGGCCGGCTCCCAGGCAGACCCGTCCTGGGTGGGCAAGCGCGTGCTAGTGGACCCGGTGCTGCGCGACCCCGACCGCTTCGGCATGCTCGGCGAGACCCTCCCCGGCGGCCGGGCGGAGCGGATTGCCGTCAGCCAGTCGATGCTGCTCGAGATACCGCCCTCCGTCAGCTTCGAGCAAGCGGCGGCGCTGCCCCTCGCGTATGGCACGGCCTACCGGATGCTCTTCACGCGCGGACACCTCGCCGCCGGGGAGCGAATCCTCGTGCTCGGCGCCAGCGGCGGAGTCGGTGTTGCATGCGTCCAGCTCGCCAGGATCGCCGGAGCCGAGGTCGTCGCCTGCGCGGGCAGCGACCGGAAGCTGGCACGCCTGCGCGAGATCGGAGCCGATCACGTGGTGAACTACCTCGAGCGCCCGTTCTTCGACGCCATCAAGGAGTTGTACGGCAAGCCGCGGGTCACGGGCTCCGGCGGCGTGGACGTTGCGGTCAACTTCACCGGCGGGGACACCATGGTGCCCACGCAGAGGTGCGTCAAGCTCGGGGGGCGGATCCTCTGTTGCGGCGCCACCGCAGGCTTCGAGACCCCGATCGACGCCCGCTACTGGTGGACCTACGAGCAGACCTTGATCGGCTCGAACGGGTGGTCGAAGGAGGACCTTCGCGCGCTGCTCGACTTGATCGCCGAGCGGCGGCTCGCGCCGGTCATCGATCGAGTGCTGCCCATCGAGGAGACGGCCGAAGGCGAGCGGTTGCTCGAGGACCGCGAGGTGTTCGGCAAGGTCGTGCTGACGCCATGAGGAAACCCGGATGACTGATCTCGTCAATCTGGGCGAGATCCTCCGCCTGCCGGCGCTCGGCGAGCGGCCGGCCTACCTCGATCTGCGCCGGCCCGATCGGCCGCTCGAGGTCACCGCCCAGGAGCTGGATCGGCGCATCCTCGCCGTGGCGCGGGGCCTCGTGCGCCGGGGCCTCGGAGTCGGTGCGCGCGTGGGAATACTCGCCGAGAACCGCCTGGAATTCATCGCCACGTACCTCGGCATCATGCGCATGGGTGCCATCGCCGTGCCCATCAACTTCAGGCTCGCGGGCACGACCATCGCCCACATCTTTCGGGACAGCGGCATCGGCTTTGCGTTCGTGGACGCCGAGCGCGCGCCCCACGTGCCCGCCGGCGTCTCCACCGTCTCCTTCGATCGCGCGGACGGCCGTGAATTCGAGGACTTCCTCGACCCCGGCACCCTCCCCACGTTCGTTCCCGGGGACGACGACCTCGCGGAGATCCTGTACACCTCCGGCTCCACGGGCCTGCCGAAGGGCGTTCCGCTGTCCCATCGCGGCCAGCTCTGGGCGCTCGCTCATTACTGCGAGCGGCTCGATGCGACGACCCCGCGCGAGCGCACGCTGGTCGTGGCGCCCCTCTATCACATGAACGGGTTGTTCTTCTCGAGCGTTGCGCTCTCCAATCGCATCACGATCGTCTCGCTGCCGCGCTTCGAGGCGCGCTCCTATCTGCGCACGGTCGCGGCGCAGCGGTGCACGCTCCTCTCGGGCATCCCGACCATGTTCGCGATGATGCTGCGCGAGCGCGACCTCATCGCGGAGCTCGACCTCTCCAGCGTGCGCGACGTGTCGATCGGGTCTGCCCCCTTGACCGACGCCCTGCTCCGCCGCATCGAGGCGCTCTTTCCGAACGCTGCGGTCGCGAACGGCTTCGGCACCACGGAGGCGGGCCCGTCCGTCTTCGGCCCGCACCCCGGCGGGCTGCCGACGCCGCCGCTGTCGCTCGGCCATCCGCTCTCGAGCATCGAGTGGCGGTTCCTCGACGGCTCGGGCGACCAGGGCGTGCTCGCCCTGCGCACGCCCGCGCTCATGAGCGGATATCTCAACCTTCCGCAGGTGACCGCCGAGAAGATGCGCGGCGGCTGGTACGTGACCGGCGACATCATGCGGCGCGACGCCAACGGCTTTTTCTACTTCGTCGGCCGCGCCGACGACATGTTCGTCTGCGGCGGCGAGAACATCTACCCCGGCGAGGTGGAAAAGCTGCTCGAGCACCATCCCGACGTGGCCCAAGCCGTCGTCGTGCCCGCCCCGGACGACATCAAAGGGCAGATTCCCGTGGCCTTCATCGTCCCCCGTCCCGGCACGCATCCGACCGCCGAATCGATCAAGCAGTACGCGCTCGAGCACGGCACGGCCTACGCGCATCCGCGCCTGGTCGAGTTCCGCGATCAGATCCCCGTCTCGGGCACGCACAAGATCGATCGGACCTCTCTCGTCGCCGAAGCCGCGCGCCTGTCGCGGGCGGCGGGCCGCGCGGATGCACCCACCCCGCCCGGCGGCGCGTCGGCCGCATAGACCGGATGAGCGCGGCTCGATCGGGCGGTTTCCTGGGTTATCCGCGCGGCGCGTGGCTCATCATCGGCGTCGAGTTCTGGGAGCGCTTCAGCTTCTATGGAATGCTCGCCATCCTCGTTCTGTTCCTGACCGGGACCGTCGCGCGAGGCGGGTTCGGTTGGTCGTCGGCTCCGGCCCTTTCGCTCGTCGGCGTCTACTCCGGCGCGATGTATGCCCTGCCCGCGCTGGGCGGCTTCCTCGCCGATCGGTTCCTCGGACGCCGCCGTGCCGTGGCCATGGGCGCAAGCTGCATGCTGGTGGGACAAGCCCTCACCGCCTCCCCGGCCTATCTCCCCTGGCTTCTCGGGCTGTGGCGCGGAGCGCCGCTGCTTCCGGCCCTGCGCTCCCTCGGAGCGCCGCTCGGCGAGATCGCCCGGACCCCGCAAATCTCCGCGGCGATCGCCGCGCACGGAAGCGCGCTCGACCCGGCACAGGGGGCCGCCTGGCTGAGCCAGGCTTATACGCTCGGCGCCTTCGGATTCTATGCCGCGCTGTTCTTGCTGATCGTCGGCAACGCCCTGATGAAGTCGACCCTGGTGGTTCTGTGCGGCGAGACCTTCCGGTCCGACGACCCGCGGCGCGAAGGAGCGTTCGCCTACTACTATCTCGGCATCTCGGTGGGAGCCATGCTCTCCGGCATATCCGTCGGCCTCATGTCCGAGCATTACGGCTGGGCGGCGGGTTTCGCGCTCGGCGCGGTCGGCATGGCCGTGGCGCTCGGTCTGTATCTGGGTCTCGGGCCTCGCTGGCTCCGCGGCATCGGCGAGCGGAGCGAGGCGGTCGGCTCGGCCGCGGGCAGCGTGCCGGCACCTCCTCGCGCGGATCCCGCCGAGACCCGCAGGCGCGTCGTGCTGGTGCTGCTGCTCTCGGGGCTCATGTGCATATTCAGCACCGGCTGGTTTCAGATGTACGGCAGCTGGTCGCTGTTCATCGAGCGATCCGTCGATCGCTCGCTCGGCGGCTTCGTCGTGCCGGTGGCATGGTTCTCGTCCATCAACGCCGTCGTGGTCATCGCCGTCGCGCCGCTGCTCGCGGTGCTGTGGGTGAAGCTCGCGGCCCGCGGCCGCCACGTCGACATCGTTTGGAAATTCTTCTTTGCCCTCATCATGGCGATGCTCGGCAACGGGCTCATGTACGCCGCGGCACGGATGGCCGCGCGCGGCGAGCGCGTATCCATCGGGATGCCGTTTCTCGGCGTGTCGCTGCTCGGATGCGGCGAGATCGTCGCCTGGACCGCGACCTACGGCTTCGTCTCGCGGGCCGCTCCCGCAGGTTATGCCTCGATGACCATGGGGGCCTGGTATCTCATGACCCTGGGCCTCGGCGGCTATCTCTCGGGCGTGACCGGCGCCTGGGTCGATACCGCGGGCTACGCCGCGACCTTCGCGGGCATCGCGGCGGCAATGGCGGTCGGCGCCGGCGCGGCGCTGGCGCTGCGCAGCGTCTTGATCCGGCTTGCCGCGCGCGCGAGCGTGGCGCTGTGAAGCACGCGGCTCCTCTTGCGGCCTACGGCGGCGGCAGCAGCTCTCCCAGCGCGTAGAGCGTCTTTTGCGGAAAGCGGTCCAAGGGATAAAACTTGGAGATCATCGCGAGCGCTTGATCGGGAGATCGGATGTCGAGATGCCGCAGCAAGTAGCGCACATCGGCCTCGTCGTGCGATTCCGCGCCGATCCTCATGGATAGGCATTTCATCGCGAGGAGATAGTCAGGCTGCGCGACCATGACTCTGAGATGATCGAGCGCCAGAAATTCCGCGAACTCTCCGTGCGGGCTCAGATAACCTTTCACCGCGTCATTGAGCCAGTCCGCAGGCACACGTGCCCGAGTTGCTACGCGCGCGGCCGCTTTGCGAATTTCCGCCGGGGGCCGAAACAGAGCATCGACGTCCTGCGTCGACGCCCGCGCCGCGTAGGCGAGACACATTACCGCGCCGCCGACCAGAAACAGCTCGCCCTGGGTGTCGGCCTGTCGAAGCTCTTCGTTCAGAAGATCGAAGAGTCGTCGCAGGCTTGCTGCCGTCAGCGGCGGCAGAACTCAGACCCTCGTGCCAATGCCGGCATCGATGAAGATGTTGCGTCGTCTGAACGGGGGCGGCGAATGACTCAAGAGATACAGCCGCAGTGAAATCAGGTTGCTGCCGAAATAGGGATTCTCGAGAGGCGGAACGGCTGCGGTCCAGCGCGGTGGAATGATCGCGTGCAGCTCGCAGGCGGCTTCCACCATGGCCGAGATGTAGTTGGCGAGAAACGGCGTCAGCGCGGTGCCGGGAGCCGGCTCGACGGCATCGCGCAACTCCCCTGCCGCCATGCGGGAAAGAAAGCCGTTCAGCTCCGCGAGCGCGAAGCTCGCGTCCGACGCAGCCGTACAAGCCTCGCAAAGGTCTTGGAAGCGCAAGCGCGACGGCGGCAGGAGGCACTGCAGCACGTAGCTCGATATATCGAGCCCGGCTTCCTTGGCCGAGCGCCGAATCGCCGCCTTTTCTTGGGTCGAAACGCGGATCTGGAGTTGGGCAGACTTGGCGTTCAGCGGCATCCTGAAATGATGCCGGTCATCGCTTGCATTGTCAATACGCTGTATTGACATTTCAATTTTGGCAAAAAAGAGCGCGGCGCCGCCCTTTCGGCAACGCCGCGCCCGTCGCTTACTTCCCGAACTTGTAGTTGAGGTCGATGCCCGCCGTGCGCGGCTGGCTCACCGCAATGCGGTTGAAAGTCGGCACGTTCACCGCGTCCTGCACGATGTTGTTGAGGAGCACGCGCTTGTCCGCCACGTTGTTCACGAACAGAACGGCCGACCAGCGCCCTGAGTCGATTCCGGCGCGAACGTTGGCCAGATCATACGCAGCCAGCTGGTTGATCCCGAAGGTGGCATCCGTCCGGCTGCCCACGTAGGTGTTGTCCGCCCGCGCGATGACGGCGAGCTGATCCGTCAACCCGTGCCGATACGCGATCGACTCCGACGAGGTCCACTGCGGCACCTGCTGGATCGGCGTCCCCGGATCGAAGCCGGCATTGATGAGCGTGGTGCTCACCATGGCCGCGTGCGAGTACGCCGCGTTCGCCGACACCGTGAGATCGTGAACCACGATCGCCTGGATCTCGAGCTCCGCGCCGCGCACGTGCGCATTTCCGGCGTTGGCCGTGTAGGTATAGCCGCAGGACGACAGGGAGTTGGCCTGCTGGACGCCGTTCCATTTCTCGAAGTACATCGAGCCGTTGATGGTCACGCGGTTGTCGGCCAACCGCAGCTTCTCGCCGACCTCGTAGCTCCAGACGTTGTCCGACTGGAACGAGATCGGTCCCGAGACGAACGAGGAGCTGCCGTATTCCTGCTGGAGCTGGGCTTCGCAGGTCAAGGGTCCCGAGGTCGGCACCGGTCCCGTGCCGCCGCCCGGGCGGAATCCCTTGGACGCCGTCGCGTACACCATCAAGTCCTTGGTGAAGTCATAGGACAGCGAGACCTTCGGCGTGACGCCCTGGTCCTTCTCCACCGTCGAGGTGACCACGGTCGCGGTGAGCGCGCCATACTGGTCGATGTTGACCGGGGCGTTGTAGTGGTAGCGCCGTGCGCCGATGGTGATGGCGAAGGGATCGGTCACGTTGTAGGTGACCTCGCCGAACACCGACTGCTGGTAGATCGGCATCGGGCTGAAGTAGCTGAACAGGTTGTTCGAGCCGTAGACCGCCGCGCCGTTCTGCGACGGGAACACGATGTTCCACGACGAATGAAAATCCTCGTAGAAGTAGCCCACGAGCCACTTTGGATTGGCGTCGCCCACCGAGGACACGCGCAGCTCCTCCGTGGTCTGGTGCGTCGGGTTGTACTCGATCGCCGAGGCCGCGCCGATGCCGCCTTGCGCGGGGGTGTATCCCGTCAGGCCGAGACCCGTCGTCCAGGACTCCGCAGTATCCTGATTGAGCGGCTCATTCCTCGACCAATAAGACGTGCTCGAGCTCAGCTCCAGCACGGGCGTCGTGTACTTCACCGTCAAGGCACCGAGCTTGAACTCGTCGCGATAGTCCTCGGAAACGTCGAAGGGCTGGTAGTGCGCGTCGGTGCCGGGGTCGCTGTCGATGTACGGCAAGCCGCCCGCGGCCAGCTTCTGGTAGAAGAAGGACGGCGTGATGCTCAATCCGTCCATGGGCTTGATCACCGCGCTGATCCGCACCGTCGTGCGGTCGACGTCGTTGACGTCGTGGTAATCGGCCGCGACGGGCGCCGCGAGCACGTTGCCGCGAACCGTGCCGTTTGCAGCCGGAAACTGTCCGGGAGCGATCACCACCCGATCGACCCAGCCCGCGTCATGCGAGTAAGATCCCACCACGCGCAGTGCCGCCATGCCGCCGGCAAACGGCAGGTTGACCATTGCGTTCTCGGCGTGATCGAAGCCGCCGTGGTCGGTGTCCGCGAAAGTCGTCTCGGCCGAGGCGTCGAACGCGTCGGGGTTCGGGGCGTTCGGGACCACCTTGATGGTTCCGCCCATGGAGCCCGATCCGTACAGGGTTCCCTGCGGCCCGCGCAGCACCTCGACCCGCGCCAGATCATAGAGCGCCGGAGAGATGACGATCTTGCCCTCGTTGGACGCCGAAGGCGCCGTCAGCGGTGTGTCGTCGTAGTAGAAGCCGACCGTGGGCGAGTTGCCGCCGGTCGAGGAGACGCCGCGCATCTCGAACTCCCCCATGCCGGGTCCGCTCGTGCGCATGGACACGCCGGGCACCGACTGCACCAGGTTGCCGAGGTCCGTGAGCCCGCGATCCTGGATGTCGGCGCCGGACACCGCCGTCAAGCTGATCGGCGTCGTCTGCACGGTGCTCTCGCGCTTTTCCGCGGTGACGACGATCTCCTCGAGCTGCCCCGAGTCGGAATGAGACTGCTGAGCGATGGCAACTTGAGCGAGCGTTCCGCCGGCAAGCGACAGGCAAGCGGCCACGGCGCTCTTGATTCGATTCTGAGACATGAGACTCCCTTGAAGCCCGCCTCCCCCGAGGCGAAGGAATATTATATATCAACGCGCCGTGGGCCCGGGCAGGCCGAACTTATCGCACGGTCGCCGCCTTTGGCGAATTCAACGAGCGTCCCCGCAGTGCCGGCTTGGCGTGCCGATACCGGCACGCCAAGCGGCTTCGCGCCTACTTGAACGTCGCGCTCTCCCGGCCGAGCGAGTCGCGGTGCACGGCGGAGTCCACCATGGAGCCGAGCGCCGGACCGGCCAACGGGTTGGCGCCGATGGCGGCGCCCAACGCCGCATCGACCTTGTCCATGCCTTCCGCGTTCGGCGTGATGAAGAACACGAAGAACAGTCCCGGGTTCTGCGTGTGGATGCTCTGGGTGGCGACCTGATAAGCCTGCACGGAGCCCTCCGCGATCAGCTTCTCGAACAGCGGCACGATGAAGCTCTTGCTGAGCACGCCGACCGCATCGTCCGGGGCATCGGGCTTCAGGCTGTAGACGGCCCCGTGCACGTAGCCGCCCTTCACGGTGCCGGATTTCCAGCCGTAGTAGCGGCTGATGTAGATGTCGTCCCAATGCTTGGTCGCGCTCGCGAGCACCGGAGTCGTCGAATTCTTGGTCTTGTACATCTGCTCGAGGGCGTTCAGCGCCCCCGCCATCGACGTGGCCACCCACCAGCCATCGTGAGTCGCGCCCTCGGCGTCGTGAACCAGCGTCGTGCCGTCGCCGTACGCGAGGATCGTGCCGTTGGCGATCTCGGCGTCCAGAACCTTCTGCGTGGCGCCGGTGGCCTTGTCCATATCTTCCCATCGCGCGCGCGGAATCGCCCAGTTGGACACGTAGGTATAGATCGCCGGTTTTTCCTTCACGTCGCCCGACTGCGCACCCGCGGGCGCGGCTCCGACCCCGATCGCACCCAGCAGGCAAGCTGCGGCGGTGATTCTGCGAAGAGCACTCGATTTCATGTGATATCCCTTTTATTGATGTGTCTTTCGATCCATACGACCGTTCCAGCACGCGCATACCAGTGAAGGTCGACGAGCCTGGATTGAGGAATTGTTCGATAGGTCGTTGGCGCGGGACCATACACCCGCGCTCCCCACCGGGCAAATTCGCGCTTCGCGCCGGTGCAATGCTGCCCGGGTCGCGAGGTGGTCGAAAACGCCGCCGCCCGCGCAGTCGATCCTGCTCACACCGCGCTCCGTGCAGAGCTTCCCTAGTGTTCGGCGCGAGATCCCGGCTCGAGCACCAGCTCGCTGACCTTGCCGCTCGCCACCGCGCCGGTGGAGTACGCGAGTGGAAAGTAATGACCGGCGTCCCAGAGCGGCGCGAGGTCCTGGTAATGGGGGCTTCCAGGCTGCCCGCTCTGTCCCGGCGAGTTGACGGCAACGGACCGGTCCCAATCGCCGAGATCGATGATCTCCCGATAGCTCGCGCCCGCGACCTGATCCCACGAGCTCTCGGGAGCTCCGGTGGCATTCACCGTGTAGCCGTCGCCCGGGCGCGGCAGCGGCGCGATGTCGAGCACGCTCTTCGCATCCGGCGTGCGCTCATCGAGCGCATGCCGAAAGTGGATTCGATGCAGGAGCCCCCAGCGCCACCGTGCCGGATCCGGCCCGAGCTGCTTCTGCAGTCCCTCCCGTGCCGACCCCAGCGTTTCGCGCAGCAGCTGATCGCGCCGCGCGGCGGGATTCGGCCCGAAGATCTCCGGGTCGGGGTGCCCCATCATGCGCAACACCGTGTTTGGCGGCAGATCCCGGTAGTGATCGGCGAATCGCGGCGATACCTCGGTTCCGAGCGCGCGGGTGAGATCCCGCAGCCACATCTCGTACAGCGCCGCCTCGCTGGAGTCGCGGGCGAGCTCGCCGTTCCACGCCAGGAACGCGCGCAGGGAAGCATCTGCGCCCAGCGCGGTGGACCGCAGCAGCCGTTGAAACTCCATCGCCGGGAGCGAGATCACGTCGCTCTGCAACGCCTGCAGGTCCGCCATCGACAGCTTGCGGTCGCCGCCGGTATGACCCTCGATGAACGCCTTGATGCGCGCGAACCGGTAGCCGGGGTCCCATTCGTACCCGACGCGATACGGATAGCCGTCGGGGATCATCTTGTGATTCGCCGTCGCCACGTAGCCGGCCGCGGGATTGAAGAAGTGCGGCAGCTCCCGGGTTGGAATGAAACCGGCCCACTCGCGGCTGCCGCCGCCGGGAACCGGCAGGAGGCCGCTCCAGCGCCGTATGGGCGCGAGCCCGACCGAATGCTCCCCGATGTTCCCGGAGCGATCCGCGTAAACGATGTTCTCGGAGGGCACCTTCCAGCGCGCGACCGCGGATTCGAACTGATCCCAGTTCTGCGCCCGGTCGACCGACAGCGAGGCGAGATATCCGGCCGTGCCGGGCTCGCTCCCCACCCAGCGCAAGGCCAGGGCGCGGGTGCCGTCCGCCCACACGACGGGTCCGTGCTCGGTGAATCGCAGGTCGACCTTCCGCTCGGGCGCACCCGCGATGCGGATGGTCTCGTGCTCGACGGTCATGACCTTCCAGCCGTTGCGCGACTTGTACTGCAGCGGGTTGGCGGCGTTCAGCTCCTCCACGTAGAGGTCTTGCTGGTCGAGCCCGAAGATCGTGAAGCCCCACGCGATCTGCTCGTTGTGGCCGAGCGCGACGCCGGGCAGTCCCGGCTCGCCCGCGCCGATCACGTTCCAGCCCGGGGCCGTCAGATGCACCATGTACCGGAGCGACGGCAGCGCGAGCACGCGATGCGGATCGTTCGCGAGCAGCGGCTTGCCCGTGTCGGTGCGTGAGCCGGAGATGGTCCAGTTGTTGCTGCCCTCGATGGGCCGGGCCGGAAACGCGATCCTCTGATCGCTCCCGATGAAGTCCTTCATCAGATCCGGCGTGAGACCGGCGAGATCCAGCCGCGGATCCGGATCGAGCGCCACGGGAGGGTCGAAGTCCAGGATCTTGGCCGTCTTGCCCGCGCCGAGCTCCGTCAGCGCCTGCGCATAGTGAAGCTCGTTCGCCGCATTGCCCGTCATCGAGAACGCGGCCATCCGATTCAGGCAGTCCTTCGGCTGCCAGGGCTCGGGCGCGAAGCCCGCGAGCTTGAATTCGACCGGCAGACCCGGCCCGCCGGGAGCGGTGAGCCCACGGATGTAGGCGTTGATGCCCTGGGTGAACGCCTCGAGGATCTCACGGGTGTCGGAGGCATAGCTGCCATACTCCGCGGCCATGTCTCCTCGATAGGCGAGCTCGCGTGCGCTCACGTCGCGGGCGACGGCCGACGGCCCCAGTATCTCCGCGAGGCGCCCCTGCCCCGCGCGCTTCCAGACTTCCATCTGGAACAGGCGGTCCTGGGCGGCGATGAAGCCTTGCGCGAAAAAGAGATCGTGCTGCGACTCGGCCCGGATGTGCGCCACGCCCCAACGATCGCGCAGCACGTGCACCGCGTGCTCGAGGCCCGGCACCGTGAGCCGGCCGTTCTCGACCGCCAGCGCCTTGTGCGCATCGTCCGGAAGCGAGCCCGGCGCCTCGGCGGCCTTAGGGCATCCGAGCGGCAGCCACGCGGCGAGAATCAGGAGCAAGGCCGGATTTATTCTGCACATAGGATGGATTGCACGAGTGGGGTGCCAGCTTCTTATCACTCGTGGGTTTCGATTTCAATGCGCGGGCTCTCGGGGCCGGCAGCGCGTGCTCAGGGCTCGCTGCCCCCGATCTTGACGTTGATCTCCGCAAAGAAGGCGCGCCCCACCGGGCTGAACCAGGCGGTGGGATAGTACGGATAGCTCGTCCAGGTGCTGTCCCGGTAGGGGTTGGTGTCGAACAGATTGTCGACGACGAACGTGAACGTGGCGCGCGGTGCGAAGCGGTAGTTGACCGACGCGTTGTAGACCGAGGTCGCACCCAGGCGCTGCGTGCCGTCGTAGTTCGGCAATCCGCCGATGCGCGAGCCGTGTACCGTGGTCGTGACCGGGCCGATGGTCCACGCGCCCGAATAGGTCGCCTTGTTGCGCGGGATCACGTAGTTGTACCAATCCGTCAATTCGTTGTCGACGGGATCCCCCGGGAAGAGCTGCACCGTGTGCGTCAGCACGTCGGTGAACCCGGCGTTGAAGTCGAAGAAGCCGAGACGGTTGGCGTCGATCCGCCAGTGCGCGCTCAGGTCGACACCCGAGGTCTCCTCGAGCGCCGCGTTGATGGGCAGCACCAGCACGGACGTGATCGCCGAGGGGTTGGAGAACGCGGTGGGCGAGTTTCTCACCACCTGGCCCTCCACTTCCTGGCAGAGCGTCGAATTCGCGTCCACCGGCGCGCCGCCGAGGGTCTTGCCGAGCCGGCAATCGGCCTCCTCGCGCAGGATCGTGTCGCTCGACTGGTATTCGACCTCGTTCCGCAACGTGATCTTGTAGTAGTCCATCGCGACCGTCACGGACTTGATGGGCGCGAAGACGAATCCGTAGGTGAAGGAGGTGCTGGTCTCGTCCTTGAGCTGCGTGCTGCCGTGGCTGCGGCCGTTGAAGTCCACGTCGCCGTTGCTGCAGTTGTCGAAATAGTCGGGGCCGCTGGAGGGCTCGTCGCGCCGGCAGAGATAATAATCCGTGCCGTCCGAGCTCGAGCCGCTCAAGCCGGCATAGAGATAAGACAGATCCGGCGCCCGGAAGCCCGTGCCCACCGAGCCGCGCAGCAGCAGGGTGGAGATCGGCCGATATTCGATGCCCGCGTTGTAGGTGAACTTCCCCGCGCTCGTGCCGCTGTAGCGGTAGCTGTCGTAGCGTCCGGCGGCCGTCAGGTTGAGCTGGCTGAACACCGGCACCCGGAATTCCGCGCCGGCTCCATAGTGGTTGCGCGAGCCGACCGCGCCCGTGTTGTGCAGGCCGTAGTAGCTGCCGTCCAGCGACAACGGGTCGGGCTTGAGCCCGTAGTACTGGGTGCCCCATTCGCCGACCCCGGCGAAGCCGATCGGCCCCGCAGGGAGCTGCGCCAGCGAGCCGTTGTTCACGGTGAAGGTGACGTTGTCCGTGCGGCTCACGTCGTTGTCCACCGAGTCCTGGGTGATCGAGCGGAACTGGTCGACCGTGAGCGGCGTGTACAGACGGCTGATCGGAGCGTCGTACTCGGTATAGCCGCTGACCGGATCGGTGCCCATCGGCTGTCCGAGATAGAGCGCCTGCGCCTTCGCCGCGATCAGCGCCGGCTCCTTGTTCTCCAGGCGATTCTGCGCGTAGGTGAGCAGCGCCTCGTAGCTCCACGCGGACTGGCCGAACGCGCCTCTGACGCCGGTGTTGATCGCGAGCGAGCTGTCGACCATTTGGATCTCGCCGGCATCGAGCCCGCCGTTCTCCTCGAGGGTGAAATAGCGGCGCTGCCACTGCTCGACCTGGCCGGTCGCGAGGTTGTAGAACGGGATCGGGCTCGAATCCCCGTTCAGCTTGTAGCTGTTCTCCCACTCGAGCGGCGTGTTGTAGCTGATCTGGTGCGAGTAGGCACCCTGCAGATCCATGAACAGGCTCATGCTGTCGTTGATCTTGTAGGTCGCCGACTCATAGAGGCTGAGCTGCTTGCGGCCGTTCTCGAGGGTGCCGTAGCCCACGTCGCGGTAGCTGCCGCAGAAATTGCCGTAGTTCTCCCGGTACTGATACGCGACCGAGTGCCGATCCAGATACGACAGGTTGTTGCAGGTCGCCTGACCGGGGTCGATATAGTTGTCGTCCGCGTCCTCGCGCACGAATACGGGGCTTGCCGGGGCGGTGGGATCCGGGCTGTCCTGGCGCGAGTTGGTGAAGCTGCGCTGGAACGCCCACAACGGGCGCGAATAGTAGAATTCCAGGCCGAACACGGACTCGAAGCGGTCGTTCGAGTAGCCGCTGGTGATCTGGAGCCGCTGCGAGGCGCCGCCGCCGTGCTGGTCCGCGCCGTCGCGAAAGTCCACGGTGGTTCCGTCGGCCTTCTGCTTCATGATGAAGTTGATCACGCCGGAGATCGCATCCGATCCGTAGATCGCCGAGGCGCTGCCCGCGAGGATCTCCACCCGATCGACGAGCGATGCGGGAATCGCCGAGATGTCCGTGAAGTTGCTGTTGCCGCCGTAGGATTGGGGATAGTCGGCGATGCGCCGGCCGTTGACGAGCACCAGGGTGTGGTTCGGCCCCAATCCGCGCAGGTCGACGGCCTGCGCGCCGGGCGAGAACCCGTCGGTGTTCTGGTTGTTGTCGAGCTCGCCCAGGTTCTGGGTGACGGAGGACATGAGATCGGCAACGGTCGCAAAGCCGTTGTTCTTGATGTCCTCCGAGGAGATGACCGTGACCGGCGATGGCCCTTCCACCCTGGCACGGGGAATGCGCGAGCCCGTGACCACCACGGTGTCGAGCGAGGTCACGTCGGCCGACGAGCTCGAGGGAACATTTTGGTCCGTACCGGCGGCTGCCCCAGCGTAGGCCCACGGAAAAAGCGCTGCCGCGACCGCCACGATCGATACTATGCGCATTATGATCATCCCCGAAAGTGTTCTAGTTATGGTCCGATCTGCGTGCGGAGCGTAGTTCTCCCGCTCCCGGCGCTTTCGCTGGAGCAGTTGCACTAAATCGGTGCCTTGGATAATTTTTGCACGCCGGCATCGATGCGGCAAGCACTTAAGCGTCCGAGCACTCAGGGAAACCATGAAGGGCCGCGAGATCGCAGCGTAGCAGCCCGGAAATCGGCAACATCGAGGAATCTAGCAATGATGACAGGTCGTTTCGTTCTCGCTCGGCGTGCCATCGCCGTTGCGCTTGCCGGCGCCTCGATCGTGGTGCCCACCTCTGCCTCGATCGCGGCGCTCACCGCGGCCTCGATCGCGTCGCTGATGACAGTCTCGACCTGCGCCCTGGCGGCAGCAGGGACTTCCGCGCCACCCTCAGCCGTTTCGTCCCCCGCCGCGCCCTCCTCGGCTGCGTCCTCCGCCGCGTCGTCCTCTGCCGCCGTGCCCTCGGCCTCCTCGGCTGCGTCCTCCTCAGCGGCGCCTCACGACTACCGCGACAAGAATTTCGACTATTTCGTCTCCGGCGACCCGCGCTCACCGCGCGCCGCGCACACCGAATTCCTGCTCGCGCTCATGGGCGGGGGCGGCAGCGTCGATGCGGCGTATCGCGCCATCGCGAGCCATGCCGGCGGCGGACACATCGTCATTCTGCGCGCGGTCCACGACGACAGCTTCGATCCGCAAAGCGGCGACTACGGCGAGTCGTTCATGAAGGAATGGGGCCCGGTCACATCGGCGCAGACCATCGTTTTCCATCATCGTGAGGCCTCCTACGACCCGCGCGTGCTGGCGGCGCTGCGCGGCGCCGACGGAATATTCCTGGCCGGCGGCGATCAGGCGAACTACGTCAACTACTGGAAGGGCACGCCCGTCCAAGAGATCCTGAATGCCCACGTGCGCGCGAAGCGGCCGATCGGCGGCAGCAGCGCCGGCCTCGCGATCCTGGGTCACTACAGCTACACCTCGCTCGACGGCGGCAGCATGGAATCCAAGGTCGCGCTCGCCGACCCGTTCGACTCCGGAGTGACGCTGGAGGGGGACTTCCTGCACTTTCGCTGGCTCGAGAACGTGATCACCGACACTCACTTCTCCAGGCGCTGCCGGCTCGGCCGGCTGATCGTGTTCATCGCGCGCCTCGATCAAGAGCATCCGCGCGCCGACGTGTTCGGCGTCGGCATCGATGAGCGCAGCGCGCTGCTGATCGGCGCGGACGGGATCGGCAGGATGGCGCAAGGCTCCGCGGGCACCGCGTGGGTGGTCATGCCGCGGCTGCATCAGAAGCTCGTGCACGGGCAGCCGCTGACGCTCGAGGACATCCGCATCGTGCGGGTGGATCAGTCGGGCAGCGTCGATTTCAAGACTCGCGCGGTGAGCCACCCGCTCGCGCAGACCGTCGACTCGATCGAGCACGGAAATCCCACCCACGAGTCGATCGCGACGCCGATCCTACGGCGCAGCGTGGTGCCGGCCAACGAAGGCTGAGCTGCCGCCCGCTGCATTCTCCGATCGGGCGGGTCCGCGCACCGGATGTCCGCCCGATGAGCCGCGGCGCGTGCATCGACTACACTGAGACGATGTCGGCCACCGCGACGCCTCCCAACCGACCTCTGCGCCTTTTGGCTGAGCAGGCCTTCAGCCGCGCCGCGGGCGCCCCGCTGATCGGCGGCAACTCATTGGAGCTGTTGATCGACGGACCGGCGCACTTCGATGCGTGGCTGCGCGAGATACGCGGGGCACGCCGGCATATCCTGCTGGAGAACTACATCATCAGGGATGACGAAGTCGGCCGGATGTTTCGCGATGCGTTGGTCGAGCGTGCGCGAGCCGGAATCCTGGTTGCCGTGGTGATCGATTGGCTCGGTTGCCTGGGCCAGTCGCACGGCGCCTTTTGGGCTCCGTTGCGTGCCGCGGGAGGCCGGGTGAGGGCGTTCAATCCTCCCAGGTTTGGACAGCCCTTGGGCTGGATAAGCCGGGACCACCGCAAGTTGCTGGTCGTCGACGGCCTGTACGGCTCGCTGTCCGGCGTATGCATCAGTGCCAAGTGGCTGGGCAACGCGAAGCGCGGCATCCCGCCGTGGCGCGACACCGGTGTTGCGGTGCGTGGGCCCGCGGTGGCGGAGCTCGAGAGTGCCTTCGCGCAAAGCTGGAGCTCGACGGGCTCGGCCCTCGATGCATTACCGGCAGCTTCAGGCAACGCCGCCGGATCGGTGTCGCTGCGCGTAATCGCCACTCAACCCGCAAGCGGCAGCGTGTACCGTCTGGACCAGCTCATTGCCTCCATGGCGCGCGGCACGCTGTGGCTCTCAGACGCGTACTTCGTCGGAATTACGCCGTACGTGCAGTCGCTCGTCGCGGCGGCCCGCGACGGGGTCGACGTGCGCTTGCTGGTCCCCGGCACGAGCGACATCCCTCCGGTCGCCCGCATGTCCCGTGCCGGTTATCGACCTTTGCTGAAGGCCGGCATCCGGGTATTCGAGTGGAACGGCTCGATGTTGCACGCAAAGACGGCGGTCGCGGACGGCCAATGGGCCCGCGTCGGCTCATCCAACCTCAATCTATCGAGCTGGCTCGGCAACTGCGAGGTCGACGTTGCCGTCGAGGATGCCGGGTTCGCCCGCCTTCTCGCCGCCCAATTCGAGCGGGACTTGCAGAACGCCACCGAGATCGTGCTCGCGCCGCGTCGCCATCGCCCCGGCGAACAAATTCGGTCCGGCACCGCCCGGCCGCCGAGGGTGCCGCTCGCCGGCGGCAGTACGAGCCGAGCCGCAGCCGGCGCCCTGCGCATCGCGAACCACATGAGCGCGGCACTCACCAACCGCCGGGAGCTTGGCGAGGAATCGAGCGCCCCGCTCATGACCACCGCCCTCATCTGTGCGGCAGCGGCCGTCGTCGCGATCCTCTGGCCCGCATCGGTCGGGTGGCCGTTCGGTGGGGCGGCCGGATGGATGGCCTTGAACTTGTGCGTCCGCAGCTGGCGCCTGCGCCGCCGTCGCAAGCGCGATCCGTAGCACGATTCAGCAGGGTCCTCGTCATCCTGGACGGCCAGCACGGCGATCGAGTGCTACGGTGCATCCGTCTCGGGGCGCACCGCTAATGCGACGCCGATGTGTCTTTCGGTGCGCTCGCCGAGCGGCTCTGGGACGAAACGCGCAAGCGCAGCTGCCGCAGCTCCGCCGCGATGCTGAGCAATTCTTCCACGGTGGCGCCGGAGGCGTCCCGCCCCAGACGAAGCTGATCCAAGATCTCATCCAAGCGCTCATCTGACAGTCGCATGCCTGCTCCTCGGGCGTTGAGGTTTCACGGTGGAATCTTTCGCTGCCCGCGCATGATACTCGTCCGGATGCGGACGTTGGCGCGCCATGCCTCAGCCCGCCGCGGCCGCCGCCTCACAACGCCTTGTGCTTCACGGCCGGCCAGTTTCGCTCCGCCCGGGAAATGGTGCCCGCCGGGTCGGCCTCGAAGATCTTCTGCACCTTCGCGCTGTTGTTGAGATACAGCTTGCCGTCGACGACCTTGCCGGTTTCAGGATCGACGTCGACCTTCTCGCCCTCCGATGTCCCCACGGCACAGAATCCGCCGAATTGCGGCAGATACTTGGCCGGCATCGCGAGGAAGGCCTTCCGATGGGCCTTCGTCGCAAACAAATACCGGGCACCGCCATGGGACGCCGCGAGGCTCGCCAGGCCATGCGTCGGCTTGCCCGTGTCGAAGTAGGCAACCGGGTCATAGCCGCCGAGCGCCAGGCCGGCCGCATCCAGGTTCACGGGCGAGGTCGATCCTGGAACACCTGCGTGGAGCGGCGTTGCCAGCAGGACGAGCCATAGGAAGAGAGAGCGGATGACACTGAAAGGACGGCGTGACACGGATGCTCCTCGCTGCATGGATGGCTCCCAGTTGACCCGCCGGCACGAAAGAATATTTCAGCCAGATCGCAAACCCGAACAAGGGCTCGCTCGCGCAGGCCGGGTTCCAGCCGTCGCCGAATCTGTGGGTGCTCGAGATTCAAGTCCGCCATCCGACGCGGCCGTTCAGTGCTTTCTATGAAGATCTGCTGCTCGACGAGGGCAACGAAGACTGAGTCTCGTCGCCGGTTGATGGCAGAAATCGGCTCAGGCACGCAGCGAGCTTGCGAAGATCGATGGGCTTGGACACGAAGTCATCCATTCCGGCGGCGATGCACCGCTCCTCGTCCCCCTTCATGGCGTTCGCGGTCAATGCAACGATCGGAACCCGCGCAGAGCCGCGCTCGAGCCGGCGAATCTCGCGGGTCGCCTCGTACCCGTCCATCACCGGCATCTGGCAATCCATCAAAATGAGGTCTACGCCTCCGCCTTGCCACGCTTCGACGGCCGCCTGGCCGTCCGGGACCACCTTCACGCCATAGTCGAGCTTTTCCAGCAGCCTGGACGCGACCTTTTGGTTGACGATGTTGTCCTCGGCCAGCAGGATTTGGCGTTGGCCGTTGGAGCGCCTCGCCCCGAGCGCCTGCTCGGTGATCATGGGCTGGCTCTTGAGGTGCCAGGACTCCGCGGATTTCGCCAGGGTCAACTCGAGGCACGCCATCAGATCCCGCTGGCCGACGGGCTTCAGCAGGTAGCCCGCGAAGCCGATGTCGCCGAACATCCGGCCGTCGCCGCGCTGTCCCGACGAGGTCAGGAGGATGAGTCGGGTCGATCTCATGCCGGGATCCTGAACGATCTGCCGGCCGAGGTCCGCACCGTCGCATTCCGGCATCTGATGGTCCAGCAGAGCCGCATCGAACGGCCGGCCCGCCGCGTTGGCCCGCCGGATCGCGGCGAGCGCATCGGCCGCGGATCCCGTCGCGAGCGCATCGACGCCGCAAAGCTGGAGCTGTCCCAGCAGGATCTTGCGATTGGTCAGGTTGTCGTCGACGACCAGTACCCGGCTTCCGGTCAACGAGCGCTGCGCCTCGAGGAGCGTCTGCGTGTCTTCCGCCGCCTCGCCGAAGCTCGCGGTGAACCAGAAGCGCGACCCCTTGCCTTCAATGCTCTCCACGCCGGTCTCGCCGCCCATGAGCTCGACCAGCCGCTTCACGATCGAAAGGCCCAGGCCGCTGCCGCCGAATTGGCGGGTGGTCGAGGAGTCCACCTGCGAGAACGGCTGGAACAATGCCGCCAGCCGCTCGGCCGGGATGCCGATGCCCGTGTCGCGGACTTCGCATCTCACCCGGGTTCCGGTCGGACCGCTCTCGAGGCGCTTGATCTCCAGGGAGACCTCGCCCCTGGACGTGAACTTGATCGCATTGCCGGCAAGATTGAGGATGACCTGCCGGAGGCGCCCGGGGTCGCCGCGCACCCGGGACGGCAGCGCGGGATCGATGGACACGGTCAGCTCCAGGTCCTTGGCATGGGCTTGGATCGCGAGCAGGCGGGCCACGTCCTCGAGCGCGTCGCGCAGATTGAGGTCCGTGTTCTCGAGCTCCAGCTTCCCCGCCTCCACCTTGGAGAAGTCCAGAATGTCGTTGATCACGGTGATCAGCGCCGTACCGCTGTCGCGGATCGTCTCCGCGTAATCCCGCTGCCGCGCATCCAGGCGCGTATCGAGCAGCAACTCCGCCATGCCGAGCACGCCGTTCATCGGCGTGCGGATCTCGTGGCTCATGTTCGCCAGGAACTCGCTCTTGGCGCGATTCGCCGCCTCGGCCGCCTCCTTGGCCCGCGTCGTCTCCAGGGCGGCGGCCTCCAGCTCCCTCAGGTGCTCGACGAGCTGGCTCCGCGACCGCGCCAGGCGCTCGACCATTTGATCGAATTCCCGCGCGAGAACGCCGATCTCATCATGACCCTGGAAGTCGAGCCGCGCCGCGAGCTCGCCTCCCTCGCCGATTCCCACCGCGTGCCGCGTCACGCGCGCGAGCGGGGTGAGCACCAGCCGATTCAGAACCACGACGAGAACGCCGAGCACCACGATGGCCGTGCCGATCAGGTACGCGGATGCGTAGGTCACCGCCGATCGGCCGCGTGCCGTGATCCTCCGCGGTACGTCCACGCGCAGGGTGATCGCGGGCTTTCCGTAGATGTCATCGAACGATCGATGGACCTGGGTCAACTGCGGGGTCTGCACGGTCCGATCCCCGCCTTCGAAGGCGCCGTCACGCTCCATCGCCACCGTGGATTGAGCCTGAGCGCCGATCTGCGCGACTTCTTCCGTGGACAACAGTCTTCCCAGGATGGCCATGCCGTGAGGCGGGCCTCCCTCGTTGCCGTCGAGAATGGGCGACCCGGCCAGCAGCATCACGCCTCGATTCGTCCGCAGCAAACCCTTTGCCGGGCTGCCCGCCGCCAGATTGGCGCGCCAGGGAAAATCTCGCGGCAGGGCCTTGAGATGAACGAGGTCGACGTCGAGCGGGCGATTCGCGGCGAGGTCGAAGCTGTCCGCCAGGACCACGTTCCCGGCCATGTCGACGAGCAGCATCAGGCTGACGTTGAGCTGCTTCAGCGTCGTCGGCGACATGTTGGTCGAGATGAAGGACGGATTATGGTCCTCCGCGAACGCGTAGGCTTCCGACCAGTTGCCCCATCCGGCCGCCGACACGCCGATGCCCGCGAGCCTCAGGTCCAGCGCGTAGTTGACGCGGCGCACCGACGTGTGGGCATCATCCAGCTCGAGCTCGGTGAAACTCGGCTGCAGAATCCGGTCGTTGACGTAGATCTCAACGATTGCAAGGACGACGAACAGCGAAGCGACGAGCGCGATCACCTTCGACCGGATCTTCATCGCCCGAACTTATGGAAATGCCCGCATCACGGGCCTCGTCGAGCGTCCCATGTTTGGTTAAATCTCGCCGGCGATCTCCAAAATGTGACGCGCGTCACGATCGTCGGCCCGTCGGGCTGCAGCCGCGCGGGCCGCCCACTGGCAAACCTCAGTCGTAAAACGCGGGAAGGAGCTTCAGTCCGTCCGTCTGACTCTTGTCGTGATTGATGAACAGCGTCGCCTTGTACGTTGCGATCAGGCGTCTGACTCTTTCCATCGAGGCGATCGATTCGGGCTTGCTCGTATTCAGGGACGGAACGATGTCCTTGGCAAAATTCTCCTTCGAGTGAGCGACGTCGCCGGACAGCACGATGAAGCCGCTCTTCTTGAGGTGAACCATCAGCGACTGGTGGCCGGGCGTATGTCCCGGTGTCGAGATCAGGGTGACGCTCCCGTCGCCGAATACGTCGGCATCTCCCTCGATGAGCTGCAGGTTCTTCGGCGTGCCCAGGAGCTTGCGGGCCAGCGCCATCAGTTGATTCACGTTGTCGTTCGGCCCGTCGGGCGAATGTATCCAGACGTACTCGGCCTTCTGCATCAGGATCGTCGCGCTCGGAAACAACGCCATGTTGCCGATGTGGTCACCGTGCGTGTGCGATATCGCAACACGGCCGATGTCGCCCGGCTTGACGCCGATTTCCGCGAGTTGATCCGTCAGCGATCGGTCGAGGTGATAGACGATCAGTTTGGGCAGGGTGGACCAGCCCCGGGGATCGTTGAGCGCCGTTTCCGGAACACCGGTGTCCCAAAGCAGCCACGTACCGCCGTGCTTGATGAGCCAGCAGGTGGATGAGAACTCGATGTTGCGCCCCACGTTCTCACCGGGCGTCCATACCGATTCGTCGTTGGCGAGTGAGTGACCGCAGTCCAGCCGGTAGAGCCTCTCGGCGACGCCGGCGTTCAAGGGATCGGGCAGTTGCGAGCGTGCGCTCGCGTTTCGCGCACCTGCCATCACGAGCAGAATGCAAAGCACGCCAAGCAAAGCTGCCACTCCGGTTTGTCTCAGCATGACGATTCCTCCGCTCCGCATCCCCTACAAACGCCATCAATGCCCCGCAACTCCATATTCTCATAGGGAGCGGCACGCATGACATCAAGTCGCAGCTTGTCACTGGGGCTCCCTCCTTCATGATCTCCCCATGGCGCGCACCTGCGGCTCTTGAGCATGCTAGTACCTGGACCATCTCGCGACGCGATCGCGCCAATCCGGGCGTCGGGCTGATCCCGGCCTGCCGTCAGCGCCCTCGCCTCACCGCAATCCAATTCGCAAGCCCAACCGCGAGCGTCCCGACCAGGATCAGCGACTTGCCGTAATCGGCCCGCGTGCCGAGCGCGAGACAGAGGAGCACACCGAGCAAGGGCAGCAATCTTCCTCCGGGAATCCGGAAATTCGTGGCATCGGGATGCCGCGCCCGCAGCACGGGCACGGCGGCGCAGAGCGCCCCGTAATACAAAAGCCGCGCGGTGGCCGACAGCGTGATGTTCCAGGCGAAGCCCTCGGCGAGCGCGCAGGCCCACACGGCCGCCGCAAACGCGAGGATCGATACGTAGGGCGTGCGCCACACGGGGTGGACGCGCGCGAACACGGCGGGAAAATCTCCGCGGTCCGCGAGCGCGAAGACCAGCCGCGGTACCGACAGAAGGTTCGCGCTCAAGTACCCGTAGACCGAGGCCAACGCGCCCGCGGCCACCACGCCCGCGGCGGCGCCTCCCATCAGAATCCGCGCCACGTCCGCCAACGGCCGCGTGCTGTGCGCCGCATCGGGCAGTACGCTCATCACGATGGTCTGGAGCGCGCTGTAGAGCAGGGTCACGACGGCGAGGGCCGTCAGCAGCGCGAACGGCGCGTCGCGCTTCGGATTGCGCGCCTCCCCCATCGGATTGACCGCCACCTCGTAGCCGCCGTACGCGAACAGCAGCAGCAGCATGGCGTCGAGCCATCGGCCGGCATCCACGTGGGCCGGCGCCGGCGGCAGCGCGGGGTGGTGCACGAAATGCAACGCGCCGACCGCGACCACGAACGCCAGCACGCCGAGCTTGGCCGCTACCGCGACGTTGCCGAGCCGTGCGCCTGCTCCCACGCCGACCAGATTGAACAGCGCAAGCGTCCCGATGATCGCGGTCACCAGGCAAAGATGCGGCACCGGCTGCTCCGCCGCGGGCCAGAACTCGGCCAGGTAAGCGACCACGAGGTTGGTGCTGCCCGCGCACGCCGTGAGCCGGCTGAGCAGCATCAACCAGGCCGACTCGATGCCCGCGAGCCGCCCGAACGCGGACTGCAGATAGAGATAAGTGCCGCCGCTCGCGTTGAACTGCGAGGCGACTTCGGCGTAGCAGGCGACTATCACCGCCGTGACCAGGCCACCGAGCAGCATGGCCGCAGCACTGAGACCTCCGAGCAGCCCCGCGAGCACGGCGGGAAGCCCGAAGATCCCGCTGCCGACGATGCTGTTGAGGGCAAGTGCTAACATGCTCCAGCGCCCGATCTCGCGCGCCGGCTGCGGCAGCTTGGAGATCGCTTCGCGGTGCTTCATGGCGCTTTCTATCAAAGGACGAGCCGATGCGATATAGCTACGCCACCCATCTCGAGTGCAGCGCGACCGGCGAGCGCTACGACATCGGCACGCTGCAGGGCCTCTCCGCCGTGAACAAGCCGCTGCTGGCGCGCTACGACCTGGCCGGTCTCGCTCGCGAAGTGCCGCGCGCGAGCATCGATGCACGTCCCCCCGGCCTGTGGCGCTGGCACGAGCTTCTTCCGGTTCCGGATGCGGAGCATGCCGTGAGCCTGGGCGAGCCCGAGACACCGTTGATTCCGCTGGCGCGCAGCCGTCGACCGGCCGCCTTCCGGCCGCCGCTCGTCAAGGACGAAGGCCGGCTGCCGACCGGATCGTTCAAGGCCCGCGGGCTTTGCCTCGCCGTGTCGATGGCGGGCGTGTTCGGCGTCAAGCGCGTCGCGATTCCCACCAACGGCAATGCCGGCGCCGCCATGGCCGCGTACGCCGCGGCGGCGGGCATGGAGGCTTTCTGCTTCTGCCCCGACGACACGCCGGAGATCAATCTGAGCGAGTGCGCATTGCAGGGCGCCACGGTCTGGCGCGTGAACGGCCTCATCAACGACTGCGCCAAGCTGGTTCAGCGCGGCAAGGCCGAATATGGCTGGTTCGACATGTCCACGCTCAAGGAGCCGTACCGCATCGAGGGCAAGAAGACCATGGGCCTCGAGCTCGCGGTCCAGGGCAACTGGCGGCTTCCCGATGTCGTCTTCTATCCGACCGGAGGCGGCACCGGCCTCATCGGAATGTGGAAGGCATGGGCCGAGCTCCGCGAGCTCGGCTGGATCTCCGGCCCGCTGCCACGCCTCGTCGCCGTACAGGCCGAGGGCTGCGCCCCCATCGTGCGCGCCTTCGACGCCGGCGCGTCCACGGCGGCCCCGTGGGAGAACGCCCACACTGTCGCCGCAGGCATCCGCGTTCCGGCCGCGCTCGGAGATTTTCTGATCCTCAACGCCTTGCGCGAGAGCGGCGGCTTCGCGATCGCCGTCAGCGACGCCAGCATCGAGGAAGCGCGAGCGCACGTCGGCACGCGCGACGGACTGCTGCTCTCACCCGAGGGCGCCGCGACCTACGCCGCGTATCTCGCCGCGGCCGAAACCGGCCGCATCGCGCCCTCCGACGAGGTCGTGCTGTTCAACTGCGCCACCGGCCTCAAGTACCCGATGCCGCCGGTCACCCGGCACATGGATCTATAAGAAGAGAAACGAAGGGTCCGGCGTTCGCGGGGTGGGTTTTGAGGCACGACGATATTCGTATCGAGCAACTGGCAAACCGCATCGACTTGCTCCCAACGGTTAGCATATCGGTGGTTACACCCGCCCAACTGTTGAAGGAGCGAGCATGAGCGCTTTGATCATACGGCTGCCGGAGGAGAAACGGACGCGCCTCAAGCTGGTTGCAAAGTCTCGCAAGGTAAGCGTGACCAAACTCATCGAAGAGATGACCACCATCTTGTTGGCCGACTTCGATGCGGAGACTCGCTTCGAGCTGCGCGCTGCACGCGGCCGCGGACGGGGCGCAGAGGGGCTCGCACTGCTGGACAAGGCGGCGGGAAAGCGAGCTCGGGCGAAGCGCACTTGACGGTTGGCCTTTTCGCTCGGAGACGCGGCCTGACGCCGGATCGATACACGCTCGCCGCCGCAGTCTCGCTCACCTTGCTTCTCGGAGGCCGCAACGTCGCCGCTCCGGGCGATGAGATCTACTCGCGCCTGGGTCGGTTGATCACCGCCGAAGGAACGCGGCTAGATTTCTACTGCAGCGGACACGGCTCGCCGAGCGTCGTGTTCGATTCGGGGTGGGGGAGACTGGGCGCCGGTCTGGATGATCGTGCAGCCCGAGGTCGCGAAATGGACACGCGCCTGCCGCGAGGTGTTCGACCAGGCCCGGTGAGGACGATCAGGGGATTCCTCGGAGCCGCGAGGAATCGATTGGAGCGGCGCTAGGCCTTCTCGCCCTCTTCGAGCGCCGCGGGCCGCTCGATCACTCCGGTCGCCTGTCCGTCGAAGTCGCCGATTTCCACGGCTTGCTCGAGCTCGGCGGGCCGCGCGACCGGATTGAAGCCGCCGGACTGCCGTTGCCACAGCTCGGCATAGAGCCCGCCCTGGCGCAGCAGCTCCTCGTGCGAGCCGTCGGCCGCGATGCGCCCCCGGTCGAGCACGATGAGCCGGTCCATGTCCATGACGGTGCTCAGGCGGTGCGCGATCGCGATCACCGTCTTGCCGGCCATCGCCTCGCGCATGGCGGCCTGGATGATGTGCTCGCTGTGGCTGTCGAGCGCGCTGGTCGCCTCGTCCAGCAGCAGGATCGGCGCATCCTTGAGGATCGCGCGCGCGATCGCAATGCGCTGCCGCTGCCCGCCGGACAGCTTGGTTCCGCGCTCGCCCACCAGGGTGTGGTAGCCGCGATCGAGCTCCACGATGAACTCGTGCGCATGGGCGCGCCGGGCCGCGAGCTCGACCTCCTCATCGGTCGCACCCGGCCTGCCGTAGCGGATGTTCTCCAGGAGACTGCGATGAAACAGCGTCGTGTCCTGCGGGATTAGCGCGATGGAGCGCCGCAGGCTCTGCTGCGTGACTTCACGAATGTCCTGCTCGTCGATGCGGATCGCGCCCTCGACCACGTCGTGCATGCGCAGCAGGAGCCCCATGAGCGTGGTCTTGCCCGCGCCGCTCGGCCCCACGAGGCCGACGCGCTGTCCCGCCGGGATGGTCAGTGCGAAGGCCTTCACCACGTTGCGCGCGCGCTCGGCCTTGTCCTTGGAAAGCGCGTCGTACGCAAAGGCCACCTGCTCGAAGCGGATCGCGCCCCGCGTCACGCGCAGCTCCGGCGCGCCCGGCCGGTCCACGATGGTGGCGGGCACGATGAGGGTGTCGATGCTCTCGCGGGCCGAGCCGAGCTGGTCGTAGAACTCGGGGATCCGCTGCCCCAGGTTGTACGCCGTCTGCAGAAGCGAGCTGGTGAGCGCGGTGATCATCACGAAATCGCCCGCGCCGATCAGGCGGTGCACCCAGGCATAGAGCGCGCCGCCGACGAACACGATCCACATCGAGATGTCCATGACGTACTGGACGCAGCGGAGCCGGACCACCGCGCGGTAGGAGGCGCGGCGGCGGTTTCGCTCCTCGCCCGTATAGCTCTTCAGCTCCTCGTCCTCGAGCCCTTGGTTGGCGAAGAAAAAGACGTTGCGGATGTTGGTGAGCACGTCGACGACGCGGCCGGTGACCGCCGCCCGCGCCTCGTTGTTCAGGATGGCGCGCCGCGTGCATTCGCGGCCGACGAGCAGGCTGACGGTGAAGTAGAGGAGAATCGCCGCAAATGCCGTCGCGCAGAACAACGGGCTCGCGACGTAGAAATAGCACGCGACGAACACGAAGAAGCACGCCCCCGGCACGAAGTCGAACACCGTCATGTCGAAGAGCGCGAGCACCTGGTCGGGCAGCAGTATCGCGCGATGCGCGATCTTCCCGGACAGGGTGTTCTCGAAATAGGCGCTCGACAGGCGCTGCGCGTACGCGAACACCTCCTCCTTGATTCGAACCAGCATGGGCGCGCGCGTGTGGTACGAGCTGAACCACATGCCGCTGTCGGTGAGGAACCGGGCGATCACGAGGACCACGAACAGCGTGAACGGCGCGACCAGCTTGCCCGCCTCGGCAGCCGGATCGTGCATCGCCAGAACGGTGTCGGTCAGGCGTTTCGTTGCGTACGCGATCGAGGCGAACACGGCGCGGCCGAGCACCGGAAAGGCGAGGAGCCCGAGACAGCCCCAACGGAACTGTCGGAAAAAGTGCAGCGCGAACGGCCAGAGCCGATTGGGAAGGGTTGGAGCATTCATGCGAATGTGTCGACAGCAACCCGCGCCTGGCGGTTCCCTGGCCGCCGCCCGACTCAGGCCGTCCGAGGGACCATGCCCCCCCGAAAGTATAGCGCACCGCCGGCAGCGTCTCGACGATGCCACGCCGCGGTGCGGCTCGCCTCCGACCATGACATTAAAACTCCTCCATATTATACTTTGAGTAATGCATTGTCTTAAGGAGAATTTGGTGGCGGACAACGCAGGTCCAACGCAGTCCGGACTTGGACGCCTCTCCAATTGGCGCGAGCCGCATCGGATCCCCACCTCCCTCTATACGGATCCGGCCGTCTACGCCCGCGAGCTCGAGCGCATTTTCTACGGGCGACACTGGTGTTATGTCGCTCTGGAGGCCGAAGTACCCTCGCCCGGTGACTTCAAGACCACGTTCATCGGCGAGCGGAGCGTCATCGTCACGCGCGATCCGCACGGCGAGATCCACGTGCTGGAGAACCGCTGCCGGCACAAGGGCATTCGTCTGGTGCAGGCATCGTTCGGAAACGTCGGGGAATCAAGGCGCATCGTCTGTCCCTATCATCAATGGTGCTACAAGTTGAACGGGTCTCTGACGGGGGTGCCGTATCGGCGTGGGGTCCAGGGTCATGGAGGGTACCCGTCCGACTTTTCCTTGAAGGAGCATGGCCTGGAACGGCTGAAGGTCTCGCGCTATCAAGGACTCGTGTTCGCGTCGTTCGATGCCGATGTCGAGTCGTTCACGGATTACCTGGGGCCGGCGGTGGAACCTTACGTGCGGCGAACGTTCCACGATGCGCCCCTGCGGCTGCTGGGTTTCAACAGACAGCGGATCCGCGGCAATTGGAAGCTCATGCAGGAGAACATCAAGGATCCCTACCACCCGGCCCTGCTGCACGCCTTCTTCGTCACTTTCGGATTGTGGCGCCCCGACCAGAAGTCGCGCATGGTGATGGACTCGCGAGGCCGCCACGCGTGCATGATTTCCACGCGAAATCAGGGAGGCGCCAACGCGGAGGTAACCGCGGGAGTCACCAGTTTCAAGCAGGGGCTGAAGCTCGCAGACCCCTCGATCCTCGACGTCGTGAACGAGGACTGGTGGGGAGACCATACCGTCGTGATGCAGACCATCTTTCCCAGCGTCATCATCCAGCAGCAGGTCAACTCCCTGTCCACGCGGCAGATCATTCCAGTTGGGCCCGATTCCTTCGATTTTGTATGGACCCACTTCGGATTTGCGGGCGACGACGAAAGAATGACGGCCCGGCGGCTGCTGCAGGCAAACCTGTTCGGTCCCGCCGGATTCGTATCCTTGGAGGACGGGGAGGTCATCGAATTCTCGCAGCATGCGCACCACGGCTACCCCGATCGCGAGAGTCTCGCCGAGCTCGGCGGCCGTGAGACCGAGCCGGCCGAGCATATGGTCACCGAGACTCTCATCCGCTCGATGTACAAGTACTATCAAGAGGTCATGGCGCCGTGAACGCCGCCGACTCTTCGGCTCGATGGAGCACGTTCGCGCGTCGTCTCGCGGTAAGCGATCTGTGTCAGGACTATGCGGAGTGCCTCGACTCGGGAGATCTCCGCCGGTGGCCGTCGTTCTTCACCGCGGACGGCGTATATCGGGCTCAGGGCCGTGAAAACTACGATCGAGGGTTGCCGCTATGCGCGATGTCCTGTGAGGGATCCGCCATGCTCCAAGACCGCATAACTGTCATTTCTGAGGTGATGGTTTTCGGGCCGCGCACCATCCGGCATGTCGTATCGGCCCCGATCGTCATCGAGGACTCGGCTTCGACACTGCGCGCGCGCAGCTCGTTCTGCGTATTCCACACGTTGCCCCACGAGCCCACGACTCTGCTGTCGGTCGGACGCTATGAGGATCTCATCAGGGAGGGCGACCGCGGCGGACTGCAGTTTCAGCAGCGACTGGCGATCTATGACAGCCTGTTGATCCCGGGATCGCTGGTCTATCCGCTGTGAGCTCGACCTCACCCGCGACGACGCCCGACAGGCAGGAATTCTACGGCGAGCTCGCGTCACGCTCGCTCGCGCCGTTGTGGACCGCTCTGCACGACCTAGTTCCACGGGAACCGCGTTCGGCCTTTCGGCCCGCATCGTGGCGCTATGCCGACATCCGGCCGCTCTTGCTGCGCGCCGGCGAGTTGATCTCAGCCGATGAGGCGGTCCGGCGGGTGCTCGTACTGGAGAATCCGTCCATGGCCGGCGCCGCGTCCGTCACCGCGACACTCTATGCCGGATTTCAGCTGCTCCTGCCGGGGGAGGTCGCGCCCGCCCATCGTCATACCCAATCGGCGCTGCGGCTCGTGGTCGAGGGACACGGGGCGTTCACCACGGTGGGCGGCGAGCGGCTACACATGCGTCCCGCGGACCTGATCCTGACGCCCAGCTTCGAATGGCATGACCATGGGAACGCAGGAAACGAGCCCGTGATCTGGCTGGATGGACTCGACATCCCCCTGATCCGTTCGCTCGAGGCGGGCTTCGCGGAAACCGGCGGCGACACCCAGCAAGCGGTTGCCCGCCCCGAGGGATACAACGACCGCACGTGGGGGGCGGGCCTTCGCGCTCCACGCCGGCCGCACGTTCGGACGAGCCGAGTGCAGCGATTCATCTATCCCTTCAGCGCTTGGCGGCCCGCTTTGGATGCGATGTCGAGCGCCGGCGACCTCGATGAGTCTGGAGCGTGCACCCTCGAGTTCATCAACCCCGTCGACGCCGGTCCGATCATGCCCACGATCAGCGCCTTCTGCCACCTCCTCCGGAAGGGCCAGACTACGCGATCCTCCCGCCGCACGGACGGAGTGGTCTATCACGTGGTCGAGGGCGAGGGCATCGTCAAGGTCGGCGACCTTGAGATGAATGTCGCTCCGCACGATACCGTCGTGGTCCCGCCCTGGCATCACCATCAGCTCGGCGCTCGGTCGTCGCTCGTGCTCTTCAGCTTCTCGGATCGAGCTGCGCAAGAGCAACTGGGTATTTGGAAGTACGAGCTCGGCGAATCCCGCTGAGATCCCTTCCGGCCTCGAGATCGAAGGCGTCGATCTGAATGGGGCAATTAATTTGCCAATAGATAATCTGTACGCGTAAGATGATGAGAGCTGCCCGGCAGGGGAACCGGAGTCGTATGTCCATACAAGAAACCGTTGCGTATGACGCGTAAGACTCGAATTCGATCTGCTCTGCGCTGGACACATCGGTGGATCGCGTTGACCCTGGGATTACTTTTTGCACTCCTCAGCTTGAGCGGCAGCTTGCTTCTGTTCCAGCCCCAGTTCTTCCAATGGGCACATGGGGACTTGGTCCCGGCGTCCCTCTCCCGACAGCCGGGGTCCGTCGACGAGTGGGTGCGTCGAGCGCGCGCGTCGGTGCCGGATATGCGCGGGCCGAGCTATATCTGGACGCCGCGCTTCGACCACAACCTCAGCAACGCCGCGATGTTGATATTCGAAAGCCATCGCCCCGCGGGTTTCGGTCATTCGGGTTTGGTGGGGGTGCTGGTTGCTCCAGCCACGGGTACGGTGCTGGGAACCATAGACATCGACCGGTCCCCCGCCTATGCGCCGATCTTCCTCCATCGCGATCTTTGGTCGGGTCGATTCGGGAGAACTCTGGCCGGCGCCGCCGGACTGGGCGCGCTCGTGCTGCTCCTGCTCGGGCTGTACTTGTGGTGGCCTCGCACGCGCATGCTGCAAAAGCTCTCGCCGCGCCCTTGGCGAGCCACGCTGACGCGCGCCGGCCGCATGCACGATGTCGCGGGCGCATGGAGCGTCGTTCTTCTGATCCTTCTTGCCGGCTCGGGAGTCTGCCTCGTGCAACCGGGTTGGGTAAGCCCGTTGTTTCGCGCCCTTCTCGGCCCCGCCACGCCAAGTCCGCACCCGAGCGAACGGTGCACGGGGCCGATCGGTTTCGACCAGGCAGTCCTGCGGGCAGGTGCACTCGTTCCAAACGGGACTTTTGTCGCCGCCGAGGTTCAGGACCACCGCACTTTTGGCGTCTGGAAACTCGTATTTTCCGGAGAGCATTCACGAGCGGCATTTCGCGAGAGCGAGGTCATGGCGGACCTCGACTGCGGCAGCATCACGATCCGGTCGACGCCCGAGAGCCGCCGCGCCATCGATTCCATCGGGATGTGGCTCATGAGCATTCACGATGGAACCGCGCTCGGCGTCCCCGGCCAGTTACTGGTCGCGCTCCTCGGCCTGGCACCGCCCCTGCTCCTTTGGTCAGGGGTACGCGTGTGGATGCGCAAGCGGGGATGGCTTGGCGGGGCATCCAGCACGGCAAGTGAGGGAGCGAAACAACCGGGAATGGGAGCGAGTCCTCCGTAGGCGCTTCACCTCCCTCAATGATACTAGAGCAACGATAAGGGGGCATTCAGATGGCATTCCACGTCCTCACAGTTCCTTCCTCGCGGAGGCAGGACACAAAAGGATCGATGAAGACCGCAGCCCGCGGAGCCGCCGCGGCGATTGCGGCGGTGCTGGCAGGGGCGGCGCCGGCCGACGCTCAAGTGGCGGGCGCATCGTCTTCCTCCGACGAATCACCTGCGCTCGACGAGATCGTCGTTCACGCAGAGCGCCTGGACCGATCTCTGCTCAACACCGCCACCAGTGTGTTCGTCGTCGACGCCGCTCAGCTCGAGCAGCAACCGATAGACGGCACGAGGGATTTGCTCGAGCACCTGCCGAACGTAACTTCGGTTGGTACGGGCAATTTCGCGCCTGCGGTGCGCGGTGTCGACGGAACCGGTCCCGCCCAAGGCGCCGACGCTTTTCTGGCGGGCACCCGTCCTCGCCTCAATGTGCAGATCGACGGGCGGCCCGCGAGCTACAACGAGATAATCTTCGGCGACGTGGGGATCTGGGACGTTCAGCAGGTGGAAGCGCTGCTCGGGCCGCAGAGCACCCTGCAAGGTCGAAATGCGATTGCCGGCACCATCGCCGTCAAGACCAAGGACCCTACGTTCACGCCCGAGGCCACGGCGCGCATCCTCGGCGGCAACTTCGACACCCGTGAATACGATGCGGCCGTGTCCGCGCCGATCATCGACAACCAAGTCGCCTTCCGGCTGGCGGCCGAGCACCGGAGCAGCGAGAGCTTCGTTGCCATGACGCCATTCGACACCGCGCGCGACCCGGCGGAGTTCGAGTCAACGACGGCCCGGGGCAAGCTGCTGATCCAGCCCTCCGCCTTGAGCAACTTCTCGACGCTGGTCACCCTGAATTTCTCGGAAGTCAGGGGACCTCAGGCCGAGACCATCTCGCGCCCGTTCAACAGCTACGTCAGCAGCACGCCGCAGATGCCCGTGTTTCAGCCACGAACGGGAAGCGGGATCGTCGCCACGAACTGGCAATTCTCCGACAGCGTCACCCTTTCCAACACGTTGTCTTATACTGACCTCAACATCAAGAGGTTTGCTCCCACGGGAACGGGCAACGCGAACATCGACGGGCGCGAGATCGTGGAGGAGCCGCTGCTGAAATTCGGGCACGCCGATGGTACCTTGAGCGGCCTTGCCGGTCTTTATTACTTCCACAATCACCAGGACGAGTTCCTCGACCTGTTCGGAGGCGGCACGTTCAAGGACAGCACGCGCACGAGCGCCGCGTTCGGCGAGTTCACCTACGCTCCCTCCTCGCAATTCGACGTCACCGCCGGAGCACGATACGAGGAGGAGCAGCGGCGGCGCAACGGCACCCTGTTCATATTCTCGATCGACCTCGACAAGCTGTACAAGGCCTTTCTGCCGAAGCTCGTGCTCTCGTGGCATCCCACGAAGACCATCACGTTCGGAGTCGATGCCCAGCGCGGCTACAATGGCGGCGGCGCGGGATTCACTTACGCGCCGCCGTTTGCCAGCTACACCTACGACCCGGAGTACGTCTGGAACTACGAGGGGTTCGTGCGCGCCTCGCTCGCGGACGGCAAGGTGATGCTGACCGCCAACGCTTTCTACAGCCGCTACCACGACATGCAGCTTCCCTTCAATCTTAGCGCCCTGTCGGCCGTGATTCGCAACGCCGACGACGCCGAGACTCACGGCCTTGAATTCGGCGCCCGCTGGCGCCCCGTGCGGGCCCTGGAGCTGTTCTCGGACATCGGGTTGTTGAAGGCGAAGATCACCAGCTACCCGGGCTCCGGCACCGAAGGGAACGACCTGCCGCGCTCTCCGGCATTGACGGGCGACTTTGGGGTCAATTACACGGTATTGGGAGGTCTCGAGCTCGACGTCGACGCGCGATATTCGGATGACTATTTCTCGGATGTCCCCAATACGCTTCGGTTGAAGGTCGGACCTTATTGGGTCTCCAACGCGCAAGCCGGCTACCGCTTCCAGCATTGGAGGGTGTTCGGTTACGTCAAGAACATCTTCAACTCGGATCGCCCGACGCTGCTCTATCCTGGCACGACGCCGGACTTGGACTCCGCCAACATCCTGCACCCCAGAGCCTACGGCCTCGGCGTGCAGGTGGACTTCTGACCGGCGGCGGCCGCAAGGCACTGCGGCGCCACGGCGACCCGCTTGATATGATCGCGCCTGGCCCAAGCAGGTAGCAGGACAGCATCATGCCCAAGAGGAAGCGGGACTCGGCGTTGGAACTGGCCGAGAACCGGCGCGGCATTCAGTCGGTCGAGGTCGGCGTCCCCTTGCTGCGCGCCCTGCAGGATGCTCCCGGCGCGCTGTCGCTGTCCGCGCTCAGCGAGGCGACGGGAATGCCTGCGAGCAAGGCGCATCGGTACCTCGCAAGCTATGCGCGATCGCGACTCGTTCGTCAGGACCAGGAGACGCGGCGTTACGAGCTGGGCCCCTTCGCACTCAGCCTCGGGCTTGCCGCCCTCAGCCAACTCGATCTGATCGCACTCGCTGGAAACGCGGCGCGCGAAGTCACGCAAGATACTGGGCTCACGACATTGATGGCGGTCTGGTCGACTCCCGGCGCGGTCATCGTACGCTGGAATCGGGGAACGCAGCCCGTGATCACGTCCCTTGCGCTCGGCAGCCTGCTGCCGCCCCTGACCTCGGCGACCGGTCAGGTCTTTCTGGCGAATCTGCCGCGCGCCGTCACCACCGAGGCCGTGAAGGTCGAGCAGCGCGCCAGACAGCGCCTCAAGTTGCCGCCGTTGTCCGACGAGTTCGTGGCAGATCTCGTCGCCAATGTCCGGCATCAGGGCTGCGCCTGGGTCGACGGTGGGGTGATTCCAGGGCTGCGCGCGCTCTCCTGCCCGATCTTGGACTATCAGGGGGAGGCGGCTGCCGCGCTCACCGTGGTGAGCGCGGTCGAGCACATCGCCGACCCCAAGCATCCCGCCGCGCGAAGCTTGATGGAATCCTGCGCCAACGTGAATGAGCAAGCAGGCCGGTTCGTGCTCTCGGCTCCGCGATATCGCTGACTCGATTCAGGCTGCGGCGGACCGCGGCAGCATGTGCTCGACCAAACGCGCCCAATAGGTGGCGCCCCATCCGAGCAGCTCGTCGTTGAAGTCGTAGTTGGCACTGTGCAACTGGCCGGACACGTCGACGCCATTGCCTACGAAAGCGAAGCAGCCCGCCTTCCGGCGCAGCATGTACGCGAAGTCCTCCGACGCCATGAGCGGACTGGCGTCCGGTTGCAACCCGTCTTCACCGAATGCTTCAGCCACGACACGCCGCGCGATCTCGGTTTCGGCCGGCCAGTTGACCGTCGGAGGATAGCGCCTCTGATACTCGACTTCGGCCTCGGCATCGAACGATGAGCAGATTCCCGTCGCGAGCGCCCGCACGCGCTCCTCGATCTTCGCCTGCACCGGCTCGCTGAATGCCCGCGCGGAGCCGCGCAGAATCGCCTCGTTCGGGATCACATTCCAAGTGTCCCCCGCATGCAGACTCGTCACGCTCACGACGGCCGCCTCCAAAGGGCTCAACACACGGCTGACGATGGTCTGCAGCGCCGTGACGACCTGTGCGCCGATGACGATCGGGTCCGCGGTCAGGTGAGGCATGGCTGCATGACCGCCTTTGGCGCGAATGCGGATCTCGAACGTGTCGAAGGATGCGAGCGCGGGTCCTGTGAGCAGTCTGAAGCGGCCGACCGGCATGCCGGGGAGATTGTGCAGTCCGAACACCGCCTCCGCGGGAAAGCGCTCGAAGAGTCCCTCCTCGACCATTCGCCGGCCGCCGCCCTCGTTCTCCTCCGCCGGCTGGAAGATCAGGAACACGGTTCCGAGGAAGTTGCGGGTGCGCGCCAGATAGTCCGCCGCCCCCAGCAGCATCGCCGTGTGCCCATCGTGCCCGCACGCGTGCATCCTGCCTTCGTGACGCGAGCGGTGAGCGAAATCGTTGAGCTCCTGAATGTGCAGGGCGTCCATGTCCGCGCGGAGCGCGATCGCCCGCCCGCCATCGCCGGACTGCAGGACTCCGACCACCCCCGTCTCGGCGATCCCGGTGTGAACGGTGATCCCCGCGGCGCGAAGCGTGCCGGCGACGAGCTCGGCGGTGGCGAACTCCTGGAAGGCGGTCTCGGGATGCTCGTGGATCGCCCGGCGCCACGAGCGCATCCGCGCGAGCAATTCAGGGTCCGAGTCCGTGATCAGCGAAAAGCGTGCGTCACGCATCTAGGTACCCCTGTCGTTTAGGACAACCCATTCCACTTGGGATAATATCATTGGATGATTGGTGCATTGCTGGATGATTCCAATGTCTTACAATTTTGCGGAAATCGATCATTTGCTAGGATCCTATCCCGACCCGCAGCAGGGCGGTGACCTCTACGAGCGCCTCGGCTTCACGGTGACCCCCTTGTCGGTCATCGAGAATCTCGGGGTGGGAAACCGGCTGGTGCTGATGCAGCCGATGGCGCCCCGCACCGCCAACTTCTTCGAGTGCATGGGCGTCGTGGATCCGCAGAGGGCAGCCGCCCCCATGGCGAAACTGCTGTCCGGTCCGGCAGGAATCCGGTCGATGGTGCTGTCGGGACCGGACGCGCGCGGCTCTCAGGCCCTGTTGGCGCGCGATGGATATCCTTGCGCGCCGCCGCTCGACTTGAGGCGCGAATGGCGGCTGCCATCCGGCGAGACTCTGCATCCCGCTTTCCTGGTCACTCTCCCGGCACCCGTCCGTCTTCCTTTCAATTTCTGCGAATATCGCACGTTGGATTGCTACCTCAGACCCCAATGGCTCGAGCACGTCAATGGCGCGCTCCACCTGACCGGTGTGCTCGCCCTTGACAACGAGCCGGAAACTGGCGCGCGTTATTTCGAGAAGGTGTTTTCTGGAACGGCCGTGCGCCACGGCGATCTGTTTTCCGTGGGGCCGGGCCGGGTACAACTGCGTATCGGCAGCCAGCTCGGGCTGCGGGCTCTCGTCCCGCTGGAATGGCTCGCCGGATCGGAACCGCGCTACGTGGGCTTCGAGATCGAAGTACGATCCCTCGCCGCCTTGCGAGCCCTGCTGGCCGGCCGCGGAGTCGAGTTCATCGAGCGCGCGGGGGCGATCGTGGTCGCGCCCGACGAGGCGTGTGGAAACATCTTGCGATTCCACGAAACGCACGCTGCCTGATCCAGGCTAGGCGGCAATGGTTATGGTGAGCGGCGGCAGCTCGCCCACCCTGACATCGATGCGATCTCCCGCCACGACCGGGCCGACCCCGGCCGGAGTTCCGGTGAAAATGATGTCGCCGGCATCGAGATGATAAAGCCTGCTCAAATGAGCGATGATCTCGGCTTCGCTCCAGATCATGTCCGCGATGTCGGCTTTCTGCCGCACGCCGCCGTTGACGGTCAATGCCAAGGGCGCCCGCGACAGTCGCCCGCAACTCGACACGGGTGCTATCGTGCCGACCGGGGCGCTCTGCTCGAAGTTCTTGCCGCTGTCCCAGGGTCTTCCCTTCTCGCGCGCCGCGAGCTGCAGATCGCGCCGCGTCATATCCAACCCGGCCGCGTAGCCAAAAATCAGCTCGTGGGCGCTGTCCGCCGGCACGTCATGACCCGCGGCTCCGAGGGCCAGCACTAGCTCGCCTTCGTATTGAAGATCGGAAGTCGCCGCCGGGTAACGGATGCTCGTGCCCGAGGGAACGACCGCGCACGGAAATTTCGTGAAGAAGAACGGCGCTTCGCGGCCCGAGGCTCCCATCTCCGCTGCGTGCGCCGCATAGTTGCGCCCGACGCAGAATACTCTGCGCACCGGGAATCGCTGCGTCGAATCCAGTACCGCGATGCTCACCTGCGTCGCGACCCCAATCCCGGGTAATTTCACTGACCCTCCCCTGGGCCGGTGAATCGCTCCCGCCCGGCGACGACCGTGCGCAGCACCCGGACTTCCGAAAGCATCTGCGGATCGATGTGGAGCGGATCCCGGTCGAGGACGACGAAATCCGCGAGGTACCCGGGCGAGAGGCGCCCCAGCCGGTCTTCCTGAAATCCGGCATAGGCATTGTTTACGGTATACGCGATCAATGCCTGCTCGGCCGTGATCCGCTGCTCGGGGATCCAGCCTTGAGGGTTCGCGCCGTCCAGCGTCTGGCGCAGCACCGCAGCAGCGATGCCAGACAAGGGCGCGAAGGGAGCCACGGGCCAGTCCGAGCCGAAGCAAAGTCGAGCCCCGCTGTCGAGCAGCGACCGCCATGCATAGCTCGTCTTGAGACGTTGCGCCCCCAACCGTTGGATGGCCCAGCGGCCGTCGTCGATGGCATGGTAGGGCTGCATCGACGCGATCACTTGCTGGCGACCGAATCGCGGGATGGCGGCGGGCGTCAGGTGTTGCGCGTGCTCGACCCGGAATCGGCGGTCGCGTGCGCCGTTGGCGCTTGCAGTCTCTTCGTAGATGTCGAGCACATCGTCGTTCGCCTCGTCACCGATCGCGTGGATCGCCACCTGAAGCTTGTTCCGGTCCGCGTGTCCAACCCACTCTCGCAGTTGCTCCCGTGTCGTGACGCGAATACCGTGCATTGTCGGCGCATCATCGTAGGGCTGGTGCAGGAGCGCCGTCCTGGAGCCCAGGGAGCCATCGGCAAATCCCTTCACCCCGCCCCACCGCAGCCAGTCATCCCCGGTTCCCTCGCGGCGAACTGTCTCCGCAATCCGCTCCCAGTCCGACAATGGGACATAAGAGAGGAATCTCATGTCCATGTCGCCCTTCGCGCGCAATCGCAACAGCGCGTCGTGCGTGTCCCAGTCCAGGCCCATGGAGTGGGTCTGGGTCACTCCATTGCTGAGTCCGTGCCGGATGCCCGCCCGGATCATGTTTTCCTTCGCCGCGTCGGACAACGGCGGGATTACCCGTTGCACCAGCGCTTTCGCGCGATCGATCAGGATTCCCGTGGGCTCGCCTGCCGCGTCGCGTACGATCCGGCCCCCACTCGGGTCAGGGGTGTGGCGATCGATGCCCGCCAGACGCAATGCCAGCGAGTTAAGGAGCAGTGAATGCTGATCGATGCGCGGCAGGGCGACGGGCGTTCGCGGTGTGACCGGGTCGATCCATTGACGCGTGGGAAACTCTCCTCCCCACAACTCTTGGTCCCAGTCGCCACCGCGAATCCACTCTCCGGGCGGCAACTGTCGCGCTGCATTCGCGACACGGCTGGCGAATTCCTCGCGAGTTCGCGTGCGGCGCAGATCGGGAGGCACCAGGGCGGCGGTGGCCAGAAGAAAATGTGTATGAGCATCGACGAACCCGGGTGCAACGAAGGCACCGCGCAGATCGATGACGCGGACCGCTCGACCGGATCGCCTGGCGCTCATCGCCCGAACGCTTTCCTCCCCCACCGCCCCGACTCGCATGCCTGCAACACCGATCGCAGTCTGCATTGCGGCCCCGGGTACGCCGGTCCAGATGCGTCCATTGACGTAGGCTGCATCCAGGCGGGAGACTGCGAACGCCGGCGCGGGAACGAAGAGAGACGCCGCCGCGGACTTGAGAAGCTGTCGTCTGTTGAGATTCATGTCGGCTTCCCGGCGGTTACTGTGATGCGAGCCTCAATGCCGCCGGTAGCGAGGCCATGGGCATGGCCTGATGATCCTCACCCACGAACTCCTGATATTTCGCATTGAGGCGATCCGCGCCGATCCGTTGAAGGTGCGCGGCCATCTCGTGTCCGAGCTTGCGCATCATCGCCGAACGGTCGGGATAAGGCGGCGTCTCGTCGCCCCCTTCCGCGATCAGTACGTGGTGGACGACCCCGTGCGCCGCCAGCGGAGAGCGGCTGCCCGCCTCGTTCACCAAGCTCGAGTCGTCCCACCACAAAGAAGGGCTGATCGCGGCGTAGTTGCGGAAAGCATCGGGATTCTTCATCAGCGCATAGAGCGTGAAGTAGCCTCCCAGGGAGTCTCCCGTGAGCGACTGCCTAGATGGATCGGTGTGGTAGCGGCGCGCGATCTCCGGACGCAACTCATCCAGCAGGAACGATAGGAAAGCGTCGGCGCCGCCCGAGTGCAGCCATGGCAGCGATCGAGCCTCGGTGCCTGGCACCGGAGGCTTGGACTTGTGCTCGGGCAGGAAGTCGTATTCACGGCGATCGAGGTCGAGCCCCTCGCCCGGATATCCGACCCCCACGATGATCATGGGCTGCACCCCGCTCGCGCTGAACGGCGCGATGCGGGGGTCTGCGGGTGCGAGGAGCTGCATGGCATTGACTGAAGCCGCGAAGGAGACATTCGCGTCCAACGTCACGAGCACGGGGTAACCTTCTGGAGGAGCCGGCTGTTCGGGGACCCAAACGAAGATTCGAAACGCCCGCCCCGCCTTGGAGGTCATCGAGAACTGCTCCGTTCGCGGCAGCGTCACGGCTTGGTCCGCGGCCGGCCCGCTCGGCGGAATTTTCCGTCCTTGATAGAGGGTCGCATCGTAATCCCTGGTTTGCCCCTCCATTCTTGATTTCCAGGTATCGCCGACCTTGCGACCTTCGACGCCGCGGAAGCACGCATTCATCCCCTTGGGCATCGAGGCGCTAGGCGCAAGGACGAAACAGGCCTTGTCGCCATCGACTTTCCAGCCCGTACCGGCATAGAAGTTGTGATTGAAGACACCGCCCCACGTGCCATCGGCATTCACGTAGATCCAAGCCGTCTCCTGGGGCCCGCGCAGCTCCCATGTATTGCCGTAGAAAGACTGCATCGGATCGGAATCCGCACCCGATGCCGAGGCCGCGGCGCCGATCAGCAACGATCCCAAAACCAGATTACGCACGCGGCACCTCCTCGCCAGATTGAAGAATCACTCGCGCAGGCTCAACACTTCCAGCTCGGGATCGGCGGCTATCTCGCTCTCGCTGAACTTGGCGGGAACCAGGCGCTTTTGGTCGAACAGGGAAAGTTGATCGGCGTAGTGCGGGGATGCCGGGTCGAGCGATTGCCCGTGGGCGAGCAGCACCTGGGCGGCCAATTGTCCGCTCTTCCAGGTCACGAGGTATGCGTATGAGGTCCCGATGACCACATCTGCGAATCCATTCGACTGGAGCTTGATCCCGGTCATCGAGTTCAGGACTCCCTCCTTGCTGTCGCCGCCGTGCAGCGGAACGCGGCCCTGCAATGTCGGTCTCGCGAGAATCGCCCCCCATTTCTCATCGCCTCGCAATCCGGCTTTCTGGAGCGACGTCTGCGCCTGCGCCAACTCGTCCAGAATCGCCGCGGTTGCGGTCGGCGACGCCGATACCGTTCGCGCTTTGAAGGGATCGCCGGCAGCGAATGATTGGGCGTAGAAACCGGGGATCTTTTCCAGTCGAGGCCACGCCTGATGGAACAGCAGGGCTCCCTGGCTTTCGCTGTCGTTGCGCCGATCCCAGCCGGCGAGCACCCCGCAGGCCCGGGCGGCATCGGACTGCGCGCCGGCGCCGCGACAGGCATCGAGGATGCCGTCCAGCGTGGTCTCGGCCGAATAATTGCGGTCGCTGAACATCATGTCCAGCGCTTCCGCCTCCGTCACCCGTCCGTCCGCAAGGGCCTCGCCGAGATTGCGTTGCGCCATGAGCTTGCGTGGCCCCGGAGGCTGGGAGGGATCGCCGAGCAGCAGCGAGTATCCGCCGAGCTCGCGCTGGAAGAGCGAGCGGTGATAGCTGTCGTTCATGTTGTAGACGATGCCCCGGGTCTCGAACGCAGGAAGGCGATCCTCCCGGGCAAGCCGGGGCCTGCCGTCCGCCGCGCGTACCGCGCAAACGCTGCGGCTTCCATCCAGGATGTCGATGCGGCCCTCTCCTGCCGGCGCGGCGGCGCAACGGCGCAACGCATCGTCCTCGATGTCCAGCAGCGGCCCGGACTCTATGTACCCTGCCTCGCCGAATCGGTCTCCCACCACCAGATGCGCTGTAATTCCGCGGTGGGTGGCCACCGCGTGCTCGAACTCCTTCACGTTGACGGCCTGGGCGGCCGCCAGCAGCTGATCGATGCCCCGAGCATTGCCTTCGCCGGCATCTGCGATCGCATACCATCCCGCCGGACGATCCGGCTCCGCTTCGAGATGGTAGATCGGTCCCCACTTGGTGTACGGCACGTGAAAAGCCTTGGTCGACACCGACCCGTCCGGCGCACGGATTTGCACGTCCACCCGCCTGACCGTGACCTTCCGCGCGCGGCCATCGAGCTCGTACGACGGATGCTTTCCCTGCTCGACCTTCATCGCCAGAAGGACGTAATAGGACACCGTTGAAGGCGCTTCGATCGTCCACGCCAGATTGCGCGTGAATCCTGCGACCGGCACGGGCAGCCCGAGAAAATCGGCACCCATGACGTCCATGACATTGGGAACGGTGAGATGGATCTGGTGCATCGTCAGCCAATGCGGCTGCCAGAACGTGTGGGGGTTGGCCAGGACCATCGCGGCGCCGCCGCCCGTGACGTCGGAGCCAAACGCCCACGCGTTGCTCGCCATTGCTGGCGATTCAACGCGGGCCGCCGCGGCTCGCGGGGCGGCAGGCGCGGCGTCCGCGCTCCCGCTCAAGTTCTCCCATGTGGAGGCCGCGGCGGCGGATGCAATGTCGTTTGCCTTCCAGAGAGTGCCGATCTGCATCATCGCGCGGACGACATCGCTCGGGAGCATCGGCAATATGGTGCCCGACGCGCATGCAGCAGCTCCTCCAGCACCAACCCGGTCCCGCACCTGACGGTTGAATCCCGCCGCATAACCGTCGGCCAGGTTGCGGGCGTCGACCGACAGCTGCAAATAGGCCGCGCGGACCGCGCCATCCGGCAGCATCACCCGATAGAACAGGTCGCTGTTGATGTTCGAGGTCGGGACGAAGCCGACCGTGGCCTTTGCATCCGTGCCAAAACGCCCTGATCGGATCCCGCGCAACGTCAACGTCCGATCATTCAGCTCGCACATGGCATCGCGCGCAATTGCGTACCCGAATCCGTAGCCCAGTCCGCCAAAGCTGTCCGCGCGCACGTGAGGGACACCGTATTGCGTCCAACGGACTTCGGCATTGAAGGAGCGGGCGCTGGAGGAAGCCAGGGCGCAGGTGAGCAACAGGGACCGACCGGTCCACCCCGGCCAACCGCGATTCATGCGAAACGCCTTCACGAAAAATCGACACTCCCGGTGCAGCCCGTCAAGGTGGAAGGCAGATTACTTTATGGGTAATTCGTTGTCCATCGGCTAACTAATCAGCATGTCTTCGTAGAACGCGCCGATCGGCCGCTTGGGATGGCGAATCTGTATCTCCAGCACCCAAAGCTCGGTGGCAGGAGCGAAATCTACGCCGAGAAGGCTCCCCGAGTACTGCGCCGCATGCGGGAAATCCGCGATGCGGTGTCCCGACGTATCCAAGTTCAGCTCCCAGCCGAGTGCATGAGCCTCCGCGGACGCGTACTCGTACAACTCGCGGCCGGTCACCGCCTGGGAACGCCATCTCGCTCGAACACGATCGAAAATCGTATGCACATCGCGTTGACAGCGATGCATGTCGGCATCGTTGCCGACCACGAACGTGGCTCCCGCGTCGCCTTCCCAATTCCGCCATACGGGCCCGATATCGACGAAAAAGATGTCCGTCGCCTGCAGTACGACCCCTGGCTCGGAGGCTTCCGTAAAGACTTTGAGCGTATTGGGTCCGAAACGCACCTTGATCCCATGCCAGCCGCGCAGCAGACCCATCTTCTTCAATATGCCGCGGCCTTCGGCCAGAGCCGCCTCTTCCGCCATGCCCGGCTCGACGGCACGGGCGATCCGCCCCAAGGCCTCGATCGTCATTTCGCGCACCAGCAGCATCTGGTTCCGGTCATAGCGTGCGCCGACCCGTTCCATCTGCTCTCTCACGCCCCCGGCATCGCCGGATTTGGCGGGCCCGTCATCCAAGACGCTCACGCCATCCTCGCGGTGATGCCGCCATCGATGACCAGCTCTGTGGCCGTAACGTACCTCGCTGCGTCGGAGGCCAGGAATACCGCGGCGTTCGCAACATCCCAGGCGTCGCCCATCTTCCCCGTCGGACATTGGGCATCGCGCGCGGCAACCATCTTGCCGGCGTCGCCCCCGCCATAAGCGCTGTCGAGCTTCGATCCGTAGATGAGCGGGGTGTTCATCAGTCCCGGCAAGAGGCTCACGGCCCGAAGTCCCTTGGACGCGTAGCGCATGGCGACGGCACGCGTGAGTTGGACGAGCGCCGCCTTCGTCGCGTAGTAGGAAACGTAGTCCACACCGGTCCAGCGCAAAGCCGCGATCGATCCGGTGGTCAGCAAGACGCCCCTGCCCTGCCGCTCCATGATTGGAAGCACGTGTTTGCATGCGAGGTAGCAGCCGGTCAGGTTAACACGCAGAGCTCTGTCCCAATCTTCCTCGGCCAACTCGACGCACCCGCCCAAAGCAACGATCCCGACGTTGTAATGCAGGATGTCGATGCGCCCGAAACTTGCCAAAGTCTTGTCCACGACACGCTTGAGATCCGCCGAGCACCCCACATCGGCCTGGGCGTCCTCCGCAATGCCCCCCTCTGCCCGTATGAGCTCGACCGTCTCGGCCGCCGCAGCCGGCTCGACATCGACGGCGATGACTTTCGCTCCTGCTCTGGCGAAAGACACCGCACAAGCCTTGCCGTTGCCCCAGCCGGGACCGCTCGATCCGGCGCCGACGACCATTGCAACCCGACCCTCGAGTGCTCTATCCCCGCTCATGAACGGCTCCATCTTCGGCAATCCCAATGAGCTCATTCTTGAGAATCTTGCCGTAGGCATTCTTCGGCAGGCTCTCGACCACCCGATAGTGCTTGGGACGCTTGTACCGCGCGACGTGGTCCAGACACCATGCGTCGAGCGCGGCGGCTTGCAAGTGGAAGCCGGGCCGCGGCACCACGAATGCAATCACTTCCTCGCCCCATTCGGGATGGCGGCGTCCTACGACGGCCGCCTCCGCGATGTTCGGGTGCGACAGCAGGACGTCCTCGATTTCCCGCGGATAGATGTTCGAGCCGCCGCTGATGATCAGCTCCTTCGAGCGCCCCTTGAGCGTCAGAAATCCCTCCGCGTCGAAAGCTCCCAGATCGCCCGTATGCAGCCAGCCGTCGCGAAGCGCGGCGGCGGTGGCTCGCGGGTCCTGCCAATATCCCTTCATTACGGTGCCTCCCCGGACGAGAACCTCTCCCACGTCTCCAGCCGGGCAGGCATGTCCGCCGTCGTCCGCTACTCTCACTTCCACTACCGAATGCGGGTAGCCGACGGAAGCGATCCGCTGCTCATAGCCTGGATGATCCTTCGCCGCATAAACGCTGCCCGGCAAAGCGGTGATCGTCATGGGACTCTCGCCTTGCCCGTAAATCTGCGCCACCCTGGCTCCCAAGCAGGCTACGGCCCTCTTGGCGTTCTCGACGTAAAAGGGAGCACCCCCCACGATGACGGCTTTGAGCCGGTCGACATGTACCGGGTGATCGTCCATATGAGCCAACAATCGATCGAGCATCGTGGGGGCGGCAAACAGCGATGCTCTGCCGTGCGTGTGAATCAGATCCCAAGTCTCCGCCGGATCGAATCCTCTGCTCTCGGGAATCACCTGCGCGGCCATGGCTGCGACATAAGGCAGCACGTACATCCCCGATCCATGCGACAACGGTGCCGCATGGACGATCGAATCGCCCACGGCGGCGGTGTTTACGTCCGCAAGATATGACAGAGTCATCGCCAGCAGATTTCCGTGGGTGAGGATCGCTCCCTTCGGCCGGCCTGTCGTGCCGCTGGTGTAGAAGAGCCACGCCGGCTCTCCGCTATCCGCATCCGCCATCGTCGCCGGGGAGCTGGACCGCATTTGACAAAACTCGGCCGAGCCCAGCTCCATGATGCGCATTGCCGACGCAGCCTGGCTTGCCGCGGCAACCGCCGTCTGCAGAAGGTCCGCGGACGCGAAACATGCTTGCGCGCTGGTGTCGTGGACGACGTAGGCGATCTCTCGAGGGTGCAACCGGGCGTTGATCGGCACTGCCAATAGTCCGGCGTACCAACAGCCAAAAAGAGCCTCGAGGTACTCCGGACAGTTGCGCGAGAGGATCAGAACCCGGGCGCCGCGGGCAAGGCCGAGCGATTCCTTGCACGCCGTGGCGAGTCCTGCCGCGCGCGCCTCCAGGGATCGAAAATCGGCGACCGGGGCACCGCCCGAGAAGACCGCGGTGCGTTCACCCGCCAAACGACTTGCCCGGCGGAGGAACCGCGCCAGATTCATCGAATCGGTCGTGCTCGGCCGGCCAGCGCATCGAGACGGCCCGACACGGTCGCCGTATCCGTCAGCCAGCAGTAGCCGGAGAACGCGTTGAGCGCATTCGAATGCCGCTCGGGCGTCGGTGCTGCACAGGCGTCCGCGACGCAGGTGATGAGGTATCCCAGGTCCGCGCCGTCGCGCACGGCCATATCGACGCACTGGTCCGTCAGCACTCCGGCCACGATCAGGCACCTCTTACCGAGATTGCGCAGCACGTAATGCAGTGGAGTGGAGTTGAACACTCCCGACGATGTCTTCGGCAACAGTATTTCGTCGGGTCCGGGAGCAAGCTCGGCAACGGGCAGCGCGTATGGATCATCCGGCGCCAGATGGATCGGAGTAAGCTTGTGATCGAGCGAGCGGTCGCGCCCGTCGTGCGTGAGGCTGCGCACGATGGTGTGGAGAACTTCGACGCCGGCGCGCCGCGCCGCCTCGAGCAGCCGCCGCTGATTGGGAATCACGCGCCGCGCCACCTCCTGGTAGAAGTAATGATCGGGCCCCCAGTTGGGATGAAGCGGATCGCGGCCCGGCTCCAGCCACGCGCGCTGCATGTCAACGAGCAGCAGCGCGGTCGACTCGCGCGTATAGGGCGCATCCCGTCGCGTGGGTTCATCGGACATCGCTCGGCTCCTCAGAAGATCGTCTCGTAGCGGCGGCAGATCTCATCCAGTGACAATCGAGAGCACGCCGCGGCTTCGGTTTCCTTGAGCAGCAGATAGGCCTCCAGCAGCGGCTCGGGAAACCATGACCGCGCGCGATCGTCGGCGCGCAACGCCCCCAGCGCCGCGGGGAGGGAGTCCGGCAGGCGCTCGACCCCCAACGCGCCCCGCTCGTCGTCGGAAAGACCGGAGGGATCCTCATTGACCAACGGCGGCAGCGCATGTCGGTGCCGAATGCCCTCGATACCCGCGGATACCAGGGCGCCGAGCGCCAGATATGGGTTCGCCGTCGCGTCGGCCGCCCGCCACTCGAGATTGAACTGGCGCCGCAGCTTCACGGGATCGCGACCCGCCGTCGGGCAGATCCGCAGGGTCGCCTCGCGGTTGCGTTCTCCCACGCAGGTGTAGGCTGCGCTCCACCGATGGGGTTTCAGCCTTTCGTACGAGATCACGCTGGGCGCGGTGAGCGCGCAAAGGGCCGGCATGTGCTTCGCCAATCCGCCCGCGAAGGCGGCTCCGATCTCGCTGAGCCCTGCCGGCGATGCCGGATCGTGCAGCACCGGGTTGCCGTCGAGATCCCACAGGCTGAAGTGCACGTGCACCCCGCTGCCGATGCCTCCGGAAGAACGTATCGGCGTGAATGATGCCCGGTACCCCGTGCTCGAGGCGCTCACCCGGGTTATGGCCTTTGCCCACACGGCGCGGTCCGCGGCCGAGACGCCCCAGCCGGGCTTCAACGTCATTTCGAACTGGTCTGGCGCGAACTCCGGCAAGAACATCTCGGGCTCGAGCCCGGCACGCTCCAACGATTGCATCAGGTTCGAGCCGAAAGGCTCTTGCGCCATGAACCGGAGGAGCGAAAATCCCGGCGCGCTCGAATCGGTGCCCCGGGCCGCGGCCGCCGAGCTCTCCAATCTCGTCAACCAAAACTCATGCTCGAAGCTTGCGAGAACCTGCAACCGGTGCTCCTCCCGCAAACGGCTCAGGGCGCGCTGAAGGAAGGTCCGCGCGCAGACGTCCCACGGCGAACCGTCGAGCTCCACTATGTTGCAGATGCACCCTCGCAGCCTCCGGCCGTCGGGCAATGTGAGATCGACCTCCGTGGATGGGTCTGCGGCCAGGCGTCGATCCCCGTGCGATCCCCAGGGATTTCGGCTCGCGATGTCGTCGAGCGGCGTGATGACCTGATTCACGGGCACCCAGCCGACGCCGCCGCTGGCCGCACCGTCCGGGAGCCATGAAGCTCGCCCGCGATCGACGCCCCCCAGATCGGTGACGAGGTGGTAACGGAGCGACCTCGCGGCCGCGGCGCCATCGCCGCGCGGACCGGGCAAGCTCACGAAGCGGCCTCGCGCAGACAGCGCTGCGCCAGCGTGACCCAGTACTCGATGCCGATCGGAATGATCTCGTCGTTGAAGTCGTAATGCGGATTGTGGATGGAGCATGCGGGCGACCCGTCGGTTCTCCCTCCCGTCCCCAGGAATACATAGCATCCCGGTACGCTCTTCAGCATGAAGGCGAAATCCTCCGCTCCCATGATGGGTTTCATGTCCGCCTCGACGCCCTGCGGCCCGACGATCTGCTCGGCGGCTGAGACCGCGATCCGCTTTTCCCGGTCCGAGTTGATCAATGCCGGATACCCGCGTTCGAACCGGCACTCGTACCCTGCGCCGGCGGACTCCGCAGCGTGCCGCACGATGCGGGTCAACGCTTGCTCGAACCCATCGCGCAGCTCGTCGTTCAGCGTATAGATCGTGCCCCGAACGCGTGCTTCGTCGGGAGTGACGTGAACACCCTGGCGATGGAGCGGATTGCCGCTCTGGAACTGCGTGATGGAGAGCACCATCGGATCAGCCGGGTCGACATAACGAGCCTTGAAGAGGTGGAGCTCCTCGACCGCACGAGCCGCAGCGAGCAGCGGGTCGGGCACCCTGAATTGCAGCGCTACGTGAGACTGCTCGCTCTTGATGCGGAAATCGAAGGTGTCGACGGAGGCGAGCATGGCCCCCGATCGAACAGAAAATCGTCCCAGAGGGATGTTCGGCATGTTGTGCAAGCCGAAGACGCTCGACACCGGGAACTTCTCGAACAAACCCTCGCTCACCATGAGATTGCCGCCGCAACGCTCATCGCCCGTCTCTTCCGCCGGCTGGAAGATGAAGCGGATGGTGCCGTCGAACTCACCGTGCCGCGCCAAATGGCACGCCGCACCGAGCAGCATGGCGGTGTGCCCATCGTGGCCGCAGGCGTGCATCTTCCCTTCCACCTTCGATCGGTAGTCGAAAGCGTTCTCTTCCTGGATGAACAGCGCATCCATGTCGGCGCGTAGTCCCACCGCCGCGGGGCTTCCTCCCCGCCGCAGCGTTCCCACCACACCCGTGCCTGCAATGCCGCGATGCACCTCGATGCCGAACTCTTCGAGCTTCGCGGCGACGAAGCTGGCCGTTTCCTGCTCTTCGAACGCAGTCTCCGGGTGTGCGTGAATGTGCCGGCGCCATCGCGTCACCTCTGCGTGCAGCGCCTGAACGCCGTGCGATATCCGTCCCGTCATAGCGACACCGGTGGGCGCCGTGCTCTCCAAGGAAGCGCCTGTTCCAGTTGGCCGGCCAGTCTCAACAACGTCGCTTCATCGCCGATTCGTCCCACGAACTGCGTGCCGAGCGGCAGCCCGTCGCGCGTCCAGTGCAGCGGTAGCGAGATGGCGGGTTGACCCGAGAAGTTGAACGGTGCCGTGAACATCATATCGGGCATCAGCTCGTTGCCGTAGCGGACCGCATCCGCATCGGACATCTTGTGCGTCCCAAGAGGTTGCGGAGGATGAGGCTGCGTGGGCGTGATCACTACGTCGTGAGCGGCGTGCAGATCCAGGATCTGCCGCCCGAACTTCCGCAAGGTCTCGATGTCGTCGGCGTGCTCCACGCCGGTGACGCGGCGGCCGCGCTCGATCAGGCTCCAAGTCACCGGTTCCACGTCCGTGTGCCGCACCGCCCTTCCAGTGCTTGCAGCAGCGGCCGCGAATGCCGCGGCGGACAACACCGACACCACGCGCCAAAAGGTCGCCGTCGGAAACTCGTAGCGTGCCGTCATCTCCTCGACGTGATGGCCGAGCTGCTCGCACCGCCCCGCGGCGGTTTGCACCGCCGCAGCCGCATCCAGCGTCAGGGCCTCGCCGTCCGGCTGGCGGGAGACGAAGCCAATCCGCAGCCGTCCCGGCGGCTTTCCGACCTGCGACAGGAACGATTCCACGGGCGGCGCGATTCGATACGGCTCGCCGGGCAGTTGACCGCCGATCACGTCGAGGAATGCAGCGGTGTCGCGCACCGTGCGCGAGACGCAGAGATTGACGGCCGCGCCGTACCAACAGTCCGCGAGGTCAGGGCCCATGCTCGTGCGGCCGCGCGAGGGCTTGAGTCCTACGACACCGTTGTTGGACGCGGGGATCCGGATGGAGCCGCCGCCGTCGCTCGCATCTGCCAACGGCACCATCCCCGCAGCGACGGCCGCGGCAGAGCCCCCGCTCGATCCGCCGGCGGTAGCCGTCTCGGACCATGGGTTATGGGTGGCCCCGAACCGCGCGGGTTCCGAGGAGGTGCAAAGTCCCAGCTCGGGCACGTTGGTCTTGCCGACCAGTATCAGTCCGGAGTCCCGCATGCGCGCCGCGATTTCCCAGTCCTTTGTGGATACATAGCTCGAGAAGTATGAGCACCCGTTGCTGACGGGCGCGTCGCGCCATTCCACCATCAGGTCCTTCATCAGGAACGGGACGCCGTGGAACGGGCCATCCGGCAATGCATCGGTCGCAGACCGCCGAGCCTGATCGTACAGCTTGTGGATGACGGCATTGAGCCTGGGGTTCAGGGCTTCTATGCGGCGAATGCACTCCTCCACCAGCTCCATCGGCGTGACCTCCTTGCGCCGTACGCACTGCGCGAGGCCGAGCGCATCCTGCTCGGAATATAGATTCGCCAATCTGCCCGCACTGGATTCCGGACTCATAACCCCTCCAAAACGAAACTCGCTATTGGGCCAAGCGGCTCTCGAACCACCGCGCGATGTAGGCATTCGCATCTTGCGCTTCCGGCGTTTGCGGGGCCACCACATGGGTGGCGTGCGGCGCGCCCTCCATCACGTACAATGAGCTGTCGACGCCCAACCGTAGCATGCGCGCATGCGCCGCGAAGGTCGCGCTCGAGCCGGGATCGCGCGTGCCCGTCAGGAACAGGGTGGCGGGAAATTTGGTCAGCACGGCATCGGATGCGCCCGGGTATGCATCCGGATCGCTCGCGTTCGCGCCGGCCATGTACCAGCCGAAGGGCTTGTATGTCTCGCGTATCACGGAGGCCTGCGAGGGAGGAATGACTACCGTGGCCCAGAGACGCGAATCGCCTGCGCTCTGTCTCTTCGAACCGGGACTGGAGCAAAAGATGCCGACGGCACCGGGCCTTGGCAGATTTTTTCTTTGCAACCAGGCGACCGCCTGGGCAGCGAGAGTTCCCCCGGCCGAACAGCCGTAGATCCCGATTGCCTTCGGTGCGTACTGCTTGAGAAGCTCGCGATAGACCGCCTCGACATCCTCCGTGGCGGCCGGGTATTGATACCGGGGTGCCTGCCGGTAGTCCACCGTGACGACCTTGATCCTGCCGAGCGATGCGACGGGTATCGACTCGAGCTTGCCGAAGCTCAGCCCTGGATTGAGGATGAATCCTCCCCCGCGCAAGTTGATCAGCACTCGGTGCGAGTTCTCGCCGGACACACCTTCCCGCGGCGTGATGACGCCCACATGCACGCCCGCGAGCTTCGTATCGTCGATTGCGACCGGATAACGCCTCAAGTCCCACGCCAGCGGCGCAGCCATCTCGCCTTCGTCCCAGGCGCGGAATCTGTCCCAAGCCGCGGGCGGCGCATCCCTCTCGGGGATGGGATAGCCCGGATGCTCGAACGACTCGACCGTGTATTTCGAATACCACTCGTCGAATTCAGGACTCGAGAAATCGGAAGGACGGATGTCCAACGGAGCAGTGTGCAGTGTCCCATCTGCGGAGACCGAAGGCCTGGGCCCCGCCGTTTGAGGCACCGGCTCTGCGGCGGACGCGGACGGCGGCCCGCACCAAGGCAATGCCAGCGAAAGCGCCGCTATCGAGACAGTTACGAGCCTGCACGCGGCGCCGCCTTTGCGGCTCGGGCAGCGCCATTGGTTCTGACTCCCTGGATGCTCTCGAAAATTTTGTGACGACACGATGACTCCACCCGCGAGTATTCCCCACCGAAGATGCCGACGCTCAATATTGATATGAGACCTGGATTCCATAGCGCCGGGGCGCAGCGACGATATCCCGTATCAGATAGTTGTTCGGAGTCATGAAAGGGACGTACTTGTTCAAGATGATGTAGCGGTCGGTCACGTTGTCCACCAACAGACGCACGCTCCACGCGTCCATTTTCAGTGCCGCGGCTACGTTGAGCTGGCTCCACTCAGGCAGCCCGAGGATCGGATCCGACGGACCGGTTCCGCCGCCCACGTAAGTTCTCCCGACATATCGATCGTTGGCCGATAGCTCGAGCTCGTAGCGCTGGAGCGGAATCGTGTAGGCCGCTCCAAGGAAGCCGGTCCACGCGGGAGTGGTCGGCTCCAACTGTCCGGAGCGATCGACGATCGTACCCGACGCGCCCAGATCGAAGTACTTGTCGAACTGGGCGTGCGTATAGGCGACGTTCCCGGACAGGGACAGATGTTCGGTTGGCCGGGCCGACAGGGAGAGCTCCGCTCCTTGAGAATGGCTGCTCGACGCATTGTTTATCGTCGACGTTATGAGTCCGTTCAACAGGGCTACCGACTGGAGTTGCTGGTCCTTGAGCTTGATGTAGAAGATGTCCGCGTCCAAGGACAGCCGGTGATCGAGCCAATCACCCTTGGTTCCCAGCTCATAATTGATCGTCTTTTCCGGACTGATGGGATAGACGTCGGTGGTTGCCACCGGCGCGATCTGATAGCTGCCGGCCTTAAAGCCCTCCGCTACGTTGACGTACGTCATGAAGTCGGAGCCCCACTTGTACCTCAGCTCGGCCTGGGGCGAGAAGTTGCTCCAGCTCGCCGACGACTGGATCGGCGTGTAGAAATCCTTCCAACCATAGTCCGTGCTAGGAATTGGAGATAGCACGACACCATTGGCAGGAATGATGAACGCGACCAGCTGGCTGTCGTTTGCGCGTTCCCAGGAATAGCGTCCTCCGACCGCAACCTGCAGCGCCGGCGAGAAGTCGAAGCTCAACTGGCCGTATGCCGCGGCTCCTGGCCGGCTTATGTTCGTATGCTGGAGATTCCATAGACCGCTGTAAACGTTCAAATAGCCCGGCTCGCCCAGATTCGACCAGATGTAGAAGCGATCGGTGAAATCGTGATCATGGAAGCCGTAGAGTCCCGCTTGCCACTGCAGCGGCGAGTCCGTAACGGAGTTCAAGCGGACCTCGCCTGAGAATACGGTCTGCGATCGGTAGTAGTTGTCGTAGTTGCCGGCAAGGATCGTCGAGCCGTCGTGATCGAACGGCATGTCGCTCTTCACGCTTTCATAGCCGAGGGTGACCGTGAGCTGCGCCAGCGAATATTTCTTGGTTATCCCCAGCTCCGCGCCATAGGTGTCCTTGATGTTCTCGAACGCTTCGTCGTCGTCGACCGTGTAGCAATTGCAGCCGTCCAATGGACCGGGCGCTTGGCTGACACCGCGGAAGCGGGAGCCGTGCACCGAGAAGTTCAGCTCGAGATCGTCCTGCGGCACGTACCGAAGCGCCGCCCGAAACGCGTCGTCTCGCTGACCGTCCGCCGAATGGATCGGGTTGTATCGCGGGTCGTACTCCTGAATGAGGTTTTGCCCGGGAAAATACGGATCTGGTGGGACCTGGGCCGTTCCCGTTTGCCTGACAAAATAGTCGGACTGCATCAACTTCGCGGCAAAGGAGGCGAAGAGGGTGTTGCCGACGACCGGGCCGGTGACCATGGCATCCGTCTCAGACGTGTTGAAATTGTCGTAGGACTCCGAGACCCGGGCGTGAAAAGTGTCGTCCGGCTTGGTCAGCACGATGTTGACGGCCCCTGCTTCCGTATTCCGTCCGAAAAGCGCCCCCTGCGGCCCTTTGAGAACTTCAATGTGCTGAACGTCGAGAAAGCCGATGTCGAACATTTCCGCCGGGACGTAGACGCCATTGACGAACGTCCCTACGGACGGCTCGAGCTGGGAGTTGGCGCCGATGCCGCGTATCACGAGCTGCTCGAAATCCTCGTTGGGCGAAAAAGTTGAATTGCCCTCGAGGTAAAGTCCTGGAGTGACGCCCAAGGTATCTTTGATGTTCGTGGCGTCGAGTTGCCTGAGCGACTCGGCGGTATATACGGTGACGGCGACGGGAACGTCCTGCAGGAGTTCCTCACGACGCCGCGCCGTCACGACGATCTCCTGAAGTCCGGTCCCGGCTTTGGCGGGCGCCGCATTCGCGTTCTGTGTCTCCGACACGGGGCCGTCCGCGGCCGCGGCGTTGGCCGCCGCGGCCATCGAGACGATCACACCGAAAGATCCCACCGCGAGAATGCAGCCAGCGCGCAGCGCGCGCCGCATGCCCCATGTGTTCGAGCCCATACCTTCGCCTCCCCTTGGTGAGGGCGCCGTGCGCCGCATTGACCGCGCCAGCCACCCATTTGCATCTGAGAAATAATTATTACTTTATTTATATTGTTGGTCAATATGTAATGCGTTCGGACAAAGATTGGACGACGAGTAACGGCATCGTGATCATGGGCTTGTTTGCGGATCGATTTCCCGAGACATGAGAATTCCCTGATATATATCAGCATAATGTCGTGTACACAGCTGATCTGAGAGCCAGGCCCGCCGAGATGCCGTGTCGAACGGCAGGCCATCGAGCTTTGGTAATCCAGGACAACTTTCATCGTATGGATTAATAAATGTAATGAAAAAATCAGCCGAGGGATTGCCTTGATGATCAACCAGGCAGAGACGCCAGCAGTGAAAGTGACTGAGGGCGACAGGTTCGATTGGCTCGTGGTTTGCGATCACGCCAGCAATCGTGTCCCGGAAGGCTTTCAAAGCCTGGGATTGAGCTTCGACGCATTACAGGACCACATTGCTTGGGATGTCGGTGCGGCGCAGGTCGCGCGAGCCCTCTCCCGCCGCTTGAACGCGACGCTGATCGAGAGCGGCCATTCGAGGCTGTTGATCGACTGCAATCGATATCCTGATGACGCGGCTTCAATCGCGGCCGTCAGCGACAGGCGGCTGATCAATGGGAACCAGATCCTCACACCGGCGCAGCGGCTCGAGCGTCGCGAGACGTTTTTCAGGCCCTATCATGCGGCGATCGATGCGGCGCTATCCAAGGCTGAGCATCTCGGCCACACCCCTGTGTTCATCTCCGTCCACTCCTTCGTGGCCTCGATGAACGGTCATCCGCGCCCCTGGGACATCGGCATCAGTTGGACGAGAGACGAACGCGTCGCAGGGCCCGTGCTCGAGCGTTTGTCGGGATTGCACGGCATCACGGTCGGCGACAATCAGCCTTACGCTCTCGAGATCGGCATCGACTTCACGACGCCGGAGCATGCGATGGCGCGCGGGCTTGCGCATCTGCAGCTCGAACTGCGCCAAGATCTGTTGTCGACGACGGAGTGTGCCGAGGCCTGGGCATCCCGGTTGCATGATGCAATTCTCAGCGCCCGTTCGCCTCAAACTTGGCATCGGCGGCGTCACGTGCTTACATGCGCAGATGGGGTTCAAGGGGCCGCCAAATGGCTCTAAATAGGGAAATGCGGCACCGGGATTTGGGCGGCACCGGCCTCGCGGGTGCTCATGGGACGCTGGGCGAGAGGATCAGGGCCGCCGCGGAGGCTTTTACACCTGCCGACCGGCGCATCGCAGATATTCTGGCGTCAACGAACATGCTGGCGGGCCTCGAGACGATCGGGAGGCTCGCAGGCCAGGTGGGCGTCAGCGGTCCGACGGTCCTGCGCTTCAGCACCAAGCTTGGATTCGCAGGATTCGCCGATTTTCAGGACGCGATACGCCGCGACATCCACGAGAGGCTTCTGTCGCCGCTCGATCTTTACGGTCGCGCGAAGGCGGGCAACTCAGGCCTCATCGCCAACGCAAAGGAGGTTTTTTGCGCGGGGCTGAGCCGGACCCTCGACCGTCTCAACGATGCGACTCTTACGCGCGTAGCGGATCTCCTGGTCAATCCCTCGCGGTCAATCTACTTCGTCGGCGGCCGCTTCACCCACCATTTCGCGGAGATCCTCTGGGGCCACATTTATCAGATGCGGGCCAAGGCCTACATCCTCCGTCCGGGGGCAGTATCCCTGAAAGACCTGCTCGTGGATCTCGGGCGGCGAGACGTGCTGGTGGCATTTGATGTGCGCCGATATCAGAGCGATACCATAGAGCTGGCGGAACTGGCCAAGACGCGCCGTACGTCGGTGGTTTTGTTCACCGATACTCTGCTCTCGCCCATCGCGCGGGTCGCAACACACGTGCTGACCTGCGACCTCGACGCACCCTCGCCGTACGACTCGATGGTGCCTTGCCTTGCGCTCATGGAAGTCGTCATCGCGGCCGTCGCCGAGAGAAGCGGCATGATCGGAAAGCGGCGCATTGCCGAGATCGAGCATTTGCGCGCGACTGCGCGCAGGCCGTTGGCGAAAGACTCCTGAGACCCCGCCGAGCTGCACCGGCGCAGCCCATCTGCATCGGTGATCAAGGGCGGCCGCGTCCACCGGGTCCAGGGTGGAGCACGCGAAACACGGCGCCCATGGCGATCCATGCTCCCGTCACGAGCCACTCGACCGGCACCCGCCCGGGCCGCCGCAACAGCGGATCGAGCAGAGCGAACCCCGCCATGACCGCCGATCCCGCCAGGGCGTATCGCAGCGTGACCATGCCGCCGGGCGTGCGGTACGCCTGCGGCTCGCGCGAGCGGCGCGCGCGCAGCGCGGCGAGGCATGCGAGCACCAGGTTGCCGGCAAGGCACAGGGATGCCATGTCGACCAGCGGAATGATGGCGCCCCGCCCCAGGAGCACGCCGCCTGCCGTGCAGAGCGCCACGAAGCCCACGGCGAATGTGGGGTTGCCGCCGCGCGCATCGACGGCGGCGAACTTCGGCGGCAAAAAGCCGGCGCGAGCCTGGGCGAGCAGCAGGCGGGCCGCCCAGATCGACACGCCGTTCCACACGCGTGCGACCGACAGGGCCGCGGTGACGAGCACGAGGATCGACAGCGCCTGGTGCGGCAGCAGCGCCTCGAATGCGGCCGCGGTTGCCATGGGCCGGTCGAGGAGCGATTGCCACGGCTGCGCGCTCGCGGCAGCCAGCGTGATCAGACAATAAAAGGCCGCGCTCACCGCCAAGGCGGCCGCCATCGAGGCCGCGATGCGCGGGAAAGTCACGCTCCTTGCACGCGCTTCCACCGTCTGCGCCACGGACTGAAACCCGTTCAGGAACATGGGGGCCGTGGCGAATACCCAAAGCGCGCCCAGCCACCACGGCTTGCCGCCTTCTCCGAGGAGCGGCGGCTTCCAGTGATCGGTCGACCCGAGCGCGAAGCCGAGGGTCACCAGCACCACGGCGAGCACGAGAAAGACGCCGGACAGCACCGTTTGGAGCGCCGCCGCCGCGTGGGTGCCGCGGTAGTTCAGCAGCGCGACGAGGAGCGTGCCGCCAAGGCCGATGGTCAGCGAGCCCAGCGTCACCGGGAAGCCGAGTGCCGTGTAGAGCAGAGGTCCTTTGATCGCGGGGAACAGCGTCTCGAGGACCCAGGGCAGCGCGGTCGCCTCGAAGGCGGCGACCGCGAGGAGGGACAGCGTATAGAGCCACCCGACGAAAAAGGCGATCCGATCGCCGAACAGCCGCTGCGCAAAAATGAACTCGCCGCCCGCGACCGGAAAGCGGGAGATGAGCTCCGCGTAGGCGCCGCTGTTCGCGAGCATGACGGTGAATCCCGCCAGCATTCCGAGCACCACCCCCCAGGGTCCGCAGGCGCGCAGCCAGTCGCCGAGCACGACGACCCAGCCGGACCCGACGATGCAGCCGAACGAGAGCGCCAGCATGGCGATCGGCCCGAGCGCCTTCGCCGGCGGCGGCGCCGGTCCCTCATCGCGGAGTGAAGCCGGTGCGCCGCGCATCGATGCCTGCATCAATAGGTGAGCTGAGCCCGCGTCGTCTCGCCGCCCCGGGCGGCGATGCCGGCCGCCTTGCGCAGGTCGCTCAGGAACGGCTCGATCACGGTGTCGTCCGTCGCGGCGTCGATGGGCAGATTGATCAACGGCGGCTGCCGCGAGCCGACCAGCACCCAGCCGATCTTGCGCAGCTCGCCCATGATGATCTGCATGTCGAGAGAGCGCGAGCCGAACGCGAGCGGCATCAGATCGCTCTCCAGCACGTACAATCCGCCGATCTGGGAGATGCCGTCCGCCAGCCGCCGGCCGGCGCCGAGCACCTGCGCGGCGAGCCGTCGGTACCCGTCCCTGCCGAGATACCGGAGCACGGCCCAGGCGGCGAAGATCGGACCCGCGGTCCTCGACCCCGCGAACCCCTGCATCCGATACGGACCGCCCGGCCAGTCCTCCGGATGCACGTGATGAAACCGCTTGAGCGCTTCGGAGCGCCACAGCACCGTGGATGCCGGCTTCGGGCAATAACCGTACTTGTGCAGATCGGCGGAGATCGACTGAACCGCCGGCACCCTGAAGTCCCACGGCGGCAACGGGCGGCCGAGCCCCTCCGTGAAGGGTGCGAGATACCCGCCGACGCAGGCATCGACGTGCATCCACAGCCCGCGCGCGGCGGCGATCCTGCCGATCTCCGGGATCGGGTCGTACAAGCCATAGGGCCAACACGGCGCCGACCCGACGAGCGCGATCGTGTTGGGACCGATGGCCTTCTCCATGGCCGAGGGATCGGCGCGCAAGTCACCGCGCAGCGGCGTTCTCACCAGCTTCAAGCCGAAGTAATGACAGCCCTTCGACAACGTCGGGTGCGCCGAAAAAGGCGCGACCACCTCGGGCTCGAGGATGTGCGGATGGCGCTCGCGCGCCCATTCGCGCACGGCGTGAAGCGCGGCGTAATTGCTCTCGGATCCGCCGCTGGTGAACGTGCCCGAGGCGTCATCCGGGGCGTTGAACAAGCTCACGCAGAGGTCGAGCACCTCTGCTTCGACGCGGCGTATGTACTCCGTGCGCATGGAGAACAATCCGTTGTCCGACAAGAACAGGTTGTACGCCGTCCGTCCCACGTCCTGAACGTCCGGCGGCCCGCGAAAAGCCCGCGCCCAATGCCCATGGATCGCGTCGGGCGGCATCGCGCGCAGCTCCGCCTCGAGGTCGGCGCGGGGGATGCCGGCGTCGGCGAGTCCGGGTCGTGTGCGGCTCATGGGGATCTATATTACGCAGGACGCCCAACGCCCGCATCCGAAATCTGCCCTCGAGTCATTCGCAGATCCCGCCCGTGCCTGAAGCGTCACTGTTGCACGCACCGAGCATTCCTGCCCATTCACGCCACATGCACGACTGGACGGCCGTCCAAATACGGCTATGATGATTGTTGAAATCTTCAACAACCGGTCTCCTCGGCATGGCCACCGTCAATTTTAGTGTCCCCGACGAGGTGAAAGCCGAGTTCGACAGAACTTTCGGCGGACAGAACAAGAGCGCCGTCATTGCCGAACTGATGCGCAAGGCCATTGCGGAGGCAAAGCTGCGCAAGCGCCGAGTGGAGATTTTCCGTACCCTCACGCGGAAGCGTTTGCGGCGACCTTCCTTGTCCGACAGACATGCCAGGGCTTCCCGCACCGCTGGCAGATCGTGATCACGGTCATCGATGCCAGCGTGATCGTCAAATGGCTGCTCCAAAACCCGCGGCGCGAAGCAGGAACGGCCGAGGCAACCCGGCTGATGGAACGGGTTGCAAACGGTGAACAGCCGGTGCTTCAGCCGACCCACTGGATATTGGAGGTCGGTGCGGTGCTGGCTCGCGAGAGCCCGGACACCGCGGTGGAAGACGTCGGCATGTTGGCCGCCCTCGAATTGCCGGCCACGGACGATCCGCGGGCACTGGGCCGCGGAATTGCTCTTGCCATGGAGCTGAAGCAGCATGTTTTCGATACGTACTATCATGGAATAGCGCTCGAAACACCTGACTGCATGCTGGTGACTGCCGACGAACGCTACCTGCGCGCGGCGCACTCCAAAGGACGAATCATGGATTTGACGGAGTGGGAAAGGCTGCGCACGCGGACTGATGTGACCACGCGATCGAGGTGCCCCGCATGAAGGGTTCGACGACACGGCGCAGCATCTTGAAGGGCGCCGCGGCGCTGGGTGCCGCGAATCTCCTGGGGGACGTCGGGCATGCTCTCGGCCGCGGCCGCCGCCGCCCCAACATCCTGTTCATCCTGGCGGACGATCTGCGCTTCGACGGCGTCGGGTATCTCAACGAGCACGTCCGTACCCCCCACATCGATCGGCTGGCGGGCGACGGGGTGCGGTTCCTCAATGCCTTCGTGACGACGGCCATCTGCTGCACCAGCCGTGCCTCGATCTTCACCGGCACCTACGCGCGGCGCCATGGGGTCTGGGATTTCACGACCAAGATCCCGCCTCCCCTGCTGCGCAACTCTTATCCGGCCTTGCTGCGCTCCCACGGGTATCGAACGGGATTCTTCGGCAAGTATGGCGTCGCCGACTATTTGACGGGAGATGACGGCGGAGACGGCCTGGGGCCGCAGCTGCTGATGCCGCCCGAGGACAAGCTGTCATTCGACGTGGCGGAGGACTTCAACGACTACTACCCTCCGAAGGACGTCAACCGCGAGCACCACAACAATCGCAGGATCGCCGACAAGGCGATCGGCTTCATCCAAGCCCAGCCGGCCGGCCGGCCCTTCTGTCTGTCGCTCAGCTTCAAGGCGCCGCACGCCAACGACGAGGACGACCTGCTGATGGGCGAGTACGTCGCGGAGCCCGACATGTACGCGCTGTACGCTCGGGACATCTTCACGGAGGGCCCGACCGTGAACGACGTCTATCGCCCCGACTTCTGGAGCAACGTGCTCGGCGATACCCCCAAGCAGAACGATGCGGCATTCAAGACGCTCCCCGACTTCATCCGCCGGTCGATAAGCCGCACGCGCTGGCTCGGCAGGTTCTCGACGCCGTTTCTCTGGCAGGATTCCGTGCGCAAGTACTTTGCGCTCGTCACGGGAATGGACCGCGCCATCGGCCGGGTCATCGCGGCTCTCGAGGAGACCGGCCAGGCCGCCGATACCATCGTCGTGTTCACCAGCGACAACGGCTACTTCCTGGGAGATTACGGGCTGTCCGACAAGTTCTACGGATACGAGTGCTCCATTCGGGTCCCGCTGGTCATCCGCCCGCTGCAGACGCCGCGCGTGCAGGAGGTGAGCGCGACGGTGCTGAACATCGATCTCGCCCCCACCCTGCTCTCTCTCGCCGGCATCCCGATTCCAGCCACCATGCAAGGACGCGACCTCTCATCTCTCTGGTCCGCCAACACGCCCGCCGCGCACTGGAGGAAAGATTTCCTTTACGAGCACTACCTGCCGCGGCTGCACGATCCCCGGCCGGCCTACGAACAATTGATCCCGAGCTCCGAGGGCGTGCGCAATGACCGCTACACCTACCTGCGCTATCCGCGCCAGTCCGGCGAGAACGAGCAGCTCTTCGATCGGCTGGCGGACGCCAACGAGATGCAGAACATCGTGCACACGGCCCCCGCGCCGCTGGTCGACGGGCTGCGCAAGAGAACCGACGAGCTGATCGCGCAAAATTCCTGAGCACGCTCGGGCAGGACGCTTTGAAGACTTCGGACCTGCAGTTGCCGGTTCGTCATCGTAATCCAGCCTCTCGTCTCGACATGGGGCGAAATGCCGCCGTAACATGGCTCCGACGCAGCGTCGATCGACAAACAAAATGAAGGACAGCGCGGATGAGCTTGCCGTCTGCAAGTTTCGACAGGCGCCTCTATGCCGCCATGGGCATTTTGGCGCTGCTCGTGGTCCTGATCGGCTTCTCTCGAAGCTTCTATCTGCGTGTGTGGTTCGAGAATCCGCCGCTGTCCGCGCTGCGGTACCTGCACGGCGCGCTCATGACCGCCTGGTACACGCTTTTCGTGGCACAAGTCGCGCTCGTCTCGCGGCGCCGCGTGGACCTTCACCGCCGGCTTGGCATGCTCACCGCGGTGATCGCGGCCGCGCTCGTGCCGGCGGCGGCCGCGACGGCGATTGCATTCCTCACCCGCGTCCGCGCAAATCCCGATGAGGCGGCCACTGCCGCCGTCATCGCGGGCTACGACTTCGTCGCTCTTTCGGTGTTTACGCTGCTGGTCGTCACCGCCTTGATCCTGCGACGGCGCAGCGACATCCACAAGCGCCTGATGACGCTCGCTTCATTGAGCCTCCTGGGCCCCCCGCTCGCGCGTCTGGTCTCGGATCAGCAGGCGGTCTGGCTGACGTACGCCCTGGTGTTGACGCCGATCGTGATCGACACCTGCCGGCATCGGCGGCTCCATCCTGCGTTCGGGTGGGGCGGCGCGTTGGTGCTGCTCTCGAGCGAGGCCGCGCTGCGATTCGCGGTCTCGCCGCAGTGGATCGATTTCGCGCTCCGCAGCCTCTGAGTCACGCGGGCGGCAGCTGACCATCGCCTGCGGCCAGGCGCTGCCGTCCGACGAGCGGGATCAGGGAAAGCACTGCGAGCAGCACCCCTCCGATGCCGAGACATTGCACGGCGAAATAACCGGTCCTCGCCGCCAGCTGCCCGGCGACGAGCGGCCCCGCCGCAAAGCCGACATAGGCGGCGGTCGACATGGCAACGGTCGCGGTGCCGGCGCGATCCGCATTGGCGATGATGGCGAACTGAATCGTCCCGAAGCTCAGCCATGCGAAATTGAAGCTGCACAGCGCGGCGACATATACGGCGGGGACGGGCGATCGGATGACCGCCACCGCCGCAACCGACAGCAACGAGGCCGCGATCAACGGCAGCACCACGCCGAGGCGGGCGCTCGGGAACATCGCGAGCACCGCACCCAGCAGGCCCGCCACGGTGCACGCGGAAACCGCGGTATTCACGGTGTCCGTGGGAATTCCGGAGGCCGCACCGATGCGCTCGGCGAAAGTCCATACGGCTCCTTCACCGATCACGAAGGCGATCACGCCGGCCACCGCGAGCCACACGACCGCCCCGCTCCCGCGGGCGGCGACTGCAGCGTCCCGTGGGGCCTCCTTGGCGAAAATTCGGGCAGGCAAGGGCAGCGCCAGCGGAATCGCGACGGCCGACAGCAGCGCCAAGGCCAGGAATCCGCTGCGCCATCCGTAGCGTCCGGCGAGCACGGGCAACGCGGTCACTGCGAGAAATCCAAACACCATCTGGGCAATGCAGAAGATCGCGTAATTACGCTGCGGATGGGTGTCGGAGTAGATGGCGTAGCAAGCCGCCAGGATCACCCCGCTCGCCAGCCCGCCCGCGAAGCGGAATGCGACGATGAGGGACTGGGTCTCGCTCGATGCGCAGGCCGCGTCGGCGAGAGCCAGTGCGAGCGCGCCGCCGATGACCAGGGTGCGCAACCGCACGCGGCGCACGATCGCCACACCGGCCAGCGAGCCCGCGGCGACGCCGGCAACGTCGGCCGACGCCAGCAGCCCGAGCGCACGGTCATCCCAGCCGAGTCCCGCGGCCACGATGGCGACCAGGGCCGGCAGCGCGTTCACTACGAGGAGCGCCGCCACGCCGGCGAAAATCGCTCCGGGCAACGCCAGCCGGCGGGTCATCGGCGCGATCGGCCGGCTCGCGCAGGCGTCCGCCCACGCAGGCGCCGGTCCGCCGCCGCGTCCGCGTGCGCGTGCGCGTGCGCGGCGTCCATGCGCTCAAGCGCCATGCAGCGCGTGCCATTTGCGCAGGAGCTCGCGCTCGAGGGCCATGGACTCCTCGATGGTGCCCACTCCGTGCAAGCCTTGCAGCGGAGGCTTGCGATCGGGAGGGTGTCGCTCGTACCAGGACAAGGAGTCTGCGGCCGTCACCGCCAGCGGCCGAAACTCGAGGCCATGAGCCACCGCTTTGCCGTTGCTCACGCGCATGAGCCCCGGTATTCCGGCTTCCTTGACCCACATGAGGGGACTGCTCCAGACCGGAGGCACGTTTTGCTGCTCGAGCCAGGTTTGGGGCACCCACACCAGTGAGACGGGCGCGGAGGTCGTGCCGCGGATCGCGCCCAGCATCTCCGCGAATCCCATCGGTGCGGCCGGCCCGACGATGTTGAAGACACCGCGCTGGCGCCGCTCGATCATGGAGAGGATCCACCCGGCCATGTCGCGCACGTCGATCATCTGCACGGGCGCCAGAGGATCGCCGGCCACCAGCATCTCACCCCCGCGCTGCATCCGCACCGGCCAATAGGTGAGCTCGGCCGTGCTGGGGCCCACGATGAACGTCGGCCGGACGATGAGCGTCCTGCCCGCGAACTGCCGCTCGCTCTCCCGCTCGCAGAGCACCTTCAATGCGCGGTACTCATCCACCTCGCGAAACTCGACGATCGAGTACGGGTCTTCGGTCCCCCGGTATTCGACCAGCCTGCTCTCCTCATGCGCGCCCCCGGCGTTGGCCTGCGGATCGTCGTAGACGGAATCCGTGGAGATCAGCGTGTAGTGGCCGACGCGGTTCTTCAGTGCTTCGCCCATCTTGCGCGCCCATATCGGACCGAAGCTGGCCACATCGAGCACCGCATCCCAATCCCTGTTCTTGATGGAGTCGAGATCGCCGTTCAGGTCGCCGGTCAGCATCTCGACCTCGGCCGGGAATTCGGCCGGCCGCTTGCCGCGGCTGAACACGGAAACCCGATGTCCCCGGCTCACGGCGGCGTGCACGTGGTAGGGCCCGATGTTGCCCGTGCCGCCCAGGATCAGTATCCGCAAGCTCATGGGCGCGGTTCCGCAGCGGCTCGGGACGCGCTCTGCCGCAGCTCCGCGGCATGCGTCCGGATGTATTCGCGCAGGTCTTCGAGCTGCCGATCGCTCAGCTCCGGAAAGCTGGGCATGCCTTGCGGTACGAGCGCGCCGTCACGCACGACGCGCGCGAAGGCGTCCGCCGTCAACGGAACCGACGATCTGCGCAGGTCCGGCGCATGGATGGCGGCGATGAGCGCCACGCCGTGGCAATCCAGGCAATGCCGGGCGTAGAGCTCCTCGCCCCTTCCGGCGCCGCCTGCATCCGCGACGAAGCCGGGATCCTGCGGCGGCGGCGCCGGCAGGAAGGCCGCCGGCAGAGTGAGCCTGCCGTCGAGCGCGAACGTGAGCACGCGACGGGCCTGGGTGCGCGGATCGACGTGGTATCGATCGAGCCGATTCCCCAGCATGCCGGCCTCGGCGGCGAGCCCCATCCCGAGACCCGTCAGCAGCGTGACGTACTGTCTGCCGCCGACGCTGTAGGTGATCGGCGTCGCCAGGAGCGGAGCGCGCGTATCGAAGGACCACAAGCGCCGACCGTTTTGCGCGGAGTAAGCCGCGAAGGAGCCGTCGATGGTTCCTTGGAATATCACGTTGCCGCCCGTTGCGAGGATGCCGCCGTTTACGTGCGTGGGACGCGGCAGCTTCCACGCCGCCTTCTGCGCCGCCGGATCCCAGGCGAGCAGCGCACCGTCGACTTCGGCCGCCGAGTCCGCGCCGGTTTCGATGCCGGCCTGCGCCGTATCCGTGTCGCCGTCGATGGCGCCGAGAACGGCACGATCGGCGGGCGGCCGCCACGTCCGGGGGTCGATGGTCTTGTCGCTCCACGGCCCTCCGCAGTCGACCGTCGGAATGTAGGCCAACCGGGTTTTCGGGCTGTATGCCATCGGCATCCAGCTGTGCGCCCCGATGCCGCACGGGCGGATGTCCGCGGTCGTGCCGCCCGGATAACGTGCGTTCGGCGCCTCGACGGGACGCCCGCTGTCGAGGTCGATGCGGCTCGCCCAGGTCACCTTGGCGAAAGGCTCGGCGGATATCAATCGGCCGGTGAGCCGGTCGAGGACGTAGAAAAATCCGTTCTTCGGCGCCTGCATCAACACCTTGCGCGGCTTGCCGTCGATGACGAGATCGGCCAGCGCCATGTCCATGGTCGCGTCGTAGTCCCATGCATCGCCCGGGGTCATCTGATAGTGCCACTTGTAGGCGCCCGACTTGCCGTCCAGCGCAACGATCGACGCCACGAACAGATTGTCGCCCCGGTCGGCGCTGCGAACGCGGCGATTCCACGGATAGCCGCTGCCCGTGCCGATGAACACGGTGTCCGTCTCCGGATCGTAGGTGATGGCGTTCCACACGTCGCCGCCGCCGCCGAACCTCCACCACTCGCCCGACCAGGTCTTGGCAGCCTTCGCGAGCGCCGGGTTCTCGAAGCCCGCCGCGGGATCGCCCGGCACCGTGTAGAACCTCCACAGCCGCCGGCCGGTCTCGGCATCGTAGGCCGTGACGAATCCGCGGGCCTTACCGGTGGTGCCCGCGAACCCGATGATCACCTTGCCGTCGAATACGCGCGGCGCACCGTTGATGCGCGCGGGGAAGTCACGCCCGAAGGTCTGCGCCGACCAGAGGGGCTTGCCGCTCTTGGCGTCGACCGCGATGAGCCGCCCGTCCGCGGTCCCGACATAGATCTTCCCGTTCCACCAGGCGAGGCCGCGGACGCCCCACGCGAGCCTCAGGTTGAGGCCCGCGCTTTTGGCGCTCGCGGGATCGAAGCTCCAGAGCTCCATGCCGCTCGCCGCATCCACCGCGTGTACGACGCTCAGTCCCGCCGCGAAATACAGCACTCCGTCGACGGCGATGGGCTCTGTGGTCGAGTTGCCGGATCCCAGATCGAGCGACCAGGCGAGACCCAGCCGCGCGGCGTTCGTCTCGTCGATCTGCGCGAGCGGACTGTAGTGCTGCTGGCCGAAGGTTCGGCCGTATCCGGGCCAATCGCGCCCATCGCTCGTATCGAGATACCGACCGGCCGCGCCGCCGTCCGCGTGCGAGGCGCAAGTTTGTGCAAGCAGAAGAATGCACGCGAAGCGGCGCAGCAAGCAGGTCCTTCGGCCGGGTCGAACATGTGCCGGCTCGCGGGCATTCTCGACCGCGTCAAAAGTGGCGTATAGGGCCAGACTGATCGTCTGATGGCACAAAATGCTCATGCGCGAGCGGGGACCCGAGGAGATAATGAACGCACATGAAGACCATCAAGACGTATTCGACGCGACTGGAAGCCGAGGTGGCCAAGATCGCACTGGCGGCCGAGGAGATCCCCTCGCTGGTCGTCGGCGTTGGGTCGGAATTGGAAGGCGGCACATCCGGTGTGCAATTGCAGGTCGCCGACGAGCGGGCGGAAGCGGCACTCGAGGTGCTGAAGGGAGCCTGAAGCCGGCTGCCATTGTGACGAGCTCCGCATCCTACGGCTTCAAAAAATGGGCTCTCGCGAAGTACGTCGCGGTGATACAGGCCGTCAGAAGAATCGTTCCGGTGCGGACGACCCGCGGCGGGGCGCGACGCCCGACCTGCGCGCCGCCATAGCCGCCGACGATCGCCGCCGCGAGCATCACGAGGGTCTCCGGCCATCGGACGGCCCGCGCACAGATGAACACCAGCACCGCGATGGTGTTGGCGGCACTGACCAAGAGCGTGCGCGGCGCATTGAGGGATTTGAAATCCCGGCCGTCCAGCAAGCCCCACAGCGCCATCATCATGATGCCGACCGACCCGCCGAAATAGCCGCCGTACACACCGAGACCGCCTTGAATGAGGAGGACGAGCCAGCGCCGGGTCCGCCAACGACGGCGCATGGCTTCACCCAGGCGACGCCCAAAACCCAGGGCGAGCGTGGCGAGCAACAGCAGCCAGGGCAGCACGACATCGAAGGTCGCGACCGGTGTTTGCAGCAGCAGGATCGCGCCGATCGCGCCGCCGAAAAGCGTGGTCAACAGCAGCCGCCGGAGAGGCACGGTTGCCAGCGGGCCCAGGCCGTCGCGATAGGCCCACGCGCCGGCGACACCGCCGGGAAACAGCGCCGCCGTGCTGGACGCATTCGCTTGAACCGATGGCACTCCGACGGCGATCAACGCGGGCAAGGTGACGAACGATCCGCCGCCGGCCAAGGCGTTCATCGCTCCGGCCAGGAATCCTGCGGAGAATATCAGCCAAGGGTGAGACATGGCCGTCATCATTGGCGCGGAAGGCAATGCACGCAATCTGGCATTTCCAATGCTAGACTTCGGCTTTCCCGAAGGCTACGCCATGCGCTTCGACCTCATGGATCTTCGGCTGTTTCTGACCATCGTCGAGCACGGCAGCCTCACCCAAGGCGCCCAGTTCATGAATCTGGCGCTGGCCTCGGTGAGCGAGCGGGTATCGGGAATGGAATCCGCGCTGGGTGCGCCGCTCTTGGAGCGCACCCGCCGCGGCGTGCGCACCACCGCGGCCGGCGACGCCTTGGTGCGTCACGCCCGCCTGATCGTCGAGCAGGTGGAGCAGATGCGCGGCGAGCTGCGCATCTATGCCAGCGGCCTCAAAGGACGCGTCAAGCTGCTTTCCAATACGGCCGCGCTGGCTGCCTACCTGCCCGAGCGGCTGTGCCGATTCCTATCCGCGCACCCCGACTTGTCGGTCGATCTATATGAGCGGCCGAGCACCGAGATCGCCCTGAGCATTGCCGAGGGGCGGGCGGACCTGGGCGTCGTGGCGGACTTCGCGGACTTGACCGGATTGCAGACCCATCTGATCGCCCAGGATCATTTGGTGGTGGTCGCGGGCAGAGCGCACCGCATCGGCGCGCTCGCCTCGGTGACCTTCGCCGACATCGTGAGTGAGTCGTTCGTCGGCGTCTCCGATGCGGCTCTGGAATTTCACATCGGAGAGCGGGCTTCCCGGCTGGGGCGGCAGATCAACTATCGCATCCAGCTGAGGAGCCTGGAGAGCCTGGCGATGCTGGTCGAAGCCGGCGTCGGCATCGCGATCCTGTCGGAAGCTTCCGCCGAGCGGCTGCGGCGTCCGGCCATTGCGGTCCTAGCTCTGGCGGAACGCTGGGCGACAAGGCAGCTTCATCTTTGCGCCCGCGATTTCGCCGCCCTCACGCCTCACGCGAAGCTGCTGGCGCAGCATCTCACACCCTGAGGTTGCCGCCGCCCAACGCTAACGCCCCATCACCACCCGGATCTCGTGCGGCTCGCCGTCATCGACGCACGCGGCCGTGCAGGGCTGTGTACCGAGCGGCACGCCGTCCCGCGTCGCTTCGCGGATCTCGCGGGTCGCGCCGTCTGGATTCAGGACGGTGATCGTGTAGACGGCGCGCCCGCGATGAAGCACGACCGAGAGCTCGCGCCAGCTCTTGGGGATACAGGGCGCCATTTCGAGAGTCTGGCCGTGGAGCCTCAGGCCGATGACGCTCTCCAGCGCCACCCGGTAATACCAGGCGGCGGACCCCGTGTACCAGGTCCAGCCGCCGCGGCCCATGTGCCCGGCGGCCGTATAGACGTCGGCGGCGACGACGTACGGCTCGACCTGATAGCGGTGCACCGCCGCGGCCGTGTTCGCATGATGAATCGGGTTGAGCAGCGAGAGCAGCTCGCCGGCGCGGTCACCGTCGCCGAGGAGCGCGAATGCCAGAACGGTCCACGTCGCGGCATGCGTATATTGGCCGCCATTCTCGCGCAGGCCGGCAGGATACGCCTTGATGTATCCCGGATCCTGGGATGTATGGCTGAAAGGCGGGGTGAAGAGCCGGATGAGGCCCTCGCTGCGGTCGATGAGTTGCAGATTGACCTGCGCCATCGCGCGCTGCGCGCGCGCTGGGGACCCTCCCTGCGAGATCGATGCCCAGGACTGCGCGATCGAGTCGATCCTGCACTCATCGCTCGATATCGATCCCAGCGGCGTTCCGTCATCGAAGTACCCGCGGCGGTACCAGTCCCCGTCCCACGCTTCCCGCTCGATGGCCTGCTGCAGGGCAAACGCGTGCTTGCGCCAATTGGAGCCTTTTTCCGCCGCGCCATGCGGGTCTGCGACGTCGGAGAATCTCAGCAGCGTCGCGTGCAGGAACCATCCGAGCCAGACGCTTTCGCCGCGGCCCTTGGCGCCGACGCGGTTCATCCCATCGTTCCAGTCGCCGGTTCCGAAGAGCGGCAGACCATGCGGCCCGATCGCAAGGCTGCAATCGAGGGCACGCGCGCAATGATCGAACAGCGACCCGGTCACTTCGCTCGGTGTCGGAGCCTCGAACGACTCGGACGATTGATCCGGTATGGGCGAGCCCTGCAGGTACCGTATCTGCTCATCGAGAATGTCTCGATCACCGCTGACCTCCAGGTAATGCGCAACCACGTACGGAAGCCAGATCCGGTTGTCCGAGATTCGCGTCCTGACGCCCAGACCCGACCCGGGCAGCCACCAGTGCTGGACATCGCCTTCCACATACTGGCGCGCCGCGGCCCGCAGGATGTGCTCGCGGGCGAGCGCTGGCCGCGCGATGCACAGTGCCATGACGTCCTGCAGCTGGTCGCGAAAGCCGTAGGCACCGCTCGCTTGGTAGAAGCCCGTGCGTCCCCAGATGCGGGAGCTCAAGGTTTGGTAGAGCAGCCAGCCGTTCATCAGCACGTCGAGCGCACGGTCCGGGGTCTTCACGGTGACGGTGCCCGTCAGCGTGCGCCAGAACTGCGCGATCGCCGCCAGATGCTCCGCGGCGGGCTGCGCGCGCTGCTTTGCGATCGATGCATCGATGGCCTCGAGATCCGCCTCCTGCCCGAGATGCAGATCGATTTCGACGGCCTCCTGCGGCTCGATCACGATGTGGGTTCGCAGCGATCCGCACGGATCGAATCCGCCGCCGGCGCGGTTCGACAGATCGCCATGCTCCAATAGGGCGCGCGGTGCCGCGAGCGTTCCGTGCCTGCCGATGAACTCGTTGCGATCGCCGGTATGGCTGACGGCATGCCCCGGGATCGCCATGTACGCCAGGCGCCCGCCGAAGTCCTTGTTCCAGGGGTTTCTCGCGCACAGAGCTCCTGAGCTCGAGGCAAACTGCGTGACGATGAACGGTGCCGACTTCACGCGGTCGCTTCCCAGGCACCACTCGGCGTAATACGTGACCGACAACCGCCGCCTCTTCGCGGAGGTGTTGGTGATCTTCAAATGCGAGACTTTCACGGCGGCGCCCAGCGGGACGAACTGGGTCAGTTCCACCTCCAGGCCGGGCGTGGCGTGAAGGTACGCCGTATGGCCAAAGCCGTGCCGCACCGAATAGTGCGCATGCGGAGCGGGCCTCGGCAGCGGGGTCGCCGACCAGAAAACGTCTTCGTCCTCGTCCCGCAGATAGATCGCTTCCGACGGATGGTTCGTCACCGGGTCGTTCGACCATGCGGTGATCTGATTCTCCCGTGAGTTCTCCAGCCACGTGTGCCCGGCGCCGTCCGTCGAAGCCAGGAATCCGAATCGCTCGTTCGCGATGACGTTGCTCCAGGGAGCCGGAGTCAGCTCGCCCGGGCTCAGCCGCGTGACGTACTCGCCGCCGTGCGCCGCGAATCCACCGAGGCCGTTGAAATATTCCAGCGCGGGCGGCGCAGGCCTCGGGGCAGCGTCGCGTGCCCGGCGCCGGCTCTTGTCGGCCGCCCGCGAAGGCCGTTCCGCGATGTCATCGCGCACCCGTCCCAGCGGGTCGTTCCACGAGCCCCGGCTCGCGCTCAGGATGACGCGGGCCGCCGTTTCGAGGGCTTCGATCGCGCGGCCGTCCATGGTGTCGCGGCGTAGGGCGAAGACGCGTCCCAGGCGGGTGTTCGATTCGAGCCTCGCCTCTGCGCCCCGGATGGCCGAATCCAGCTGGTTCTGCAGCTCCATCAGATACGAGGGTCCGCGGTGATTGACGAATACGAGATCGAGGGAGAGCTGCTTCAACCGAAAGTACTCGTAGGCCCGCAGCAGCGCCTGCACGGTGCCCATCTCTTCCTGCTCGTACACCTGTACCAGGACAATGGGCAGATCCCCGGAGATGCCCAATGGCCACAAGTCCGGTTGACCCCGCCGGTTGCGGCCGAGAACGTCCCGCGGCGCGCGCAGCGAGGCATCCATATAGATGATCTGACTCGCGAGTCTTTGGAAGTCGTGGGCCTCGTTGAAGGTGATTCCGAGATAGCGGAGCTGCACCTGCGCGAGCGTCCACGCCAGCCCGCGCACACGCTCGTAGCTGCCCGGATCCCGGTACTTGTCGATCAGGGACAGCGCCTTGTCCCGGCTCCATGCGACACCGGTCCAAAATGTCACGCGGACCGTGCCGCCCGGCTCGATGCGTATCCGGCGGCGCATCGCCAGAATGGGATCGAGCACCGTTCCGCACGTGTTGGACAGAGGCGCGGCGTCGGCAATGGCCCCGGCCTCGCGCAGGCACCGCCCACGGCCCAGGAAGCGGGCGCGGTCGGTCTCGTACTGCACCGAGCCGACGGATTGGCCGTCGACGTGGGTGAGATGGAACAGGAACGGCGTGGGTTCGCCCGGCTCACGCACCCGCCGCGTCGCCAATAGCGCACCCTCGCGGCCCAGATACTCCGTCTGAACGAAGAGCTTGGAGAACGCGGGATGGCTGCGGTCGGCCGCCTCCGAGCCGAGAACGATCTCCATGTACGATGTGAGCTCGATGTCCCGGGTGTGGCCGCCGCGATTGGTGATCGCGACTCGCCGCACCTCGACGTCGTCCTCGGTCGACACCGCCACCTCCATCGCGGTGCTCACCTCCCCGTCGCGGCGCTCATACTCGGCGCGATCTTCGTAGAAGCTCACCGTGTAGTCGTCGGGCTCGGCTCCGGTCGGTTGGTAGCCGGCGCTCCATATCTCCTCGGAGCCCACGTCGCGGACGAAAACATAGGATCCCCACGGATCGCAAACGGGATCTTCCCGCCAGCGGCTGACGGCGATGGGGCCGCAGCGGCTGTAGCCCGAGCCGACGGAAGTCAGCATGACGGAATAGCGCCCGTTCGATAACAGGTGCGTCTGAGGCCGGCTTTGATGAGGCGAATGAAAGCGGCGAGGCGCCGGCGTTGCCAGCTCGCGCACCGCGGTCGCATTGCGCACCGCCTGGTGCGCGAGAGGCGAGATGCCGGAGGCCTGGGGGGAGCGCTCGTGCAGCAGGAGCTCCACCGAGCCGACGAGGGGATCGGCGTGGAAACGCCTGCGCAGCACGTAATCCTTCAATACGTTGGTGATCGCGGCCAGTATCATCCCCTGGTGATGCGCCATGAAGGCTCTGATCGGCACCACATGGGACCCTTCCGGAAGGCGCGCGGGCGTGTAGTCGAGCGCCTCGTAGAACCCGTAGGTGCCGTGCGCGCCCTGCTCCCGCAGCTGAGCGAAGTTCTTCACGGCTTCCGCCGGCGCCAGCATCGATGCGAGCCCGGTCGCATAGGGCGCGACGACCGCGTCCGCCGCGAGGCCGCGTTTGAGCCCCAGGCCGGGCACGCCAAAGCTCGAGTACTGGTAGGTGAATTCCCGGTCCCTCGCGTTCAATGCCGACTCGGAGATGCCCCAGGGAATGCGATTTTCGCGGCCATAGGCGATCTGTCGCGCGACGATCGCCTGGGCGGTCTCGCCGAGGACGCTGCCCGGCGGCTCCTCGAGCACCAGCTCCGGCATCAGATATTCGAACATGGAGCCCGACCACGAAATCAACGCCGAGCGTCCGCCGGCCGGCACCAATGAGCGGCCCAATCGATACCACATCTTGGCATCCACATCGCCCTTCGCGATCGCGAACAGGATTCCAAGCCGCGCCTCCGTCGCCAGGAGGTCATAGCAATTGATGTCGAGGGTGCGCTCCGTGACCTGATAGCCGATCGACAGCAGCTCGCGCTCGGAATTGACGAGAAAGCGGTAATCCATCTGCAGCGCGAACTGCCGCGCACGGATCCCGAGCTGCCTCGCGCGCACGGCCAACGCGGCAGCCGGCGGCGCGTCGCGATCCTCGGGATGATGGGCTCGGCCCATCGCCTCGGTCTCCCAGGATTCGAGCGCGGATGCGAGCGCGATGAGATGCCCGGCCAGGTTGCCGCTGTCCACGGTCGAGACGTATTGGGGATCGAGCGTTCTCAAGTCCTTGGTGTCATACCAATTGAGGAAGTGCCCGCGGTAGCGCTCGAGCTTGTCGAGCGTCGCGAACGTCGCTTCGAGACGTTCGATGGCGTTGGCTGCATCGATCCAGCGGAGCTCCTTGGCGCAGACGATGCCCAGCAGGTAGAGCCCGATATTGGTCGGCGAGGTGCGCCTTGCCACCACGGGCGCGGGATCCTCCTGGAAGTTGTCCGGCGGCAGGAAGTTGTGCTCCGCCGTGACGAACGTGTCGAAGTAGCTCCAGGTCTGGCGCGCGATGGCCGTCAGTGTCTCCTGTCCCGTCCTCGACAGGGGCTCGAAGACAATCTCCTTCCCGGAGATGCTGACGATGCGGGCCACTTCGGCCTGGAAGATCCAGATCACGAGGAGCATGCAGGCGAGAAACGGGATCTCGCCGCGCTCGATCCAGATCCACACACCGATCGCGAGGCACGCCAGCAAGCTCGTCGAAAAAGCCCGGTAGAGGCCGCTGCGGCGGGTATGGCCGCGCCGCTTCTGGGCCTGCGCGCTGGTCGTCCATTCGAGCAGATGACGATGCGTGACCGCCACCCGCACGAGCGTGCGAACGATGGCATCGCCGCTCAGCAATGCCTGATAGGGCAGCATGGCGGCGTGCAGGGCCACCGCGCCCAGGGTGACTTTGACGTCCTTCAGGGTCCACTTGAGGTAGGTGCCGCTGGTAAAATCCTCACGCCGTGGAATGATCCGATCCGCGAGCGGGATCGCGTACGGGAGCACGAGCGATGCCGCCAGAAGCACGGTCCACGACGTCGGCAGACCGGCGATCCAGGCGAGCGTGAAGCCCGCGAAAATGCCCGGAGATACCAGCGAGCGCCGCAGGTTGTCGGCCATCTTGAAGCGGCCGAGAGCCGTCATGTCGCCGCGCGCCCCGAGGATCCAGGGCAACAGCTGCCAGTCCCCCCGGATCCAGCGATGTTGCCGCGCGGCGGCGACGTGGTATTGCGGCGGATATTCCTCGACGATCTCGATGTCGCTGGCCAGACCCGACCGCGCGTAGATGCCCTCGAACAGGTCGTGGCTCAGCAGGCGGTTCTCGGGTGTCCGGGCTTCGAGCGCACGGTCGAAGGCGTCGACGTCGTAGATGCCCTTGCCGGTGAAGGATCCCTCGCCGAACAGATCCTGATACGTATCCGAGACCGCCATGGCGTAGGGGTCCATGCCCTGGGGTCCGGACAGGAGATATTGAAAGAGCGTCCCGCGCGCGCCGATGGGCAACGCCGGCATCACCCGCGGCTGGAGAATTCCATAGCCGCGGATGACCCGGCGGCCGCCGCTCGCAAACTGCGGCCGGTTCAGCGGATGCGCCATTTTGCCGATCAGGCGGCGCGCGGCGTTGCGCGGCAGCCGGGTGTCGGCATCGAGGCAGATGACGTAGCGGATACCGCCCGGGACCTCCAGCACGGGCGGCTCGCCGAGTGCAACGAAGGTCGTATCGGCGGCACCCCGCAGCAGGCGGTTGAGCTCCTGGAGCTTGCCGCGCTTGCGCTCCCAGCCCATCCACTTGGATTCCTGCGCATTCCATTTCCGGCGCCGGTGCAGCAGGAAGAATCGCGCTTCGCCCTCCACGCTTCCGTAGCGCCGGTTGAGCTCGACGATGCCGCGCGCGGCGATTTCCAGGAGCATCGCGTCGGCGGGATCGGTCTCCGCGGCCGAGTCCGCCCAGTCCGAGAGCAAGGCGAAGCGCAAGTCGCCATCCTGGCTCGCCAGGTGGTGCACTTCGAGGGTGCGCAGAATCGCCTCGATGTCCTCGCGCGAGGTCAGCAGCATGGGGACTGCAATGAGGGTGCGCAGCTCCGCGGAGACGCCGGAGCGCAGCTCGTACGCCGGCAGTATGTCCGGCGGGCAAAGCTTGGCGATCAGCAGGTTGACCAGCGCGACGGCGCTGTCCGACAGCGCGACGAAGGAAAGGAGTGCGACGGCCCAGACCGCGGCCGAAATCGGCGCGGAGCGGGCCATCGACAGCAAGATTGGCACGGCGGCGACCGCAGCCGCCGCTCCGGCATATCCCGGCAGCCCGGCGGAGCGAAGCGCACGGACGGCGCGCTCGCGCAAGCCCATGCGATAGTCGATGGAGCGCTCCAGGACGGGACGGCCCGCATCGATCAGAAAATAGCCGGGCTCCGACTCGAGCATCGGGCCCGCCGCGAGGGCCACGGCGTTGGAGCGGGCGTCGGCGTCGGTGGCGGCCTCGGCGTCGGAGGCGGCCCCGGCGTCGGTCTGCCGCGCCAGGTCCAGCGCTTGACCGGCCACTTCGAGCTCGCTGCGGGAGGAGCGTCGCGCCAGGTCTTCGATCGAGTGGCGATACCGGTCTCGCGTCGGAAAGTCGAACTCCGCGAAGGCGCTGTTTTGTCGCAGCAGCTCGTCGACCAGGCTCACACTCTCGAAGAACTTGGTCCAGTCGGTCTGCGCGATGTGCCGCAAGCTGACGATGATGTTCTGAACGCTGACGTTGGCCGCGCCCTGGCGCCGCAGCTCCCCGGCGACGAGATCAGGGGCGCTGGCGCCCGCGGCCTGGAGCCTCTCATCGAGCCATGCCAACAAGGGCGTTTTCGCCGGGTCGTGATCCCGCAGCCGCTGATAGAGCCGTGCCGCGAACGGCGGCTCGATTCGACGCTCGAGATCCGGGAGGCGCGGCCCCTCGGCGTCGGAGGCGTCGATCTCCGCGCGGTCGGCGAGATCGTCCGCACGCCGCCGGAGCTCCATCCGGTGCATCATCCCCGCAGCCAGACGGCTCAGGTTCTCCAGGAGGATGATGCGCAGCGTGAGCGCCAGGGCCCACAGCTCGCCGATGGTCAGAATCTGGACGCGCTGGTAGGCCCGGCAAAACCGATCGAGCGCGGGCACGTCGAGCCGGTTGTCCGAGTGCTCCAGGAAGCACTTCGCCAGGAGATAGACCCGCGGGAACCCCGCGTGCTCTCCGTACGCGAGCTTGGGAAGCTCCCGGTAGTACTCGCGGGGCAGGTCATGACGAATGGTGCGGATGTGCTCGTCGACGACATGGTAGTTCTCGACCAGCCACTCCGCGGCGGGCGTCACCGCGCCCGGCCGGCCGCTCACTTCATCGAGGCCTTTGTAGGCGGCGGCGAGCAGCGTGGCCTGGGCATCCAGCCGTGAGCGAAGGGATACGCCCCGGCCGATGACCACGGCGCCATGCGTGCGAGCCAGCGACTGCGCATAATCTTCGAGGTGGTCGGGGCTGAAAATGACGACGTTGTCCCTCTGTGACCCGAGGTCCGAGGGTGGATGGAAAAGCGTCGAGGACCCGTCGAATGCCGAGGGTCCCCGCACGGAGCGAATGAGGCGCCGGATCACGGTTTCGAGTGGCCCCTGAGGAACAGGCATGACCACTGGCGAACCTGCGTTAATTCGGACGGCAGGCCTGGAGCCTGGTCAATGATCATCGCTGCTCAGGTTGCTGCATCAGGGCCCCCGCGTACATTCATCCAGGCCGCCAGTGGCTGTCAGCCAACGCCCACCTGGTCGACACCCGCGCTCGTTGATCAGGCAATGCCGGCACTTGGCCATTCGTGGCGGTCGTGATGCGGATGATATATATCGTGATGCAAATGATTTATATTGACGCATAAATAAAACAAACGTACCGTCAAGCCATCTCTTGGGGATGAGAGGTTTGTGCGTGCACTCGCAGGAAGCCGTGAATCGGCCGGATCACACCGGCGCGGCGGCATCGTCGCTCATGGCGCTTCGGGGTGCCGTGCAGCGCGAGCCGCTCAATCCACACCGCTGGCGCCAGCTCGCCGACGCGGCACGCGCGGCCGGCGCCCTGGATGAGGCCCACCGCGCCGCTCTCGAGTCGGTACGTTGCACCGTGCACGAGCCGGAGGTCATGCAGGCCGCGCTGGCGCTGCGATCTGGGCGCCTGCCGGATGCCGAAACGCGATTACGCGCTCATCTCAAGCAGCATCCGACCGACATAGCGGCCCTGCGCATGCTGGCGGAGCTGGCCTCACAGCTCGGGCGCTACGGAGATGCCGCCGCCACCCTCGAGCATACGCTGGAGTTGTGTCCCGGGTTCGATGCCGCCCGCCAGGCCTACAGCCTGGTGCTGCAGCGGCAACAGAAGCCCGAGGCCGCGCTTGCCGAGGCGGAGCGCCTCATCGCGCGGGCACCGGACGAGCCGGACTACCAGCTGCTCAAGGCGGCGATCCTGACCCGGCTCGGTGAATATCCCCAGGCCATAACGATCTATCAGCGCCTCCTCGACCGGCAGCCCCGCGCGGCACACATCTGGATGAGCCTGGGGCACGCGCTGAAAACCGTCGGTCGAACCGCTGAGGGGGTTGCGGCCTATCGCCGCACCGTCGAGATGGCGCCGGGCTTCGGCGAGGCGTGGTGGAGTCTCGCCAATCTGAAGACCACGCGTTTCGGTGAGGAGGATCTTCAGCAGATGCAAAGCCAGCTGCAGAGGCCGGAATTGCGGGCCGAAGATCGCTTTCACCTGCACTTCACCCTGGGCAAGGCCTGCGAGGATCGCGGCCAGCCTGCCGGGGCCTTCGATCATTACGCACGCGGGAATGCCCTGCGCCGCTCCCTGCTGCCCTATGACCCGCAGGAAACTCACGACGCCTGCATCCAGGCCCGCGCCGTTTTCGACCCGCCGCTGCTGCGCCGGGGCGCTCGTCACGGATGCCAGGACGGCGCGCCGATCTTCATCGTGGGCATGCCGCGCGCGGGCTCCACCCTGGTGGAGCAGATCCTCGCCAGTCACCCGCAGGTCGAGGGCACGATGGAGCTGCCGGACCTGATCGCCCTGTCGCGCCGCTGGGGCGCAGCGCGCGCTCCGGCCGGACGCGTCCGCTATCCGCAGGTGTTGCGCGAGCTGCCGGATGCCGAGCTCGCGGCGCTGGGGGCCGAGTATCTGCAGCGCACGCGGGTGCAGCGCAAGCTGAACCGGCCCTGTTTCATCGACAAGATGCCCAACAACTGGCTGCACGCCGGCTTCATTCAGACGATCCTGCCGCAGGCGCGCATCATCGACGTGCGCCGTCACCCGCTGGACTGTTGCTTCTCCAATTTCAAACAGCACTTCGCCCGCGGCCAGGCGTTCACCTATGACCTCGGGGACCTGGGGCGCTGCTATCGGGACTACGTCGGGCTGATGGAGCACTTCGAGTCCGTCGCTCCCGGCCGCATCCATCGCGTCCATTACGAGCAACTGGTGAGCGACTTCGAGCCCGTCGTCCGCGGGCTGCTGGAGTACTGCGGGCTGCCCTTCGACGAGGCCTGCCTGCGCTTCAACGAGAACCAGCGTGCGGTGCGCACCGCCAGCTCGGAACAGGTCCGCCAGCCGCTCAATACCCGGGGCATCGGCAGCTGGCGTCCGTACGAGGCGTGGCTCGAACCGCTGAAGGCCGCTCTCGGCGACACCCTGCAGAGTTATCCCGTCCAGATTTAACGAAGCACATAGGAATCCCAGATGACCCGAAGCCGCCGCCGCAAACTCCAGCGCCTGCAGACCCGCCAACCAACGAGAGCGGGCGCGCCGGCCAGGCCGCGGCTCGCCCTGCGGTCCGCGCCGCTGCTGTCGGTGCTGCTGACGGCGATGCCCTCCGCGTATGCGGCAGACGACACGTCCGGGACCGGGAGCCTGGCGGAGATCGTGGTGACGGCGCAGAAGCGCGAGGAGCGGCTCCAGGATGTGCCGATGAGCCTGCAGGTGGTGGGGCCCGAGGCCATCGAAGCGTACCAGGTCAACAGCTTCGACGACTACACCAAGCTGCTGCCCAGCGTGAGTTTCCAGTCCTACGGACCGGGACAGTCCCAGTTGTTCTTCCGCGGCATCGCCAGCGGCGGCGAAGGCGGCTACGGCGTGCGCGGCGGCTCGCTGCCGGCCTCCGGCATGTACATCGACGAGATTCCGGTCACCACCATCGGCAACCTGGTGGATTTTCACGCCTATGACATCGCGCGCGTGGAGGCGCTGTCCGGTCCTCAGGGCACTCTGTACGGCTCCAGCTCGCTCGCGGGCACCATGCGCATCATCACCAACCAGCCGGACCCCACTCAGTTCAGCGCCGGCTACGACATCCAGGGAAACAAGTTCACGCAGGGTGCGGCAGGCGGGATCCTCGAAGGCTTCGTCAATATTCCCATCACCGACAACATCGCCGTGCGTCTCGTCGGCTTCTACGAGCATGACGGTGGTTTCATCGACAACGTGCCGTCGACCCGTACCTACACGCTGGGCCAGAACGACCCCGCGTTGTACCTGACGGTCAACAACGCACCCTACGTCAAGAAGGACTTCAATCCCGTGACCACGTTCGGCGGGCGCGCCGCGATGAAATTCGATCTCAACGACCGCTGGACGATAACGCCCTCCGTGATCTACCAGCACCAGGAGGCGGACGGAAACTTCCTGTGGGATCCGGCGGAGGGCTATCTCAAGACCAACGACTATGGCCCCGAGTTCAACATCGACGCGTGGTACCAGGCTGCCTTGACGGTGAAGGGCAAGATCGGCAACTGGGACGTCGTGTACGCCGGCGGCTATTTCAATCGCGACGTCTCCAACGAGGCTGACTACTCCTACTACTCGGTCGCCTACGACCATACGCCCGGCTATACCAGTCTCCCGAACGGGCACGGCGGTTATCTGGATCCCACGCAGCTGTACAGCGGCAGGGACCACATGACCAAGTTGACCGATGAGTTCCGTCTCAGCTCGCCGCAGGATTTTTTCATCCGCGGTCTCGGCGGCCTCTTCTACCAGCGCCAGGCCGATCGCAGCCAGGCCAATTTCTACATACCGGGACTCGCCTCCATCCCGGACACGCCGGCCGTGCCGGATCTCGGCGACGACATGTACGCCGAACGGGATATAAACACCGACCGCGACTATGCCGTATTCGGAGAGCTGTCGGTCGACCTGGTCAAGAATCTCACGTTCACCGTCGGGGATCGCGAGTTCTGGTACGACAACAACGGTTTCGGATTCAACGGCTATGCGGGCTCGGCCGCCAAGGCGACGTGCGTGCCGGCGTCGTTCGATCCTCCCATTCCCTGCGCGGATACCGACACGAAGTCCGTGGGCAACGGCAATACCCACAAATTCAACCTGAGCTGGAAGATCGATCCGGATCGCATGGTGTACGGGACCGTCTCCACCGGGTTCAGGCCCGGCGGCCCCAACAACCGGGTCGGAATCGCGGCCTACAAGCCCGACACCTTGACGAATTACGAGATCGGCTGGAAGACGGCCTGGTTCGATCGCAGCTTGCTCTTCAACGGTGCGGTGTTCGTCGAGGACTGGCACGGAGTGCAGTTCGGACTGCCGGTGGTGGGCACCGCCGGGGTGATCAGCATCTACAATGCGGGCAGCGCCCTCAGCAAGGGAGTGGAGAGCGATCTGACCTGGCGCATCGACCGCCACCTGACGTTCTCGACGTCCGGCTCCTATATCCACGCCTACCTGACCACCAACTTCTGCGGCTTCAATGCGTCCGGCAACCAGGATTGCTCGGCGGGCATCGCCGCGCCGTCGGGCACGGATCTTCCGATCCAACCGCACATCAAGTTCAACTCGACCTTGCGCGATGACTTCAATGTCGGGCCGTACGAGAGTTTCGTGCAGGCAGCGGTGTTTCATCAGTCGAGCACGCGCAGCTGGTTGACCGACGTGGACGCGGAGGCGCTGGGCAACAACCCGGCGTTCACGACGGCGGATTTCTCCGCCGGCTTCAAGACGCTCAACAAGATCAGCTACGAGGCCTTCATCCAGAACGCCTTCGGTGCCGAGGGCGAGCTGAGCCGCAACACCGTGTGCGTGCCCTCGATCTGCGGCTTCAGGCCGCGCATCTACGGCGCCAAGCCGCGGCTGATCGGCATCAAGATATCGCAGCGCTTCTGATGAGATCTGCATTCGCACTGCTCGCGGGACTTGTGATCTGCGGTCAAGCCGTTGCCGCCGCGGCGCCGATTCGGGCAAGAGAACTGGGCGTGCCGTTCGAAGGGACCCCTGGACCGAACGATGCCATTACGGATGTCGCGGGTGTCGAGGTCGGGCAGGTGACGCACGTCAGCGGCGAAGGCGCGCTCGAGATCGGACACGGGCCGATCCGCACGGGTGTCACCGTCATCCTGCCCCGCGGCCGTGCCAGCGCCGACTCGGTCTATGGGGGGTTCTTCGATCTGAACGGCAATGGCGAGCTCACGGCCCAGTCCTATCTGCAGGATTACGGCGTGGTGATCGGGCCGATCGGCATCTCCAACACCAACGCCATCGGCCAGGTCTATGCCGGCATCCAGCAGTGGACGCAGGAGAAGTTTCACGAGGCGTCGACTCCGGTCGTGGCCGAAACCTGGGACGGGCGGCTCAACGACATCGGCGGCTTCCATGTGCAGCCGGCCGATGCCGTGGCGGCGATCGAGGCGGCTCACGGCGGCGCCGTCGAGGAGGGAAACGTCGGCGGCGGGACCGGCATGGTCTGCTTCGGTTTCAAGGGAGGCATCGGCACCGCCTCGCGCACGTTCGCCGTGGCCGGACAGGGCTACACGGTGGGAGTGCTGGTCCAGTGCAACACGGGGGATCGCGCCACGTTGCGAATCGCGGGCGCGCCGGTCGGCGCCGACCTGTCCCACGCGTGGCTGCCGTGCTATGACGCGCGGCTCTCGCCACCGGACAAGCAGCCGAAATGCTCGGGCGAGGGCGCCACGAATCGAAAGCCGCCGCCCGACGAGGGCTCCATCATCATCGTCGTGGCCACCGATGCGCCCCTGATCCCGGTGCAGCTGCAGCGTGTCGCGCGCCGCGCCGCGTTGGGTCTCGCGCGGCTTGGCTCGTATTCCGGCAACAAATCGGGCGACCTCATGATCGCATTCACGACCGCGAGCCCAGCCGCCAACGACCCGGATCAACTGCATCCAACGCCGGTCGCGCTGCTTCCCAACGCAGGCATCGATCCGCTGTTCAAGGGCGTGGTCGAGGCGACGGAGGAGGCGATCGTCAACGCCCTGGTCGGCGCCCGGGACATGACCGGCGCGGATGGGCGCACCTTTTACGCGATACCCCACGACCGGTTACGGTCGCTGTTGAAGCATTACGGACGCCTGAACTGAGTCTCAGCTTTTTCGGCCCCGGAAAAAGCAGGCCAATCCAACCGCCATGAGGCCGATCGTGCCTCCGACGACCTTCAGGACGAACCGCATGGGATGCGCGGCTCCCTCCGGCGGCAGCATGGCGAAGAGCACCGCCGCCAACGTCACGGCGAATCCCGACAGCGCCACCAGCCACGCGACGATGGGACCGCCGGGGATGAGCGTGAGGCCGGCCTCGCCGCCGATCCGGCGCAGACGCAGCACCGGCAACGCGGCGAACATGTAGAGCAGCGGCATGAGCGCGAGGATCACGGTCATGTCGACCAGCACCTGGTAGGCCTCACGGATGGCGGAGCCTGCGACGGCGCACAACAACACCAGCGACGACAACACGCCCTGCATCACGAGCGCGGCATACGGCGACCCGAATCTCGGGTGCACCGCTCCGAGCGATCTCGGCAGGTAGCGGTCGATTCCAAACAGGAACGGCAGGCGCGCCGTGCCCGTGATCCATGCGCCGAGCGCGCCTGTCGCGCCGATCGCCACGAACAGGGCGGCGGCGTTGCCGAGCAGCGGCTCGCCCAGCCGGCCCGCGATCGCCGCCAGCGCCTGCGGAATGCCGCTGATGGAATTGACCTGTGCAGCGGGCAGCGCGACCAAAAGCGACGCCGTGCCCGCGATGTAGATGAGCGCCACCAGCGCGCCGGAGATGAACACCGCTCGCGGTACGGTGCGGCGCGGCTCCTTGATCTCATCGCCCAGGATGAGCCCGAGCTCGAGGCCCGAGCACCCGAGGGCGATGGTCGCGAAACCGATCAGCGTATCGCGCTTGGCCAGGTCCGGAACCAGCGTGGTCGACGCGAAGATCGTCGCACTGCCGAATCGTTGGAAGGCGATGAATCCGCCGACCAGCATGAACGCCCCCGCGCACCACGTCGCGATGGCGCCGAGGTTCTGCAGCCACTTGGCACGCTCCAGTCCCACGATGTTGAGCAAGGTTGCCAGCCACAAGATCGCCATCGACATGACGGTGTTGTACGAGCCGTTGTCTCGAAGGGCGAGCCAGTGCCCGCCCGGCACGTACAGGATCACCCCGGCCGCGTACAGCAACAGCGATGGGAAGAACACCAGATTGGAGATCCAATAGCTCCAACCCGCGATGAATCCATGCATCTCGCCGAAGGCCGCCTTCGACCAGAGATAAAAGCCTCCCTCCCCCGGCATGCGCGAGCCGAGCTCGACGACCGTGAGCGCGGACGGAATGAGGAAGGTCAACGCCGCCAGCACCCACAAGATCAGGCTCGAGGGCCCGAGCTGTGCGGCAACGGAGATCCAGCGCAGCCCGATGATGGCGGCCAGGTTCATGAGCACGAGATCGAGCGTGCCGAGAGCGCGATGGAGGCGAGGCGGGGCGGCGGAGTCCGGTCGAGCGCTCATTCCAACTGTTCCCTTGCAGCAACACCTGCTTCGATATGAACCTTGCCCGTTTGCAAGACGTCAAACCGATCGACCGATTATTATGCTTATTACCAAAGTTATCTAATTCTGATATGCATCGCACGGAGCAACGCCGGCTTCCGGTCGTGTTGGCAGGAGCCGGGCTTCCGCAGTTGCGAGGGCAAATGGGAAACGCGAAGTCATATGCCGAAAGGCTTTTCGGCTTTCCGGTCGTCGGCGCCTTACCTCCATGAAGCGCGCTGTGCCGGGCAGCGCATGGCGGTAGCCGGCCGACCGAATGACCACGCCTGGAGCCACATCCGTTCCAGCGAGCTCACTGCGGAAATCAATCCGCTGGGTGCCCCAGTTGTCGTCCTTCAAGGATCGAAACGGCTTGGACCTGCTCTGGGACGGGGATCCGAGCTTTTGGAATGGCCGGGCGCCACTACTGTTTCCCATCGTGGGAACGGTTGCCAACGGTCGCTATCATCTCGACGGCCGGTCCTTCCCCCTGTCGCGGCACGGCTTCGCCCGAGACAAGCTTTTTGAGGTGACCCGTGCCACAGAGTCGGCGGCCACATTTCGTCTGCGTGCAGACGAAGGCACGTTCGCGGTGTATCCGTTCCATTTCGAGCTGGACACTTGCTTCCATCTGAAGGGTAGAACGCTGGCCATCCGCACGCAGATTCGCAACATGGATTCCGAGCCCATGCCTGCCAGCTTCGGCTACCACCCGGCGTTCCGTTGGCCTCTGCCCTACGGACAGGCGCGGGAGGATCACCGTCTCGAGTTCGAGACGGAGGAGCAGTGCGTGGTCAGGCGAATCGATTCCTCAGGGCTGATGCTGCCTGCGCCCCAACCGTCCCCTGTTGCCGGCCGCCATCTGGAACTGCAAGACGGATTGTTCAACCAAGACGTGCTGATCCTCGAGCAGCCGCGCAGCCGCTCGGTGGTTTACGGCGCCGCGCGGGGCGCACGGTTGCGTTTGAGCTTCCCGACGGCTACGTATCTGGGTTTGTGGAGCAAACCTGGCGCGCCATTCCTTTGCATCGAGCCGTGGGAGGGCGTCACCGACCCCGTGGGCTTTGCCGGAGGCTTCCGTCAAAAGCCGGGAGTTTTCCAAATCGCCCCCGGCGAGCTCAAGACCATTGCCATATCTGTCGAATGGCTGGCGGGGCTTGAATGATCCCGTGGGTTGGAAAGCCCAGGTTGTCCACGTAAGCGATTGGGAGCCCCCTCTCCCGCCACCAATGTCACCAGCGCACACCGTCGTCGAAGTCGATCGGAGCGTGATGCATAAGGACATTTTTCATGCGGACGCGTGAGATTCAGGTCGCTGTCTGCGTGAAGCGGGCCAAGATTAAGACCTGCCAGAAGCGATTAAAGGAGTATGACCATGCGTGAATCCAAGCGGCGTCGGCTTGCAGAGAAAGGGTGGAAAATCGGTGATGCGAAGGAGTTCCTGGGACTGTCCGACCAGGAGGAAGCGTACATTGATTTGCGGCTCAAGTTGGCCGAGGGGCTTAAGGCTCGTAGGCTCAGGCAGCGTCTGACACAGATCGAGCTGGCCAAGGCCATGCAGTCGAGTCAATCTCGTATTGCGAAGATGGAGGCTGGTGACCCGACGGTCTCATTGGATCTGCTCGTGAAATCGCTACTCTTGCTGGGAGCGTCAGCTCGCGAGTTGGCCAAGATCATTGTCGCCCCGGCAACTCTGTCCTCTCACAGGTGAAGTGCTGGCTTTCAGGCGTGAGCCTTACTGGCGCCGGTAATAGGCACGAGAATCGCCGCTTTCCACGCTGACGGCCCTGACTTTTCCGTGTGCGTCGCGATGAAACACAAGCTGCATGAGCGGCATGGACTCCGAATCCGGATCGACGAAGCGCGTCGGCGACAAGGCCTCTAGCTGGTGCACATCAGCGTCGCCTGGCACTCGCATCGATGTCTTACCGTGGGACATCGTGATCTGGTACGAATTGGCATCGAAGTCATCGGCGAGCCGGCCGCGCACGTCCATAGGAACGCTGTCATCCAGGCGATACGTGCCCTGGTAGTCGGCATAGGCGGTGTCTGTAGGATCGAGTGCGACCGCATGCAACACTGGATCGACACCCTGACCGATCATGTCAGACAACGCATGCCGGATTTCCAGGCGCAGACGGGCGCCGTTCGGGCTGTTGGTGAGGATCACGAAGCCGTCGCCTGTCTCCAGATAACCCTCCATCCAGGCACGGTAGTTGTCGTTGGAGCCACTGTGGAAGAAGACCCGCCCGTTACCCGAACCCATCAGCTCCGGCCCAAGACCCTGGGGGCTGGGCGAGACGGCGCTCATCATTTGCGTGGCAAGAGTGCGCGACAGGAACCCGTTACGCCCTTGATAACTTTCGATCAGCATGGCGACCATGCCTCCGAGCTCGTTCGCGCTCGTCCACAACCCCGAAGCGGCCTGCTCGGGAAACGTCTGCCAGCCGCGCGGCAACGCGATGAGCTTGCCTTGTTCATCGTGGGCCTTGGCGATATTGCCGCGTGAGGCAGACAGGGGACTCTCAAAGGTACTGCGCTGCATGTGCAGCGGATCGAGCAGCCAGGTGCGGGCTGCCGTAGCAAAATCGGTGTGGGTCGCGTCTTCGAGCAGCTGTTGCTCCACCTCGATGCCCCCGCCGGAATAGGCGTAGCGCGAGCCCGGCGGGTGGATAAGTCGAACGGCATGGTGTTTCGAAGGCGGCAGACCGTCCAACGTCTGCAGCAAGGTCGGCACCTGCTCCTGCGGCATGAAATCAGGGAAGCCGCCCACGTTGAACCCGGAGGTATGCGACATCAGCATGCGCAGGGTGACGTCGGGATGGGGCGTGTCCTGGGTGGCCGGTATATGCCAGCTCGTCAGATAGGTATCGGTGTTGCGGTCAAGGTCCAGCTTGCCTGCCTGCACCATGCGCAGGATCATCACGGCCGTTGCCACCTTGCTGATCGAACCCGCCGAAAACAGCGTATCGGCATCGACCTTGTCGTTCGTGCCGGCTTCCCGGAGTCCGTACCCCTTCGCCTGCCAAACCTTGCCGTTACGCAGCACCGCGACGGCCACGCCGGGAATGTGGTAATACGCCATCCGGTCACGCAGCGACCAGTGCGGAACGGGTTGGCCGGGATCCACGACAGCGGGGCGCAGGTTATTTTCCCAAGAAGAGCTATCGGTAGCGACCCCAGCAGCCGAAGTGAGCGGAATCGAAAAAGCAACCAACGCGAGAACCGCCAGTTGATAGAAAAAACGCGGTCTCTGGCGCAGCACGATATTGATCGACATGTGGCTTAGCTACGCTTCGCCCGTCTTGAGCGCCTTGCAAGACCTTCTGACCTCCCCACCGACCCACGCGGATTCGCGAGCTTCGGCGGATCAGCGATTCCCTCGAATGCGGCGCTGCGCTCCCACGGGGGAAGGCTGTACTCATGTTGCTCGCGCAAGCCATTGACTCCCTCGTTCCACGTCGCCAGCATCCGCGCACCGATTTCCTTGAACTCCACGTGAAGGTCCATAGCTGCCCGTACTTTGGGTGCCGTGCCTGAAACGGCATCGCTAATGGCCTCCACGGTCTCGGATTGCAGCTTTGGAGAAACGCCGAAAGTCGCAGCAATAAAGCTCGATAGAGTCTTGCCCGGCGTCCACGTTTTTCGACCCATGAAACTGATCCCCGGGGGATTGTGCTGATAGCCCGGATAAACCGTGGTGGTAATGATGTCGTAGGTCGGTGAAAGTCGGACGTCTGCCCGGTTGGTATAGAGCAGCGCAATATTCTTCGCGTGACAGTCGGCATCTCGAACTGCGTAAGTCAGTAGCAAGAGAACGCCCAGTCGTCGAAATGTTTCGACCTGATTTTCACCCGGCACCTGGTCGCGGACGGCTTTGGCGATGCGTTCCCAAGTCGTGTCGTACTTGGCAGAGGGCCTCAAGCCGAGCAATGAACAAAAATCCTCCATCCCCCAGCGGGGCTGTCCATGTTGATCTACGTCAAAACGATGGACCACGAGCGCCTTACCATCGTTCGAGATTTCCGTGCGGGCGGTGGGGAGGACTTGCTTTGCGACCTGCATGCACAAATGCTCATTGAGCGAGACGTACGGCAGCTTTCCGGTTGAGCCTTTGATGATGTGTCGATGGGTGAGAAGCGTCGTCTTCGTGTGTTGCGACTGCTGCACGGGCTCGGTTTCTGAGTCTAGAAACTTGGGAACGACCCCCGAAATGCCGCTGGTGGCGTGCTGGCGTACCAGTTGAGCGAAGGCCTCTTCAGAATTGTCGCCCTGGAGGAGATCTTTCAGTTCGATCGGCTGGGTGGGCTCGGCGAGATTCGCACCAGGCACCGCGACTTGAATTCGCCCCACCGTATTTCGACCGACGACCGATAAGAGGGCTAGGGGGTTACCGGTGACTTGCGGTCCCAACTGCTCTTGCAAAACCTGGAGCAGGTAGCCTTCAGGAAGGTTCATCTGAAATATGGGCGGCAATACGTCGTCCCAAACGTAGGACTCGGTGCGCACGGGCATGGTCAGGGATACAAAATCGTCGGCCGCCGTGTCGGCGCGGTAGGTAAATACGCTCCGAAAGTCACCGTCCGACTCGAGGGTCGCGATGTCGCGACCCAGCACGTACGCCGATAGTTTCACGACTTGGATCGCTCGCGGCGCAATTCATCCAGGGAGCCCGAAAATCCGACTTCAGCGAATTGCAGTTCCAATCCCAAGACCGCCAAGACGGCAAGCAACTTTCGGGTGCCAAATTCCGCTGCATGCCCGCGCTCCAAGCGCGAAAGGGATTCGGGAGACAATCCCGCTTGGTGCGCGACGGTGCGTTGCCTTAGGCCCATCTCCTTGCGACGGAGTGCCACGGCTGCACCCAGTTCGTCTAAGCTCTTCATATTGATAAATATATCAAGATCTCGGTGAATCCTATGCAATCTTGACATATATGTCAATGATTGCGGCAGATACCGGCGCCCAAATTGTCCGACGAAGGTTTTTGCACTGCAGTCACGCAAGCGTGACGCACTGGGCCATCCTGCGCCCTTGTTCGCTGAATCTAAGCGTTGATTTGACTGGTGTGAGAGTGAACCGCGCCGGCTTTCCCAGAGGCTTCAACCTGAGAGAGGATGGAGCATATGGGAACACAGAAGCGGTATTCACCGGAAGTCCGAGAGCGGGCGGTCCGGTTGGTTTTGGAGAACCAGGCCGAGCATGGCTCGAAGTGGGCCTCGGTCGTGTCGGTGGCGCAGAAGATGGGTTGCGCGGCGCAGAGCCTGCAGCGCTGGGTGACACAGGCCGAGCGTGATGCGGGGAAGCGTGCTGGGTTGAGCAGCACGGAGCGCGATCGGATGAAGGATCTGGAGCGCGAGAACCGGGAGCTCAAGCGAGCCAACGAGATCTTGCGGACGGCGTCTGCGTATTTTGCCCAGGCGGAGCTCGACCGCCGACGCAAGTGATGGTTCGTTACATCGACGAACACAAGGATCGATTTGGGGTCGAGCCGATCTGCAAGATGTTGCCGATTGCCCCAGCGACGTACTACGAGATGAAGGCGCGGGAGCGCGATCCAAGTCGACTGCCGCCTCGGCGGCAGCGTGATGCCGAGCTGTGCGAGCACATCGGGCGGGTGTGGCGGGCGAACTTTTGCGCGTACGGGGTGCGCAAGACCTGGAAGCAGCTGCTGCGTGAGGGGATCTCGGTGGCTCGCTGTACCGTGCAGCGCCTGATGCGGCAAATGGCTGAGCGGAGCTATTCGCGGCAAGGCGTTCAAGGTCACCACGATCTCGGATTCTAACGCTCAGCGCCCCGCACACCTCGTGGAGCGGCAGTTCGTGGCTGAGAGGCCTAACCAGCTCTGGGTTGCGGACTTCACCTACGTGGCGACCTTTTGTGATCGATGTGTTTTCGCGGATGCTCGTCGGCTGGCGCGTAAGCGCTTCCATGAAGGCGGATCTGGTCCTCGATGCCCTGGAGCAAGCGGTTCATGCTCGATCGGATACCCAGGGGCTAATTCATCATGCGACAAGGGTTCGCAATATCTTTGCATCCGCTACAGCGAGCGGCTGGCCGAGCACGGCATCGCGGCCTCCGTCGGAACCACCGGCGATTCGTACGACAACGCGCTCGCCGAGTCGATCATCGGCCTGTTCAAGACAGAAGTCATTTGGCCCAGAGGACCTTGGAGAAGTCTCGAAGCCGTCGAGTATGCAACGCTCGAGTGGGTCGACTGGTTAACAATCGACGCCTGCTCGAGTCCCTGGGTGGAGTTGCCCCATCAGACCGGACAGGCCGCGGGCTGGTAGCTGCGGATAAATTCACGGGGTGATTTCATTCGCAGGGCTTTGTGCGGATGGCTCTCGTTGTAGTCCTCGAACCATGCCGCCAACTGAGACAGGACCGTTTGCGCATCAGGACGATCGTGAACATACACGTAATCTCGCTTGAAGGTTTTGACGAACGACTCGGCCATGCCGTTCGATTGCGGGCTGCGGACCGGCGTAAAGCAGGGCACGAGGCCGAGCTGCGTGGCAAAGTCGATCGTTTCGTTCGCCCGGTAGCAGCTGCCGTTATCCGAGAGCCACTGCACCGGGTGCGGCAAAGCATCCGATCCGAAGCGCCGCTCGACACTCTCGACCATCAAGTCGCGGATCATCTCGCCGCTGATGCCACGCGTGCTGGAGCACCAGGCAATGACCTCCCTATCGCAGGTGTCCAAGGCGAAGGCGACGCGAATCACCTCGCCGCTCCAACACGGTACCTCGAAGCCGTCCGAGGTCCAGCGCAGGTTCGGGCGGATCGTAATGATCTTGCCGTCGTGGAGGCGCCCGGGCGGCTTGCCCGTGTAGCGCTGGAGCAGCATGCCGTTCTGGGACATCAAGCGGTAAATCCGCTTGTGATTGAGTCTGGAGAGGCCTGTTTTAAGCCTTTCTCGGTTCAGCAGCGCCGTGATCCTTCGGTACCCGTAGGTCGGCCGCTCATCGACGAGCGAGCGCAGAGGACCTAGGAGCTCACCATCGTCGGCGACTCGATAGCTCGAACGCGCCTTCGAGGAACGCTTCAGCCGTTCCGTCAACTGCGAGCGCGACACGCCGAGTGTCGCGGCCACCCGCTTCACGGCAAATCCTCGCCCGGTAACGACGGCAACCGCGGTATCCATTTTTTTTCTTGGGCAACTTTGACGGCTTCGCGCAGGATCTCGTTCTCCAGCGTCTTCTTGCCGAGCACTCGCTGCAGCTCCCGAACCTCCTTTCGCAGGGCCAAGACCTCAGCTTTGGACACCACCTCGTCGTCCGCCCGGATGGCCTCTTTGCCGCCTTCGCTCATGCGTCGCCTCCAGCCAAAGATCAGACTCGGGGCTATACCATGACGGCGGGCTACATAGGAAATCGTCATCCCGGGCTGGGATGCCTCCTGCACAAACGCCATCTTCTGCTCGGCCGTGTAACGCCGGCGGCGCTGGATTCCGGCAAACACTTCGACTCGATCAATACCGTTAGACATAGTCGTAAGACTAGGCATACGCCTAGCTCCTATTTAAGCGACTGTGTCCGGCTCAAATGGGGGCTGCTCCAC
>DATAYZ010000134.1:0-16425 GCA_036272295.1 Steroidobacteraceae bacterium
ACAGACCCTTACCGGTAGCAGTCACCGAACAGCTCTTACCCGGACGGGCGGGGGCCCCCGGCAGCGACCTCGAGGCGGCGTCAGGCCTTGAGCCAAACCACGGTGGCAATGCCGGCAAAGGTCATTGCGAGAGACCCGATCAGGTGCGCGGAGATGGCGCCGAAAGCCCATGCCATGCGTCCGGACTGCATCAGCATGACCACCTCGGCCGAGAACGTCGAGAAGGTGGTGAGGCCGCCGCAGAATCCCGTGGTCACGAACAGCCGCCATTCCGGCGCGAACGCGGGATACGCGGTGAAAAAGCCGACCGCGACGCCGATGATGTAGCACCCGATCAGATTCGCGGCGAGCGTGCCGGGCGGGACCGCCGGGAAGTAGCGGTTCATGAGCATCGCGAGACACCATCGGAACAAGCATCCGAGCATCCCGCCCACGGCAACCGCCACGAACGATCTCCAGAAGAGCATGCGATATAATGCCTCGTTTGACGGGGAGCTTGATAGCCATGAAATCGCATATCAAAACCGATCTGCCGGGTCCGAAGGCGCGTGAGCTGCTGGCGCGGGATGCACTGGTCGTTTCTCCGTCCTATCCGCGCGACTACCCCTTCGTGATGTCGCACGGCAAGGGTGCGGAGGTCTGGGATGTCGACGGCAATCGATTTCTCGATTTCGTCGCCGGGATCGCGGTGTGCAGCACCGGCCACAGCCACCCGGCCGTGGTCCAGGCGGTGAAGGACGCCGCGGACAAGTTCCTGCACATCTCCTCCGACTACTGGCACGAGGGGCAGGTGCGCCTCGCCGAGCGCATGGCCGAGCTCGCCCCGATGAAGGAGCCGGCCATGAGCTTCTTCTGCCAGTCGGGCACCGAGAGCGTCGAAGGCGCGCTCAAGCTCGCGCGCTACACCACCGGCCGCGGACGGTTCATCGGCTTCCTCGGCGGGTTCCACGGCCGGACCATGGGCTCGCTGTCCTTCACCTCGAGCAAGTACACCCAGCAGAAGGGGTTCTTTCCCTCGATGCCCGGCGTCACCCACGTTCCGTACCCGAACAATTACCGGCCGCTGCTCGCGGGCGCGGACCAGGGCAAGGCGGTGCTCAGGTACATCGAGGACGTGCTGTTCACGAGCAACGTGCCCCCCAGCGAGGTCGCCGGCATCCTGATCGAGCCGATCCAGGGGGAAGGCGGCTACGTCGTGCCGCCGGACGGTTTTCTGCAGGGTCTGCGCGAGCTCTGCAACCGCCACGGCATCCTGCTGATCTTCGACGAGGTGCAGTCCGGCATCGGCCGCACCGGCAAGATGTTCGCGGCCGAGCACTGGGGCGTCGAGCCCGACATCATCACGCTGGCGAAGGGATTGGGCTCGGGCCTGCCCATCGGCATGGTGGTCGCGAAGCGCAGCATCATGCAGAAGTGGACGCGCGGCGCACACGGCAACACCTACGGCGGCAATCCGCTCTGCTGCGCGGCCGCGCTCGCCACGCTGGAGCTGGTCGAGCGCGAGTACCGCGCCAATGCGGCCAAGGTCGGCGACTACTTCATGAGGAAGCTGCGCGACTTCGCGGAGCGTCACGCCGTGGTCGGCGAGGTGCGCGGCAAGGGGCTGATGATCGGCATGGAGCTCGTCAAGGACCGCGCCGGCAAGGAGCCTGCGCGCAAGCTCTGCGACGCGCTGGTCACGCGCGCCTATCACAACGGCCTGATCCTGCTCGCATGCGGTCAGAGCACCCTGCGCTTCATGCCGCCGCTCATGATCAACGAGCGCGACGTCGATGAGGCCATGACGCTGCTCGAGCGCAGCCTCACCGAGGTGCTCGCGGTCGACAAGGTCGCGTAGCGCGGCCTTCGGCGGGGCCGGGGCCGGCGGGCCCCGATCGTCAGGAGCCCGTCGGACAGCCTCCTAGGACTTGAGCCGGTTGTACTTCTTGAGCACCGCGCGCAGCGCGTCGTGGGGCAGCGCGATCACGCGGTGATCGTCGGCGCCGGTCATGTCGTGCGCGGCCACCATGGCGTTCACGACGGCCTCCTCGGTGGCCTCGACGGTCGCGCGGAACACGGGGTCGAGGGAGTCGTTCGGCAGCATCTGCACGCTCACCACCTTGTCGGAGGCGGCCGCGCCGGAGTTGGCCGTCGAGAACGCGATGAAGATGTCGCCCGAGTCGTTGCCGGAGATGCTGCCGTTGCGCCCGAGCCCGAGGGTCACGCGGTGCGCGAGCCGCTTGAGCTGGTGCGCGAGCAGCGGCGCGTCGGTCGCGACGATCACGATGATCGAGCCACGCTCGGCGATATCCGAGGGGATGAACGCATAGGGCTCGGGCGCGGGAATCTCGCGGCCGACCGGGATGCCGGCGATGCGCAAATTGTCGCGCGTGCCGTAGTTGCACTGGACCAGCACGCCGACGGTGTAGCCGCCGCTCTTGGCGTCGAGACGGCGCGAGGACGTGCCGATGCCGCCCTTGTAGCCGTTGCAGATCATGCCGGTGCCGCCGCCGACGCTGCCCTCTTCGACGGGGCCGGATTTTGCGCTGTCGATGGCGTGCAGCGCGTGCTCGGGCTTCACGTGGAAGCCGTTGATGTCGTTGAGCCACCCGTCCCAGGTCTCGGCCACCACGGGCAGCGACCAGTAGAAACCCGTGGCATCGGCTCCGCCGTGCCCGACCCGCCACTGGATGACCGCGTCCCGCACCACGCCCACGCTGTGCGTGTTCGTGATCATGACCGGCCCTTCCAGGAATCCGGATTCCTCCACCCATGCCGTGCCGGTCATCTCGCCGTTGCCGTTCTGCGCGAACCAGGCGGCGAACACGGGATTCGACAGCGAGTCGGCGCCGCGCGGCATCACCGCCGTGACGCCGGTGCGGATCGGTCCCGATCCGACGTGCAGCTTGCCGCTGCCGGATATCAGCGTGGTGTGGCCGACCGTGACGCCCGCGACGTCGGTGATGGCGTTCAAGGGACCGGGAGTGCCGTCGAACGGGATGCCGAGGTCGCGCGCGCGCGGCGCGGCGCTCGCGGTGGCCGTGGCGGCCGTGGCGGCCGGGGCAGCTGAGGTGGCCGGGGCAGCTGAGGTGGCCGGGGCAGCTGAGGCGGCTGAGGCAGCTGAGGCGGGTGCGAGCGCCGCTACGAGCGACGCCGCCGCGACGAGGGCGGCCTGGCCGATGATTGATCGGCGGGTGAATGTCTTCAAGATGAGGTCTCCTTCTCCGCGGCGCGGCCGTCGTGCCCGGCCCGTGTTGGACGAGCGTTCGACTGCGCGCTCACGCCCCGGATGGTAAACTAACTCGATGCGATTCACCCGCTCCAAGTGCGCCGGATTGCTGGGGGCGCTCGCGGTGCTGCTCGCGGCCGCCGGTGCGACGAGCGCAGGGGCGGCCGAGGAAAAGCGCCTTTTCATCTACAACTGGACCGATTTCATCGGCCACAACACCGTCCCCGAGTTCGAGAAGGAGACCGGCGTCAAGGTGACCTACGACGTCTACGACTCGGAGGAGACCATGGATGCGCGCCTCCTCGCCGGCAGCTCCGGGTATGACATCGTGGTCGCCTCGACCGAGTACTTCGGCCGCGAGATCAAGGCCGGCGTCTATCAGCGGTTGGACCGCTCGCGGCTGTCGAACTGGCACAACCTGGACCCGCGCATTCTCGCCATTCAGCGCGAGCACGACCCCGGCAACGCGTACTCGATCCCGTACCTGCACTCCATCAACGGCTTTGCGTACAACGTCGACATGATCCGCGCGCGCATGCCGAACGCGCCGCTCGACAGCCTGGACATGCTGTTCAAGCCCGAAGTGGTGTCGAAGTTCGCCGACTGCGGGGTCACCTTTCTCGACTCGGCGGCCGATACCCTGATGCTCGCCTTGAAATACCTGGGGCTCGACCCGAACACCACGCGGCGGGAGGACTACAAGGCGGCCCAGGACCTCCTGCTCAAGGTGCGGCCGTACGTGCGCTCGTTCGACTCCGCCGAATACCTGAACGGCCTCGCCAATCGCGAGGTTTGCCTCGCGATGTCCTGGTCGAGCGACTATGCGCTCTCGCGCGCCCGGGCTCGCGCCGTGGGCGTCAACGTGAATCTGCGCTTCACGGTACCCAAGGAGGGCGCGAACCAGAACTTCACCTCGCTGCTGATTCCGGTGGGAGCGCCGCACCCGGATGCGGCCTACCGATTCCTGAACTTCATGCTGCGGCCGCAGGTGATCGCGGCGGTCACCAACGAGATCTATTACGGCAACGACAACCTTGCGTCGCGGCCGCTGGTGAGTCCCACTATCCTGAACGACGACACCCTGTATCCGACGCCCGAGATCGAGCGGCGGCTGTTCCGGGCGGACGAGGCCTCGGCGGCGACCGAGCGGATACGCACCCGCACCTGGACCCGGGTGAAGACAGCGGAATGAGCGATGCGCAATGAGCGATCAACCACGAAGCGAGCGTGCAATGAGCGACGACAACCGACATGACTCCACGACGGCCGACGACGCAACCCGCGAGTACGCGGCGCCGGTCGTCGCATTCACGCGCATGGAGGAGGGCACCCGCGAGGACTACGCGCTCCTGGAGAAGTACGAGCGCGAGCACGTGCGCGGGCTTCCGGATCAGCTGCTCGGCGCCCTCACCGCGCTCGGCGGGGGCCTGCCGGGCTACCAGGTGACGCGGCTCGAGCACTCCCTGCAGACCGCGACGCGCGCCCTGCGCGACGGCGCGGACGAGGAGCTGATCGTGGCCGCGCTGATCCACGACGTGGGCGATGAGCTCGCGCCGTACAACCACTCGGAGGTGGCCGCCGCCATCCTGCGCCCGTACGTACGCCCCGAGGTGACCTGGATCGTCGAGCAGCACGGCCTGTTCCAGACCTATTACTACGCACACCACAGCGGCCGGGACCGCAACCTGCGCGATCGCTACCGCGATCACCGCTGGTACCAGGCCTGCAAGGATTTCTGCGCCAAGTGGGACCAGGCCTCCTTCGACCCCGCCTATTCATCCGAGCCGCTTGCGACCTTCGAGCCCATGCTGCGGCGGATCTTCACGCGGCCCGCGCACGATCCCCGCCACGTCAGCGGGTCCTGAGCGTCACCCCGGCTAACCGACGCACGCCCGGGCGACCGCCGCCGCACGAGTCCTAGGAGTGTGGGCGCCAGGAAGGAGGCCCCGGTTCCCTTCGACCTCCGCTCGGGCGTCCCGCCCCGTTTGGGTAAGAGCTAGGCGGGCACTGCTACCCGTTACATGCTCCGACGGCCACCTGGGGGCCGCCTGATGAGCAGCGGTCTAGCCGCGGCCTAAAGACCCACCTACGGGTAGCAGTGCCCGCGTAGCTCTTACCCAAACGGGGCGGGACGCCCGAGCGGAGGTCGGTCGAAGGGAAGCGGGGCCTCCTTCCTCGCGCCCACACTCCTAGCGCTCTGCGAGCTGGGCGTCGAGCAGCCGTTGGCGCTCGGCGCGGCGCATGAAGTAGCCGGCGATGACCACGCACGCCCCCACTGCAACGATCATCAAGCTTGCGAGCGCGTTGATGTCCGGGCTGACGCCGAGCTTCACCTTGGAGAAGATCACCATCGGCAGCGTGCTCGCGCCCGGACCGGACACGAAGCTCGAGATGACCAGGTCGTCCAGCGACAGCGTGAAGGAGAGCAGCCAGCTCGAGGCGAGCGCCGGCATGAGGCCGGGAAGGGTCGTGTCGATGAAGGCCCGCACGGGGCCCGACCCGAGGTCCATCGCCGCCTCCTCCAGCGAGCGGTCCGCACCGGCCAGCCTCGACTGCACGGTGACGGTCACGTAGGCGCTGCAGAACGCGACGTGCGCGATGACCAGCGTGGTGAACCCGCGGTGCGGCCAGCCGATCACGTGCAGCATCGACACGAACAGCAGCAGCTGGGTGATGCCGGTGATGATCTCGGGCATCACCAGCGGCGCGTTCACCATGCCGGTGAGCAGCAGGCGTCCGCGGAACATCTTGAAGCGCACGAGGGAGATGGCGGCGAGCGTGCCGAGGACCACCGCGCCGGTGGAGACCACCACGCCGATCTTGAGCGACAGCCATGCCGCGTCGAGGATCTGATCGTTGTGCACGAGCTCGCGATACCAGCTCGTCGAGAAGCCGCCCCACACGCTGACCAGCGACGAGGCGTTGAACGAGTAGCCGATGAGCACGATGATCGGGATATAGAGGATCGCGATGCCGATGCACAGCACGGTGACGAGAAAGGGCGAGGGCCGGTTGTCCATCGCGGCTAGGACTCGAGCTGCTTGGTGTTGTAATGCTGGTAGACGGCGATGGGCCCGACCAGCAGCACGAGGAACGCGATCGCCACGGCCGATGCCACCGGCCAGTCACGGTTGCCGAAGAACTCGTCCCACAGCACGCGGCCGATCATGAGATTGTCGGGCCCGCCGAGCAGCGTCGGAATGACGAACTCGCCGATGGCCGGTATGAACACCAGCATCGAGCCCGCGATGATGCCGGGCATCGACAAGGGCAGCGTCACGTCGAGGAAGGCGCGCCACGGCGGGCTGCCGAGGTCGGAGGCCGCCTCGAGCAGGGAGTGGTCGAGCTTCTCGAGCGTCGCGAACAGCGGGAGCACCATGAAAGGCAGGTACGAGTAGATGATGCCGAGGTACACCGCGAGCGTGGTGTGCATGATGTTCAGGGGCCGATGGATCAGCCCAAGCCAGAGCAGCGCGGAATTCAGCAGGCCGGTCTCGCGGATGATGCCCTCGAGCGCATATACGCGCAGCAGGAACGAGGTCCAGAACGGCAGGATGATCACCAGCAGCAGGATGCTCTGCGTCGTCTTCGAGGTGCGTGCGATCGCGTAGGCCATGGGATAGCCGATGGCCAGGCAGATCAGCGTCGAGAAGAACGCGGTCTTGAGCGAGTACAGATAGGAGAGCCCATAGACCTCGTCGGTGAGCAGATACTTGAAGTTGCCGAGATTCAGGGTGAGCTGCAGGTGCCAGTCGGGGCTCATCGACACCACGTCGCTGAACGGCGGAACGCGCACGGCGGTGTCAGCGAAGCTGATCACCAGGGCGAATCCGAACGGAATCAGGAAAAAGACCAGCAGGAACAGGAGCGGCGGCAGGATGATCAGCCACTTGCCGCGGCGCGCGAGCCAGTCGGCGACCGCGGAGCGCCGCGGCGGCGCCGCCGGTGCATCGGCTTGCGCCGCTGCTATCATGAGCGCATGAACCGAGTCATTCGCAAGCCCGCGAAGCGAGCCTCGAGACCGGCACGGACGCCGCGCACCCGCAATGGCCACGGACGCCAGCGGCAGCGGCTGATCGACGCCTGCATCTCGGCCCTGCACCTCTACGGGCCATCCCAGACCACGGTGGAGAAGGTCGTGGCCATCGCCAAGATGTCGCCCGGCATCGTGCGGTTCTATTTCGCATCCAAGGCGGCGATGCTGGTTGCATCACTGCAGTTCCTGTCCTCGGAGTTCGAAGAGCAATTGATGGGTCCGGTGGCACGGCTCAAGTCCCGGCCGACGGCCGCGCTCGAGCTGATGGTCGACCTGTATCTCGATCCGGAGATAGCCAGCCCTCGCAAGGTGTCGGTGTGGTATGCGTTTTGGGGCGAGGCGAGCTCACGCCAGGAATATTACGATATTTGCGGACAGAAGGACGAGAGCTTCGCGCGGCTCGTGCGCGAGCTGATCGGGCGTTTGATCGCGGATACCGGCCGGTCGCAGCTCGACGCGGACGGGGTGGCGCTCGGCCTCATCGGCGTGCTGGAGATGCTCTGGCAGGACTTCGCCTTCCGCGACGAGTCGCAGATCGATCGCGCCGCGGCCAAGGGGCGGGCGATGGCCTATCTGCGCTCGGTGTTTCCGGGGCAGTTCGGCGCGTCCGGCGCGCGCACCGGATCGCACGGCGTGGAGCCGCCTCCGGCGCCGTGGGTGTACGCCGATGCACGCCAGCTCGGCGCCGAGCGCGATGCGGTGTTCCGGGCGGGGTGGCAGCTCGCGGGGCACGCCGGGGCTCTTGCCGAGCCGGGCGAATTCACGAGCGTCGATCTGAAGCTCGACCGCGTGCTGCTGCTCGAGGACATGCCCGGGGGCCTGCGTGCCTTCCGCGCCGCCGACCTGGCGCCGCTCGAGGTGCGCAGGCTGGGCGATCTGATCCTGGTGCGGGGCGGCTCGAAGGAGGACGGTGAGGGTTTCGATCCGTGGGCCGGCATCGCGCCCCCGGCCGGCGCGCGTCCCATCGGGCCGCCGCGGGATGTGCCGGTGAACGCCGACTGGAAGATCGTGGTCGAGCAGTGGCTCGACGAGGATGGTGCGATCGGGAACGCCGGCTGGAGCGCGCGCGCGTACCGGGCCTTGGACGGCGCAGAGTACCGCCGGGAGTCCCGCTTCATCGCACCGAATCACTGGATGGAGACCCGGCCGGACGGCTTCACGCTGCTGCAGGCGCTGCCGGTGGGGGCGGGCAAGAGCCTGCTGCGGCGGCATTGCTACACGCTGCGCGCGGAGCAAGGGCCGGCGCGAGCCGCTGCGTACCTCGCGGCACGGCTCGATCGGCGTACCCGCCGCGCCGCGCGAGAGCTCGCGGAATCCACGCAGCAGCGGCTGGCGACCGTCGGGCGCGGGACGGCGGAGCATGCCGACCACAACGCCGCGCTCGGCGAATTCCGGCGCTGGCTGGCGGTGCGGGTGCCCTCGCTCAGCCTGCCCCGGCCGCCGGCCGCCTGAAAGCGGCTATAATCGCGGGCCTTCGGCACGGCACGGGTCTGCCGGACAGGCCGCGCGGCCGCCGCGCGGCGTCTCACACGCGCGGCGCGACCGCGCAAATGTACTCAAGAGGAATTCCGGCATGAACCTTACGTCCCTGGCAACGAAAGATTGGCACGCGCGCGCCAAGAGCGCCCGCTACGAGACCCGGCACTTCATCGACGGCAAGTTCGTGGACTCGATCGGCGGCGGCCGCTTCACGGTCACGAACCCCGCGACCGCCGAGCCCCTCTGCGAGGTCAGCGCCGGCACGTCCGCCGACATCGACGCGGCCGTGGCCTCCGGCAAGCGCGCGTTCAATTCACGCGTGTGGAGCCGCAAGGCGCCGCGCGAGCGCATGGACGTGATGGCCGCGTACGCCAGGCTGATCGAGGCGAATGCGGAGAAATTCTCGCTGCTCGACACCCTGTGCATGGGCAAGCCGATCACCGACATGGTGACCATCGACGTGCCGTCGGCGGCGCGCAACTTCGCGTATTTCGCCGAGTTGATCGACAAGATCGACGGCTCGGTGACCGCGACGGCGGCCGATGCGTTCCACTACATCCTGCGCGAGCCGCTCGGCGTGGTCGGTTGCATCGTGCCGTGGAACTATCCCCTGCTCATGGCCGCCTGGAAGGTCGCACCCGCGCTCGCGGCCGGAAATTCGGTCGTGCTCAAGCCCGCGGAACAGTCGCCCCTGTCCGCCGCGCTGATGGCGGAGCTGTTCGTCCAGGCGGGCGGGCCCCCGGGCGTCTTCAACGTGGTCAACGGCCTCGGCGAAACCGCGGGCGCGCCGCTGGCCCTGCACATGGACGTGGCGAAGATCGCCTTCACCGGCTCGACCGAGATCGGCAAGCAGATGCTGATCTATGCGGGCCAGTCCAACATGAAGCGCGTGGCGCTCGAGTGCGGGGGGAAGACCCCGCAGATCTTCCTTGCGGATCTGCCCGACCTCGACACCGCCGTGACCTACGCCATCAACGGCATCTACGGCAACATGGGCGAGGTCTGCAACGCGGGGTCGCGCCTGCTGATCGATCGGCCGATCGCCGGCGCTTTCCTGGAGAAATTCATCGAGCGCGGCAAGAGCGCGTATCGGGCGGGCGATCCGCTCGATCCGACCACCAATCTCGGGCCCCTCGTGACGGCCTCGCACCGCAAGCGGGTCCTCGGCTACATCGAGCGCGGCAAGTCCGAGGGCGCGCGGCTCGAGTTCGGCGGCGGCGCTCCGGACATGCCGGGAGCCTTCGTCAATCCGACCTTGTTCACCGGCGTGAACAACCGCATGACCATCGCGCAGGAGGAGATCTTCGGGCCGGTTGCCGCAGCGATCGAGGTCGACGGTCTCGGCGAGGCGCTCAAAATCGCGAACGACTCGATCTACGGGCTCGCAGCGTCGGTGTGGACGCGCGATCTCACCACCGCCCACAAGACCGTGCGCGACCTCGAGGCCGGCGTGATCTGGGTCAACTGCTTCGATCACGGCGACATGACGCAGCCGTTCGGCGGCTACAAGCAGTCCGGTCAGGGCCGCGACAAGTGCGTGGAGAGCCTGCTCTCGTACACGCAGACCAAGTCCGCCTGGATCAACCTGGGCTGAGGCGTGCGCCGCCGCGCGCCGCTCAGGCGAACTGCTTGGGCGCGCTCGCGAGCTTGAATTCCGGGATGCGCGCGCGCAACAGCTCGTGGAACTCGAGCATCCAGCGCTCGAGCTGCGACAGCGGCCCGGGCTTGTAGCTGCCCGAGGCGAGACCGCGCTGCACGCGGGCGCAGAGCCAACGATCCTCGTCGTTGACCTGGGTGTTGATGCGCGAGCTCAGGTAGCGCACCGCGCGCATCTCACGCCGGTCATCGGGCAGCCCGAACACGCCGCCGCGCACCGTGCAGCGGCCGGGACCCTTGGGCAGGAGCTGGAAGAAGTCCATCTGATCCGGGAACACGTCGATGCCGAGGTTCGGCAGCGCGCTGTAGAAGCGCCAGCACCGCCGGTTCTCCTCGGGCAGGTGCGTGACGACGCCGGCAACCATCCGCTGATAGTGCCGCTCGGCCCATCGCGGCGATTCCTGATCGCGCATCCAGCTCACGCCGCGCGCGACCCCGGGCACCGAAGCCTGATCCTCGTAATCCGGGGTGAACATGCGATAGAGGCCGGGGTGGCCGATCGGCACGTGATAGGACTCGAGGTAGTTGTCCATCGCGATCTTCCAGTCGACCTCCCACACCTCCTCGGTGATCGGGCCGAGCGGGACCATCTCCTCGAACCGATAAGGGCGGAACTCCTCGACCAGCTTGCCCCAGACGGAGGACACGGGCGGCGGGTCCCCCGCCAGGCACGCGAACACGAATCCGAAGGCAACGTCCGTGCGCACGGGCCTGAGGCCGTGCTCGCCGCGGTCGAGACCCGGAAAGCTCTCGCGCACCGGCATGCCGATCAAGCCGCCGTCATGTCGATAGGTCCAGCCGTGATAGGGGCAGGTGATGGTGGCCGGGCAGTTGCCCGCGCCGTCGAGGAGGCGCGCGCCGCGATGGCGGCACACGTTGTGGAAGCCGCGGATAGCGCCCTCCCGATCGCGCATGACCATCACGCTCTCGGGACCGAGATCGAACGTGACGAAATCGCCGCTCTTCGGGATCGAATTGACGTGGCACACGATCTGCCAGCTCGGCATGAGAATTCGCTCGTGCTCGAGGCGGCTCAGATCGGGATGGTTGTAGACCCAGGCGGGCAGGGCGCGCGGCAGCTTGCCCGCAGCCTCCGGAGCACGCTTGGCGGCGGTGACGTTGGTCATGGCTCTCTCCGGGATTATATGGCCATTTAATGTACGCCGAAGCGCCGCCGGTTGGCAAGCCGGCGCCTTGCGGCGCAGCGCCAGATCGCATTAATCAGCAGTTTAGCAGCCTGATTGCTGCATCTCATCCGCGCGGAAACGGTTGCCCCGCGGCGCGCATCGGCGCATAATTTATATGACCATATAATTAATTGGACGAGCGCGGCGGCACTGCCACCAGGCCCCATCACCGTCCCCTTAACCGCAGAACGAGGGAATCATGGCCAGAGATCTGACCAAGAGCCACGCTCAATTCGCGCGCGCCATCAAGCGGCTTCCGCTCGGCGTCGCATCCAACTTTCGCTACTGGGGCGAGGACCGCACCATCTATGTGAAGCGCGGTCAGGGCGCGCGCATCTGGGATCTCGACGACAACTGCTACGTCGATTATCGCCTGGGCTACGGCCCGGCGATCCTGGGCTATGCCCATCCCGAGGTGGACGAGGCGGCGCGCCAGGGCATGCAGGTCGGCGGCGTGTTCGCACTGTCGACCGAGCGCGAGCTCACCGTGGCCGACCGCATCTCGAAAATGGTGCCTGCGGCCGAGCTGGTGCGCTACTCGAACTCCGGCACGGAAGCGGTGATGGCGGGCCTCAGGCTCGCGCGGGCTTATACCGGCAAGGACGACTACGTGATCCTCGAGGGCAGCTACCACGGCCTCTTCGACGCCGCCATGTGGTTCACGCCGATGGATCAGTGGTCGCAGGTCGGGAATCCCGAGGTCAGGCCGTACAGCGAGGGTGTTCCGCTCGCGAGCCGCAGCTTTGCGCACTTCGTGCAGGCAAACGATGCCAATCAGCTCGAGGACGTGCTCAAGCGCCACGCACACCGCATCGCCTGCATGCTGATCGAGCCCATCATGGGCAACTGCCTGGGGATCGCGGCGGAGCCCGAGTATCTGCGCGCGGCGCGCGAGCTCTGCACCAAGCACGGCGTCGTGCTGCTCATCGACGAGGTCAAGACCGGCTTTCGCGTCGCGCGCGGCGGCGTGCAGGAGCTGTACGGCGTGAAGGCCGATCTCTGCACCTTCGCCAAGGCGGTCGCGAACGGCTATCCCATCTCGCTCCTCGCCGGCCGCGAGGAGATCATGCGCAAGATCGGCAAGGGCGTCGCGCATGGCGGCACCTACACGGCGCACTCGGTCTCGCTCGCCGCGGCGGAGAAGTGCCTGCAGATCCTCGATGAGACGGACGCGCTCGAGCGCATCGCGGACTTCGGCACGAAGCTGCGCAACGGCATGCGCGCGGTGCTGTCCGCGCGCGGCATCGCGCACAGCTTCGTGGGGCACCCGTCGATGACGGGCCTCTATTTCGCGCACGAGCCGCCGCGCAACTACCGCGCCTGGAAGAGCAGCGATTATTCCTTCTATGATGCCATGGCCAAGGTGCTGCACGATGAGGGCGTGCTGTGCGAGCCCGACTCGCGCGAGCCCTGGTTCATCTCGGCCGCGCACGATGCCTCCTGCCTCGCGGACACGCTCGCGGCGTTCGAGCTCGCGGTCGATGCCACGCTGAAGGCGGGCGGCGGCGCCGCGCACAAAGTCACCGCTTGAGCGGCCGGACAGGGCGAGCCCGCATGAGCGCGTGCCGTGCCGGCGTCTGCTGGGAGCTTCGCCGGCATGGCGGCTGATTCCGAGCTCGATGCCCTGATCGTCGGCGCGGGCCACAACGGCCTGGTGACCGCGTGCTATCTCGCGCGCGCCGGCCTCAAGGTGCTGGTGGTGGAGCGCCAGCCCTATATCGGCGGGGCGGCGGTGAGCCGGCGCCTCTACAAGGATTTCACGTACTCGAATTGCTCCTACGTGTGCAGCCTGCTGCGGCCCGAGATCATGCGCACGCTCGAGCTGCCGAAGTACGGCCTGCAGGTGATCCCGTACGACGGCGGGTGCACCATGATGCAGGGCGGCGGGCACCTCGCCCTCTACGACAATCACGACGCCCTGCGCCGGGAGATCGCGCGCCACTCGAAGCGCGACGCCGAGGCCTACGAGCGCTATTCGCGCGACGTCATGCGCCAGTGCAAGTTCATCAAGCCGCTGTTGATGCGCGAGCCGCCCGATCCCACGTCCTTCAAGCCGCGCGACATCCGCGAGCTCCTGTATCTTGCGCGCCGCTTCCACGGCCTCGGCGAGGAGCGCATGTACGACACGCTGCGCTTCTGGACGATGAGCGCCGCGGATTTCCTCGACGAATATTTCGAGAGCGAGATCGTCAAGGCGCACTTCGCCGGCAGCTCGATCATCGGCACCGCGCTCGGCCCGCGCTCACCCGGCACGGCATACGTGCTGCTGCACCACTACATGGGCGACATCGACGACACGGTGGGTGCCTGGGGCTTCGCGCGCGGCGGCATGGGGGCGATCACCAAGGCGCTCGGCGCCTCGCTCGAGGCGAGCGGCGGGAAGATCCGCAGCGATGCGCCGGTCGCCAAGATCCTCGTGAGGGGCGGGCGTGCCCGGGGCGTGGTGCTCGCGAGCGGGGAGGAGATCGAGGCCAAGCTCGTGATCTCGAACATGGACGTGCGCCGCACGTTCCTCGAGTCCATGGACGCATCCGACCTGCCCGAGGAGTTCCTGGAGCAGGTGCGCAACTTCAAGATCCGCGGCTCCTCGGGCAAGCTCAACATCGCGCTGGACGGAATGCCCACCTTTCCGGCGATTCCCGAGGGCTCGCCCAGCCTGCGCGGCGACCTGCACGTCACCGATACCCTGGAGATGATGGAGCGGGCGTACGACGACTGGAAGGAGGGCCGCTGGTCGCGCGCGCCCTATATCGACATGCTCATTCCCTCGCAGATCGATCCGACCATGACGCCGAACGGCAAGCACTACATGTCGGTCTTCGTTCAGTACTGTCCGTACCAGCTCAAGGACGGCCCTTGGGACGCCGACAAGCGGCGGGCGTTCGGCAACACGGTCATCGACACCATCGCGCGCCAGAGCCCGGACTTCAAGAACCTGATCCTTCACGCGGAGATCCGCACGCCGTGGGACATCGAGAACGAGGTGGGCCTCACCGAGGGCAACATCTTCCAGGGTGAGCTGACCATGGATCAGCTGCTGTTCAACCGTCCCATTCCGGGCTACGCCCAGTATCGGGCGCCGGTGCGGGGGCTGTACATGTGCGGCTCGAGCACCCACCCGGGCGGCGGCGTCATGGGGGCGCCGGGCGCGAACGCGGCGCGCGCGGTGCTGCGCGACCTCGGCAGGAGTCGCTGAGGTGGCGAAGGCCTACGATTGTCTGGTCATCGGCGGCGGACACAACGGGCTGATCTGCGCCTGGACGCTCGCCCGCGCGGGGCGCTCGGTGCTGGTGCTCGAGGCCTCGGCCACGGTGGGCGGGGCGGCGATCACGCGCGAGTTCGCGCCCGGCTTCCGTGTGTCCGCGGGCGCCCATCTCGTGCACCTGATGCCGGCCGATCTGCTGCGCGACCTCGATCTCGCCTCGCACGGCCTGGAATGGGCCGCGCGCAGCATGGCGACCACCGCGCTGGCCGGGCCCGAGGCGCCGGTCGTGCTGGCCGCGGGGACGGCCGACGGAGTCTGCGCGGCGGACGCGAGCGCCTATCGGGACCATGCCGAGCGCATGCGCCGATTCGCCGGCGCCCTGGTGCCGATGTTCGCGGGCGTGCCGCCCCGGCTCGGGACCGAGGCGTGGGCCGATCGACTGGCGCTGCTCCGGCTCGGCTGGCAGATCCGGCGTCTCGGCCGCCGCGACATGCGCGAGCTCCTGCGCATCGGCGGCATGAACGTCTATGACCTGCTCGAGGAGCGCTTCGAGTCGGCCGCGTTGAAGGGGGCGCTCGGCTTCGATGCGGTGCTCGGCACCAACTTCGGTCCGCGCTCGCCGGGCACGGTGCTCACCTGGCTGTACCGCCTGGCTGCCGAGCATGCCGCGGGCTCCTCCGGGTTGTGTCAGCCCAAGGGCGGACTGGGGGCCCTCACCGGTGCGCTGTCCAAGGCCGCGGTCGGCGCCGGCGTCGAGATCCGCACGCAGGCCCGGGCCGCCTCCCTCTTGATGGAGGACGACCGCGCCGTCGGGGCCGCGCTCGAATCGGGCGAGGTGATCCGGGCGCGCGCGGTGATCTCGAGCGCGGATCCGAAGAGCACGTTCCTGGGGCTGCTCGGCGCACGCCATCTCGACACCGGTTTCGTGCGGCGCGTGAACCACATCCGCTCGCGGGGTCTGGCCGCGAAGCTGCATCTCGCGCTGGCGCAGGCGCCGAGCTTTCGCGGGGCGCCGCCGGCGGCGCTCGAGGGCCGCCTGATCGTCGCGCCGTCACTCGACTACATCGAGCGTGCCTACAATCATTCCAAGTATGCCGAATTCTCCACGCAGCCGGCGATGGAGATCACGCTCCCGAGCGCGAACGACGCCGCGCTCGCACCGCCCGGGCGGCACGTCATGTCGGCGATCGTGCAATACGTGCCGCACGCCCTCGCGGGCGGCTGGGAGGATGCGCGCGAGCGCTGCATCGATGCGGCGCTCGATGCGCTCGAGGCAAGGGCGCCGGGCTTGAAGCAGAGCGTGATCGCGGCCGAGCTCCTGACGCCGCTCGATCTCGAGCGTGAGTTCCGCATGAGCGGCGGGCATTGGCATCACGGAGATCTGGCCTTCGATCAGTTCCTCATGGTGCGTCCGGTGCCGGGCGCAGCGCAGTATCGGACGCCGATCGACGGCCTCTATCTCTGCGGCGCGGGGTGCCACCCGGGCGGCGGCGTCATGGGCGTCGCCGGCCGCAATGCCGCGCTCGAGGTATTGAAGACATGAGCCAGCCAGCGCCGCACTACCGCGAGCCGTTGCTCAAGACGCCGTTCCACGAGCGCGCGCGGGCGCTTTCGCAGGTGGACAGCTTCATTCCCTGGGCGGGATACACCACCG
>DATAYZ010000135.1:0-64076 GCA_036272295.1 Steroidobacteraceae bacterium
CGGATTCCGACACGGCCGTCCCGCGGGCTTTGGCGGCAGCCGCGCCGCAGGAAATCGTCGTTACCGCGCAGAAGGTCGCGCAGGAGCAGCTCGGCGATCTCAAGCTGTACCGCATCCCCGAGCCCACCGACTTCGCCAGCCGCGAATCCAAGCAGGTTCGATTGCTGGACCGGCACTCGATTCCGGTGCGCCTGATTTACGCGATGGACCTGGATCTCGCCGATCTTCACGCGCGGATCGAGGCCGGCTCCGCGCCCGCGCGCGCGCTGCTTCGAACCGAGAACACCGCGGCGAATCATCTCGGCCTGCCGCTGCCCTCGGGACGAGTCGCGGTATTCGCCTCCGGGGGGCGCGCGCCGATCCTGCGCTTCGAGTCCGGTCTGCGCGACCTCGCGGAAGGCCAGCAGGTCGAGATCGAGATGGGCGAAAGTCCGGATGTGCGCGTCGCCGCGTCGATCGAGAAGACGGACATGGCGTCCGGTACGGCGCGCTCGTTGCCGCTGGTCCCCGGCGTGTCGATCCGCAGCGTGGGTGTCGAGCGCACGGCGCGGGTCGACATCACCAATGCCCGGAACCGCGAGGCGCGCTTCGAGCTCGAGCTGCGGCTTGGCGAGGGCGAGACCGTGGTGCGCGCCGATCGTCCCCTTGGCCGCAAGAACGGGCGTCCGATCTTCACGCTCCGGGTACCCGCCGAGTCCACGGCGACGGTTCGATTCCAGACTCAGGGCACCGTCGATACGCTGCAGCGGCCGAGGTGACCGGCTCTCGCGGGCGATCCGGCGCGGGCGCCCCAGGAGCCTCTGCGGGCAGTGATGCGCCCGATTCGGCCGCCCCACATCGGCTAGTAGCGCGCGGTGAAGTGCAAACCGAAGTTCCGCGGCTCGCCGAGCTGGGTGTAGAGCTTGTTGGGGAAGTCCGGCGGCTCGTCGCCGAAGTAGAATCCGCGCACCGTGTAGTTCTTGTCGAAGAGGTTGCGGCACCAGAAGTACGCCTCGTACCTTTCGGTCTGCCAGCCGAGGCGCGCATGCGCCAGCGCATAGGGCTGCGAGCGGGTGTCGTTCGGCGGCAGGTCGTAGTAGAACGAGCCCATTCCCGTCACGTCCAACCGCGCGTACGGACCCCGCGGGTCCCGCCAGGTGACATTGCCCGCGGCCTGCCAGGCGGGCGCGTTGGGCAGCTCACGGGCCCCGAGCACCTGCCCGTTTTGCACGAACCCGCGGTATAGCGTCCGCAGCAGGCCGAGGGAGCCGCCGGCCTCGACGGCGCGCGAGGCCTGCCACGCCAGCGTCGACTCCAGCCCATAGTTGTAGCCCGAGTGCGCGTTGCCGGTGTAAAAAATGAAAGTGTCGGGGTCGTCGGCGACGAGCTGCTCGCCGGTGATGAGCTGTTCCGAATGGCGCTGCGTGTAAAAGAGCGAGGTATCGAGACGCAGCCGCGGCGCGCTCCAGGCCGCCTTGTGCCCGACCTCGAAGTTCAGGTCCCATTCCGGCTTGAACAGCAATTGGTCGACGGGCAATCCGGGGCTCAGGTTGAAGCCGCTCGCCTTGTAGCCGCGGGAGACGAGCGCATACACGTTCTGGCCGGCTGCCAGCGAGTACTCGACGGATGCGTTGCCGCCCCAAAGGTCGTCGGCCGGACCGAAACGATTGGCCGTGGTCGGCGCGTCCAAGCTCGCGGTCGAATCGTCGTAGCGGGTGGTTCGCCGCTCTTCGCGCAGGCCGAGCGACCATCGGGTACGCGGGCCCCAGTTGCCGTCGAGCTGGCCGTACAGAGCGCCGCTTCGCGATCGGTACTGGCTTTGCACCACGGTGAGCACGCCATAGTCCTGCGAGGGATCGAAGGGATCGGCGTACACGCCGGCGCTGGTGTCGTTGAGGCCCTCGCGCAGCTCCAGGGCATAAATGCCGACGAGCCAGGAGATCCCGTGATCGCGGGTTTGGCCGAGGCGGGCCTCGAAGCTCTGCGTGGCGCGATGACGCACCTGGTACTCGGTGAAGTCGTCGGTGTACGGTGCCCAGAGGATCGGATTGCCCCAGTCGCCGTCGTAGCCGTAATTCACGGTCGTATCGGCGTACGTGCCGATGAGCTGCAGGCTCACCGCGCCCGTGTACGTCGCGTGCGCCGAGACGCCGGTGGAGAACTGCCGGTCGACGCTCGGATGATCGGACTCGGTGATGCGCGAGTTGTCGATCGTCCAGGCGTCGTAACCGTTGTCGATCGCGACCCGGAGCAGCGTCACGTCGACGCGCCAGGCATCGCTCGGATCGTAGCGCCAGCGCCCGCGGATCGTCAGCTCGTCGCGGCCATTGGTGTCGCTGCGTCCGAGATAGGCGTTGTGATAGAAGCCGTTGCTGTCGTACTGCTGGACGGCGAGACGGAACGCCGAGTCGAGCGCATCGACCGGGCCGGTCAGCACCGCGCCGTACGAGTGCTCCCCGTAGTCGCCCGCATCGAGCTCGGCGCGCGCGCCGAACGTCCGGGAGGGCTCTGCGCTCTTGACGTAGATGAGGCCCGCGAGCGCGTTCGCGCCGTACAGCGTGCCTTGTGGGCCGTGCAGCACCTCGACGTGATCCACGTCGAACAAGGTCGCCGCGGACCCGAGGCCGCTGAAGTCGATATCGTCGATCAGGAAGCCGACCGATGGATTGGGCGCGCCCTGGTATTGCTGCAGCTCGCCGATTCCCCGAATCTGGAAGTAGCGCGGCCGCGACGTGTCGCCGGCCCAGTTGAGATTCGGCACGAGCGCGAGCACGTCCTCGAGATGCTGGCCGCCGCCGTCGTGCAGCGCCTGTTCGGTCAGCACCGAGATGCTGCCGGGCAGCTCGGTCTCGTCGGCGGGGCGCAGGGTCGCAGTGACGATGATCTCGTCCAGCTCGCCGCCGGTCGAAGCAGGCACGCTCGAGGCCGTCTCGCTCGAAGCCGGCGCGCCCGAGTCGGCTGCCTCGGCGGCGCGAGCGCGCTGCGGGCCCAAGGGCAGGAGCGCCCCGAGGGACCATGCAAACAGGAACAGGGTGAGATGTCGACGCACGCTCCCTCCGCCGGTATTAACCGGATCAGGTTCAATGGGTTTGCCGGTGCGCGGAAAGCCGCCGGCATCTCAGGCCCTGAAGGCCACCCCAGCAGCGACCACTGTAAGCGATTTTTGGTGAATTCGAAACGGCTATGCGGCGAAGAGGCTCCGAACCGCACCGTAGAGGCCGCCGAGGAGCAGGACGACGCTCGGCAGGAAGGTGAGCATGAAGCCGATCTCGCGCTTGGCCGGATCCTTCACATAGGTGTACGCAAAGATCTCCCGGCCGGCGAGGTACACGACGCCGAGCACGGCGCCCCATGGGGGGCTGAGGTAGCGGCCGAAGAGATAGAGGCTCGGCAGGAAGACCACGAGCTGCTCGAGCGTATTCTGTTGAACGCGAAAATGGCGCTCGAACACCTCGTGCCCGGTGATGGCGGGCGCCTTGACCCCAAACCGGCCCCGGGCGCGTCCCACCTTGTATCCGAAAACGATGAACTGCAGAATTGCGAGTGCAGTCACAATGTCGTCACATGCCATGGATGTTCCTCCCCCGTTGATGGATTCTAGTCCGTCATGAGCCTGCCGAATAAAGCCGTGCGCCGAGGAACCCGAGGTTACGCCCACCTGGTCGAGATCGATGTACCCATCGGTCGGGTCTGGCGCGCGCTCACGGACCCCGGCCTCATCCGGCTGTGGGCGGGCCAGAAGGCGGAAATCGATCCCCGCCAGGGCGGCTGGTACCGTCTCGGCAATCCGGCCGAGAACGGGCGCGAGGCGCACATCGATATCTTCGAGGTGAACCGGCGCCTGCGCCTGATCTATCTCAAGGGCGGCGACTGGCCTCCCGGCGACAGCGCCGTGGTCGATGACTTCCTGCTGGATCCCCGCAAGGGCGAGGGCAAGACCTCCTTGCGGCTGCTGGGCTCGGGCGTTCCCGAAGCGTCCGAATGGGACAAGAGCTACATGCGCATCCGCATCGGCTGGGAGCGCCACCTGGCGCGCATCAAGGTCATTCTCGAGAGCCCGCCGGTGCCGAAGAAGCCCAAGGTCGAGCCGCCCAAGGACCCGCCGCTTCCGGGCCTCGACTACTGAGCCTCGGCCCGAGGCGTTGACCCGCAACCCCAAGGACGGTTTTTGATTCGATCGCAACGCACCGACTTGATACGCTTCCATCCTGGGGCCTCGCAGGAGTCGCCATGATCGGGTTTCTGATTCGCGCCGCCATCGTCGCGCTCGGCCTGTGGCTCGCGACCATGTGGGTCAATGGCGTCTATATCGACGGGCCGGGCAGCCTGATCCTGGCGGGCCTCCTGCTCGGCGTCGTGAACTCGGTCATCCGGCCCATCGCGATTTTGCTGACGCTGCCCATGACCATCGTCACGCTGGGGTTGTTCCTCCTGGTGATCAATGCCGCGATGATGGGACTCGTGGCGTGGATATTGCCCGGGATGACGCTGTCGGGCTTCTGGGCCGCCTTCTGGTGCTCGGTCGTGGTGAGCGTGGTGAGCTTCATCGGCTCGTGGTTCGTCGGCGGCCGCGGCCGCGTCGAGGTCATTCTCAAGCGCCGTTGAAGCGGCTCACTGGGTCTGCGGCTCCGCCAGCGTCTTGGGATCGGTCAGGCTGCCGCCGGGCAGCGTGAGCATGCCGACGCCCACGATGATGATCACCATGCCGATGAGCTGCAGCGCCGAAAGGCGCTCGTCGAGGAACCGCCACCCCAGGAACGCCGCGATCGCCGGATTCACGTAGCCGTACGAGCCGATGAGCACGGGCGCCGCGTTCAGGCTCAGCCAGCCGTACGCGGTGTAGGCGATGCACGAGCTGAAGAAGATCAGATAAAAGAGCGACATCAGGCCTGAGGGCCCCGGGGACCAGTGGGCTACGTCGCCGTGGAGCACGCCGACCATGAGCAGCATGAAGCCGCCCATGCACATCTGCAGCGCCATGAACATCAGGGAGCTCAGCGTGGTGTCGATGCTGCGGTAGTAGAGCGTGCCGAGCGACCAGCCTAGACACCCGAGGACGATCCCGAGCTGCGCGAACAGGCTCGCGGCCTGGAGCTGGCCCTTGGGAATGAGGGTCAATGCCGCGCCGAGGCTGCCGAACACGATGCCCGCGATCGCCCAGCGCGTGAGCGGATGCCCGCGCTTGCCGAACACGCCGAGGCCGGCGATCCAGAGCGCCGAGGTCCCGTTGAGCAGGGCCGATTGATTGGAGGGCAGGTAGCGCATGCACCAGGTGTTCAAGCCGTTGCTGACGAAGACCATGAAAAAGCCGGCGACGATGACGTGCCGCCACTCGATCGCACGCCGCGGCCAGGGGCTCTTGGTCCAGAAGCGCGCGAGCGCCGCGAGCAACACGCCTGCGCTGGTGAAGCGGATGCCGGAGAAGAGCGCCGGCGGCAGATGGGTCACCGCGATCTTGGTAAAGAGGAAGCTCGAGCCCCACACCATGTAGATGGCGCCGAGCGCGAGCAGCACCCGCGCGGAATGTCGTCGGTCGCTCAAGTCGCGGCGGTGCTCACGTTCGGCGCGGCGTACCTGCGCGATAGACCCACCAGCAGATGGCGAACAGGAGCGCCGCCGCCCACCATTGTCCGCCGGGCAGCTCCTTGCCGAGCGACAGCACGTCCGGGTTGTGCGATATCCAGATGCAGACGGCGATGAAAATGCCCACCAGCGCCTCGCCGGTGATGAGACCTGCCGCCGCCAGCATGCTGTTTTGCTTGAGCTTCTCGTGATCCTGCCCGGGGCTGTGCCGGGCGTGCCAGAGCGAGGCAAGCTCGGACACGATGCCGCCGGCGAGGATGGGCGTCGACACGTCGAGCGGCAGATAGATGCCGACCGCGACGGCGAGCACCGGCGCGCTCCAGCGGGAGTTCTTGGACTTGAGATAGAGATCGAGGATGACGATGGCCACGCCGATACCCGCGCCGAGCGCGATCATCGTCACCGGCAGGGTGCCCCCGAACATGCCCTCGGCCACGGATTTGACCAGATTCGCCTGCGGCGCGGGCAACGCCTTGACCCCGGGATGCGCAGGCTCGCCGATGCCGTAGGCGAACTGCAGCACGTTGAGCACCGGCGCCATGACCGCTGCGCTTGCGACCACGCCGACGCAGAGCATGATCTGCTGGCGCCAGGGCGTGGCGCCGACGAGCTGGCCGGCCTTGAGATCCTGCAGATTGTCTCCCGCCACCGCGGCGGCATTGCAGACCACCGCGCCGATGAACACCACCGCGACGGCGCCGACCGTGGACTTGTCGCCGACGATCAGCATGAGGATCAGCGAGGCGAACAGCATGGTGCAGATGGTGATCCCCGACACGGGGTTGTTCGACGAGCCCACGAGACCCGCCATGTAGCCGCTGACGGAGGAGAACAGAAAGCCGGCGACGATCATGATCACCGCCATGGTGAGCGCGACGCCCAAACTGTGCACCACCAGGGTGTAGAGCGCGAACAGCGGCAGCACGAACAGCGCGATGGCGACCAGCACGCCGCCCATGGGCAGGTCGCGCTCGGTGTGCGGGATGTCCGCGCGGTCGCCGCGGCCCACCTTCAGGCCGCTCTGCACCGCGGACCACAGCGACTTGCGCAGCGACCAGAGCGCCCACAGCGCGCCGGTCAGCATGCAGCCGACGCCGATGTAGCGCACCTCGGCGCGCCAGATCGCGAACGCCGTGGCCTCCGGATCGAGGCCCGCGACCGCCTGCAGCAGCGCCGGGTTGTGCTGGATGAAGAACACGTTGTAGAGCGGGATCGACACCCACCACGCGAACAGGCCGCCGGCGGCGATCAGGATGGCGACGTTGAGCCCGACGATGTATCCCACGCCGAGCAGCGCGGGCGAGAAGCTGTAGCCGAAGAAGGCGATGCCGCGCTGGCCGACGAAGCTCTTGACGGTGAAGCTTTCGGGCATCAGCCCGAGCCCGGACGTGATGAACTTGAATGCGCCGCCGACGATGCCGGCGATCGCGAGGTAGCGTGCACCGCGGCCCGGGTTGGCGGCCACCTTGAGCACTTCGGCGGCGGCGATGCCCTCGGGGAAGCGCAGCTTCTGCTCGATGATGAGGGTGCGGCGCAGAGGCACCGAGAAGAGCACGCCGAGCAGGCCGCCGAGACCCACGATGGCGAGCGTCCACAGGTAGTCGAAGGTCTTCCAGTGGTGCAGCAGGATCAGCGCCGGTAGCGTGAAGATCGCGCCGGCCGATATCGAGGTGCCCGCGGAGGCGCCGGTCGCGACGATGTTGTTCTCGAGGATGTTGGGCCGCCCGAACAGCGGCAGCACCGCCATGGAGATCACCGCGGCCGGAATCGCGGTCGCGACCGTGATGCCCGCGAAGAGTCCCACGTAGGCGTTCGCGGATGCAAGGATCACGGTCAGGATGATCGAGAGCAGCACGGCCTTGATCGTGAGCTGCGGCGCCGGGCTTTCCAGGGAAGGGGTCGGGCGCGCGGGATCCCGCGGCGCCGGATCCGGCTGCGTCGTCGTGTTCATTGCACGTCCCCCATCAGTTTTTTCACCGGGCGGCTCAACACGAGCAGCACCGTGCCGAGGCCGACCGCGAAGTATACGATGTGCATGTACTGCCCCGGCATGGCCGCGACGTTGTTGGCGTCGAACTCGCCTGCGATGAGCCCGGCGACGAGATTGCCGAGCGACATGAACAGGAACCACATCCCCATCATCTGGCCGACGAAACGCCGGGGGCTCAGCTTCGTGGTGAAGCTCAAGCCCACCGGGCTCAGACAGAGCTCGCCGAAGGTGTGCAGGAGATAGGTCCAGACGAGCCAGGAGGGCCCGACCTTCATTCCCTTGGCGACGAAGGTGGAAGCCGCCGCGAGCACCAGGAATCCCAACCCCATCTGGATCAAGCCGAGCGCGAACTTTGCCGGAGCCGACGGATTCAGATTGCGCTTGCCGAGCCATACCCAGAGCCATGCGAAGAAGGGCGCAAAAATGAAGATGAAGGCGGAGTTCAGCGACTGGAACCACCCGGTGGGGATCACGAAATGCGCCCACGTCACCACGCGATCCGTGTAGCGCTCGGCGAACAGGTTCATCGACGAGCCGGCCTGCTCGTATCCGGAGAAGAACAGCGTGCAGCCGACGAACAGGATCACGAGGACGATTCCGCGCCGGCGCTCCTCGCGGTCGAGGCGCGCGGCCGTGAAGTAGTACAGGAAGAACAGCGCCGCCATCCCGAGGATGCCGTAGGCCGCGCTCTGCGCCAGGGAAACGGCGTTCACCTGCACCCAGCCGAACGCCACGGCGCCGACGACCGCCGCGGCGAGCACCAGCACGATCCAAAAGTACATCCAGTCGCGCCGCAAGCCGCCCGAGACGGCCACGGCGGGAGATGGCCCTTCCGATGCGGCGGCGCCGTTCGCCCCGGGTTGAGACGACCTTGGGGACACGCTGAGGCCCGCGCTGCCGAGGTACTTGCGCGTCAACAGGAACTGCACCACGCCCACGGCCATGAAGAAGGCGGCGGTCCCGAATCCCGCGCGCGTACCGTAGCGGATCTGCGCCCATCCCGTGACGAGCGGTCCCAGGAATCCGCCGACATTGATGCCCATGTAAAAGACGGTGAAGCCCGCGTCGAGCCGCGCGCCTTTCTCGGGGTAGAGGTCGGCCACCACGGCGCTGGCATTGGGCTTCAGCAGGCCGACGCCCATCGCGATCACGAACAGGCCCAGGTAGAAGGCGCGCGGGCTGCCGGCCGTTGCGAGCAGGGTGTTGCCGGCCGCGATCATGCAGCCGCCCGCAAGCACGGCGCGCTGGGCGCCGATCAGCCGATCGGCGATCCAACCCCCCGGCAACGCCGCGAGATATGCGGCGGCGGTGTAGAGTCCATAGATGGCGGTCGCGGTGCGATCGTCGATGCCGAAGCCGCCGCTCGAGACCGCGGCGACCAGGAACAGCACCAGGATGGCGCGCATCCCGTAGTAGGTGAAGCGCTCCCACATCTCGGTGAAGAACAGGGTGGCGAGGCCGCGCGGGTGCCCGAAGAAGGTCGCGGTCAACGCGCTCTCCACGGCCGCAGCCGCAATCGATCTCCCCGTGATCTCCCGCTCACTTCAGGCTCCGGATTCCCGCCCTTGTTCTGCTTCTTCCCTGGCGCGCGCCGCCAATTTGTCCTTGAGCAGCACCTTGGCCATGATGATCCCGATCTCGTACAAAAGACACATCGGGATCGCCAGCGCGCTCTGCGATACCGCATCCGGCGGCGTGACGAAGGCTGCGAAGATGAAGATCCCGAGTATCACGAAGCCGCGATTCTTCTTGAGGGTCGCGATCTTCACGAATCCGGTCCACACCAATAATACCGTAGCCACCGGCACCTCGAAGGCGAGACCGAAGGCGAGCAGCAGCAGCGCCACGAAATCGAGGTAGTTGCCCATCTCGGTCATCATCTGCACGCCCGTGGGGGTGGTCGAGACGAAGAAGCTCACCATGAAGGGAAACACGACGAAGTAGGCAAACGCGGCGCCTGCGTAGAAGAGGATGATGCTCGAGATGAGCAGCGGAATCGCCAGCTTCTTCTCGTGGCGGTACAGGCCGGGAGCGACGAAGGCCCAGGCCTGATAGAGCACATAGGGCATGGCGATGCCGATGGCGAGGATCAGCGCCATCTTGAACGGAACCGTGAACGTGCCCACGACGCTGGTGGCGATGAGGCTGGCGCCGGGCGGCAGCCGCTGTTTCAGCGGTATGGCGATGAAGGCGAAGATGTCCTTCATGTAGTAGACGCAAGGCACGAAGCAGATGCCGATGGCGAGCATCGCCTTGAGCAGGCGGTCGCGAAGCTCGAGCAGGTGCGAGATCAATGTGCCTTCGGCGAGCTCGCCGGGGTCACCGGACTCGCTCATGCCGTTGGGATGTCGTGATGTGCGGCGGACGGAGAGTCGGATGCGTGCATGGCCGCGGCGGTCGTCTGGGACGCCGGCAAACCGTGGACCGGCTCGACCGTCGCGGGCGTCTCAGCCGCACCGACCGACGTCGCCGGGTGTGCCGTCGCCGCCGCTTCAGCGGGAGATGCTGACGCGTGGACGGAAGTTGCCACTGCTTCAGCGGCAGATGCTGACGCGTCAGTGGAAGGTGCCACTGCTTCAGCGGGGTATGCTGCTGCCTCAGCGAAAGGGGGTGACGCCTCGGCGGGAGGTGCCGACACCTCGGTCGGCGGCGGCGAGGGCGCCGTGAGCGGCGCGATCACCGGGGTGTGCGCGAGATCCTGAGGCGGGGGTCGCGCGGCCTCGTCCTTGGCGATCGCCTCGCGGCGCGATTTCGGGCCTTCGGTTGCGCGCAGGAGCTCTTCAGCCGTGACCTCGCGCTCGAGTTGCTCGGTGAGCTGCCGAGCCATCACGCGCGCGCGCCCCATCCAGTTGCCGACTTGACGCGCGACCTTGGGGAGCTTTTCCGGCCCCAGCACGATCAAGGCAATGAATGAGGTGAGAACGATCTCCGAAAAGCCGAAATCCAGCATGCGGCATCAGGCGTTGGTCTTGGGGGGCGCCTTGACCTCGGGTTGCGAGCCGGCCGCGCCGCCCTGGAAATCCGCATCCTTGTCATGCGGAATCTGTTTCATCGCTTCGTCCTTCTCACCGTCGTTCATGGCTTGCTTGAAGCCCTTGACGGCGGCGCCGAGATCCGAGCCGATGGAACGGAGGCGCTTGGTGCCGAATATGACCAGGGCCACGGCCAGAATGATCAGCAGCATCTTGGTGTCGAACATATCGCTTCTCCGGTTCCTTCAATTCCATCCGAGCGCACGGCAAGGACGGCCTCTAGCGACGCCCATGATACGCCAAAGACCCGTTCCTATTTGACCGTAACCGCATCACGCCTGTTCGGCCCTGGTTGGGGTTTCTCGAAGAAATCAGCTTTCCAGCCAGAATGTTACCGGTCCGTCGTTGGTCAGCGACACCTGCATGTGGGCGCCGAAGACCCCCGTCGCGACGGGCTCGTGACGTGCGCGGGCTGCCGCGACGAGCGCCTCGAACAGCCGCCGCCCCTGCTCATGCGGCGCCGCGGTCGAGAATCCGGGCCGGAGGCCCTTGCCCGTCTCGGCAGCCAAGGTGAACTGCGGCACCAGCAGGAGGCCTCCCCGGGTGTCGGTCAGGCTCAGGTTCATCTTGCCGGCGGCGTCGGAGAACACCCGGTACTTGAGCAGGCGGTCGAGCAGCCGGAGCCCCGCCCCGTCGTCATCGGCCGGGCGCACGCCGATCAGGACCAAGAGCCCGGCGCCGATCTCCCCCACCGGGGCGTCGTCAACCGTGACCCGGGCCGCAGATACGCGCTGCAGGAGGGCGATCATGCCCTGTACGCCTCGCTGCGGCCGGTGCCGGAGGGCGCGAGAACCACGATTGCAAAGAACAGAGCATTAATCATCACATAATTCCCACAATATTGAAATGCATTAATATGTGGAACGTTTTTGCGAGAAACGACATATATTCAAGATGAAGTGGCTCATGAAGTGTGCATTTAGGTCGAAAATAGTTCGAAATTGGGATAATAATACCCACGTCACCCTGTCCGCGCGGCAACAGCGCGATCCTCGTCAACGGCTCCCTCAATCTGCAGAGCTCCGCCCTCGTGTCCAACCAGGCGACCGCCGTATCCCCGTCAGCTCGCAGTTCGGCAGGGGCATCAGCGCCAACTCGGCCAGTGTGACGGTGGGATCCTCGATGCTCACCCACAACAAATCGTTCGTCCGGGGAGGGGCCATCGCGGCGACCAACGAAAGTCACGTCATGATCACCAGCAGCACGATCTCCCGCAACACGTCCGCGGACGGCGGCGGAATTTTCGTCGATACGACTTCCTCAGTCTCGATCACCGGCTCGACGTTGTCTGCAGGCGCCGGCGGGCCCGCAATTGGCGGGCGAGACCCGGCCGGACCCTCATTTCTTCCACAACGTGGGCGTGAACAGCACCAGCAGCGTGAACACCTCGAGCCGCCCGAACAGCATTGCCGCCGAGCACACCCAGGTCTGGAAGTCGGTCAGCACGCCATAATTGCTGCCCGGCCCGACGAGGCCGAGGCCGGGGCCCGCGTTGTTGATGCAGGCGATGATCGAGGAGAGCGACGTCATGAAGTCGAGCCCGCTCGCGAGCTGCACGAAGATCAGCGTGACGGTGCTCATGAAGTAGAGGAACACGAACGCGAGCACCGCGAACACGACGCGGTTCGCGATCACGGTCCCGCCGACCTTGAGCGGCCGCACCATGTTCGGGTGCACGAGCTGGTTGAGCTCGCGATGCGCCTGCTTGGCGAGCACCAGGGTGCGGATCATCTTGATGCCGCCGCCGGTCGAGCCGGAGCTCGCGACGATGCATGAGAGGAACATCATCCACATGGGCGCGAACACGGGCCAGCGCGAGTAATCCTGGGTGTGCAGGCCCGAGTCGGTCGCGATCGATACGACGTTGAAGGTGGCGTGGCGCAGCGCCGTGGGGTAGTCGGCGTAGCTGCCCTTCAGGTACAGGAATATCGAGATGCCGATGCAGCTCACGGCGAGCACCGAGAGGATGGCCTTGGCCTCGGCGTCGCGAAAATAGGCCAGCACGCCGCGCTGGCTCCAGGCGAGAAAGTGCGTGGCGAAATTCAATGCGGCCAGGATCTGAAAGACCGTCAGCACCATCTCGATGGGCAGTGAATTGAAATGACCGATGCTGGCGTCGTAGGTCGAGAACCCGCCGAGCGCCAGCGCCGAGAATCCGTGGCACACCGCATCGAACCAGTTCATGCCGGCAAGCTTCAGCGCGCCGATGCAGGCGACCGTGAGCCCGGCGTAGACCGCCCAGAGGAGCTTCGCGGTCTGGCCGATGCGCGGCGTGAGCTTGGTGTCCTTCATCGGCCCCGGCATCTCCGCGCGGTAGATCTGCATGCCGCCGACGCCGAGCATGGGCAGGATGGCGACGGCCAGGACGATGATCCCCATGCCGCCCAGCCAGCTGAGCAGATGCCGCCACAGGTTGATCGACCGCGGCAGGTATTCGAGGCCTGACAGCACCGTGCCGCCGGTGGTCGTGAGGCCCGAGGCCGCCTCGAAGTAGGCGTCGGTGAAGTTGATCGGCAGGTAGTCCCACAAGGGAAAGCCGGCGACCGCCGGCAAGGCCACCCAGGTGAGCGCCACCAGCATCAGGCCGTCGCGCGTCTTGAGCTCGCGCTTGAAGCGGCGCGTCGCGAGCCAGAGGATGGCGCCGAGCAGGAACGTCGCGAGCGCCGACAGCACGAAGGACCAGAGCGCGGGATCGAGCCCCCAGATCGCCAACACCAAGGGAGCCAGCATCGTTCCCGCGAACACCATCATGACGAGGGCGAAGACGTGGGCGACCGGCAGCAGGATGTCTTTCACAAGAACGAAGCGGAGCCTTGGAAGAGCTTCTCGACGGCCTCGATGTGCCGGCGGTCGGTGAGGAAGAGGATGAGGTGATCGTCCGGCTGCACGGTGGTGTCGTGGTGGGCGATGATCACGTCCTCGCCGCGCACCACCGCTCCGAGCGTGGTGCCCTCCGGCAGCGAGATGTCCTCGATGCGCCGGCCGATGACCTTGGAGCTGTCGGCATCGCCGTGCACCACGACCTCGAGCGCTTCCGCCGCGCCGCGGCGCAGCGAGTGCACCCGCACGACGTCGCCGCGCCGCACGTGCGCGAGCAGCGAGCCGATGGTGACGGTCTGCGGCGAGATGGCGACATCGATCGAGCCGCTCTCGATCAGCTCGGCGTAGGAAGGCTTGTTGATCAGCGCCATGACCTTGTGGGCGCCGAGGCGCTTCGCGAGCATGGCCGAGAGAATGTTCGCCTCCTCGGAATTGGTCAGCGCCGCGAACACGTCCGCGCTATCGATGTTCTCCTCGAGCAAGAGCTCCTCGTCCGCCGCGTCGCCGTGCAGCACCGTCGTGCTCTTCAGCTGCTCGGAGACCTTGCGGGCGCGCTTGACGTCGCGCTCGATCAGCTTGACCTGATTCCGGTCCTCCAGCTCGCTGGCAAGGCGGATGCCTATGTTGCCGCCGCCCGCGATGACCACGCGCCGCGCCGGCGCCTCCTCGCGCCGCATTTCCTTCATCACCACGCGGATGTCGTCGCGTCCCGCGAGGAAGAACACCTCGTCGCCGTCCTCGATGACGGTGTCACCCTCCGGTTTGATGCTCTTGCCGGCGCGATAGATCGCCGCGACGCGCGCATCGGCGTTCGGAATGTGCTCCCGCAGGGTGCGCAACGCCTGGCCGACCAAGGGTCCGCCCTGCAGTGCGCGGATGCCTACGAGGCGCACCCGCCCGTCGGCGAAGTCCAGCACCTGAAGGGCGCCGGGATAGCGGATCAGACGTGCGACGTACTCGGTGACCAGCTGCTCGGGGCTGATCCAGACGTCGACCGCGACGCCGTTCTCGCCGAACAGCCGCTCGCGCTCGGCGAAGTCGGCGGACCTCACGCGCGCGATCTTCTTCGGCGTGCGGTACAGCGTCCAGGCGATGTGGCACGCCAGCATGTTGACTTCGTCGGAGTTGGTCAACGCCACCAGGATGTCGGTCGACGCGATGCCCGCGGCCTCGAGAATGCGCGGGCTCGCCGCATTGCCGTTCACGGTCCGGATGTCGAGGCGGTCCTGAAGGTCGCGCAGGATGTCCTCGTCGACGTCGATCACCGTCACGTCGTTCGCTTCCTCGCGAGAGAGGTGATAGGCCGCCGTCCGCCCGACTTGACCCGCGCCCAATATGATGATTTTCACGGCTCTCGGAAGCTCTGCACCGGTAGATACCCCTATTTACTCTACACGAACGAGATTGGCGTACGACAGCATCAGCCACTTCGTGCCCTGGGTCTCGAAATTGACCTGGATGCGCGCGTGGGGGCCGTTGCCCTCGAAGTTGAGCACCACGCCGTCGCCGAATTTCGAGTGGCGCACCCGGCTGCCCATGCGCATGGCCGCTCCCGGGGATTCGTCCAGGGAATCGGCGCGGCGCCCGGGAGCGTCGCTGCGCCGCGTGAACACGGGCCGCGAGACCTGCAGCCGCGGCCGGATCTCCTCGACGAGCTCGGCCGGCAGCTCGGCGATGAAGCGCGAGGGCTGCCCATAGGTATCCACCCCATAGAGCCGGCGCTGCTCCGCGTAGGTGACGTAGAGCTGGCGCATGGCACGGGTCGTGCCCACGTAACAAAGCCGCCGCTCTTCCTCGAGGCCGGCGAGATCGGCCGAGGAGCGCTGGCTCGGAAACAGGCCGTCTTCCATGCCCGTGAGGAACACCACCGGAAACTCCAAGCCCTTGGCCGAGTGCAGGGTCATCATTTGCACGCAATCGTCGTAGGGGTCGGCCTGGCCTTCACCGGACTCCAGCACCGCGTGAGCCAGGAAGGACTCGAGCGGGGACAGCTCGGTCTCCGCCTCGGTCTCGGGCGTGAAGCCGCGCGCGGCGCTGACCAGCTCGAGCAGGTTCTCGACCCGCCCCTCGCCGCGGTCGCCCTTCTCCTTCTTGAAGTGCTCGAGCAGCCCGCTGGCCTGGATCACGTGATCGACCTGCTCGTGCAGGGCCAGGCCCTGGGTCTCGCGTGCCGCCTTGTCGATCAACAGCAGGAAGGCCTGCAGGGCGATGGCGGCGCGCTGCGGGAGCACCCCTTGAACGCAGACTTGAGCGGCGCTCCAGAGCGAGGTCGAGTGCTCGCGCGCATGACCGCGCAATACGTCCAGGGTCTTCGCGCCGATGCCGCGCACCGGCAGGTTGACCACCCGCTCGAAGGAGGCGTCGTCCGCGCGGCTCGCCATGAGCCGCAAATAGGCCAGCGCGTCCTTGATCTCGGCGCGCTCGAAAAAGCGCAATCCGCCGTATACGCGATACGGCATGCGCGCATTGAGGAAAGCCTCCTCGAACACCCGCGATTGTGCGTTCGAGCGGTACAGCACCGCGGTCTCGCGCCGCGCGCCGCCGCGCCCGACCCACTCGCGAATACGATTGACCACGAAATCGGCCTCGTCGCGCTCGTTGAACGCGGAGTACAGCTTGACGCGATCCCCGTCCGCACCGCTGGTCCAGAGGTTCTTGCCGAGGCGGCCGGCATTGTTGGCGATCAGTGCGTTGGCGGCCTTCAGGATGGTGCCGGTCGAGCGGTAGTTCTGCTCGAGCTTGTAGAGCACGGCCTGAGGGAAATCGCGGCGAAACTGCTGGAGGTTCTCGACGCGCGCGCCGCGCCAGCGGTAGATGGACTGGTCGTCGTCCCCAACCGCGAAAGGCCACCCCGAGGGCCCGATCAGGAGCTTGAGCCATTGATACTGGATCGAGTTCGTGTCCTGGAACTCATCGACCAGCACGTGGCGGAAGCGCACGCGATAGTGCTCGAGCAGCGCGGGGTTGTCGCGCCAGAGCTCGAACGAGCGCAGCAGGAGCTCGGCGAAGTCCGCCACGCCCGCCCGCTGACAGGCTTCCTCGTACGCCTGGTAGATCTTGATCAGCTGCCGCCGCGTCGGATCGCCGTCATCCTTGATGTGCTTGGCGCGGCGGCCCTCGTCCTTCTGAGAATTGATGAACCAGAGAATCTCGCGCGGAATCCAGCGGGTCTCGTCGAGATCGAGCGCCTTCAGCACCTTGCGCAGGACGCGCGACTGATCCTCCGAGTCGAGGATCTGGAAGCCCTGCGGCAGCCCCGCCTCGCGCCAGTGAATGCGCAGCAGCCGATGCGCGAGCCCGTGGAAGGTGCCGAGCCACATGGCGCCGCTCGGCCGGCCGAGCAGGGTCTCGATGCGCGCGCGCATCTCCGCCGCGGCCTTGTTGGTGAAGGTCACGGCCAGGATGCTGTTCGGCGAGGCGCCCTCGACCTGGCTCAGCCAGGCGACGCGATGCACGAGCACACGGGTCTTGCCGCTGCCCGCCCCGGCAAGCACGAGGGCCGCACCGAGCGGCGAAGCGACGGCCTCTCGCTGCGCGTCATTCAGGCCGTCGAGCAGGTGGGATACGTCCATAAGGGCGCGGATTGTACTAGGGAAGCGCGGCTCGGTGGCGCTCTCGAGATCCGTCGCGCCCGACGAGACGGATGCGCCCGATCAGGCCCTTGCTTCGCGATTTTCCTCGGCGAACTCGATCAACGCGAGCACCAGCGACAGGAGCACGGGCCCCGCGATCACACCGATGGTCCCGAACGCCGGGATGCCGCCGAGGACGCCGATGAAGACCGCCAGCGCGGAGATCCGCGCGCGGCCGGAAATCAGCACCGGCCGAACGACGTTGTCGATGCCGCTCATGAGAAAGCCCCACACCAGCATGAATATGCCGAACCCCCAGCGGCCCTGGAAGAACAGCCACAACGCGGCGGGCCCCCACACGAACGCGGAACCTCCCACGGGCAGCATCGACAGGATCGCGGCGAGCACGCCGAAGACGACGGGCGAGGCCAGCCCCGCGATCCTGAAGCCGATGCCGATGAGCACGCCCTGCAGGAATGCCGTCACGCTGGTCCCGACCACGATGGCCCACGTGACGCCGCCGAGCTGGCGGAACAGGCGCTCCTTGCGCAGCTCGTCCAGCGGAATCAGGCGGCGCGCCCGATTCAGCATGACGTCGCCGTCGCGCAGGAAGAAGAACAGGAGGAACACCATGATCACGAAGCCGAGCAGCGACCCGAGCGCGTCGAGGAAGAATCCGCCGCCCAGGGTGGCGGCACGCTTCAGCACCTCCCGGCTGCCGGTCAGAAGCCAGGATTGGATCTGCTCCGCAGACACTCCCGCGTACGACTGGAGCCACGAGTTGACGCGCGCGATCAGCGGAAACTGCTGCAGGTCCGACAGCGACTTGATGTCGAGCTCGCTGGCGGACTTCTGGATCTTCTGCATCAGCGTCGACACCTGCGCGATGAAGTCGATCGACAGCGCGGACAGCGGCAGGAGGATGACGATCGGCGCGAGCACCGTGAGCGTCGTGGCCGCCGCGCCTTTGCCGCCGAAGCGCCGGCGCAGGCGCAGGTTGAGCGGATACAGGAGGAAGGCCAGGAAAGCCGCCCACGTCATCGGCCCGATGAAGGGGATGAAGACCAGAACGAGCGCATAACCCAGAACGGCGGCGACGACGAGCGCAAACACGCGCGCGTAAAAGATCGGAGTAGCCGGCATCGGTCCATCGTAGCACTCCTGCTGCCATCGCCGGGAACGGCGGGGACTGCCAGGGGTGTGCGAACGAGCGGAACGAGGCCGGCCTCGAGGATTCTGCTGGCCACAATTACCGTCGACAATCAATCGCTTAACGTCGATGCGGCGACCTTGGGTTACGGCGTGCGCGATGCGCGACGGTAGGCGATACGCCGGCCCCGCCTCTCGTACGCCTCCTCGGCCGCCTCGGCGATATGGCCGAACAGATCGGCTTCGTGGGGCTGGTCCAGTGCAAGACCGCGGATCAACCGCCCGAGCGTGATGGCGTGCGCCTCGAGCGAGCCGTCGCGCAGGATATGCGAGACCCGAGCGCCGGCGCGCACGAGATGGCGAGCGACCAGGATGGTGCGATGGCAGTCCAGCGGCTCGTGCTCGGCGCACATGACGGCGATCCGATACCTGCGGCTGCCTTCGAGGAGGCGGTCGATGCCTGACGCGAACACGGGGGTCCGCGCAAGCCGCTCGTACTGCACCTGATCCTTCTCGTAACACGCATCATCCTCGCTGCGCGCGCCGAGCTCCTTGCCGAGGAACACGTACTCAATGCCGGCCGCCTCGAGCACATCGCGCAGGCGGTCGCGATTGAACTGCGGATGGCGGCGGCTGTAAGGCGTCGAGCGCACGTCGGCGAGCGCGGTGACCGCGTGTGCGCGCAGAAGCTCGATGAGCCTCGCGGCGCTGTGAGTGGAGTGGCCGACGGTGAGGATCTCGGGGCGCGCAGCGTCGCGCTCGGGTGTGGGTATGCCGGGGCCGATCCGTGCGGCGGTCATTCCGGCGGGCGCAGGAAGCGCGCGATCGAGGCCGCGGTCTTTCCGTAGGTCTCGGGCCCGACCGTGCCGTCGGGGAAGTGCCGCACGGGGAGCGGCGGCGGCGGGAAGCGTCCCATGACGGAGTTCCAGTACGCCCACGACCGGGGATCGATGATGCCGGGCGGCGCATGAGTCAGCGCAATGCGGAAATCGTCGTCCGAGACGTACTTGCGCAACACGGCCATCTCGTCCGCCGTTGCATGAGCCATCGCGTGGGCCATGAGGTCCACAGGGTTTCCCAGCGACTTCTCCGGCGGAGCAAACCAAACGATTCGACGCGCTACCCGGAGCGTCTCCGCATTGAGGGGGATGGCGGCCATTTCCGCAGAGTACGCTTCAGCTTCCTCCCCGACCTCAGGGGGTGTCGTTGACGGCGGAGCCCCGAGCTTGCCCGCCTCGGCGGCCAGCGCGGATTTGACGTGGGCAGGCAAGGCACCGAGCTCTTCCTCACCGAAGTACGACAGAGCTCTCAGGGTAACCGCACGGTTGAACGCCTCGCCATACAAAGCTTCGCTGGCGTCGAGCATACGACTCAACCCGATCTCCCCAAGGGTCATGATCGCGTGAACGTCGATGTAGTCCCTTGCTTTGGCACGTCCCTGGACGGCGGATGCTTTGGTCGCGGCGAGGTCGAGCAGCGAAGCGACCTTGAGACCATTGTCGATGCAAACGCGCGGCGCCTCGAGGCTGCGGAGCCACGGTAGCCCGAAGAACGAGACATTGACCGGCCGAATCCGATCGACCACGACTGAGAGAGTGTTCGGAGCGGTGCGGTCAACGAAGGCATCGGCCATGAAGGGCACGGATCTGCGCAATTCGCCCGGGTCGAACGGCCGATCGCTGAAAAAATCGAAGTCCACCGATTGCCGGTGCCCGAGCTGCAGCGCGATGGCCGTGCCGCCGTAGAGCCTGAACTCCGCGGGTACCTGCGCGAGCTTCGGCCAGAGCCGGCGCTGCGCTTCGGGGAGAATGTCGAGGCGAGGTTCGAATGTGCTCATGGAGCTCGACCTTGTGGATCGGCGACGGCAACCCAACTTGCAAAGCTCTGAATCTATCCGGTCCTTTTGCCCGCGTCCGCTTGTTTCGCAGACCCCGGAGCCGTTTCTCTACGCTCTGATCAAATAATAGTGGTCGACGATCAGCGCGGCGAACAGGAGCATCAGATACCACACGGAGAACTTGAACGTGCGCATCGGGAGCCCGGGGCGCTTCCCGAGCCGCAGCGCGAACACGAAGTGCAGGAACCTGAGATTCAGCGCGAGCGCGCTCGCAAGATAGATGAGCCCGCTCATTCCGGTGAGAAAAGGCAGGAGCGTCGTGAGCACGAGAAGAATCGTGTAGAGCACGATCTGCAGGCGCGTGTACGCAATGCCATGCGTCACCGGCAGCATGGGGATGCCGACCTTGGCGTAGTCGTCACGGCGGGCGATGGCGAGCGCCCAGAAATGCGGCGGTGTCCACGTGAATATGATCAGGAACAGGAGCAGCGCCTGGGGTGTGATGCTGTCGGTCACGGCCGCCCAGCCGAGCACCGGCGGCGCAGCGCCGGCGGCGCCGCCGATCACGATGTTCTGGGGGGTGGCGCGCTTCAGCCACAGCGTGTAGACCACGGCGTAGCCGATGAGCGAGAACAAAGTCAGCACGGCCGTGAGCGTATTGACCAGACCCCACAGGATGATCATCGAGGCGATTCCGAGCCCGGCCGCGAACACCACGGCGTGACGTTGATCGAGATGGCCGGTCGGCAGCGGGCGCCCGCGCGTGCGCGCCATCTGCTCGTCGATGCGCCGGTCGAGCACGTGGTTGAACGCGGCCGCGGACCCCGAGGCGAGCGCGATGCCGACGGTTCCGAACACGAGTGCGGAAAGCGGTATCCAGCCGGGTGACGCCAGCACCATGCCAACCACGGCGGTGAACACGATCAGGAGGCTCACCTTGGGCTTGGTGAGCTCGAGATAATCGCGCCAGCGGCTGCGGCTCCGGACGACGCCCGAGGGGGTGCCGGCCGCGCCGGTCGAGGAGGCGGCGACGCCCGTGGCCGAGGGTGCCGCGAGGCCGGTGGCCAGGGGGGCGGCGACGGCAGCGGTCGCCGTTGCGGCAGCCGGATTATCGGGGAGGGTCGACACCGTGCAAGGTTACCATGCCGATCGCCGGCACCGGCCAGAGCGCCCGGAGCAGCGTCACCATGCAGAGCACCAGGAACAAGGCGCCCGCGTTGTGCAGCGTCGCGATCGGCAGAGGCACGCCGAAACGCACCATGGCGACCCCGATGGTGATCTGCAGCAGCACGCCGAGCACCAGGAGAAGTCCCGCCATGCGCAGGCGCCGGCTCTTGGCGCGGTACGCCGTCAAGGCGCCCAGCGCGATCAAGATCGAGCCGGCGGCCACGGCCCCGAGGCGATGCGTGAAATGAATGGCCACGCGGGCCGGGTTCGACAGCACACCGCCCTCATAGTCCACCCCCAACCCCCGCCAGAGCACGAAGGCATCACGAAAGTCCATGTGCGGCCACCAGGAGCGCTGGCAGGTTGGAAGATCCGGACAGGCCACCGCGGCGTAGTTGCTGCTCGTCCAACCGCCGAGCGCGACCTGCAGGATCAAGGCGAGGAGGCCGAGGCCGGCGAAGAGGCGCAGCCCGCGCTCGGATTCCGTCAACTCGCGCGTGGCGGGCGTGAGCGACAGCCACCAGAGGAGCGCAAAGGTGGTGAGACCGCCAAGCAGGTGCGAGGTGACGATGAGCGGCTTCAAGAGCAGGGTCACCGTGAGCGCGCCGAGGGCAGCCTGCACGCACACCAGCGGCAGGAGCAGGAGGGCCGCGATCAAAGGCTGGGCCCGATCGTCGCGAAAGCGCACGGCCCAGATGAACAGCCCGAGGATGATCACCACCAGGCCCGAGGCAAAGTAGCGGTGGATCATCTCGTGCCAGGCTTTGGCGAAGTGAAAGGCGCCCGCGTGAGCGGCCTCCGGATAGGGGTGGCCGTAGCAGCCGGGCCAGTCCGGGCATCCAAGCCCGGCGTCGGTGAGCCGCACCCAGGCACCGAGCACCACGACGCAGGCGGCGAGCAGCGCTCCCGCCAGGGCCAGCCGTCGAAACCAGATCACGCGCTCTCGGGGATGCATGTCAGCCGATGGAGGATAGTCTGAGCAGGCGCTTCATGTCTTCGAGCAAGCCCTTGGACTCGGCCCCCGCGGCATACCACATCATCAGGTTGCCGAGCGGGTCGATCACATAGATGCGCCCGGCATGGAGCGCGGCCGCGCCGCCGGGCAGGAGCACGACCAGGGGGTCCGCCGAGTCATCGAGCCTGGCCACGATGAGATCCGGGTGCAGATCGTGCAGCGTCGAGAGCAGGGTCGGATCCTCCAGGCGCGCGGCCACGAACACGCGCTGAACGCGATCCATGTCCCGATCGAGCGCGGTGCGCACCTGCCGCATGTCGTACAGGCGCTTGCGGCAGCGCTCGAGACAGTCGCCCGACTCGACGTAGAGCATCGTCCATTTGCCCCGCAGCCATTTAGGGCTCGTGGTGCCGCCGGCGAGCAAGGGCAGCGTGAGCGGAGGCACCGGTCTTGCGGGACTGATGAGCACGCCGTGATTGACGTGACCGGGCGGGCGCCAGCCCGTTTGGCCATAGTAGAGATAGAACGACACGGCGAGCGGCACGAAAAAGAACAGCGCGAGCCCGACGAGCTGCGCACGCCGCCGCCGAACATGCCGGTCGGCCCCGCCTCCCGGCGGGATTCCCGGGCTCGCGCCGGAGCCTGCACCCGCACTTGCGCCTTCCGCATCGGCGCGGCTGCGGTGCCCCGTGCCGGTACCGCTCACTGCGCTGCTCCGTCGCGCTTTGGGTCCGCGCCGGCCTTTCGGGTATTGGTCACCGCATAGATCACGGCGAGCGCGAGTGCCAAGCCGAACCACTGCACCGCATAGCCGATGTTTCGCATCGGGGGGAATCCGGGCGCCGACCACTCGCGCACGTAGCCGTCCGGCTCACGCGCGTCGAGCAAGATCGTTTCGGTGGCGGCCGTCCATGACGGCTCGCGGATAAGCCGCGCAAGCTCCGTCGCGCTCGGGAACGATGCGACCACCGGGAACGGAGGGCTCAAGACGGCTTCGTGCCCGAGTCGAATGCCGGGTGCCGGCAAGCGGTCGGCGCGTCCGGTCACCTGGCGCTCGCCCTCGCCGACCGTGATGTCCGGCAATCGATCGCGGCTCGATCCGGTCGGGACCCAGCCGCGGTTGACCCAGACCCAGCTTCCTCCGGCCAGCGCCAAGGGCGTCAGCACGTAGTAGCCGGCACGCTCGTGGCTCACCATGTTGTCGATCAGCACCTGATGGGCGGAGTCGTAGCGGCCGGTTGCCTGGACGCGGCGATAGCGCGGCACCGGTGGGCTCGCGCCGCCGATCGCAAGCGGTGCCTCCGTGCCCGCCGCGAAGGCATCGAACAGCGCCTGCCGCTCCTTGGCGCGGTGCAACTGCCACACGCCGAGCAGGATCAGCCCGGCAAACACGACGATGGCGACCAGCGTCGTGAAGGGGCGCGGCTCGAAGCTCCGGGAACCGATTCTCATGGCCACGATATACTGACCGCTTTCCAATCAAGGGGGCGGCCGGCCGTGTTGTTCAAGTATCTCGTCCTGGGCTTGCTGGTGCTGATCCTGATCAGCCTCGGCCGGGCCTTGTTCCACATGACGAGCTCCAAGGCCGGCGCCGATACCAGGATGGTCAAGGCCCTCGCCTGGCGTATCGGCTTGTCGGTGGCTCTCTTCCTGCTCCTGATCTTCGCCTATTACAACGGCTGGATCGTCCCGCCGCGGGCCGTGCCCGGCTACAGCCAGTAGACGAAGACGAACAGTCCGAGCCACACCACGTCGACGAAGTGCCAGTACCAGGCGACCGCCTCGAAGCCGAAGTGACGTTGCGGCGTGAAGTGCCCGTTCATCACGCGGAACCAGATCGTGGTCAGCATGATCGCGCCCAAGGTGACGTGCAGGCCGTGGAAGCCGGTCAGCATGAAGAAGGTCGAGCCGTAGATGCCCGTCGCGAGCTGCAGGCCCTTCTCGGTGTAGGCCTCGTGATACTCGTACCCCTGGAGGGTGACGAAGGTGAATCCCAGCAGGAAGGTCAGCGCCAGGAACACCTTGAGCCGCGCGCGATGCCCCGTGATCAGCGCGTGATGCGCGATGGTCACCGTCACGCTGCTCGTCAGCAGGATCGCGGTATTCACCGCCGGTAGGCCGAGCGCCGGAATGGTCTCGAAGCTGCCGTCCGGCCGCGGGCCGAGGGCCGCCGGACCGTTGGTCGGCCACGTGCCGGTGTAGTCGTTCCAGAGCAGGATCTTGGTGAAGATCTTCACGCCGTTGCCGGACAACCAGGGCACCGAGAGGCTGCGGGCGTAGAAGAGTGCGCCGAAGAATGCCGAGAAGAACATCACCTCGGAGAAGATGAACCACATCATTCCCATGCGGAACGAGCGGTCCACCGCCATGTTGTACATGCCCTTCTGGTTCTCGCCGATGACGGTGCGGAACCAGAGGATGAAGAGCAGCGCCAGCATGCAGAAGCCGGGCAGCAGCGACCACGCCGGCAGCCAGTCGTCGAGCGTCGCGACCGCGCCCGACATCATGGTGAAGAGGGTTATCGAGCCGTAGATCGGCCAGGGACTCGAGTGAGGAACGTAATACTTGTCTGCATCCGCGTGCGCTTGCGCCATGATCTGTCTCTCGATTGAAAAACCGCTCCGCCCCGGCACCCGACTCCCGATGGGTCATCCCGCGAGCCGCCAAGGCAGCTTGATAGTCTAAACCAAGCCTCGCTACCGTGCTGCCGATTGAGTCAGGTCGTAGAAGGTGTACGCCAGGGTCAGCCGGTCGACGTCCGTGGGCAGCGCGGGGTCCACGATGAACCGCACCGGCATGTCGCGCCCCTCCCCCGCCGCGAATTTCTGCGTGCTGAAGCAGAAGCACTCGGTCTTGTGGAAGTACTTGGCCGACCCGTTCGGCGAGATGCTCGGGACCGCCTGCGCGATCGAGGGCTGCGTGGTCAGATTCCGGGCGAAGAACTCGGCATCGTACAGCTTGCCCGGGTGCACCTTCATGGAGGCGACCTTGGGATGGAAATCGTACGAGCCCACGGACGCCGGCTCGGCGACGAACTCGATGGTGATCTCCCGATTGGGATCGACGGCCTCGGTGACCACGGCCCTGCCGGCCTTGGCCTCGGCGTTGCCGATTCCGGTGGCCCGGCACAGCACGTCGTACAAGGGAACGAGCGCCCAGCCGAATGCAAAGGCACCGGCCGTCATCAGGAGAAGGCTCCGGACGAGTTTCCGATTCGCGCTGCGGGTGTCGCCCACTCGACAGGTTCCTAGTGGTGCGTGCCGCGATAGACCAGGAGGGCGATGATGCCGAAATAGAACGCCAGCGCCACCGACATCAGCGCGAGCGCCGTATTGCGGATGCGGCGCCTGCCCGACGGGGTCTTGTCGGTCTCGGCGGCGCTCATGGCACCTCGGGAGCCGTGGTGAAGCTGTGATAGGGCGGCGGCGACGGGAGCGTCCACTCGAGGCCCGTGGGCCGCGCGTCATCCCACACCTTGGCGCTCGCCTTCTGTCCGCCGCGCACGCATTGCACGATGACGATCACGAACAGGATCTGCGACAGGCCGAAGCCGAATCCCCCGATGGAGGACACCATGTTCCAGTCGGTGAACTGCACCGCGTAGTCGGGGATACGCCGCGGCATGCCGGCCAACCCCAGGAAGTGCTGCGGGAAGAACAGCACGTTCACGAAGATGGTCGACAGCCAGAAGTGCGTCTTCGCCAGGGTCATGTTGTACATGTGCCCGGTCCACTTCGGGATCCAGTAGTAGACCGCGCCCATGATCGCGAAGATCGCGCCCGGCACCAGCACGTAGTGGAAGTGCGCCACGACGAAGTAGGTCTGGTTGTACTGGAAGTCCACCGGCACGATCGCGAGCATCAGGCCGGAGAATCCGCCGATCGTGAACAGGAACAGGAACGACAACGCGAACAGCATCGGCGGCTCGAAGGTGATGGAGCCGCGCCACAGCGTCGCGGTCCAGTTGAACACCTTCACGCCCGTCGGCACCGCGATCAGCATGGTCGATATCATGTAGAAGATCTGCGCGGCCAGCGGCATGCCGTCGACGAACATGTGGTGGCCCCACACGATGAACGACAGGAATGCGATCGAGGCGATGGCGTAGATCATCGAAGTCGCGCCGAACAGCGGCTTGCGCGCGAACGTCGGCAGGATCTCCGAGATGATGCCGAACGCCGGGAGGATCATGATGTAGACCTCGGGGTGCCCGAAGAACCAGAAGATGTGCTCGAACATGATCGGGTCGCCGCCGCCCGCCGCATTGAAGAAGCTGGTCTTGAAGAAGTGGTCGGTGAGCAGCATGGTCACGGCGCCCGCGAGCACGGGCATCACCGCGATCAGCAGGTAGGCGGTGATCAGCCACGACCAGCAGAAGATCGGCATCTTGAGCAAGGTCATCCCGGGGGCGCGCATGTTCATGATGGTCACGATCACGTTGATGGCGCCCATGATCGAGGACGCGCCCATCATGTGAATCGCGAAGATCAGCATCGGGAAGGCATCGCCCGTCTGCAGCGACAGCGGCGGGTACAGCGTCCAACCCCCGGCGGCCGCGCCGCCCGGCACCAACAGCGTGGACAGCAGCAGCGTGAACGCGAACGGCAGGATCCAGAAGCTGAAATTGTTCATCCGGGGCAGCGCCATGTCGGGCGCGCCGACCTGCAGCGGCACCATCCAGTTGGCAAGGCCCACGAAGGCCGGCATGACGGCCCCGAAGATCATGACGAGCGCGTGATTGGTCGTCATCTCGTTGAAGAACTCGGGATGGACCAGCTGCATGCCGGGGTGGAACAGCTCGGCGCGGATGACCATGGCCATCGAGCCGCCCACGAAGAACATGATCAGGCTGAACACCAGGTACATGGTCCCGATGTCCTTGTGATTGGTGGCGAACAGCCAGCGCTTGATGCCCTTGGCAGGCTCATCATGGTGGTGGTCGTCATGCGCGCCGTGATGGGCGTGGCTCGTGTGATCGTGGGCCATGGAATCTCTCTCTATGCGTGACGTTGCGATCGATCGGTCTATTGCGCCAGGACTTGCGCGGTGGCGGCCGGCTTCGCGGCCGCCTTCTGCTCATCCACCCACTTCTTGAACGCGTCGGGCGTGCGCACGTCCACGACGATGGGCATGAAGCCGTGATCGCGCCCGCAGAGCGAGGTGCACTGGCCACGATAGATGCCTTCCTTGCCGGCATCGACCTTGAACCACAGCTCGTTGACGAAGCCCGGAACCGCCGAGCGCTTCGCGCCGAAATCCGGCACCCACCATGCATGGATCACGTCCTGGGACGTGAGCAGCAGCCGCACCTTGGTGCCGCTCGGAATCACCAGGGGATGATCCACATCCAGGAGATAGTTCGGCACCGTGTTGGGATCCACGCCCGATCTGAGCTCGCGCGCGAAGTTCGATCTTTGCGCCAGCGTCGAGAAAAAGTCGATTCCCTGCCCCGCATCGAGGTATTCGTATTCCCACTTCCACTGGTACCCGGTCACCTTGATGGAGAGCTCGGAATTGCGCGTGTCCTCCATCTTCAAGATCACGCTGGCCGCGGGAATGGCCATGCCCACGAGAATCAGCACCGGAATGATGGTCCAGATGATCTCGACCTTGGTGCTGTGCACCATGGTCGTATCGGGAATGGCGCCCTGCGAATGCCGGAATTTGACCAGCGAGTAGATCATGGCGCCGAACACCGCCACCGCGATGACGACGCAGATCCAGAACACCTCCATGTGCAGGCGATACATGTCCTGGGCCAGCGGCGTCACGCCGGGAGGCAGGTTATAGCCGTTGGATCCGTTCGGAGAGGCGGCCAGCGCGGGGGCGGCGCCCAAGGTGAGCGCGGCCAGACCGAGGATACGTGCCCTCAAGCCGGCGAGCCGGGACATGCGGTGGCGATGGTCGCCTCTGATATCAGTCATCTCAACGGATCCCCTATATTCGCAACTTCGAGCGGCGGCGATTCGTTCATGCCGCCCACCAAACACCGTAAACGCTGGGCGAGCAGGCAGCGATCTTCTTCCGTGAGAAAGCTCCCGATCTCGCAGGTCCGCCCGTGGCTCTCGATGGTCAATCGACTGACCCCATGTCGCCGCGGCGGACTGCGAAGTCTAACTCTCGTCCAATGCCGCGCAAACTCCAGTTTCGCTTCGCCGTGCCTGGAGCGCGTCACGAGGCTCACGCGTGAATCGGTGATGAGCACGGTTTGCGTATAGCTCCCGCGCCGCATGCTCGTGGCGAGGCAAAGCCCGAGAGCCAGCATTTCCAGCGCCCAGAAGGGCATGACCGGCCAGAATCCGTGCCACGTGAAATACAGGGAAAATATCAAGGAAAACAATGAAATGGATGCGAAAAACAGCGCCGCACCCCGCAGGCTCAACGAGCAATTGGGCTTGAGCTCGATGCGCTGGTCCATAAGGCCGCTAGGATAGCCCAAGCCTGCTCAACAATGTATCGGCGGCAATCCCATCCGCGATCTCATCGAGGCCCGCATCCGGGTCGAAAGGCAGAGCCCCGAGACACGGGGATGCGATACGTTGCTCGAGCGTGGCGACGTTCTCGGCGAGGCGCTCGAACGCCGGGTCGATCGCGCTTCCGACCCAGCCGACCAGGCGCAGTCCGCGCCTTTCGATGGATTCCACGGTCAGGAGCGCGTGATTCAGGCAGCCCAGCCGCAGGCCCACGACCAGGAGCACGTCGGTCTGCCAGCGCGCCGCGAGGTCCGCGAAGCTGCGGGAATCGTCGAGCGGCGCCAGCCAGCCGCCGGCGCCCTCGATGATGAGCACCTGGCTCTGCATTTGCAGCCGCTCTCGGCAGCGATCGAGCACGTCGAAGTCGACGGGGACCTGGGCTTCGCGCGCCGCGATGTGTGGTGCGATGGGCGGCAGGAAGGCGAACGGATTGACCTCGGGATACCGGGCGCGGACATTGGCCGCGGCCATGAGCGCGAGCGCATCCTCGTTGCGCGGCCCGGCGGAAGTCGCCACGCATCCCGACGCCACCGGCTTCATGGCGCCGACCCGCAGGCCGCGCCGTGCCAGCGCGCGGACGACCGCGGTGGCGACCCGCGTCTTGCCGACGCCCGTGTCGGTCCCGGTGACGAACACCGACGTCACGGACGCCGCCGGGCGCGAAGCTCGCGCTTCACGTCCGCGAGCGAGATCGCCGCGGCATCGCGCGCGCCGCGTGCGGAGCGCGGCACCCAGGCGTGCCCGAACACGACCTCGTAGGTCGCGGGAAGCCGCCCGTCCTTGCGGAAGGCCTCATAGGCGGACTGCATGGAGGCGAATCGCGCCCGGCCCGTCAGCGTTCGTGTCCGGCCCTCGGTCGCGTTGTGGGCGCCGGTGGATTTCAAGTCCATCGCCGCGTCGCGTACGTCGGAATAGGACAGGGTGTAGCGCTCCACGTCGAGCACCGGGGCCTCGAATCCGTTTCTGACCAACGCATCGCCGACGTCGTGCATGTCGATGAAGCGGTGGACGTGGGTGCGCTCGTCAGCGTGCCGCCAGGCGCTGCGGAGCTCGTGCAGCGTGTCCGGCCCCAACGTGGTGAAGGAGAGAAGCCCTCCGGGCTTGAGCACGCGCCGAAACTCCTCGAGCACCCGGTCGAGGTCGCACCATTGGAGCATGAGGTTGCTGACGACCAGGTCGACCCCGGCGTCCGCGAGCGGCAGGCACTCGGCGTCCGCGCAGATCCGCGCAAAGCGCCGGAGCCAGCCCGACTGTCGCGCCGCGAGCGTCAGCATGCGCGGCGAGCGGTCGAGGGCCGCCACCAGCGCGCCCGGGTAGCGGCGCGCGAGCGCGCGCGCGCCGTGCCCCGTGCCGGAGCCCGCATCGACCACCACGCGCGGCGTGATCGCCATGAGCTCCAGGCGATCGAGCAGCTGCCGGCGTACCTCGGCGTGCAGCACGGCCGCCGCATCGAAGCTCGGTGCGGCGCGGTCGAAAGCGCGGCGCACGCGCGCGATGTCGAGGGCGTATCGCGCGGCGATGTCCGGCGCCGGGTCGCCGCCGGGCACGCTCACCCCACGGCCGAGGAGCCGGCGTGGCCGGCGGCGGCGCGCGAGGCCGGCGCGGCGAGCGGGGCCGCATCCTCGGCATCGGCCGCGGAACCTGGCGCCGCGAGGCCCGATGCCTCGGCCGGCGGGGCGTGGCGGGGTGCCTCCGCGACCAAGCCCAGGCGCCGGAACAGGACCTGGTCGTGCTCGACGTCCGGATTCCCGGTGGTCAGGAGCTTGTCGCCGTAAAAGATCGAGTTGGCGCCCGCCAGGAAGCACAGGGCCTGCAGCTCGTCGCTCATCTCACCGCGTCCCGCGGACAGGCGCACGTGCGAGCGCGGCATGAGGACGCGCGCGACCGCGATGGTGCGCACGAAGTCGAACGGATCGAGCGGCGCCGAGTCCTCGAGCGGCGTCCCGGCGACGCGCACCAGCTGGTTGATGGGCACGCTCTGGGGGTGCTCCGGCAGCGTCGCCAGCACCTGCAGCAGCTTGGCGCGATCCTCTCCCTCCTCACCCATGCCGATGATGCCGCCGCAGCACACGCTCATGCCCGCGGCGCGCACCGCCTCGAGCGTGTCGAGACGATCCTGATAGGTGCGGGTGGAAATGATCTTGCGGTAGTAGTCCGGCGAGGTATCCAGATTGTGATTGTAGTAATCCAGTCCGGCGCCCTTGAGCTCGCGGGCCTGCTCCGCCGTGAGCATGCCGAGCGTCGCGCAGGTCTCGAGGCCGAGGTCCTTGACCTCGCGGATCATGGCGATGACCTTCTTGAGGTCCTTCGGCTTCGGCGAGCGGTAGGCCGCGCCCATGCAGAAGCGGGTCGCGCCGGCGTCGCGGGCGGCGCGCGCGCGCGCAGCGACGGATTCGACCTCGAGCAGCTGTTCGGCCTCGAGCCCGGTGTCGTAACGAACGCTCTGCGGGCAGTAGGCGCAATCCTCCGGACACGCGCCCGTCTTGATGCTGAGCAGGGTGCTGATCTGCACGGTATTCGCCGGATGGTGGCGGCGATGCGTCTCCTGAGCCCGGAACACGAGCTCCATGAAGGGCAGCGCGAACAGCGCCTGGACCTCGGCGAGCGACCAATCGTTGCGTATCACGGAACCCTCTCGAGCGGCTTGAGCCGCGGAACTTGTGCCGGAGGGCAGTATTCGCGGCGCGGCGGGCCTAGTCAACCAATCGACGGCGATCCGGTTGACGATCAAAGCGGCGGGTGGATGTCCGGCAGGAATTGGTACTGGAGCAGGATGCCGATGAACACCGCCATGCCGAAGTAGTTGTTGTTCAAGAAGGCGTCCAGGCAGGCATCGCGGTCGCGGTTGCGGATGAGCCACAGCTGATAGATGAAAAACGCGCCGCCGGCGGCGAGTCCCGCGTAGTACCACACGCCCATGCTGATCATGCGGCCGACCAGATACAGCGTCGCCAGGGTCATGATCTGCAGCACCGCGATGATGTGCCGGTCGGAATCGCCGAACAGGATCGCGGTCGAGCGTACGCCGATGCGCAGGTCGTCGTCGCGGTCCACCATGGCGTACATGGTGTCGTAGACGGTCACCCAGAGCATGTTCGCGACCATGAGCAGCAGCGCGACCCGCGGCACGCGCTCGAGCTGCGCGTCGAAGGCCATGGGGATGCCCCAGCCGAACGTGAGCCCGAGGTAGAGCTGCGGGACCGACAGGAAGCGCTTGATGAAGGGATAGGTGACCGCAAAGAAACCGCCGCCCACCGCGAGCAGCAAGGTGGAGCGGTTCAGCTGCAGCGCCAGGATCAGCGCGCCGAGGGACAGCGCGGTGAACAGCACCAGCGCCTCGAGCGTCGAAATCCGGCCCGCGGCGAGCGGCCGGTTCTGCGTGCGTCTCACGCGGCCGTCGAAGCTGCGGTCGGCGTAGTCGTTGATCGCGCACCCGGCCGAGCGCATCAGCACGGTGCCGAACACGAAGACCAGGAAGATGCGCGGATTGGGGCGCCCGCGGCTCGAGATCCAGATCGCCCAGAGCGTCGGCCAGAGCAGCAGCCAGATGCCGATCGGCCGATCAAGCCTGATCAATCGCGCGTAATCCGCGAGGCTGCCCAGGATCCGCGGCAGCTCGTGTACGGTCCAGGGGTGAAACCGCACGCGGAACGACCACCAGCGCCAACGTGCGGCGATCTGCTGCAACAAATCATCGCCCGAGCGCGGGAGCCGCACGACTCTCTCTAGAGTCGGCCCACGACGGGCAGGAACAGCTCTTGGATCAGGAGGGGCGCGCCTCGCAAGGCGACGCGATGGCGCCGCGCCCAGAGCCCTGCCGGCCGCACCTGGGCCTCGCGCAACGCACGCGCCGTCACCGGCTGCGCCACCGGCAGCCACGCGTATTCATGGGTGCCGCGCTCCACCTTCGACAGGGACGCCAGGGTTTCCCCGAGCTCCGCATCGCCGAGCTCGGCCAGCCAGGAGTGGGCGCATAGCGTCGAATCGGGAATGACGGATTGCTCGAACACCCATACCTGGTCGCCGCAGCAGAGCTCGACGTCGCGGAACAGGCCCGCGGCATCGGTCACGCGCAGCGGCGACAGATGCGAGCCCTCCAGCTTTCCCGACCACTGGTCGATGAGCCGCGCGGCGAAGCGCTCCGTGCACGCCGACTTCATGCGCGAGGTGATGAGGCCCTTGCCGATCAGCCATGAACGGACGCGCGAATCCATGCTGATCTGGCCCAGACGCTCCGCGGGAAGCCACTGGACGGATTGGATCGGGCGCAGCCGGCCGGCGTTCTTGACGGGGTGATCTTTGATCATCGCGGCATTCTACCCGACGCGGCCGTATTGCTCCGCGTGTCCGACCCAGCGCCGGATGAGCGGGTCGACCTGACGCGGCCAGTCGCGCAACATGACGTCGGCGGCGGATTGAACCTTCGGCAGCAGGTCGGCGTCCCGCATCAAGTTCGCGACGCGCATCTGCGCAAGCCCGGTTTGACGGGTCCCCAGGAGCTCGCCGGGGCCGCGCAGCTCGAGGTCCTGGCGCGCGACCTCGAAGCCGTCGTTGGTCTCGCGCATCACCGCCAGCCGCCGGCGCGCCAGCTGCGAGAGGGGTGACCGGTAGAGCAGCAGACACGAGCTCATGTGGCTGCCGCGGCCGACGCGTCCGCGCAGCTGGTGCAATTGAGCGAGCCCCATGCGCTCGGCGTTCTCGATCACCATGAGGGTCGCGTTCGCCACGTCGACGCCGACTTCGATCACCGTGGTCGCGACCAGGAGCTGGATCCGGCCCTCCTTGAAGCGCCGCATGGTCCCCTCCTTGGCGGCGGGCCGCATGCGTCCGTGGATCAGGCCGACCTGCAGATCGGGAAGCGCCGCGGCGAGCGACGCGGCGGTCTCCTCGGCGGCCTGAAACGGCATCTCCTCCGACTCGTCGATCAATGGGCAGACCCAGTAGGCCTGCCTTCCCTCGAGGCAGGCGCTGCGGATTCTCTGGACCACCTCGTCGCGCCGCGAGTCCGCGAGCACGACGGTCTGCACCGGGGTGCGCCCGGGCGGCAGCTCGTCGATCACCGACACGTCGAGATCCGCATAGGCCGTCATCGCCAGCGTGCGCGGAATCGGCGTCGCGGTCATGATCAGCTGGTGCGGCTGATGGCCGCCGAGGTCGCCCTTCTCACGCAGCGCCAGGCGCTGGTGCACGCCGAAACGGTGCTGCTCGTCCACGATCACCAACGCCAGCGACGCGAACACGACGCTTTCCTGAAACAGCGCATGTGTACCGACCACGATGTGCGCATCCCCGGCGGCGATTCCGCGCAGGATCGCGCTGCGCGTCCGCCCCGTTTGCCGGCCGGTCAGCAACGTCACGACGACCCCCAGGGGCTCGAACCAGCGCTTCAGGTTTTGCGCATGCTGATCCGCGAGCAGCTCGGTCGGAGACATCAACGCCACCTGGCGGCCGGCCTCGACCGCCCGCGCCGCTGAGAGCGCCGCAACCAGGGTCTTGCCGCAGCCCACGTCCCCCTGCACCAGCCGCAGCATGGGTTTGGCCAGCTCGAGGTCCGCCTCGATCTCGCCGAGTGCGCGCGCCTGCGCGCGCGTGAGCTCGAACGGCAGCGAGCGGAGCAGCCGGTCCTTCAGACCGCCCCGCGCCCGCAGCGGCCAGCCGGGGTCCTGCTGGATCCGCTGGCGCAGCAGCTTCAGCGAGAGCTGATGCGCCAGCAGCTCCTCGAAGGACAGGCGGCGCTGCGCCGGATGGCGGCCGCCGAGCAGCAGCTCGACCGGCGCATCGGCCGGCGGGCGGTGAACGTAGCGGAGCGCCTCGCGTATCGAGGGCAGGCGCGCATCTCCCAGGACGGCCGCCGGCAGGTGATCCTCGATGTCGCCGCCGGTGACGCTCTCGAGCGCCATGCCGACGATGACGCGCAGGCGGCCCTGGGTCACGCCCTCCGTCAAGGGGTAGATCGGGGTCAGGTGCTCTTCCGCCGCCGCGCGGACGCCCGCGTCGACACGGCGATACTCGGGGTGCACCATCTCCAGACCGCCCTGGTAGCGGCGCGCCTCTCCGAAACAGCGGATGCGCGTGCCGCGCGCGAGCCCCGTCTGCTGCTGCCCGCTGAAGTAGAAGAAGCGCAGCGCGAGAAAGCCGGTGCCGTCCGTGATCTTGCAGAGCAGCTGCCGGCGGCCGCGGAACACCACCTCGGTGAGCAGCACCTCGCCTTCCACGGCGGCGCGCCGGCCGGCGTCGAGCTCGCCGATCGGCACGGTGCGGGTGCGATCCTCATAGCGCGTGGGCAGCAGGAACAGGAGGTCCTGGGTGCTCTCGACGCCGAGGGCGCGCAGGCGCGCCGCAAGCGCATCGCCCACTCCCTTGAGCGCCGTGACCGGGCGGGCCGCGGTCACAGCGCGACGATGCACTCCACTTCGACTTGCGCGCCCCGCGGCAGCGATGCGACGCCGACGGCGGCGCGCGCGGGGTACGGCTCGCGGAAGTATTCGGCCATGATCTTGTTGACCATCGCGAAGTGCGCAAGGTCGGTGAGGAACACGGTCGCCTTGACCACATCGTCGAGCGTGGCGCCGGCCGCCGTCACGATGGCCCCGATATTGTCGAACACGCGGCGGATCTGCGCCTCGATGTCGCCCTTCACCATCTCCTTGGTGGCCGGATCCAGGGGGATCTGACCCGACACCCAGATGGTGTTGCCGACGCGGGCGGCCTGGGAATACGTGCCGATCGCCGCGGGCGCGTTCGGTGTCGAAATGATTTGTTTGCTCATGACCTCAAGCCAATGTTCTGAACACGCGCTGCACGTCCGGCATGCGCCGGATCGTCTTGATCACCCTCGCAAGATGCCTGCGGTCGCGCACCTGGAGCTGGAACTTGAGCGAGGAGCTCGACACGTCGCGCTCCTCGAGCGACACCTGATCGATGTTGGTCTCGGTTCCTGCGATGCTCGAGGCGACCGCGGCCAGCACGCCCACCCGGTTGTTGATCTCAAGCTGGATCTCGCAACTGAAGAGGCGGCCTTCCGTCCCTTCCCAAGCCACCGACAGCCATTTCTCCGGTTGCTTGCGATATTCGGCGAGGTTACCGCAATTCTGCCGGTGAATCATCACGCCGCGGCCGGTCGACAGGTAGGCCATGATGGGATCGTTCGGTATCGGGAAGCAGCAGCGCGCGTAGGTCACGAGCAATCCTTCCGTGCCCGCGATCATCAGCGGTCCGGTCGTCGCGCCGACGTGCGCCTTGCCGTCGTGCGGCGGCTGCAGCAGACGCGCGACCAGCGGCGCGAGCCGCTCGCCCAGGCCGATCTTCTCGTAGAGCTCGTCCGCGTCCTTGAGGTTCAGCTCCTTCACCGCGGCATCGATCTCCACCGCAGGGATCTTCTTCAGGTTCAGCGAGAATTCCTCGAGCGCGAGTCCCAGGAGGCGCTTGCCCAGCTCCTTCGCCTCGCCGCGCTTCAGATTCTTGAGGTAGGCCCGAATCGCGGCGCGGGCCTTGGCGGTGACCAGGAACGTGGACCACGACGGATTCGGCGTCGCGCCCTTGGCGGTGATGATCTCGACCGTCTGGCCGTTGCGCAGCGGCGTGCGCAGCGGCACCAGCCGCCGATCCACCTTGGCGGCCACGCAGCGGTTGCCCACGTCGGTGTGAATCGCATACGCGAAGTCCACGGCGGTCGCGCCGCTCGGCAGCCGCAGGATCTTGCCCTTGGGCGTGAAGACGTACACCTTGTCCGGGAACAGGTCGACCTTGACGCTCTCCAGGAACTCCTCGGAGCTGCCGCCCTCCTGGATCTGCACCAGGCTCGCGAGCCATTCGCGCGCACGGTCATGCTCCACGCCGCCGAAGGCGTCGCCGCCCGACTTGTACTTCCAGTGCGCCGCGATGCCGGACTCGGCCACGCGGTGCATCTGCTCGGACCGGATCTGCACCTCGATCGGAATTCCGTTCGGGCCGAACAGGGTCGTATGCAGCGATTGATACCCGTTGACGCGCGGTATCGCGATGTAATCCTTGAAACGGCCCGGCATGGGCTTGTACACGCTGTGCGCGAGCCCGAGAGTGCGATAGCAGGTGTCCGCGCTGTCGACGATCACGCGGAAGCCGTAGACGTCCACCATCTCGTTCAAGGAGATGCCCTTGCTCTGCATCTTCTTGTAGATGCTGTAGAGGTGCTTCTCGCGTCCCTCGACGCGCCCCTCGATCGAGGCTTTGCGGAGCGCGCCCTTCAGTGCGTCGGCGATCTTGCTGATGAATTCCTTCTGGTTGCCGCGCGCGCGCTTCAGCTCGCGCTCCAGCACCTTGTAGCGGTAGGGGTACAGGGCGCGAAAGCCCAGATCCTCGAGCTCCAGCTTGACCGCGTACAGTCCGAGCCGCTCGGCGATCGGTGCGTAGATCTCCAGCGTCTCGCGCGCGATGCGCCGGCGCTTTACCGGCGGCATGACCCCGAGCGTGCGCATGTTGTGCATGCGGTCGGCGAGCTTCACCATGATGACGCGGATGTCGCGCACCATGGCGAGCAGCATCTTGCGGAAGCTCTCCGCTTGAGCCTCCTGGCGGTTCTTGAACTGGATCTGGTCGAGCTTGCTGACGCCGTCGACGAGCTCCGCGACCACCTGTCCGAAGATCGAGGCGATCTCCGCCTTCGCCGTCGGCGTGTCCTCGATCACATCATGGAGGATCGCGGCGACCAGCGTGTCGCCGTCCAGGCGCAGGTCGGCGAGGATGTCCGCGACCGCGACCGGGTGGGTGATGTAGGGCTCGCCGGATACGCGCTTCTGGCCGCGATGGCGTTCGGCCCCGAAGTCATAGGCCTCGCGCACGCGCTCGACCTGCGCGGGCGCCAGATAGCTTTCGAGCTTGTCTAGAAGCTGGCTGATCCCGGTGGAGCGTCTTCCACCGGGTAAAAATCCGAGTATGGAAGACGCATAGTCCATCGGTGCCTTGGAGTGGGCGCCGTCAGTCCCCTAGGCCGAGCTGCGGAGCGCGGAAATCCGACGGTATCTCGAGCTCGTTGGCCTGCGGCTGGGCCGGCTCCTCGGGCTCCTCGAGCATTTCGACCGTGATGTTTCCGGCGGCGATCTCGCGCAACGCCACCACGGTCGGCTTGTCGTTCTCCCACTCAACGGTGGCCTCTGCGCCGTTGGCCAGGCGCCGTGCGCGCTTGGCGGCCAGGAGCACCAGATTGAACAGGTTGGGCTCGTTCTGCAGACAGTCTTCGACCGTGATTCTCGCCATTTCCTAGGGTTCCAAGGGTCCAAACGAAGGGATCGACAGAGGATAGCAGATATGGCTCCAAGTCGCCTAATTCAAGGCGCGCCAAGGGCTTGCGCCAAGCGCTGGCCGGACCCGGCGGCCAGAGCGCTCAATCCACGGGTTTCAGCAGCTGCGCGGCGAGCGAGGCGATCTCGGGACGGCGGCCGGCAAGGCGCTCGCCGCGGTCGGCGACGATCTCGCAGAGATCCCCGAGCGCCTGGTCGAAGCGATCGTTCACGACCACGTAGTCGAACTCCGGCCAGTGCCCGATGTCCTCGGCGGCGTCCTTCAAGCGCCGCTCGATCACCGCGTCGGAGTCGGTGCTGCGCGCGCGCAGGCGCTGCTCGAGCGCGGCACGCGTCGGCGGCAGGATGAAGATGGTGCGGGCTTCGGGAAGCCGGGAGCGAACCTGGCGTGCCCCCTGCCAGTCGATCTCGAGGAGCAGCTGCTCGCCATTGGCGAGCGCCTCCTCGACCGAGTGCAGCGCCGTACCGTAGCAGTTGTCGAACACCCGGGCGTGCTCCAGGAATTCGTGCCGCTGCGCCATCGCGTCGAAGCGCTCCATGGTGACGAAGTGATAGTCGCGGCCCCCGACCTCGTTGGGGCGCGGCTTGCGCGTGGTGTAGGAGATGGAGAACTGGATGCGGGGCTCCCGTTCCATCAGCGCCTTCACCAGGCTGGTCTTGCCGGCGCCCGAGGGCGCGGAGACGACGTAGAGGCGGCCGCGGTCCATGGTCACTTCGGGTCAACGTGCACGGTCGGCATGGGCGCGATTGTACTTCGATCGACGCAGATGCGGACGGCCGCATTTCCCGGGTGCGCGGCTCATCGCTATTCGACGTTCTGCACCTGCTCCCGCATCTGCTCGATCAGGACCTTCATGTCCACCGCCGCCCGCGTCGTCTCGATGTCCTGGGACTTCGACGACAGCGTGTTGGCTTCGCGGTTCAGCTCCTGCATCAGGAAATCCAGTCTCCTTCCCGCGGCCTCATGCCCGTTGAAGGTCTTGCGCACTTCGGACACATGGCCGCGAAGGCGGTCGATCTCCTCATCCACGTCCAGGCGCTGCGCGAGGATGGCGAGCTCCTGCTCGAGGCGGTCATGGTCGACGTCGGTCGAGAGCTGGGAGATGCGCTCCAGCAGGCGCGCGCGGATGCGGGAGCGGACCTCCGGCAGGCGCTCGGTGACGCGGGCCGAGAAATCGATCAGGCCGGCACAACGCTGCTCGAGCGCGTCGCGCAGGCGGCCGCCCTCGCTGTCGCGAAAGCGGGCAAGCTCCTCGAGCGCATCGCCGAGGAGGGCCTGCGCCGCGGCGAGCATCGGAGCATAGTCGCGCGACCCGTCGCGGATCACGCCGGGCCAGCGCAGGAGGTCGAGCACGTCGATGTGCGACGCCGGGCCCGCATCCGCGGCGATGGATTTCGCCCGCCGGGTGAGCGAAGCCAGGAGCTCGCCATCCACCTCCAAGGCTCCCGTGACGGCCACGGGTCGATAGTGAAGAGCGCACTCGACTTTGCCGCGTTTGACAGAAGCTGCGATTGCCTGGCGAAACTCGGCCTCGCCGATGCGAAATTCTTCCGGCAGCCGGCATCCCATCTCGAGATAGCGGTGATTGACCGTCTTCAGCTCCCAGGCCAGCAGGCCCCAGGGGAACTGGCGTTCGCGGCGCGCGAAACCGGTCATGCTGCGGATCATGGGGATGGGCTAAACTGGAAAGTCATTCTCGCGCAAAGCTTACACCCTGGAGGAAGTTGGTGCAGATCGAGACCGCGGACGTGAGCCTCATCGGCCACCGCGAAGAGAACCAGGATCGGGTCGCGGTCGCGGCCGCCGATCACGCGGTGCTCTTGGTGGTGATCGACGGCATGGGCGGCCACGCCGAAGGCGCGCGGGCGGCCGAGACCGCGCGCGCGACGCTGCTCGAGGCCTTTTGGCAGACGCCGCACCCGATCTTCGATCCGCTCGGATTCCTGCACCTGTCGCTCGGACGGGCCCACGAGGAAGTGGTGAAGCTCGGCGTCGGCCTGTCGGTCGAGGCACGGCCGCGCGCGACCTGCGCCGTGGCCCTGGTTCAGGAGTCCGCGGCGTACTGGGCGCACGTCGGCGACAGCCGCATCTACCAGCTGCGTCAGACGGCCGTGATCGAGCGCACGCGCGATCACAGCCACGTCGAGGTGCTGCTGCGCGAAGGGCTGATCACCGAGGCCGAGGTGCAGGGCCACCCCATGCGCAACTACGTGGAGTGCTGCCTCGGCGGCGACGCGGCGCTGCCCGAGATGACCATCTCGACGCGGCGCAGGCTGCGAGGGGGCGATGTGCTGCTGCTCTGCACCGACGGCTTGTGGGCGAACCTGCGCGATCAGGACTTCGTGAAGTTCGCGCAAGCCAACGGCAAATCGTTGCGTGATTCCCTGAGCGATCTCGGGTCCCAGGCGGTCGAGGCGTCGGCTCCCTACAGCGACAACACCAGTGCCGCGGCACTGCGCTGGCGGGCGGCATGAGCGCCCGCCCGAGCGGCCGCGCGCCGGACGAGCTGCGGCCGGTGAGCTTCGTCCGCGGCTACACGCGGCATGCGGAGGGGTCGGTGCTCGTCGCATTCGGCGAGACCCGGGTGCTCTGCACGGCAAGCATCGAGGACTCGGTGCCGTCGTTTCTGCGCGGCCAGGCCCAAGGCTGGGTGACCGCGGAATACGGCATGTTGCCGCGGGCGACGCACACGCGCTCGGCGCGCGAGGCGGCGCGCGGCAAACAAACCGGCCGTACCCAGGAGATCCAGCGGCTGATCGGCAGGGCCTTGCGCGCGGTGGTCGACCTCAAGGCACTCGGCGAGCGAACCATCACCATCGACTGCGACGTGCTGCAGGCGGACGGCGGTACTCGCACGGCCGCGATCACCGGCGGGTTCGTCGCGCTGGCCGATGCCGTCGACACGCTGCTGAAGCGCCGCGCGATCGCATCGAATCCTCTGCATGGCCAGGTCGCCGCGGTCTCGGTGGGCATCTTTCGCGGTGCGCCCGTACTCGATCTGGACTATGCGGAGGATTCGAACGCGGAAACCGACATGAACGTGGTCATGAACTCGGGAGGCGCGTTCGTGGAAGTCCAAGGCACCGCCGAGGGGCATGCGTTTCGCAGGCACGAGCTGGATCGCCTGCTCGATCTGGCAGCGAGCGGAATCACCCGCCTGCACGAGGCCCAGCAGGGCGCGCGCGCCCGCTAGGAGCCTGTCCGAGTAATGATGCGCCTGCTGCGGCCGCCCCCCATCGGCATCTTGCCGCGATCCTTTCGCTTACATGGGGCCCACCATGCGCGCGAAACGATCGCGGCAATCTGCTCGATGGGGGACGGCCTCGCTACGGCGATCATTACTCGGACAGGCTCCTAGGGCGCTTTGCCAAATCCCGTGCAGAGCGTCCCCAGGAGGCCGCTGGTCGTGGCCACCGCCAACCCGGGAAAGCTGCGCGAATTGCGCGCGCTGCTCGAGGACCTGCCCTTCGATCTGACGGGGCTCGCCGAGCTTGGCGTCGAGTCCCCGGAGGAATCGGGAGCGACCTTCATCGACAACGCCTTGATCAAGGCGCGGCACGCAGCCCTGCGGGCGGCGGCCCTCGGGGGCGGCGTGGGCGTGGCGGCCCTTGCGGATGATTCCGGTCTCGAGGTCGACGCGCTCAGCGGGGCGCCGGGCATTCTCTCGGCGCGCTACGCGGGTTCCGGGGCGGACGCCGCCGCCAACAACTCGAAGCTCATGCGCGCGCTCGAGGGAATTCCGGTGAGCCGCCGGCGGGCCCGCTACCGGTGCGCGCTGGTATTCGTGACGAGCGCCGGGGATCCCGCGCCGCTGGTCGCCGAAGGGGTCTGGGAGGGGACGCTGCTCGACGCACCGCGGGGCTCGGCGGGCTTCGGCTACGACCCGTACTTCTGGATCCCGAGCCTCGGCATGACCGCGGCCGAGCTCGAGCCCGAGCGCAAGAACCGGCTGAGCCACCGCGGCCTCGCCTTAACGTCGCTGCGCGAGCAGCTCGAGCGGCGTTCCCGTGTCTGACGCGGCCGGCCCGGACGCGGCTCGCATTCCGCTCGCGCTCTACGTGCACATGCCGTGGTGCGTGCGCAAGTGTCCTTACTGCGATTTCAACTCGCACCAGCTGCGATCGTCGACTCCGGATCCTTCGTACATCGACGCGCTGATCCGTGACTTCGAGGGCGAGCTGCGCAGATTCCGCGGCCGGCGCATCGATTCCGTGTTCTTCGGCGGCGGCACCCCCAGCTTGTTCCGGCCGGAGGAATACCGGCGGCTGCTCGATGCGCTGAGGGAACGGGCTGAGATCGCCGCCGACGCGGAGATCACGCTGGAGGCGAACCCCGGCACCATCGAGCACGGCAGCTTCGCGGGCTACCGGCACGCCGGCATCAACCGCGTATCGCTCGGCGCGCAGACCTTCTCGGCCGGGGCGCTCGCGGCTCTCGGGCGGATTCACTCGGCGGACGATACGTATCGCGCGGTCGAGGAGTTGCGTGCCGCCGGGCTCGACAACTTCAACGTGGACCTCATGTATGCGCTGCCGGACCAGTCATTGGAGCAGGCCAGCGAGGACGTGCGCAGGGCCTGCGCACTCGGCCCGGCCCACATCTCCTACTATCAGCTGACGCTGGAGCCGGGCACGGTCTTCCATGCGCGTCCCCCGCAGCTTCCCGACGAAGAGACCTCGTGGGCGATTCAATGTGCCGGCCAGCGCATGCTGGCCGATGCGGGCTACGTGCAGTACGAAGTGTCGGCCTACGCCCGGGCGGGTGCGCGCTGCCGGCACAATCTCAATTACTGGCTCTTCGGTGATTACGTCGGGATCGGGGCGGGCGCGCACGGCAAGGTGAGCTCGTCGTTGCCCGGCCGGGTGATGCGCACCGTCAAGCCGAAGCAGCCGCGGGAATATCTGGCGCAGGTCGCTCTGCCGCCGGCAGCGGACGGCGCCGCGCCGGTGCCGGTGGCGGACCTGCCGTTCGAATTCATGCTGAACGCGCTCAGGCTCACGGAGGGATTCGACCTCGCCGATTACCGGCAGCGGACCGGCCTCGGGTGGGACTCGATCGAGGCCGGCATCCGGGCCGCCGAGGCGCGAGGCCTGCTCACGGGGGCCGCCGGACGCTGGAAACCCACCGACCTGGGTTTGCGCTTCCTCAACGATCTGCAAGGGGGATTCCTGGCCTGACTCCGGGCGATTCCGGGCAAAAGCTTATTCACATCGCCCCGCGGGTCCCCCACGGATGGGCACCTACGTGACATTGCAATTATTGTAGGTTAGTTGCACGCCGTAAGCATATGAATTACAAGAAGAAACAAGCTTGTCTATTTTTTGACCAAGTTAACAATTACTTGAAATCTTGCCGTCACGACCGCACGCCTTGGCAATCATCCACAGAGTTATCCACAGATTTTGTGAACAAAGTTGTAAGCAGTTGTCCTACAAGGGCTTATGTCAAAGCCATTGCCGTTGTAACACGGCCTGGCTTATGATGGTCGGCCCTCTCGTAGGCGCTTGGCGGCGGCGGCCGAAGCCTCAGCGAACGAGGGACCAAGGCATGGCGACGCCAGCGTGAAAGCTGCGCCGATTCTGCCGCACCACCAGCGAGGTTCTCATGAAATCCGGTATTCACCCCGACTACAAAGTCATCAACGTGACGTGCACCTGCGGCAACACGTTCGAGACGCGCTCGACCATCGGTCACGATCTTCAGGTCGAGGTCTGCTCGAATTGCCATCCGTTCTACACCGGCAAGCAGAAAATCCTGGACACCGGCGGTCGCGTCGACAAGTTCCGCAAGAGATACGCGAGCACGGTCAAGGTCTGAGCTCCGGGTGCGGGACGAGCTCCCGCATTCTCGTACATCGGGCCGAGCGCTGCGCATGGGCTAAAGATGAGCAAGCGCACGAGCCCTGCGCCCGCGCTTGGCCCGCTCCCGATCGAAGCCCGCGAGGGATGCGCGGCGAGCACGTTTGCGCGGGCTGGACGCGGTCGCTTGATTCCGCCCGAGGGCCGTGCAAGGCTGCGGCACCATCTTGAAACAGCCTCCGTTCGGACCTTAAGCGCATGAGCAAGAAATTCGAACTCAAGAACCTCGCGACCGGCAAGACCAGCGTCATGGACGCACTGTCCGGAACGATCGGCCCGGATGTCATCGACATCTCGAAGCTCAGCAAGGATCAGGGCGTCTTTACGTTCGATCCGGGCTTCATGGCGACCGCCAGCACCGAGAGCAAGATCACCTACATCGACGGCGACGCGGGCATCCTTCTCTACCGCGGCTATCCGGTGGAGCAGCTCGCGGAGCGCTCCAGCTATCTCGAGGTGGCGAGCCTCCTGGTCAACGGGACTCTTCCGACCCGGACGCAGCTCGATGGCTTCACGAACTCGATCATGCGCCATACCATGATCAACGAGCAGCTGTTGCGGTTCTTCCAGGGGTTTCACCACGACGCCCACCCGATGGCGATGGTCTCCGCGGTGGTGGCCTCGATGGCCGCCTTTTATCACGACACCACCGACATCGAGGATCCGCGCCATCGCGAGATCTTCGCGCACCGCATCATCGCCAAGCTGCCGACCATCGCGGCGGCCGCGTACAAGCACACGCTGGGTCAGCCGTTCATCTATCCGCGCAACGACCTGCGCTACTGCGCGAACATGATCAACATGTTCTTCGCGGTGCCGTGCGAGCCGTACGGCATCGATCCGGTGGCGGCCGACGCAGTCGACCTCTTGTTCATCCTGCACGCGGACCACGAGCAGAACGCCAGCACTTCCACGGTGCGCCTGGCGGGCAGCACCGGCGCAAATCCCTACGCGGCGATCTCCGCGGGGGTCTCGGCCCTCTGGGGGCCGGCGCACGGCGGCGCCAACGAGGCGGTGCTCGACATGCTCGACGGCATCGGCTCGGTCCAGAACATCGACAAGTTCCTCGCGCGGGTGAAGGACAAGAGCGATCACGTGCGGCTCATGGGCTTCGGACACCGGGTCTACAAGAATTTCGATCCGCGCGCCAAGATCATTCGCGGCATGTGCTACCGCGTGCTGGAGAAGCTGGGCCGCACCGACAGCCCGCTGTTCGAGCTGGCGCTCAAGCTCGAGGAGATCGCGCTCAAGGACGAGTACTTCGTGTCGCGAAAGCTCTATCCAAACGTCGATTTCTACTCCGGCATCATCTACAGCGCGCTCGGCATTCCGCGCTCCATGTTCACGGTGATGTTCGCGATCGCGCGCACCGCAGGCTGGGTGGCGCACTGGCAGGAGATGGTGTCCGATCCGAACATGCGGATCGGCCGGCCGCGGCAGCTCTACACCGGGCCGACTCAGCGAGACTACGTGTCCCTCGACAAGCGCTGAGCGATGGCGGGGCACCTCCACGCAGCGTTCGGCGCGGCAGCGCTGCTCACGAGCGTGCTGGCCCTGGCGGCGCCGGATGCTGCACCCAGCGCCGAGGTACCCCCGCCGGCCGGGCAGCCAGCGGCGGTCCCGGCACCCGCGGTCCCGGCGCCCGCGGTGCTGTTGCCGGAAAGGAACGCCTGTGACACGCCTTCCAGCGCCGTGGCGACCGGAAGCGCGCAATGGAACGGGTGGGGGCGCACGCTCGACAACACCCGCTACCAACCGGAGCCCGCGATTCGCGCCAGCGACGTGGCGAAGCTCGCCGTCAAATGGGCGTACGGCTATCAGAGCGGTACCGAGTTCGGCCAGCCGACCGTGGTCGACGGGCGCCTGTTCCTCACCAGCTCGTCCGGACGCGTCTATTCGGTCGACGCCAAGACCGGTTGCACCTACTGGACCTTCGATGCACCGACCGCGATTCGCGGCCCCGCGGTGATCGGCGAGCTCGCGCGCGGCAAGATCGTGGCGTTGCCGAGGAAGATCAAGAGGACGCTGGCCCACCTCGACGTGATCAAGGCGCCGAGCGCGGTATTCGTGGCCGGCGATGCGGGCATGGTTTACGCACTGGACGCACAGAAGGGCACCCTCCTCTGGAAGAGCCAGGTGGAGAGCCACCCGTTCGCGCGCATCAGCGCCGCGCCGGTGATCAACGGCGATCGCGTCTACGTCGCGGTCGGCTCCACCGAGGATCGCGCGGCGCTCGAGCCCGGCTACGGGTGCTGTACCTTTCGGGGCAGCGTCGTCGCCTTGGATATCGCCACCGGCCGACAGGTGTGGAAGAGCTACACCGTGCTGCAGGAGCCGGTGCCCACGCGCCGCAGTGCCGCGGGAATCCAGGAATTCGGGCCCGCAGGCGCGGCCATCCTCGCCGCTCCCACCATCGACGTACCGCGAAACTCGGTGTACGTCGCGACCAACGGCGCGCCGAACGGCATCGAGCAGTCCCTGACCGACGCCATCGTTGCGTTCGACCTGGACGACGGCAAGCTGCGCTGGGTGAAGCAGCTGATCCGAACGGAGGAGGCGGGCCCGTCGGGATCGGGCTTCTCGAGCTCTCCGGTGCTGCGTACGCTCGCGACCGGCAATCAGGTGCTGCTCGCCGGCCAAAGATCCGGCACGGTCTACGCCCTCGACCCCGATCACGGCGGCGCGATCCTCTGGCAGACGAACGCGCCCGGCGGAGGAATCGGCGCGGGAAGCGCCGCGGACCACCGCTGCCTGTACGTCGCCACCCTGGGGCTGCTCGCGCAGCCGGCGAATCCCGCGGGCGTCTTGAGCGCGCTCGACCTCACCACCGGCGCCGCGCGCTGGAAGACCGCGGTCCCCACGCCCGCCTGCGCATGGCACGAGACGAGCTGCGCGCACGGCGAGGCCCAGGCCGTGACCGTCATGCCGGGAGCCGCGCTGTCCGGATCCCTGGACGGACACATCCGCGCCTACTCGACCATCGACGGCAAGATCCTGTGGGACGTCGATACCGCAAAGGATTATGCGACGCGCAATGGGGTCAAGGCCGCCGGCGGACCGCTGGATCGCGGCGGGCCGACCGTCGTCAACGGCATGCTGTATCTGAACTCCGGCAACGCGCTGCTCGCATTCACCGTGGACGGCAAATAGCGCCTGCCGGGGCGGGCGCCGAGCGGCGCCGCCCCGGGTCGATCAGTAGCGGTACGTCGCCGTCACCCCGTAGGTTCGCGGCGCGAAGCCGTGCCCGAAGTAGTTGGTGACGAAGTTGTACGGATAGCCGTTGAGCGCGCTCGTCGCGAGATCGCGCGAGACGAAGGTCGGCGTGTGATAGTCGAGCGCGTTCTGTGCATATACCGACAGATCCATACCGCTGAACCGCACGCCCGCCCGCACCGACAGGATGCGGATCTCCGGCAGGCCGGGGAGCGTGGTATCGCTGTTCGGTGCGTTGTTGGGGTCGAGGTAGGGCGTGAGGCTGCGCTGCGCGGTCGCGTACTGATAGTCGAGGCGCAGGTACGGCTTCCTGTCCATCTCGTTGACCACGTATTCCAGGTTCGCCGAGACGTTCCAGGGCGACGCGGGAAGGTGGTCTCCCCCGCTCACGAGGTTCAGCGTGCTGCCCAGGCTGGACAGTCCGACCGTGCCGTTGAAGTAGGAATCGGTGTAGGACCCGTTGAGGCCGAGGGTCAGGTCCTCGGTCGCGCGCCAGGTGAGCTCGATGTCTCCTCCCTTGCCGGTCACGTCGCCGAGATTGGGAACGAAGCCGAGGCCGCAGGTGAGGTACACGAACTGCTGGATGTTCTTCCACTGCAGGTAGTAGATCGCGCCGTTGACCTGCAGGCGGTGGTCGAGCAGGGTCTGCTTGGTGCCGATCTCGTACTGCCAGAGCGAGTCCGGGTTGAAGGTGGGCGGAATGGGTGCCGGCAGCCCGGCGGTGCAGGCGGTCGGCAGCTCCGTGTTCACGCCGCCGGGGCGGAAGCCCTTGGCGGCGCTCGCGTAGTACAAGCTGTCGCGCGAGGGCTGGTAGTTCAGCACGAAGCGCGGAGTCACCGGCTTGTCGCTCGCGGAGTTGCTGCCGTTGACGACGAGCCCCCCGAGCAGAATTCCGCTTTCCTGGGCGACGCCGGTGTAGTCCATCTTCGATGCGCGCACGCCTGCGGTGAAGTTCAGCGTGTCGGTGAGCTTGAAGTTCACCTCGCCGAACAGCGCGATCTGCTTGTCGACCAGGCTGAACACCGGTTGCGAGTAGGTCAGCCCCTTGGGCAGCCCGGGCAGGCCGAGCGCGGGCGCCAAGGCCGGATCGAGAATGGTCTCGGTGGTGTTCTCGTGCGCGTGCGAGTAGAAGAGCCCCGCGTTCCACGTGAGCCGTGCCTGCGGATCGGACGAGCTGATGCGCAATTCCTGGGTGAAGTTGTCCTGACGGTCCTGGAAATAGGCCGACGCGAAGTCACCGGGGGGCGGGTACTGGTTGTACAAGAACACCGTGTCGATCCACTGGGTGTAGTCCGACACCGAGTGCTGGCTGCGCGAGAAATAAGACGTGTTCGACATCACGTGGGCGAACGGCGCGTTCCAGTCGACCTTGATGGCGCCCATGTACCAGGGGTCGGTCGACGGGTCGCGCTGCGCATTGCCGTTCGCGTAGCGGTTGTCCGCGGGATCGGACAGGGATTCCCAGTACGCACCGGTGTCGTTGTAGTGCAGGGTCTGCACATAGAGCGACGGCGAGACCGTCAGCGAGTCGTTCGGCGCCCACTTGAGCGCGAGCCGCGCGGTCTGGGTGTCGTGCCAGTTCGCGTTCTTCTCGGTGACGCCGGTCGAGACCGGATTCTCCGTGTAGAGCGTCGCGAAGTCCGGCTCGAGCACCGACGGGGGCCTGGAGTAGCTCACGCGGTCGACCCAGCCGCCCTCCCGCTGATACGAGACGCTGAAGCGGAAGCCCAGCACGCCGTCGATGATGGGCGCGCCGATCGCAAGACCCGCGCTGTAGCTCTGGCCGCCGCCTTCGATCTGACCGAACTCCGCGCGCGAGTACACCTGCAGCTTGTCGAGGCTCGGCTCCGGCGTGATGAACCGGATCGTGCCGCCCTCCGAGCCTGCGCCGAACAGCGTGCCCTGCGGACCCTTCAGCACCTCGACCCGCTCCAGGTCGAAGAGCGCCGGATACGGATTGACAGTTCCGAACTGCAGGTGGCGGGTCTGGATCGGCGTGTCGTCGATGTAGATCCCGGTGGTGGACGCACCCGCGGTCGAGTCGATTCCGCGAATGGAGACGTCGGAGTCCTCGTCGTTGTAGTTGCCGCTCGAGCTCATGCCGTTGCGCATGAAGGTCACTCCCGGGCTCAGCCGTACCAGGTCATCGATGCTGCGCAATCCTTCCTGATCTAAGGTCGCCTGGCTGAACGCGGTGATGCTCATGGGAACGTCCTCCAGACGCTCCGTGCGGCGCTGGGCGGTCACGACGACCTCCTCGAGCGTGCCGCTCGGGGTCGTATCGGCGTCCGCACCCGCGGCCGCCCTCGATAGCGCGGGCCAGGTGAGCTGCCCCGCCACGCCCATGCACCACAGTACCCGCTTGATCGCATCCCGACGCATCGCGTTCCCCTTTCTTCTGTTGCTCTTTCGCTACACTGGAAATGCCGGCGGTGTAGCTTGTTTTGCGCGATCCGTCGCGACTCTGTCCGGCCCGGAAAGCTTAGTCTTCCACTACCCGCGGTTCAACAAATTTACCGGGGATAAACCCCGGCGTCCCTCAGCTCGCCGCGATCAAGTCGGAGACTTCCTTCACGTCCGCGCGCTTCATCGGGCGGCCGTCCACGGGCGAGTAGGGCGACTGGCGGATCCCGTCGATGGGGAACACCGTCGCGTCGACGGTGCGCCCTTGCGCCTCGAAGCGCAGGGCCGGGTAGTTGATGCTGCGCTCCGCGTCCATCTTGACGCGCCGCTCGTGGACCTCGTGCGGCACGCCGATCTCGATGAGCCGGATGGCCACCGACTCGGAACGGTCCGCGAACAGATGCAGGTTGATGTCGCTGTAGTTGGTCGCCGTGCCGGTGAGCACCGAGCCCACCAGCCGCGGCTGGAATTCATCCAGCATGCGCATGGCGGAGAGGGCGATGCGGCGCTGTTCCATCAGGGAATGCTGATGCGCGTCGCGGCCAAAGAGCCGCTGGTGCTCGCGCAGGGCCGACTCGATCTCGACGTTCTTCGGCAGCACTGCTACGTCGTGCACCCCAAGCCGGTCGGCCGCCTTGCGCTTGGCCTGCCGGAAATCGTCGATGCCGTGCTCGGCCATGATGCGGGCCGCTTCCTGCGCGAGCGCGCGCCGGAGGTCCTCGGTGCGCTGCGAGAATTTCTTGGGCATGACGGCGGCGAGCCTCGAATTCTGCCTAGAAGAGCGGCTTTTCGGCCTCGGGGTTCTGCGGGTTCGGACCCTCGTAGTTCTCCGGCTTGGGCACGTTCCCTTCCATGAACTTCTCCAGGATGCCGTTGGGGTTGTCGGCGCTCGCGAGCAAACCGGTCTCGGGCGAGATGCGCACCGTGACGATGCCGTCGGGCACGGGGACCCAGTGGCTCGGGACGTGGGCCAGCGCCTCGTGCATGTAGTACGTCCACGTCGGCACCGAGACCCGCCCGCCCTCTTCGCCGTCCCCGAGCGAGCGGTCCTGGTCGAAGCCCGTCCAGACGGTCGTGACGAGATCTCCGTTGAAGCCGTTGAACCAGGCATCGTGGTGATCGTTGGTCGTGCCGGTCTTGCCGGCGATGTCGTCGCGGTTCAATGACCGCGCGCGGATCGCGGTGCCGCTGCGGATGACGTCCTTCATCATGTCGGCGAGCAGATAAGCGATCTGCGGCTTGATGATCTGCGGCGCCAGGTTCTTCGGCGGAATCATGGTCTTGCCGTCGCGCGGAGCCTCATCGAGCAGCGCAGTTCGCGCGGCCGCCGCGCTCCCCGCCTTCGATGCGACGGGATCCGACGGGTGATCGCATTCCGGGCACGCGATGGCGGGCGTCGACTGCATCAGGAGCTTGCCCGACGCGTCCTCGACGCGGTCGATCGTGTACGCGCTGACCTTGAAGCCGCCGTTGGCGAAAGTCGCGTACCCGACGGCCACCTGCAGGGGGGAGAGCTCCGCCGTGCCGAGCGCCAGGGTGAGATCGTTCGGCAGCTGGGACTTGTCGAAACCGAAGCGCGTGACGTAGTTCCAGGTGTACTCCCCGCCGATGGCGCGCATCAGGCGCACCGACACGAGATTGCGCGAATGCACCAGCGCCTCGCGCAGCCGGATCGGCCCGTAAAACTTGTTGCTGTCCTCCTTGGGCCTCCAGGGCTGCTCCATTCCAGCCTCGTCGATGACGATGGGCGCGTCCAGGACCACGCTCGCGGGGGTGAAGCCCTTGTCGAATGCGGCGGCGTAGACGAAGGGCTTGAAGCCCGAGCCCGGCTGCCGCCGCGCCTGCGTCACGCGGTTGAATTTGCTCTGGAAATAGTCGAAGCCGCCGACCAGGGCCGCCACCGCGCCGTCGCGTGGATCGACCGAGACCAGCGCGCTCTGCGCCTCCGGAACCTGAACGAACAGCAGTGCTTCGGCGGTCTTGCCCACCGTGTAGATCACATCGCCCCTCGCGAGGATCTCGGCCGCCGAGGTCGGCGCGCGGTCCACCTTCTCATCGGGCAGCTCCTTGCGGGCCCAGGAGAGCTTTTCCCAGGGCAGCGTCACCTCGCCCAGGTCCTTCACGTAGATCTGCGCGCTCTTCGCCTCGACCTTCTCGACGATCGCAGGCTTCAGGCCGCCGATCACGGGGAATTCCTCGAGCTCTCCTTCCAGCGCGCCGGGCGTCGTGAGCTTGCCGGGGTCCACCCGGGCGGTCGGTCCGCGATAGCCATGCCGCCGGTCGTATTCCAGGAGCCCGGTGCGCAGCGCCACGGTCGCGTCCGCCTGCAGGCGGGAATCGATGGTGGTGAACACCTTGTACCCCGCCGTGTACACGGTGTCCCCGTACTTGGCTTGCATCTCGTTGCGCACCATTTCGGCGACGTAGGGCGCGTCCGTCTCGACGGACGAGCCGTGCAGCCGGGACTCCATCGGGCTCGATTTGGCCTCCTCGTAATCAGCCTCGGAGATGTAGCCGAGATCGAGCATCCGGCCGAGCACGTGGGCGCGCCGGGTCTTGGCCGCCTCGGCGCTCGCCACGGGGTTGACCACCGAGGGCGCGGTGGGGATTCCGGCCAAAGTCGCCATTTCCGCCAGGTTCAGCTCATCCAGGCTCTTGCCGAAATAGACCTCGGCGGCCGCGCCGACGCCGTAGGCTCGCTGGCCGAGGAAGATCTTGTTGACGTACAACGAAAAGATCTCTTCCTTGGTGAACTCGGATTCCATCAGGAGCGATATGTAGATCTCGCTCATCTTGCGCTTCATGTCGCGGCGCGGGGACAGGAACATGTCCCGCGCCACCTGCATGGTGATGGTGCTCGCCCCCTGGCGGATGCCCCCCGCTCGCAAGTTGGTCAACGCGGCGCGCAAAATCCCTTGCCAATCAACACCATGGTGTCGAAAGAAGCGGTCGTCCTCGGTCGCCAGGAAAGCCTGAATGAGCCGCGTGGGGAGCTGGTCGTAGGCAACCGGAATGCGGCGCTGCTCGCCGATCGAGGCAATCAGCTTGCCGTCCCGCGTATAGACCCGCAACGGGACCTGCAGCTGCACGTCCCGCAGGGTGTCGACGTCGGGCAGCCCGGGCCGCAAATAGACATAAGCGCAGACATTTGCGAAGGCTATGAGCGCGATCACAGCGGTCAGGACCACGCAGATTCGCGAGATGAGAACTAGGTAACGTTTGGCCACAGAAAACCGTTCTAACTTATTGCGCCTGCAAAATTAGGCATGCATATTACCGCTGGTTACCAGGGCAAACTCATCGAAAGATGAGGACGCAAAGCCACCGATCCTCCACGGGACACCCCTTAGGTCAGACCCGAGGAGGATAGCGGGGTTGCCAGACCGAAACTATCAAACGCCTGAGCCTCGGGGCTTCGAGCCGAGGAAACAGGGAGACCGAGGTCTGAACGGGATGAATCGATGCGTTTCTTCACGCGCCGAAACCGGCGCAGTTCGCACTTTGGGCAGCGCCCGAGGCCGGCGTCGATTACCGTGAGTAGCTTCACGTTCTATTTAACAGTTTCTTGCTAAGTTCATTCGGCGTGGCTAAATTCATGCACCAGTTCCGACCTCCAAAGTACTGAGCGGGAAAGGAAAAAACCTGTGTGGTCGTTCGGCAAGAGATATCGTCCGCTTTTGGGACTTGACATAACAACCTCGTCGGTGAAGCTCATCGAGCTCACCATGTCGGGGGGACAGTACCGGGTTGAGTCGTATGCGGCCGAACCTACGCCGCACAACGCCATCAACGAGAAGGCCATCGTCGACGCGGAGGCGGTCGGCGAAGCCATCCGCCGGGCCGTCAAGCGCTCGGGCGCCAAGAGTCGCATGGCTGCAATCGCGATCTCCGGCGACGCTGCGATCACCAAGGTGATCCAGATGCCGAAGACCCTCGGCGAGAACGAGCTCGAGGGCCAGGTCGAGATGCAGGCCGACCAGTACATTCCCTTCCCGATGGAAGAAGTCAGCTACGACTACCAGGTCGTGGGACCGTCGGAGAAGGATCCCGAGATGCTCGATGTGCTCCTGGTCGCGACGCGCACCGAGAACGTCGAGCAGCGCCAGGCGGCGGTGCAGGCCTCCGGCCTGACCGCGCAGCTCGTCGACGTGGAAGCCTTCGCGCTCGAGAATGCGTGCGCGCTGATGCGCCATCAGATGCCGGACGGCGGACTGGATCGCACCATCGCCGTGGTCGATTTCGGCGCGAGCTCGACGACGTTCAGCGTGCTGCGCGACATGAAGGTCATCTACACGCGTGATTTCGCGTTCGGCGGGCAGCAGCTCACCGAGGAGATCATGCGCACCTACGGTCTTTCGATGGAAGAAGCGGGCCGCGCGAAGAAGGAAGGCGGCTTGCCGAGCAACTACCAGCCGGAAGTGCTCGATCCCTTCATCGACGACATGACCCAGCAAGTCAGCCGCTCCCTGCAATTCTACCTGGCCTCCGGCAGCGGGCGCTCGCAACCCGATCAGATCCTGATCTGCGGTGGCTGCGCCAACATCCCGGGCGTCGCGGACGTCATTTCGAGCCGCGTCGGCGTGCCCTCCGAAAAGGGCGACCCGCTCGGCAACATGAAGGTGTCGTCCAAGGCCAAAGCCCAAGCAGTGGCGCGCGACGCCACGGCGTTACTCACAGCCTGCGGCCTTGCGCTGCGAAGCTTCGACTAAAGAGCTGCCATGCCGCGTATCAACCTACTTCCCTGGCGCGAACAGCAACGCAAGATCCGTCGCCGCGAGTTCATGATCGCAGCCGCCGGTGCCGCGATCGCCGCAGCGATCTTCGTGATCTGCGGCAAGCTCCTGTACGGCGGCTGGATCGACGCGCAGAACGAGAAGAACGCCCTCCTCAAGAGGGAGATCGTCAAGCTCGACGCGCAGATTGCCGACATCCAGGATCTCGAGACGCGCAAGCAGCGCCTGGTCGCGCGCATGGAGATCATCGAGAAGCTGCAGCGCAAACGCCCCGAGATCGTGCATCTCTTCGACGAGATCGTGAAGACCGTTCCCGAGGGCATCTATCTCACGTCCCTGAAGGAGAGCGGCAACAAGCTCGAGATCCACGGCGTCGCCCAGTCCTCGACGCGGGTATCGACCTTCATGCGCAACATCGATGCGTCGACCTGGATGGACAACCCCGTGCTGCAGGTGGTCGAGTCCGGCAGCGCCGCGAACGGCGGTTCGACCTTCACCCTGACGGCTGACGTGGTGGGCGTCGATCTCGAAGGCGGTGGTGAAACCAAGGTCAAGAAGGTCGCGCAGAAATGAACTTCATCGAACAGCTTCGTACGCTGGACATGCGCGACGTCGGCCGCTGGCCGCCCGCGGTGCGCGGCTTCTTCATCGGTTTGATCTTCGTGCTCTGCGCCGCGTTCGGGTGGTATATGTTCGTGTGGGACGACGATCGGCCACGGCTGCAGAAGGCCGAAGCCGAGGAGCAGGATCTGCGCGGCCAGTTCTCGAGCAAGCAGCAGCGTGCCGCCAACCTCGATGCCTACAAGGGCCAGCTCGCCGAGATGGAGCGCAGCTTCGGCGCGATGCTCCGGCAGCTCCCCGGCAAGACCGAGGTGCCGAACCTGCTGGTCGACATCTCGCAGACCGGCCTCGCGGCCGGCTTGCAGGAAAAGCTGTTCCAACCGGGCGGCGAGAAGAGCAACGGGTTCTACGCCGAGCTGCCCATTCACATCAAGCTGGTCGGCACCTACCACGAATTCGGCGATTTCGTCAGCGGCATCGCGGCCCTGCCGCGCATCGTCACCCTGCACGACATCCAGATCACGCCGGTGAACGACAAGTCCTATGACGATCTCATCATGGATGTGACCGCGAAGACCTATCGGTACATCGAGGATGAGAATGGCGCGAAGCCGGCCAAGAAGGCAGGAGGCCCCACGTGAGAGTCATTCGAGCCATCGCAACTCTCGGGCTGCTCGTAGTCATGGGCGCCGATCTCGCCGCCTGCGGCAGCGGCCAGTCCGACTTGCAGAAGTGGATCGACGAGACCAAGAAGCGCCCCGGCGGGCACATTCAGCCGTTGCCCGAGGTGAAGCCTTACGAGACCTTCGTGTACGGCGCCGGCAAGCTGCGCTCGCCATTCCAGCCGCAGGGCCCGGGCGGCGCCCAGCAATCGCTGCGGCCGAACGTGCGGCGCAACCGCGAGTTCCTCGAGGGCTTCTCGCTCGACACCTTGAAGATGGTGGGCACCTTCAAAGTCGGGAGCCAGTTCTACGGCCTGGTCCAATCGAAGGACGGCCTCGTGCACAAGGTTCAGCCCGGCAACTACCTCGGGCAGAACGACGGAAGAGTGACTGAGATAACCGCCGGAAAGATAAGCTTGATCGAGATCGTCCCCGACGGCCTCGGCGGCTACATTGAGCGACCGGCCTCGTTGGCATTGGCCGATTGAGGCCACAGGGAGACGACAGCATGAGCAGATTCAAGATACGGGCGATGGCCGGCGCGATGGCGCTCGTCGCATTGAGCACATTCGGATCCATGGCGCGTGCCGCGGACCCGGTCAAGCTCGAGTCGATCGACGTTCAGACCATGTCGGGTCAGCAGGTCGAGCTCAAGCTGCACTTGAGCGGCCCCGCGCCCGAGCCGCTGCCGTTCACCATCGACAAGCCGGCGCGCATCGCGTTCGACCTGCCGAACACGACACTGGCCCTGCAGTCGCGCCGCATCGACGTGCGCTCCGGCGGCGTCGACACGGTGCTCGCGGCCGAGGCCAACGGGCGCTCGCGCGTGGTCGTCAACGTCGACAGCCTGATGCCGTACACGACGCAGGTCGACGGCAACACCATCACCGTGATGCTCGGCAATCAGGCGCCGCAGAACCGGCAGGCAGCGACCACCGTGCACGCGGGCGCCGGCTCCGGACCTGCCGCCGCACCCGAGCGCAGCATCAAGACCATCGACTTCCGCCGCGGCAACGACGGCACCGGCCGCGTGATCGTGCAGCTCACGGATCCCCGCACGCCGGTCAACGTGCGCCAGGAAGGCAATCAAGTCGTGGTCGACTTCTCCGGAACGTCGTTGCCCAAGAATCTGATGCGTCGTTACGACGTGACCGACTTCGCAACCCCGGTGCAATCGGTCGATGCGCTCAAGGTCGAGGGCAACTCGCGCCTGGTGATCAGCGCGCAGGGCGACTTCGAGCAGCTCGCGTATCAGTCGGACAACCAGTACACCATCGAGATCAAGCCGTCGCAGAAGCGTGCCGCGGCCGAGGAGAAGAAGGAGTACACCGGCGAGCGGCTGACCCTCAACTTCCAGGACATCGACGTCCGCTCGGTGCTGCAGCTCCTGGCCGACACCAGCGGCCAGAACATCGTGGTCAGCGACTCAGTCACCGGCAACCTCACGCTGCGCCTGCAGAACGTCCCCTGGGATCAGGCGCTCGACATCGTGCTGCGCACCAAGGGCCTGGACAAGCGCCGTCAGGACAACGTCATCATCATCGGGCCGACGGAAGAGCTCGCCAACCGCGAGAAGGCCGAGCTGTCGGCCCGCAAGGAAGTGCAGGACCTCTCGCCCACGCATACCGAGTTCATGCAGGTCAACTACGCCAAGGTGTCGGATCTCGCCAAGCTGATCAAGGCGCAGAATCCCAAGGACTCGATGCTCTCGCCGCGAGGCAGCCTCTCGATGGATGAGCGCACCAACACCCTGCTGGTGCAGGACACCTCGGACAAGCTGGCCGACATCCGCCGGCTGGTGCAGACCCTCGATGTGCCCGTCAAGCAGGTGCTGATCGAGGCCCGCATCGTCGTGGTGAGCGACACCTTCGAGCGGGATCTCGGCGCCCGTTTGGGCCTCACCGGCTTCACGACCGCCGGGAACAACAGTCTGATCACGGTGTCCGGCACCAACGTCGGCACCGACGCCATGTACGGCTCGGCGTTTCCGGCGGGGGCCGCACCTACGGGCTCCATCACTGCGCCGACCCTTGCCAACCGCTACCAGGTGAACCTGCCGGCCGCGAACGTCAACGGCAGCATTGCCACCACGATCCTGATGGGCAAGCACCTGATCGACCTCGAGCTCTCCGCCGCGCAGAACGAGGGCAAGAGCGAGACCATCTCCTCGCCGCGCGTCATCACCGCCAATCAGAAGCAGGCCACCATCATGCAGGGCGTGGAGATTCCCTATCAGGAGTCTGCGTCCAGCGGTGCCACCACGACCCAGTTCAAGGACGCGGTGCTGTCGCTCAAGGTGACTCCGCTCATCACGCCGGACAACCGCGTGATCCTGGATCTCGACGTGAAGGACGACGCGGTCGGCCAGCAGGTCACGAGCGCGACCGGCGGCACCGTGCCGTCGATCGACACCCGCCAGGTCATCACCCAGGTGCTGGTCAACGACGGTCAGACCGTGGTGCTCGGCGGCATCCTCGACACGACCAAGTCGCGCTCCGCGAACAAAGTGCCCTGGCTCGCGGACATCCCGGTGCTCGGCAATCTGTTCAAGAGCACGACGAACATCAACAACAAGACCGAGCTGCTGATCTTCATCACGCCGAAGATCATGCGTGAAGGGACGAATCTCTACTAATGGAACTCCGACGCGGTCGGGATAGGACGGACAAGACAATGCGCATATCATTAATATTCGCCTGCCTGGTCGCCGCGGCCTTGGCCGGGTGCGGAGGCGGCGGCAGCCCGTGGACCAGCGGCACCAGCTCCGGCAACGGCACGGGCGGCAGCTCGAGCTCCGGCGGCTCGGGCTCGAGCAGCAGCGGCGGCACCACGAGCGGACCCCCGGTCACCGCAATAACCGAGACCTCGAGCACTCCCTCGATATTGGCGGACGGCTCGACGACGGCAAGCATCACAGCGCTGGTGCGCGATTCGAACAACAACCTGGTCGCCGGCGTGCCGGTGACCTTCACGGCGACCTCCGGCGGCATCGCCGTGACCGGTGGGAGCACCAACACGTCAGGCGCCGCAACCGCAACCCTCTCGACCGCGGGCGATGTGAGCTTGCGGACCATCACCGTCACGGCAAAGGCCGGCGGCAAGAGCGCGACCGTGCAAGTCAAGGTCGTGACCGGCGCCAGCTCTTCCACGGTGCAGCTCGGCAGCCCCGCCGGGGCCGGATTCCAAGCCTCCAAGATCGGCATCTCCAGCACGTCGCTTTCCGCCGGCGGCAGCACCACGCTGACCGTCGCACTTCAGCAGTCCGACGGGACCCTGTACAACCAGTCGGCCGCGGTGACGTTCAGCTCCCCATGCGCGGCGCAAAACAAGGCGCAGATCAGCTCGCCCATCACCACCAGCACCGGTGTCGCCACCGCGACCTACGTCTCGACGGGCTGCAGCGGGACGGACCCGATCACGGCCACGGCCACGGTGGGCGGAAACGCCTTATCGGCTACGGGAGCCGTGACCGTCGCGGCCTCCACGATCGGCTCGATCATCTACAAGTCTGCCTCCAATCTGATCATTTCCCTGAAGGGCAGCGGCACATCGGACCATCCGGAGACCTCGACCGTCCTGTTTCAGGTGCTGGACAGCTCGGGCGCGCCTTCCACGGGCGTGCACGTGACCTTCGCCTTGAACACCACGGTGGGCGGTCTCAGCCTGATTCCGGGGCCCGTGACCAGCGATGCGAACGGCAACGTGCAGACCACGGTGCAGGGCGGAACCGTGGCCACGCCGGTGCGCGTGACGGCGACGATCGAGGACACCACACCGACGATCTCGACGCAGTCGAACCAATTGTCGGTATCGACCGGCATCCCGACTCAGAACGAGTTCTCGCTGGCGGTCAAATGCGAGAACGTCGAGGCTCTCAACATCGATGGCGTGCAGGTGGCGGTCACCGCACGTCTGGCCGACCGCTTCAGCAATCCTGTCGCGGACGGCACTGCCGTGCAGTTCAATGCTGAAGGCGGGCACATCCTGCCGCAATGCACGACCACGACCAACGCCACCGAGGGCGGCGTGTGCTCGGTCACGTGGACCAGCGCTGATCCGCGCCCCACGGTCGGAAAGGCCGCCGTGCCTCCCGCCGGAGGCAGCGCGGTCAACAGACCCGGACGCGCAACGCTGATGGCCACGGCCATCGGCGAGGAGTCCTTCGTCGACGCGAACGGCAACGGCGTGTTCGATCCCGGAGAGACGTGGTATGACCTCGGGGAGCGCTTCCGCGACGACAATGGCAATGGAACGTACGACCACGACGTGACGTACTTCGGCATGACGAACTACAGTGAGATCTTCTACGATTTCAACAATGACGGCGTCCGGAACGGACCGGACGGCCTCTTCAACGGCGTGCTGTGCAACGATCCCGCGCACTGTGATCCGACCAAGACTTCGACGGGCATCGGCCAGAACGCCGTCATCGTCATGGCGGGGAGCACACCGGCGGGCATCTATCCGGCGGGCGGTGCGACTCTTGGGCCGGTAAGCCATGCCGCGGGTACTTATCTCTTCAACTTCACCGTCGCCGACGTGAACAACAACCCGATGCCCGCGGGCACCACCATCTCGGCCAGCGTGTCGGGTACGGGCTTCGCGCTGACGACGGGCTATCCGTCCACCTACACCTATCCCTGCACTGACGAGCCCATTGATTATGCCTTCAGTTTGACCAGCAGCGGGACGGGATCGGCTTCCGAGAGCCTGCAAATCCTGCTCGACATCAAGAGCCCGGGAGGCATCGAGACCTTCGTCTCGTACCCGGTCACCGTCAACTGAGCCGGAACCGATGATGGTTCAAGAAGCCGCCCTCGGGCGGCTTCTTTTTTTCCCAACCCCTCGCCGCCGGATCGCTTCCCGCGTTCTCAACTCCCTCGCGAGGTAGAGTAACGCCCCTATGCGCGGCAAGGGCAACGTATTCCTGATCGGTCCCATGGGCTCGGGCAAGACTGCCGTCGGGCGGCATCTCGCTCGCCTGCTGCACTATGCCTTCCTCGACAGCGACGCGGACATCGAGACGCGGACCGGCGTCGACATCGCGTTCATCTTCGAGAAGGAGGGCGAATCGGGGTTTCGTCTACGTGAGAAGGAATCCATCGAGCGGCTGACGCAAATGCAGTCGATCGTGCTCGCGACCGGCGGCGGGGCGGTGATCGATGCGGACAACCGCCGTGCCCTCGCGGGGCGGGGGCTGGTGGTATATCTCGCGACCTCGGTCGGCCAGCAGCTCGAGCGCACCCGGCACGGGCGTCACCGGCCGCTGCTGAACGATACCGACCCCGAGCAGCGCCTGGCCGAGCTGATGCAGCGTCGCGCGGAGCTCTACGCCGAGATCGCCGATTTGACAGTATCCACGGACGGCCGCCGCGTGCACGTCGTGGCGGAGGAGATCCATCAGGAGCTTCGCCGCGCGGCCCCTTCCGTATAATCCTTGCCGTGCAAACCCTCCAGGTCGACGTTGGCCACAGCCATTACCCCATCGCCATCGGCGCCGGGCTGCTGGGCAACCGTGAGCTCCTGGACGGGCACATCCGCGCCAGCGACCTTTTGATCGTCACCAATACCACCGTCGCGCGCCTGTACCTGAAGCGCCTGTCCGCGTCGTTGAGCGGAAGACGCATCGCCGAGTGCATACTGCCCGACGGAGAGCGCTACAAGACCCTGCAGACCGCCGGATGGGTCATCGACACCTTGGTGGACAAGAAAATGAACCGCGATGCCGCCGTGCTGGCGCTGGGCGGGGGCGTGGTCGGTGACATCGCCGGCTTCGCGGCCGCCTGCTACCAGCGCGGCATCGGCTATGCGCAGGTGCCGACCACCCTGCTGGCCCAGGTGGACTCGTCGGTCGGAGGCAAGACCGGCGTCAACCACGCCGGCGGCAAGAATCTCATCGGCGCCTTTTACCAGCCCCGGGTGGTCATTGCCGATACCGACACGCTCACGACGCTGCCGGAGCGCGAGCTCAAGGCGGGAGTCGCCGAGGTCATCAAGTACGGCTGCGTCTGGGACCCGCTGCTGTTCGAATGGCTCGACCACCACATGACGCAGCTCTTGAAGCGCGAGCCCGGCGCCCTCGCCTACGCAATCGCCCGCTCGTGCGAGATAAAGGCCACCGTGGTCTCGAAGGACGAGCGTGAGCAGAACTTGCGCGCCATCCTCAATTTTGGCCACACCTTCGGCCACGCCATCGAGGCGGCCACCGGCTACGGGACCTATTTGCACGGCGAGGCGGTGGCGCTCGGCATGCTGATCGCCTCGGACCTGTCCCGGCGCCTCGGCTTGACCGACGCCGCCACGCACAACCGGATTGCGGACATCCTGGGCCGCGCCGGGCTGCCGACGGCCCCGCCGCGGCTCGGCGCCGCCAAGATCCTGGAGCTCATGCACATGGACAAGAAGGTGCTGGGGGGCAAGCTGCGCCTCGTGCTGCTCGAGAAGATCGGACACGCCATCGTGACCGCGGACTACGCGTCGAGCGAGCTGGAAGCGACGCTCGGAGAATATTTCGGATGAGCACGCTGGCCGCGTACGCCGCGCTCGACGAGGGTTCGCGGGGCCGGCGCCACCCCGAGCCGAAGCCGGCGTACCGCTCCGAATATCAGCGCGATCGGGACCGCATCGTGCACTCGACGGCCTTCCGGCGCCTGGTGTACAAGACGCAGGTCTTCGTCAATCACGAGGGCGACCTGTACCGCACGCGTCTCACGCATTCGCTCGAGGTCGCCCAGATCGCCCGCACGATCGCGCGCTCGTTGCGCCTGAACGAGGTGCTGTCCGAGGCCATCTGTCTTGCCCACGACCTCGGCCACACGCCGTTCGGCCACGCCGGCCAGGATGCGCTGAACGAGTGCATGAGCGAATTCGGCGGCTTCGAGCACAATCTGCAGTCGCTCCGGGTGGTGGACGAGCTCGAGGAGCGCTATGCCGACTTCGACGGGCTCAATCTCACCTTCGAGTGCCGCGAAGGGATCCTGAAACACTGCTCCCACAACAACGCGCTCAAGCTCGGGGAGCTGGGCGAGCGCTTCCTCGAGCGCCGCCAGCCCGGGCTCGAGGCGCAGCTCGCGAACTTCGCCGACGAGATCGCGTACAACAATCACGACGTCGAGGACGGCATCCGGGCGGGCCTCATCACGGTGGATGAGCTGCTCGAGGTGCCGCTGTTTCGCGAATATCACGCCGAGGTGCGCGCGACATACCCCGCGCTCGGCGGCCGGCGCCAGGTGTTCGAGATCCTGCGCCGCATGATCAACCGCCTGGTGTCCGATCTGATCGAATCGTCCGCCGCGCGGCTTGCCGCCTCGGGCGTGGGGTCCATCGACGCGGTGCGTCTGCACGATGGGCCGCTGATCGGATTCTCGGCAAGCGCGCACGAGATGAACGGGGTGCTGAAGAGATTCCTGCGCGAGAGCGTATACCGGCACTACAAGGTGCGGCGCATGACGGCCAAGGCTCGGCGCGTGATACGCGAGCTGTTCGACGCCTTCTTCGGCGACCCCGGCCTGATGCCGGACGAGCACAAGGCGACGAGCGCACGCCTGGAAGCGGTCGCCGGTCCCGCCGGCCGGGCTCGCGCGGTCGCCGACTACATCGCGGGAATGACCGACCGCTATGCCATCCTCGAGCATCGGCGGCTGTACGATCCGGCGGAGCGCACTTGAGCGCACCGCTCCACAACGACCTCCTGCTGCGCGCGCTGCTCCGCGAGCCGACCCCACGCCGTCCCGTGTGGCTCATGCGCCAGGCGGGCCGCTATCTGCCCGAATATCTCGCCACCCGCGCACGTGCGGGCTCGTTCCTCGCAATGTGCACGAATCCCGAGCTTGCCTGCGAAGTGACGTTGCAGCCCCTGGAGCGCTATCCGCTGGATGCGGCGATCCTGTTCTCGGACATTCTCACCATCCCTCACGCCATGAACCTCGGGCTGTCCTTCGAGGCCGGCGAGGGTCCGCACTTCGAGCGGCCCGTGCGCAGTGCCGCCGACGTCGACCGCCTCGGTGTCCCGGATCCCGGGACCGACCTCAGGTACGTGATCGACGCGGTGGCGCTGGTGCGGCGCGAGCTCGCGGGGCGGGTGCCCCTGATCGGCTTCGCGGGCAGCCCATGGACGGTGGCCACCTACATGGTGGAGGGCGGCGGCAGCAAGAGCTTCTCTCACATCAAGCGCATGATGTACGCGGCGCCCCGCGATCTGCACCGGCTGCTCGAGCTGCTCGTGCGCGCCACCGTCCTGTACTTGAATGCGCAGATCGCGGCGGGCGCCCAGGCGGTCATGCTGTTCGACACGTGGGGCGGCATATTGACCCCCGCGCAGTATCGCGAGCTCTCGCTGCGCTACCTGGGGGAGATCGTCGACGGCCTCACCAGGAACAGCGGCGGCCGCCGCGTCCCGAGCATCGTGTTCACCAAGGGCGGAGGCGCCTGGCTGCCCGCGATCGCGGAGATCGGCTGCGACGCGCTCGGCGTGGACTGGACGACCGATCTGAAGTCGGCGCGCGAGGCGGTCGGGGGCCGGGTCGCGCTGCAGGGCAATCTCGATCCGGCGGCGTTGCTCGCACCGCCCGACATCCTGCGCGCGGAGACACGGCGCGTGCTCGAGAGCTTCGGCCCGGGCCCCGGGCACGTCTTCAACCTGGGACACGGCATCACGCCCGAGGTCGAGCCCGATCAGGTCGCCGTGCTGATCGAGGCAGTACGGGCCTACCAGCCCTAGCGCCAGCAAGGAGGCCCCGGTTCCCTTCGACCTGCGCTCGGGCGTACCGCCCCGTCCGGGTAAGAGCCAGGCGGGCACTGCTACCCGTAGG
>DATAYZ010000136.1:0-53158 GCA_036272295.1 Steroidobacteraceae bacterium
GTGCTGGTCGATCAAAACGGCGGAACGCCCGGCACGGCGGCCATCCTGATCCGCAACGTGTTTCGCCTGATCGACTCCCTGCCGGCCTTCTACCTCGTGGGCCTGGTGAGCTGCTTCATCACCGAGCGTCGGGTACGCATCGGCGACATCGCGGCGGGGACGCTGCTGATCATCGAGGACGCGGAGGCCCAAGAGTCGCTCGCGCGGATTCAGGCGCTCGCCGCCGGATCGAGCCTGCCCTTGCCGACGCTCGAGCTCCTGGATCAGGTCATCGAGCGCTGGGCCGGGCTCGAGGAGGACAAGCGCATCGAGTTCGGCCGCAAGCTGATCGTTCGCATCGGCGGCGTCGACCCGGCTTCCCTCGCCGCGCTCACCGACGACCAGCTGCTCGCCCGACTGCAACGCCTGCGGGGCGGTCAACCCGGGACGGCGGCCGGCCGTGGCTGACGATACGGATCTGCGCACCTGGATCACCGCGCGAGCCGGGATTTGGAGCGGCCTGGTGCCGCGTATCGCGCAGATGCGCCGCCGCCGGCTCGCCACCGTCGATGAGGCTTTGGGGCTCGTCGACGCCTATCGCGGCCTCGCGCGCGACCTTGCCGTCGCCCGCCGCCTGGCGCCCTCCAGCCGGGCGACGGCGGGGCTCGAGTCCCTGTACGTCCAGTTGCACGCGCTGCTCGGCCGCAAGCCGCGCGGCGGCCTGGCGGCCGCCATCGATCTGTTGCGCACCGATGTTCCCGCGGCCGCCCGCGCGATCAGGTACCGCATTGCGAGCATGGCGGCCCTCATGCTCGTCAGCGCGCTCGCGGGATGGTGGCTGATCGCCCGCTATCCGACGCTGATCGACCTGATCGCGAGCCCGCAGATGGTCGACAGCGTCGAGCGGGGACATCTGTGGACGGAAGGAATCATCAACGTCACGCCCTCCTCCGTCTTGTCCGTGCGCATTCTCGCCAACAACATCACGGTGAGCGTGTTCGCGTTCTGCGCGGGGATATTTCTCGGCCTCGGCACGCTCTACCTCATCGCCCTCAACGGCCTGATGCTGGGTGGAATCTTCGCGTTCGTGCATCAGCATGGACTCGCGGTCGGGCTGTTCACCTTCATCATCGCGCACGGCCCGGTGGAGCTGTCGGTGATCTGCATCGCCGGGGCGGCCGGCATCGCGATCGGCGAGTCCATCGCGCATCCGACGCTGCCGCGGCGGCGCGACTCGCTCCAGGCCTGCGCGCACCGGTTGGCACCGCTGCTGCTGCTCTGCGCGGTGCTCCTGGTCGGGTGCGGCATCATCGAAGGATTCGTCTCGCCCGATCCGGTCTTTCCCCTCGCGAGCCGCGTCGCGATCGGCCTCTGCTACTGGGTCGTGATGTGCGCGCTGTTGAGCGGCCGGCTGTTCGGAGAGGCTCACGCGCGGCGGCGGCGCCGAAATTCCTCGTAGGCCGAGATCACCGCGAGCTCGAGCTGCTCCGGCTTGGCGACCAGGGCGGGAGCCCCCCAGGCGCGCAGGGCACGCACCTTGCGGGTCAATCCGACGGAGTACTCCTGGGCCGCAAGCGCCCGATACGGATCGAGCCAGTGTCTTGCCGGCGCGGCGGCCATCGCTTCCGCCGCCGCGCTCGACAGCCCGGCCACGAACGGCAGGTGCATCGGCAGCAGCAGGCGCACCCCCTGCACGAGCTGGCTTGCGGCGTTCGTGTCATCCACGTCGGTCAACATGACGATGAGGCTGCGGCGATGAACCAGGGACCGCACGCGCATGGCCGCATGCAAGGGATTGGACTCCGTGCGCGTCACACGCGCCGCAGCCAGCGCCGCGCGCAGCCGCGCAACCCCTTCCATGCCGCGCATCGGCGGCACGACCGCGATCGGGCGATCGGCGTACACGACCAGACCGACCGCGTCGTCCCCGAGCGCCGCACGCTGCGCAAGGCGCGCGGCGACGTTGACGTAATGCCCGAAGCGGTCGAGCGTCCCTGCGCGCAACCCGCTGGTCCGGCCCGCATCCACGGCGATGACGATCTGCAGCCGGCGATCCTCGGCAAAGTCGCGGCTGACGAGCCGGTCCGCGCGCGCGGTGGCCTTCCAGTCGATCACCCGGGGCGCATCGCCGGGACGGTATTCGCGCAGACGCATCACTTCCGTACCGGCGCCGACCTTGAGGCCCAGCCGCGCTCCGGCCGCGGCCATCGCGCGCGCTTCGCTCTCTTGCCGGAACAGGTCGGGCAACACGCGGGCCTCGCGCACGATCGACGCCGACTTCGGCCACCATGCGAGTCCGAGCGGACCGGCAATCCGGAAACGGACCGGCGGCCATGGAAATGCGCCTAGACGGGTCGCGCTCACGGTTCTTTCCAGCGCGGCGACCGAATCCGCGGCGATGCGCAAGCTTCCGGGCCCGAGCTCGCCGTCGAATGAAGGCGGCGCCGATGGCGCGATCTCTAGCACGACGGCGCGCGCTGCCCGATGACGGCAGAGGAAGCGGACCGTCGCCTCGCGCCCGAGGTAGAACGCGCCGGGCGCGTCCAGCTCGACCGCTGCCGCGCTCCTCGTCACGCTCCATGACTCGTAGGCGAGCCCTGCGAGGAGCAACGCGCCCGCGAACCGCCACGACCCCTGCAGCGCCGGGTCGCCGCTCCAATAGCTCAAGATCGCAAGCAGGCCGCTCGCGACGATCAGCAGCATGGCGTTGCGTTTGAGGCTCATCGGCTCTAGCGGGGTACGGGAACCTGCTCGAGCATGCGCTGTACCACGCCCTGCGTGGTAAGGCCCTCGAGCATGGCTTCCGGCGCCAGCATCAGCCGATGCGCGATTGCCATGGGCAGCACGTCCTTCACGTCGTCGGGAGCGGCGAACGAGCTGCCGCGCAGCGCCGCGGAGATGCGTGCCGCGCGCAGCACCGCGAGCACGCCGCGCGTCGACAGACCGAGCGTCAGGTGCGGATGCTGGCGCGTCGCTCCGGCGAGGTCGAGAACGTAGCCGAGCAGCTCCGGCGCGACGTGCACGGAGTCGACCTCCGCGCGTGCGGCGTCGAGCAGGGCCAGCGAAGGCACCGGCTGGGACTGCACGGAGAGCTCTTGGACCGATCCGTAGCGGGCCAGGATGCTTTCCTCGAATTCGCGGCTCGGGTAGGTCATGTCGATCCGGAACATGAAGCGATCGAGCTGCGACTCGGGCAGCGGATAGGTTCCTTCGTAGTCGCCCGGATTTTGGGTGGCGATGACCAGGAACCCGGGCGGCAGCGCATAGCTGTGCCGCTCCACCGTCACCTGACGCTCCTCCATGGCCTCGAGCAGCGCGGACTGGGTCTTCGGGCTCGCGCGATTGATCTCGTCGACCAGCAGGATATCGGTGAACAGCGGACCGGGCCGAAACTCGAACTCGCGCTTTGCCGGATCGTAGACATGGACGCCGATGATGTCCGAAGGCATCAGGTCGGCGGTTCCCTGCACCCGCGCGAAGCGGCCCCCGAGGGCCACGGCCAGGCTTTTGCTCAGCAGGGTCTTGCCGAGCCCCGGCGGCCCCTGGATCAATACGTGCCCGCGCGCCACGACGGCCATGACCAATGCCTCGACCACCGGCGCGAGGCCGATGACCGTCGCGCCGAGCGCGTCCTGAATGTCGCGCTCCAGCGCTTCCAACGCCTTGCTCATACGAGGGTTCCTTGCAGTTTCGAAAGCAGAGTCTGCAGCCGCACGAGGTCGACACGTCGGTCCGCTGCGGCGCGCGCGTGGAGACGCTCGAGATCCTCGAGCTCCTCGGGGCGAATCCCCGCATGCTGCGACAACCAGTCCCACGCCGGCGCGCCGTCCTCGGGTCGGTTCAGACGCCGGTTGAGACCATCGAAGAAATTCCGCATCAAGCGGGTGCCCGTCGCCGCCGGGCTCGCCACCGACGCAAGGAATTCGCCGCTCATCGCGATGAAGCTGGTGATGTCGATCGGATTCCAGTCGCGGGTGCGCGACCGCAGCGGCTGGATTCCGACCACGAACGCGAGCCAGAGGAGCACGATCCACACCAGCGTCCAATGCAGGCGGGGATCGCGGAAGAAGGCTGCGGCGTCGTACTCGCTCAGCGCACCCTGGTGCCCGTCGTCGAACAGGACGATGCCCGCAGGGAGCCGCGACCAGGCGATCAGATTCGAGAGCAGGCGCGCATTGTCCCGGTCGCCGATGACCGCGTTCGTGAAGGGCGTCGCCGCCGCGAGGACGATCACCTGGCCGAGGCCGCGCCGCGCCAGCCAGATGGCGGAGTCGCCGCGTTGCGTGAGCCGGCCGATCTCCAGCGGCGCCGATCCGTCGGTCGCGGTTGCCGACCACTGCGAGGTCGGCAGCACGGAGACCACGTGCACGGAGTGCACGCCCTCGAGCAGCGGATGGGGGCCGCGCGGCTCGATGTAGCTGTCCTTGCCCTGCGCCAGCCGCCGGACTCTGAACTCGAGGGATGTCATCGCCTTCATCGGCCCCACTTCATAGTGCTTGCCGAGGCTCCACGGCGGCGTATCGTCGAGCGCGGCCATGACCACCAGCGAATTGCCCTGCCGCAACCAGCGATCGAGCGCCGCCTCCTCGCTTGGACGCTCGGGGACCTGCTGCGGCATGACGACCAGCAGGACGTTGCCGCTCGCCGCGGTCACGGCCTGATCCAGGCGGTCATAGCGATCGTGCAATGCCTGAACCGGTACCTTCCCGGCTTGCAGCCAGCGCCGCGCGCCGAGATAACCGTCGGACCCCGAGTCGGTGCTGAGCGGCTGGGAGACGGCGAACCCTTCCGGCGCGGGCTTCGGCAGCAACAGCAGGCAGAACATCACGAGCGCCGCGAGCGCGAGAGCCAGCGTGACGGCACGCTCTCTCATCGGGTCTGATCCGTCAGGCTGTTCAACAGGCTTTCGCCGCTCTTCAGCACCTGGTCGAGCTCCGCGGCGGGCGCGGTCCGGGCGCCATACAGGATCGATTCCGCGGCGCCCGCCACGGAGGCGAACGTCGCCCGCTGCGACTCCTGATCGAAGCGGCTGCGGCGGACCAGCTGGCGATGCGTCAGCACCCGCTCGGAGCTGAGCCGCCGCGTCGCCGTGAGACGGCCGACCAGCCTTCGCAGCAGGTCCGCGACGCGTTCGGCGAGACCCTCGGGAACCCGGTCCTCCCGGGATTGCGCCGCCAAACCGGTTACGCCGGCGCCTGCAGGCCCGGCACGCCCCTGGTTTTTACGAAGGGGTCCGCCCGCCCGTATTTCGCTCACCAGGACCGCGACGCCCCCGATCACGATGGCCGCGATGATCAGGTAGGAAATCAGGCTCCACGCGGCCGAGGATGCGCCGAGGCGGCTCATGAGGCGATCCAGCCATTCGCGCCACTCGGGGTGTGAGAAGAGCCACGCACGAAACACATCCCGCCACGATGAGGCGCGCGGCGTCTCGTGCTTCAGCGACTTGAGGATGGCCGGCAGGCTCGCGATCCGCGGCCCTTCCGGCGCCGGCGAGCCGTAGCGCCGCGCGAGGACGGCCAGATCCTGGAGCTGGCGGCGGTCGAGCCATGCGCGCCAATTGAGCGGCAACGCCCGATCCAGATCGAGCGCGCCGAGGACTGCTTCGATCCCCGGGCAATCGCGCTCGATGGCCTGCACGCCCTTGGTGTCCTGCGATACATGCGCGGCGCAGTCCTCCAGCGCATCGATCGGCGCCGCATCCGCGCCGCCGGCGCGCACCAGCGCGGCCACGGCCAACGCCGCGGCGGCGAGCAGCGCCGCGCGCCGGGCGTACCCGGGCGGGCTCGTCACGGGGTCGCCAATGCATCCACCCGGTCGGCGAGATCCGCGCCCCCCTTGCGCAGCTTCAAGTCGTAATACATCGACAGCAGGATCGCCGGCTGGAACGACGCCACCATGACACCGAGCAGGACGCGCACGATCTGTTGGAGAACGACGGCGAAGGTTCCGCTGCTGCCGATGAGCATCAACCCGCCGTTCACCAGGTCGGCGATGAGATACAACGCGAGCAGTATCGCGATCGAGACCAGATAGATGGTCCCGGCCCGCCACCAGTTGCCCGCCGTCAGCTTCCAGCTGATGCCGATCGCGCTCGACGCCGACGCGTCGTCCACGACCAGCGCGACGATCGCGAGGAACAGCCGTCCGAATACGTAGAACGCGCCCAGAAAGATCACCGTCATGAGGACGAAGGAAATGATCTTCGTCGCGGCACCACCCAACGCGGCCGCGAGCCCCACGCCGATGAGCGCGGACACCAGGCCCGCGGCCAAGCCGAATCCGCCCACCACGAGCACGAATAGGACGCCGAGCAGCAGGGTTCTCGGCATCAGCCGAAAACCGCCGCCGGCCGCCTCCCCGAACGAGATCGGCCGCGAGGTTGCGTAGCCGTCGAGCGCGAGGAACAGCGCACAGTAGAACCCCAGGGTGACGATCAAGGCCACGAGGTAGGCAAGCCACACGCCGGGTGATCCGAGTGCGCCGAGCGCCGCTTGCGGATTGGCGCGGGCGGCTGCCATCGCGGCGAGTTTGCCCGCGACCAGCAGCATCGGCACGGCCGTCAGCACGCTCATGGACAAAGTCAGGGGCCAGCAGCGCGAGAACGAGTCTCGATACAGCTTGATCCCGTCGTCGAGAACGCCGCCGATGCTGCGCGGTGCATTGGGTTTTACGTACATGGAATCCTCCCTGAACCCCTGCAATCTGGCGCAGGTTACCATGGCCCCGTGCAACCTGACATCCTCATCCGGCCGGCGGATCTCGGTGACGTCCCCGAGATCCGCGCCCTGATCGCCCGCTCCGCGCGCGGGCTCGGCAAGGCCGACTACCGGCCGGAGCAGATCGAAGCGGCGCTGCGCGGCGCATTCGGGGTCGACACCCAGCTGCTCGCCGACCGCACCTACTTCATCGCCGAGACCGGCGGCCGCGCCGTGGGATGCGGAGGATGGAGTTATCGGGCGACCTTGTTCGGCGGCGATGCGCGCGGCGACCGCGACGCATCCCGCCTGGACCCGCGCACGCAGGCGGCGAAGATCCGCGCGTTCTTCGTGGACCCTGCGACCGCGCGTCGCGGCATCGGATCGATGCTGCTCGAGCGTTGCGAGCGCGAGGCGCTCGCCGCGGGATTTTCCACGGCTGAGCTCATGGCGACACTGGCGGGGGTGAGACTGTATGCCGCGCGCGGCTACCGGCCCGGCGACAGGGTGCATTTCGATGTCGGCGGCGGCGAGTCGATCGAGTTCGTCCCGATGCACAAGATCCTGGTTCGAGTATCCTAGGCGGCGATGACCCAATCCATTGCCGCCACCCTGATCCCCGGAGATGGGATCGGCCCCGAGATCATGGATGCCACCCTCGCCGCACTGGACGCGCTCGGCGCGCCCTTTGCCTGGGACCCGCAGGTCGCGGGTCTCGGCGGGGTCAAGGCCGCGGGTGATCCGCTGCCCCCACCCGTCCTCGACAGCATCCGCCGCACGCGGCTCGCATTGAAGGGGCCGCTCGAGACTCCGTCCGGCGGCGGATACCGGTCCTCGAACGTACGCCTGCGCGAGGAATTCAAGCTCTACGCGAACCTGCGCCCGGCGCGCAGCCTCGTTCCCGGCGGCCGCTTCGAGGACATCGACCTCGTCGTCGTGCGCGAGAACCTCGAGGGGCTCTACGTCGGCCACGAGCACTACATCCAGATCGGCGATGACCCGCACGCGGTGGCGATGGCATCCGGGGTCAACACCAAGCAGGGAAGCCTGCGCCTGCTGGAGTACGCCTTCGAGCACGCCGTCTCGACCGGCCGCAAGAAGGTCACGATCGTGCACAAGGCCAACATCATGAAGATCCTCACCGGCATCTTCCTCGAGGCCGGCCTCGATCTGTACCGGCGCAAGTATCAGGGACGCTTTGCGCTCGATACGGTGATCATCGATGCCTGCGCGATGAAGCTCGTGCTCAATCCGTGGCAATTCGACGTGCTGGTCACGACCAATCTGTTCGGCGACATCCTCTCCGATCTCGTGGCCGGGCTGGTCGGCGGCCTGGGGATGGCGCCGGGCGCCAACATCGGCGCCGACGCCGCCATCTTCGAGGCGGTGCACGGATCGGCTCCCGACATCGCAGGCAAAGGCATCGCGAACCCGACCGCGCTGATGCTGGCCGCCGCCATGATGCTGGATCACTGCCGGCTCGGCGCCCTCGCCGCGCGTCTGCGCGCCGCCATCGATCAGACCTTGAACCTCGACCGGGTGCGCACCGGCGACCTCGGCGGCCACGCATCGACGGCCGACTTCACCCGCGCGCTGGTCAGCCGCATCCGCAACGCCTGAGAGCCCCGATGCCCGGTCACGCTTCGCTGCGCCTCGCCGTCATTTCCCTCGCGGCTCTGCTCGCTTCGGCCCAGAGCGACGGCGCAGCCGACCCGGCACATCCCGCCATCGACCTCGATGCATTCGATGCGGGCAAGCGCGTCGTCGCGCTGCCCGACGGCGAGCCGCTCGCCTATGTGGACACGGGCGCCCGCCAGGGCCCGGTGGTCGTGCTGATCCACGGGTACACCGACAACGCGCGTGACTGGGTGCCGGTGATGCCCTATCTGTCCAAGCGCTACCGGCTCATCGTGCCCGACCTGCGCGGGCACGGCCGCTCCGGCAAGCCCGATTGCTGCTACACCCGCATCGACTTCGCCTACGACATCAAGCTGCTGCTCGATTCGCTGCACGTCGAGAAGGCGGACGTGGTCGGCCACTCGCTCGGCAGCATCGTCGCGCAGACCTTCGCCGAGTACTGGCCGCAGCGCGCCCGGCGCGTCGTGCTCATCTCCTCGACCGGCGGAATTCCGCCGGGTCCGCAGACGAAGCCGCAATTCGATTTCGCCTCCGAGATCCGCAAGCTCGATGACCCGATCGACCCCGACTCGCCGTTCATGGTCGCCTGGTGGGATTCGCCGACGCCGGTGGACCCGGACTTCATCCGCCGGGAGCGCCGCGACTCGGCCGCCATTCCCGTGCGGGTCTGGCTCGCGATCCTCGATCAAGGATTGCGGGCGGACGATGCCTACGCCGACCTGCAGGGCACCCTGCCGCGCCTCACCGCGCCGACGCTGCTCATCTGGGGCAGCAAGGATCCCATCATGGAGGAGCCGGCGCGCCAATCCCTGCGCAAGGCGTTGCCGCACGCCGAGGTGAAGATCTTCGACGGACTCGGGCACAACCCGTTCTGGGAGAACCCGCCCGCCGTCGCCGCGGTCGTCGATCGCTTTCTGGACGCGCGGGACTGACCCGGGGTCAACCCGCGTCCGCGTCCAGGCCGCGGTCCGCATGGTGTGCGCGGCGCCGATCCTCGTGCACGTCGAGCGAGCGGCAGGTCCCGATGTACACGAGCGCCGCGACCGGCAGCCCCACCAGCATGGCGATGTCGGCCCCGCCTAGCGCCTTCGCCACCGGACCCTGGAAGTGCTCGGTGCTGAAGAACGGGACCATCGCGAGGAACCCAATGCCGTAGGCGGTGAGGCCGCGCCAGTTCCAGCGTCCGTACATGCCCTGCGCATTGAAGATCTCCCGCACCGAATAGTGGCCGCGGCGCACCCAGTAGAAATCGACCAGATTGATGGCGGTCCACGGGGTGAAGAGGTACAGCAGAACCGCGAGGAATTCGCCGAACTGCGCCACGAAGTTCTGCGACGAAGCGAGCGCGAGCAGCGTGGCCGCGAGCGTCGAGAACGCGAGCGTCAGCATCCGCTTGCGGACGGTGGGCCGGCTCGGACGCACCGAATCCATGACGCTGAGCAGCGTCAGGGAGGCGCCGTAGTAGTTGAGCGAAGTGATGGTCACGAGCCCGAGCAGCGAGCAGATGAGCAGCGGCTTGCCGAACCCCGGCAGCACCGCATCCGCGGCGCTGCGCAGCGCCGTTGCCACCTCCAGGTGCGGATACAGCGCCGACGCCAGGGTGCCGACCAGCATCATCCAGGTGCCGCCGATGAAGGCGCCCAGATAGGTCCACCAGAAGGACGCCCCCACGCCCACATCGCGGGGCAGGTAGCGCGAATAATCGGACACGTAGATCGACCACGCGATCTGATACGACGCGGCCGCGAAGAATTGCGCCAGGAAAGGCACGGCTTGAAACTCGCCGAGCTGCACCTGCGCAGCGGGCAGCTTCGCGCCGAGGAGCACCGCAACGGTGAACACGAGCAGCGCCGCGATCAGCACGTACGCAACCCAGCGCTGCGCCAGATGGATCAGGTCGTAGCCGACCACCGCGAGCAGCACCGAGAGGACGCTGAACACGACGATGGTGGCCGAGGGGTCGCTGCCGTACAGAGACGCCATGGTCTGCGCCGCCAGCCGCTGGTTGAAGGCGTTGAATCCGATGTAGGCGATCAACGCGACGCCCCATACCAGGAGCGCGCCCATGTAGCCGAACTGAGGCCGCGACTGGATCATCTGCGGCAGCCCGAGCTGCGGCCCCTGGGTCGAGTGGAATGCCATGAAGAAGGTGCCGAAGGCGCACCCGCCGAGGACCGCGAGCGCCATCCACAGAAGATGCCCGCCGAGCGCGACGCCGACGACCCCGGTTGCGACGGTGGCGAGGTGCGCGTCCCCGGAGAACCACACCGGCCACAGGTGCCACACCTTGCCGTGACGCTCCGCGATCGGGACATAGTCGATCGAGCGCCGCTCGATGATGAGCTCGGTGTAGCGGACGGTCACTCGTACTTTGGACATCGTTTCGCGATCGTGTGCGCGCACGGGCCTTCGGGCGCGACCGCTCGCGCAATCCCACGCCGCCCGGCGCCTCTCCCTGCCGAAATACTAGCATGGCGTCGAACGTCGTCCGCCCGGACGCTCGTTGCGCTCACGCCCGTGCGCGCCGCGCGCATCGTCGCGGGGCCCGCGACGCACGACTATGGAGGGGAGTACTGGTCCGACCGCGGTTACGGCGCCCTGGCGCCGTCATCCCGCCGTCATAGCCCGAGCACCACGATCTTGGCGTTCGTCTTCGGCACGTGCCAGGACTCCGAGGTCATCCCGGCGGCCACGGCGATGCGCTGGCCCTCCCCCGAATCGTAGGTGATGACGCCGCCGCCGATGGCGCCGCCGAGCGCGGCGGACCAGAGCTTCTTGCCGGTGAGCGGGTCGAAGGCATAGAAGTTCCCGCCGATGTCGCCGAACAGGAGCAGCCGGCCGATGGTCGCCGTCACGCCGCCGACGATGGGGTACGGCGTGCGAAACCGCCATTTGCGCTCGCCGGTCGCGATGTCGGTCGCGGTGAGCCAGCCGCCCCAGCGCTTGGGATCGTCCTGCTTGCCGAAGGGATCGGTCGCGCCGGTCCAGAGCTTGCCGGTGGGCGTTTGTCCCAGGGAGGCGATCGGCGCGGCGCGCACCGTCGTACACCAGTCGACCTCGCCGGTGAACAGCAGGTTGTTGCCCGGGTCGACCCCCGCACCGTTCCATTCGGCGCCGCCGCCCGTGCCCGGACAGAAGCGCGTCCCCTGGGCGGTGATCGGGGCGTCCGCGTTCTGCACGGTCGTCACCGGCTTGCGGAAGATCGTGGCGCCCGACTCGAGGTCGATGAGATAGAGATAGCCGTCCTTCGGCGCCTCGGCCAGCATGTGGCGGCCCTTGCGGTTGCGGAACAGCACCGGCGCGGACGACACGTCCCACTGGTGCGAGTCGTGCTTGCCGAGCTGAAAGTGCCCGTGGTATGCGCCGGTCTTGGCGTCGAGCACCACGATCGAGCTCGCGAACAGATCATCTCCCGATCGGACCGAGGGCGCGAACGCGGGACCTGCGTTGCTGACCGGAACGTAAAGCAGGCCCGACGTGGGGTCGAGGGAGTAGCTGGTCCAGGTCGTGCCGCCCGTGACCGGGATTCCCTTCGCGTTGTGCCAGGTGCTTTCCTTGAGCGGTGCCGGGACGGGCGCCTGCGGGCCGCGCGGGGCGTCCGCCGCGTCCTTGGGCACGAGGTATTGCTCCCAGACGATGCGTCCCGTGGCGGCATCGAGCGCGTACAGCCGCCCCTTCACGCCCTTGCTGTCGCCGCCCGCGTTGCCCGCAAAGACCAGCCCATGCCATGCGATCGGTGCGGCCGGCACGCTCTCGCCCTTGGCCGGGTCGGCGATCACGGTCGACCAGCCGGCCTTGCCCGTCTTGGCCGAATAGGAGATGACGCGCCCATCCGGAGTGCCGCGGAACACGGCGCCGTCGAGGAATGCGACGCCGCGATTGGCGTTGCCGACACCCGACGGGAAATCGCCGTGGGCGCGCCAGATCTGCTTGCAGTCGTTCGCGTCGATGGCGATGGTGTCGTGCTCGGTGGTCGCGAACAGCACGCCCTCGACCTCGATCAGCCCCGTCTCGAACGCGCTCGGCTCGCCCACATCGAAGCTGCACCGGACCTTGAGGCCGGCGACGCTGTGCGAATCGATGGCATCGACCAGACCGAATCGCTCCGAGGTGAGCGTCTTGTTGTACGAGGGCCAGTCTTGGACGGCGGTGGCGGCGTGGAGCAGCGCGGGAGCCAGCAGGACCCCGGCGATGGCCGCCGGTCCTGCGATTTTCTTGTTCATTGCAATCCTCGAAGCGGACGCCGCGGATTCCGGCGGCGAGCGACCGCGCGAGTATTCCACAAATGCGCGAGGCCGGCAGCGCCGCGTTGCGCCGCTCAACCTGTCAGCCAGCGCCTACAGGCGCCGCTCGTACATGTAACGGCGCGTGAGCGGCAGCGGCAGCCTGCCCGGAGCGCGCTTGGCCACGAGCACCTGGTAGATGCCGATCTCGCCCCGTTCGAAATCCAGCGCGCAGGCCGCCATGTACAGGCGCCACACCCGGTAGGTCGCCTCATTGACGAAGTTCAACGCCTCGGCATGATGACTCTCGAGCCGCGCCACCCAGTTGCGCAGGGTCATCGCGTAGTGGGGCCGCAGCGCCTCCACGTCCGCGATCTCGAAGCGCGCCCTCTCGATGACGCGCTGGATGCTGCCGATGCTGTCGAGCTCGCCGTCCGGGAACACATAGCGGTTGATGAACTCCGTCGCCATCGTCTTCTTCCAGCCCTCCGCATCGTGCGTGATGCCGTGGTTCAGGAACAAGCCGTGCGGCTTCAGCAGCCGGTGCATCGTCGCGAAATACACCGGCAGGTTCTTGAGACCGACGTGCTCGAACATGCCGACGCTCGCCACCTTGTCGTAGCTCCCGTCGCCCTCGAGATCGCGATAGTCGCGCAGCTCGACGTGCACGCGGTCCTGAAGGCCCGCCTCCGCGATGCGCTTCTGCGCCAGCTCGAGCTGCTGCTCGCTCAGGGTGATGCCGTGCGCGATCACCCCGTACTCCCGTGCGGCGTGGATCACCAGTGCGCCCCAGCCGCAGCCCACGTCGAGAAAGCGCTCGCCCGGCTCGAGCATGAGCTTGCGGCAGATGTGATCGAGCTTCGCCTGCTGCGCATGATCCAGATCGACGGCGGCGTCCTCGAAATACGCGCACGAATAGACCATCGCCCGATCCAGCCACAGCGCATAGAACTCGTTCGAGACGTCATAGTGGAATTGGATGGCCTGCCGGTTCTCGAGCTTGCTGTGCGCGCGCACGGAATCGCCGTGCGCGGGCACCGCGGCCGCGCGCGCCGGACGCCGATCCGCGTTCCACGCGCGCAGCCGCAACGCCGCGGTCACCGCGCCGAGCTGCTCGGCGAGCGAGAGCTGCAGCGCCTCCAGGTGATCCTTGAGGGAGAGCGCCGCGAACAGGTCGCCCTCGATGTCCATGTCGCCGCGGAAGTAGCTCTCGGCGAGCCGCAGCGGATCGCGGCCGAGAATCGTCGAGCACACGGCTTCGGGATTGCGGAACGCCAGCTCGAAGTCGGCGAGCGACGCATCGCCCGATCCAACCTCGATCACGGTCTCGTCCCAGAGCCGGATCGGAAACCGCAGCGGCAGCCGATGAAACAGCCGCTGCAGCAGCTCCGCGGCGAGCTCGCTGCCGCGATAGTGCGTCGTGGTTTTGCGCACCACCTGTGCGCTGGTGACGACGGCGCCTGAAGGCGTCGCGTGCGTCTTGGGTTGCGTGGGTGCGAGATCTCGCATGGCCGCCTCCGAAGATTGTAAATCTTACTTGCCGGACCGCGGCCCCCGCCGCCATCCGCGCTTCAGAGTGATATGGCACCAATATTACATCGATCAATATTCAATTTGGTAGGAGAGGCCGACGCTGCTGCCCGGATCGTTCTCCGGGGTGGTGCCCGCCACCGAGGTGCCGTTGCCGAGCCGGGTCTGCAGCTTGAGGTGCTTGGTGAGGTCCACGTCCGCCTCGAGCTGACTCGCCCCGGTGGTGGTTTGCTTGGCGGCGATGAATACGCGCCTCGATATGTATCGCCCGGCCTCGATGCTCGCGCCGGTGTTCTCGGTGCCCGTCGCATTGGTCGCGCCCGCGCCGATGTTCAAGCGGTCGAGTCCCAGGCTTTTCTGCAGCTTGGCGAGCGGATTCAGTCCGTTGTTGCCGCCCACGCCGCTCAAGGTCGCGAGCGCCGCGCCGGTCTCCGCCAATTGCAGCCCGGTCAGCTGCGCGGCCGGCGCACCGAACAACAGGCGCGCCATGATCTCGTCCTGCGGCAAGGCCGGGATGCTCGAGAACTCGAATTGCGGAGCATCGACCAGCCCGCTCACCGTGAGCGTCGCGGTGACGTCTCCGACCGTCGATTGCGCGGTGAAGTCGAGTGTAGGATCGATCTTACTCTTGAGGCCGGCGCCGTTGAAGCTGACGCGGCCGCCCGGATTGAAGTTGAGCTTGCTCGAGCCGATGCTGAAGGTGCCGCGCTGCAGCTCGAACCCGCCGCTCACGGATGGCGTGTCGGTGGTGCCGGTCAGATGCAGATTGCCCGCCACCTCCGCATCGAGGCCGCGTCCCTGGACCAGGATTTCCTGGAGCGACTCCACGCGCAGATTGAGCCCGACCACGATCTGCTTGTCGGCAGCGGCGGCGCCCTTGCCGCGCCGGCGCACGTCGAGCACGGCGACGTTGGGCGGCAGGCTGTTCGGCACGCCGATCAGGGTCCGATGCAGCTTCACGTCGCCGGCGATGTCGATGCGCTGGGTCACCTTGCCGCTCACCGTCACGTCCGCATCGAGATTCGCCGTAACCAGCTTGCTGGCGATCGGCTGCGCTTTGACGGCGTGGATCTTGAGGTCGATGGGGATGCCCGGGGCCAGGATGCCGACGCTGCCGGTCATCGACACCGTTCCCGGCGCGGCGGACGCGGACAGGCTCTTGATCTTGAGGGTGCCCTCGATGCCCTCGAGCGAGGCGCTGATGTCGGTGAGCCCGAGGCCGCGGGCATAGTCGCGTATGCTGCCCTTGGACAAGGTCAGCGTGCCGCCGATTTGCGGGTCGGCGATCTTCCCCGCGACCGTGGCGTCGATGGCGAGCTCGCCGGTCGCATGCTGGCCGCGCGCCTCGAGCAGGGCGTTGAACATGCCGACGTCGAAGCTGCCGCCGACCTTGAGATCGAGCCCGTCGCCGGCCGCGAGCGGCACGGTGCCGGTCACCTTGAGGTGGGAGGCCGTGCCCGCATCGACCTTGCCATCGACCTCGGCATGATCGCCCCGCAGCCGCGCATCGAGGCTTGCATCCAGTCCGGGCAGCCCGATCGCGGCGTCGCTCGCCGAGCGCAAATTCTTCGCGATCACCCGAATCTCGCCGGTCGGCGCGGCCGGATCGCCCTCGAGCCGCGCGCTTGCCTCGATGCCGCCGCTGTCGAGCAGTCCGGGCACGAAGGTGTTCACCAGCACCGCATCGACGCCGTGAACCGACGCCTCGAGATGCAGCGCGGGCGAAACCACGCCGTTCGCCTCGAGCACCGCGTGGTGCACGCCGAGCTTGAGATCCGTCACGCGCACGCCGTCGGCGAACGAGATGCGCGCCGGCGACAGCAGGCGCAACGTCTGTCCGCGGTAGTCGGCCGAGGCGGCGGTGAGCGAGACCTCCCGTGCCGAATAATCGAGCACGCCGCTCGCGGCCGCGCCTGCGGCGGCTCCGCTCACGTCCGGCGCCGTCGCCGCGGCCTTGAAGGTCAGCGAATCCGCGATCCCGGACGCGCTGACCTGCGCGTCGCCGATGAACGCGCCCGCCTTCAGGCCGTGCACGCTCGCCTCGAGCTCGGTGTGCGTCTCGCCCCGATCGTCCCGCATCAGGAGATGTGCATCGAGGCCGCCCGCGAGCGTGGTGCCGAGCAAGCGATCGAGATCCTGGAGATCCTCGATCTTCAAGGTCAGTTGACCGTGCGATCGGCCCTTGGCCTGGACGAGCGTGATCTCCCCTTCCGCGACGGCGCTCTTCCAACGGGCGCCGTCGATTCGAGCGTGCAAGGTGCCGGTCGAGGCGCGCTCGGCGAGCAGCGCGACGTGCAGAGGAGCGCCGTCGAGCGTTCCGTCGGCCGCGACCAAGCCGCTCGGAGAGGACGGCAGGCCGCGCACGGATGCGTTCGCGGTCAACGTGCCTTGCGGTGATCCGTGCACCGACACCGCGGAGGTCACCTTGGCGATGAGGCTCATGGCGGTCACCGGGCCCTGCAGACTGCCGGCGGCCCGAAGGTTGCCCGTGAGCGCCGGCGACAAGGCCTTGAGATCGGTCAGATCGAGGCTGTAGCGGGCCTCGAGGATCGGGCTCCCGCCCGCCGCGCCGCCCGGTGCCGCCTGGACGCGGGACAACGTGCCGCTCACAGCCATCGATGCCGCCGCTCCTGAGAGCTTGGCGCTGTCCAGGGAAAATCCTTTCGGCGTGATGGCGCCCTCGGCCTCGAGCCGCGCGCGCCGGCCGATGACGGCGGACCAGGCCTCGTTGCCGGCATCGAGCGCGGCATCGACGCTGGTCTTCAACCGGGTCTGGTCCGCGGCGAAGGTGGCCTCGCCCTTCACGGCGGCGCTGCCGCGGATGTCCTGTCCGATCAGCGCCGCGAATGCGCTCAAGCTCGGCAGGTCGACCGCGACGGTGGCGCTCGCCGGCCGCGCCCCGGTGAGCATCGAGCCCTCGAGCTTGAACAATCGGTGCGTCGCGGACACCTGCAGCGGTCTCGTATCCTGATCGAGCCGCAGCGACGCATCGACGTCGAGCGGTGAGTCGCGCAGGAGCGCGGGTTTGGGTCCGGGAATCTCGAGGCCGAGGATGCTCGCATGCGCCGTGATGAGGCCTGCGCCCGCCTTCACCTCGGCGACGAGGCTCGCCAGGCCGGTGCTTCCCGGCAGGCGCAGCCGCTCGATGTCCAGATGTCCGTCCGCGTTCGGCGCCTTGACGCTGCCGTGCCAGCGGCCTTGGACGTGCGCGCCATCCCAGGCCATGTCGGGCCGCGGCTCGAGCGCCGCCGAATCGAGCTGGAAATCAACATCCGCCGACAGTGCCTGAAGGTCGAAGCGTCCGGCGGCGCGGCCGCGAAGCGCGCCGGCCTCGAGCTTGACGTCGACGACCTCCGCGGAGCGCGGGCCGTGCAGATGTGCGGTCGCGGTGAGGGTGCCGAGGCCCGGGAGACCGAGGATGTTCTCGAGCGGCCCCGATGCGGGCTCGCGCAGGTCGAGATCGGCATCCAGGCGGCGCGCGTCGAACGCGAGCTTGAGCACATAGTCGCCGGCATCGCCGATGCGCCGGGCGTGCGCGTCGAATCTCATGTCCTCCACGGACCTGAGATGCGCACTGCCCTCGAGCGACAGCGATGCGGGGCGGCCGGCAAGCTCGGCGCCGAGGTCGGCGCGGTCGACCCTCACTCGGCCCGCGTCGATCTGCGGAATCGACACGGGCTTGGTGCTGGGCGAGGTCGACTGCGGCAGCCGTTCCATGTCGAGGCGGTCCGCATGCAGCGCGTCGATCTGCAGCCGGCCCGCGAGCCCGGCGAGCGGCGACCAGTCGAGGCTGATGTGGTCGATCGACAGCCACACGCCCCGCGCATCCGAGAGCTCCAGGCGCTGCAGGCGCAGGTGCGCGGGGAAGGAGCCCGCGAGGCCGGAGAGGCGTACGTGTCCGGAGGTGAGCTTGCCGGTCCAGCTCTCGATCGTGCGGCGGCCGGCGTCGGTGTTGCCGATGAGCAACACGGCGCCGAGCACGAGCAGCACCGCCGCGGCCAGGCCGCCCAGGGTCCATGCCGTGATCTTGAGTGCGCGCCGCTTCAAAACGCCTGTCCCAGTCCGATGTAGACCTCGAACGCATCGTCATTGGGGCCCCGCTTGGTCGGCAGGGCGAAATCCAGCCGCAGGGGCCCGATGGGCGTGTAATAGCGTATACCCGCGCCGTAGCCGACGCGCACCTCTCCCGGAACCGCCTTCAGACTCGCGCTCACCTGCCCGGCGTCCATGAATACGGCGGCGCCAAAATTCCCGCCGAATCGCTGCCGCAGCTCGACGCCGCCCGCGGTGATCGCGGTGCCGCCGATCGGCGTGGTCGGGTCGTTTGGAAACGTCGGCCCGACCTTCTGATAGCCGTAGCCGCGGATGGTCGAGCTGCCGCCGCCGTAGAAGCGCTGGTCCGGAGGCAGGCTGAACTCCCCCGCTCCCTTGGCGATGCCCGCCAGGGCGCGCGCGGCGAGCACCGTGCGCCCGGGCTCGATGGCGAAGAGATGATTCAGGTCGAAGTAGGCGGATGCCTTGAACACCGTGATCAGGTAGCGCGCATTGGGATGCCCGAGCGCGAGCGTCGGCGTCAAGGTCAGGGTGGTGCGCAGTCCACGGCGCGGGTCGTCCAGCGGCGAAGGCAGATGGGTCGAGTCGAAGGTCACGCTGAACGGACTCGAGAGCAGCGTGTAGAAGTTCGTGGCGCCCTCCTGCATGATCTGCTCGTCGATCGCCGAGCCGCCGGCGCTCACGGTCCACAGGCTCGACAGCTTGCGCGTGAGGGTTACCGTGGTCGTCTTCGCGGTCTGGTCGTAGGCCTGGAGCTGCTGCTTGAGCGCGCCGACGGTGAACAGCAGCGATTGATCGCGGCGCCCCAAATCGGGAAGCAGCAGCTTCGCGCTCGTGTCATAGCCGATGCCGGTGGTGTCGCTGCCGCCCGCGTTGATGATCGAGGCCGCGAGCGTCAACTGCTCCGCATGGCCGAACAGGTTGCGGTCGGTCCAGGTGACGCCCGCGCTGCCGCCAAGATCGCTCGAATAGGCGGCGTTGACCGAGATCGTATGCCGCAGGCGCTCGCGCACCCGGAACGTGATCGGCACGCCTCCCGTCGCGTCGACCTGCGTGCCGAGAATCACGCTCACCTGGGTGAAGACGCCAAGCGACAACAGGTCGCGCCGCGCCTGCTCCACGGCGGACGCGCTATAGGGCTGCCCGGTGTGCAGCAGAACCCGGCTGCGCAACAACGGCTCGCGGGTGCGTTTCATGCCGCGGAAATGAATCTCGCCCACGTTGACGTGCGCACCGATGTCCACGTGGAAGCGGAGGTCCAGGGTCGGCGTATCGGCGGCCTCGTAGGCGACCGGCGGGTCGACCTTCGCGAAGGCATAGCCGCGCTCCTCGAGCGCCGTCAGCAGCCGCGTCTCGCCCGCGAGCACGTTGCCGGCAACAGCCGGATCGCCGGTCTTCAAGCCGAGCGTCTTGCGCACCTCGTCCGGAAGGTCGGCGTCGATGTCGATCCGCCCGAGATGATAGAGCGGCCCGAGCTTGAAGCTGACCGCAACGCGGGCGTCGGTGCCCTTGGGCAGCGCCACCAGCGTCTCGCCGAGACTCGGGTTGGTCACCGGGATGTCGTTGATCTTGATGGTGACCGTGCTCTGATAGTAGCCGAAGCTCTCCAGCGCGGTCTTCAACCGGTCGATGTCGCTGCGTGCCCGGGCAATCAGCCCGAAGGGCCCCACCGGCGCGGTCTTGCGCAGCCCCTCGAGATCCGAGGTGGCCTTCAGGGTCGAATCCATCTCGCCGTTGCCGACGGAGGCGATGTCGACCTTGTAGCCCTGCGGGTCCGCCGCCCTCGCCGGGGCGAGCGCCGTCATCGCGAGCACCAGTGCAAAAAGGACCTGCCTCATCCGCCCGAAGGATACACGGCGTGCGCGCCGAACCGATGAGGCAGCGCGGGGGTGGGCAGCCCCGCGTGTCGGCCGAACCCTACACCGTTCGGCGCCGCGCAGAGATGGTCGCGCCCCGGCGGGCGCCCTAGCCTCGGTGTGTCCCACAAACAGGAGTAACGCATGAGCAACACATCTGGCGCCAGCGATGATGGCGACCGCGATCTGCACGGCGAGGAGCTGACCGGCCCGGATCGCAAGCGCGCCGTCGATCACGTCAAGAAGGAGAAGGGCCGCAACCCGGATGGCACCCTCCGGCTCGACGACGAGACGGACACCCTTTACAACGACGGCCTGGACGTCGAGGACAACACGCCGCCGATGGGGACCGACGGGCGGAGCCAGGACAACGCTCGATAGCCCAAAATCGGGTAGCATTCCCGCATGGGCATCGACGCCGGTGCGGAGCTAGGCGCGGGCGCTCGCAGGAGCGTGCGGGTGGCTGCCGGCGCCTTGCTGGCGCTCGCCTTCGCCGGGACGGTCCGCGCCTCGCAGCCCGACATCTACCCGCCCGCGGGTCAGGCCCAGGCGGATCTGCACGCGGCGCTCGTCGCGGCCTCCGCGGCGCACAAGCGGGTGATCGTGGACTTCGGCGGCAATTGGTGCACGGATTGCCACGTCCTCGACCTCTATTTCCATGACCCGGCGAACCGGCCGCTGCTCGATGCGGGCTACGTGCTGGTGCACGTCAACGTCGGCCGCATGGACGAGAACCTCGACATCGCCGCCCGCTATCGGATACCCCTGCGCAAGGGGGTTCCCGCCCTCGCCTTGCTCGACGAGCGCGGCAAGCTGTTGTTCAGCCAGACCGGCGGCGAATTCGAGGACATGCGCCACATGACCTCGGGCGCGCTCACGCAGTTCCTGACGCACTGGAAGCCGCCGTCGACCTAGAAGTGTGGGCGCCAGGCAGGAGGCCCCGGTTCCCTTCGACCTCCGCGCGGGCGTACCGCCCCGTCCGGGTAAGAGCTACGCGGGCACCGCTACCCGTAGGTGGGTCTCGAGGCCGCGGCTAGACCGCTGCTCATCAGGCGGCCCCAAGGTGGACGTCGGAACATATGACGGGTAGCAGTGCCCGCGTAGCTCTTACCCGGACGGGGCGGTACGCCCGCGCGGTGGGAGGTCGAAGGGAACCGGGGCCTCCTGCCTGGCGCCCACACTGCTAGCCGCGTGCGACGACCCTGCCACGGCCGGCGACGTGGCCCCCTCGCCGCTTCCGCCCAGCGCCTTGTACACGGCAACGGCTCCTGTGTTGGCGGCCGTCTCGGCCTGGGCGAGCGCGTCTTCCGCGTCGAGCAGCGTGCGCTGCGCATCGAGCAGCACCAGGAAATTGATGCTGCCCTCGCGATACTGAATCTCGGCCAGCCGCTCCGCGCGGCGCGATGCCTCCGCCTGCCGGAGCACGCTCGCGAGACGCGATTCCTGGGCGCCGTAGCTCACGCACGAGTCCTCGAAATCCTCCAAGGCGGACAGCACCGCCTTGCGATACACGGCAATCGCGCCGTCGGCCTCGGCCCGTGCGCCGCGCAAACGGGCATGCGCCGAGGCGAGGTCGAGCGCCGGCCAGCTCACCGCCGGCGCGATGAGCCATGCGCGGCTCGCCGCCTTGCCGAGCTGCGAGGTGTCGCCCGACAGGAATCCGACGAATCCCGTGAAGGTCACGCGCGGAAACAGATCCGCGGTCGCGACTCCCACGCGTTCGGTGGCGGCCGCGAGCCCGCGCTCCGCGGCGCGCACGTCGGGCCGCGTGCGCAGGAGCGTCGACACATCCCCGATGGGCAACGGCGCCGTCATGACGCTCACCGGCACCGCGACCAGCCGATCATCGAGCGCTCCCGGCGGCGCGCCGAGCAGCACCGCGAGCCGATAGGCATGCTGCTTCGCGTCGGCCTCGAGCAACGGCAGCGAGGCCTCGGTTGCCTCGAGACGGGCCGTCGCGCTGTCCGTGTCGAGCTCGGTGACCTTGCCGGCCTCGAATCGCACCTGCGTGAGGCGCAGCGCCTCCTCCTGGTTCTTGATGTTGTCGTGCGCCACCGCGATGCGCCGCTGCGCGCCGCGCAGCTCGAAATAGTTGCGCGCCACCTCCGCGGCCACGATGACCCGGGCGTCGGCGAGATCCGCCTGCTGCGCGCCGAGCTCGGCCCGCGCCGCGCCGGCCTCGTGCCGCACGCGGCCGAAGAGGTCGAGCTCCCAGCTTGCATCGAATCCGACGCTGGTCGCGTCGACGTCGACGCGGTCGGTGGTGAATCCCGGCTGCTGCTCCTTGCTGCGCTCATACGATCCATCGAGCGTCACGTGCGGTGCCTGGTCGAAGCGCGCCACGGAGAAGGCCGCGCGCGCGGCCCGCACCCTCGTGACCGCGAGCGCGAGGTCGAGATTCTGGTCGAGAGCGCGCGACTCGAGCTCGGCGAGCACGGGATCGCCGAACTGCCGCCACCACTCGGCCGGCGGCGCGGCGGCCGTGAATGCCGCGCCCAGGTTGTGCGGCGTGACCGCGGCCGCCGCCGGGGCGCGATAGGTCGGGCCGACCGCGCAGGCGGCGAGCACCGCGGATACGAAGCCGAGAGCCGCGCCCCGCATCGCGTTGCGTGCCGACATTCCCGTCGACGGGCGTTCGCGCCTCACGATCCCACCTCCGTGCCTCACGATCGCACCTCCGCCGTATCGAGCGTCGGCCCGGCGAGGGCGGCCCGTGCACGCCGGCGGCCCGACAATCGCCGCACGACCAGGTAGAACACGGGCGTCAGCAGCAGCCCGAAGAATGTCACGCCGAGCATGCCCGAGAACACGGCCACTCCCATGGCGCGGCGCATCTCGGCGCCGGCTCCGTGCGAGGTCACGAGCGGCACCACGCCCATGATGAAGGCGATCGAGGTCATGAGAATCGGCCGCAGCCGCAGCCGGCACGCGTCCAGCACGGCCTGGAACACGCTCTCCCCCTGAGCCTCGCGATCCTTCGCGAACTCGACGATGAGGATCGCGTTCTTGCAGGCGAGCCCGACCAGCACGATCAGGCCGATCTGCGTGAAGACGTTGTTGTCGCCGCCCCCGATCTCGACGCCGAGGATGGCGGAGAGCAGGCACATCGGCACGATCAATATGACCACCAGGGGCAGGCTGATGCTCTCGTACAGCGCCGCGAGCACGATGAACACCAGCAGGATCACCAGCGGGAACACGTACGCCGCAGTGTCGCCGGCGAGGATCTGCTGGTAGGTGAGCTCGGTCCATTCGAAGCGCATGCCGTTCGGCAGCTCCCGGCGCGCGACCTCCTCCATGGCCTTTTGCGCCTGGCCGGTGCTGTAGCCGGGTGCCGGCGCGCCGTTCACGTCGGCCGAGGCATACCCGTTGTAGTGCATGACGCGGTCGGGTCCGGACGACTCGTGCACGTCGACGAAGCTCGACAGCGGAATCATGTCGCCCCGGCTGTTGCGCGTCTTCAGGCGCCCGATGTCCTCGAAGCTCAGGCGGAAGCCGGCCTCGGCCTGTGCATTCACCTGATAGGTGCGCCCGAAGCGATTGAAGTCGTTCACGTACAGGCCGCCGAGGTACACCTGCATGGTGTCGTACACGTCCTGCAGGTTGACGCCCGCCGCCTTGAGCTTCTCGCGGTCGACGTCCACCTGGACCTGCGGAACGTTGACCTGGAAGCCGGAGAACAGCCCCGCGAGCTCCGGCCGCTGCCGCGCCTTGGCGAGCAGGTTCTGCGTCTGGCGATACAGCTCGTCCGGCCCGAGATTGCTGCGGTCCTCGATCTCGAGCTTGAAGCCGCCGATGGTGCCGAGACCCTGCACCGGCGGCGGCGGGAACACCGCGACGTATGCGTCCAGGATCTTCGAGTACTTGGCGGACAGCGCCGCCGCGATCGCGCCGGCGGACTGCGACGGATCGCGCCGCTCCTCGAAGGACTTGAGCGGCGTGAACGCGATGCCCGCATTGGTGGCGTTGGTGAACCCGTTGATCGACAGGCCGGGGAATGCCGGCACGGCCTCGACCCCGGGCGTCGCGAGCGCATCCATAGTCATGCGCCGGATCACGCTCTCGGTACGATCCAGCGTGGCCGCGTCCGGAAGCTGTGCATAGGCCACCAGGTACTGCTTGTCCTGCTGCGGGACGAAGCCCGTGGGCGTGTGCGCGAACCCCAGCCAGGTCAGGGCGATCAGGCCGCCGTAGACGAAGAGCGCGATCGAGCTCGAGCGCAGGAGGCGCCCGACCGTGCCGACGTAGCCGCCGCTGGCGCGCCCGAAGAACCGGTTGAACGGCCGGAAGAACCAGCCGAGCGAGCGGTTGAGGAGCACCGTGACCCGGTCGGGCGGCGCGCCGCGCGGCCTCAGCAGCACGGCCGACAGCGCGGGCGAGAGTGTGAGCGAGTTGAAGGCGGAGATCACCGTGCTGCTCGCGATGGTGAGCGCGAACTGCTTGTAGAACTGTCCCGACAAGCCGCTGATGAACGCGGTCGGCACGAACACCGCGCAGAGCACGAGGGCCGTCGCGATGATGGGTCCGGTGACCTCCTTCATCGCCTGGCGGGTCGCATCGAGCGGCGCCAGTCCCTCGTGGATGTTCCGCTCCACGTTCTCGACCACGACGATGGCGTCGTCGACGACGATGCCGATCGCGAGCACGAGGCCGAACAGCGACAGCGCGTTGAGCCCGAAGCCGAGCACGTGCATCACGGCAAAGGTGCCGATCAGCGAAACCGGCACGGCGATCAGCGGGATGACCGAGGCGCGCCAGGTCTGCAGGAACACGATCACCACGATGACGACGAGCACGATGGCTTCGAGCAGCGTGTGCAGAACCGCGTGGATCGAGCCGCGCACGAACACGGTGGGATCGTAGGCGACGTTGTAGTCGATGCCCTCGGGGAAGCTCTTCTTCAGCTCCGCCATCTTGGCGCGCACCTCGTCGGACACCGCGATCGCGTTGCTGCCCGGCCGCTGGAAGATCGGAATCGCGACCGCGACCCGGTTGTCGAGCATCGCGCGCAGCGCATAGTTGTCGGAGCCGAGCTCCACGCGCGCAACGTCGCGCAGGCGCACCAGCTGCCCCGCCGCGCCGGTCTTGACGATGATGTTCTCGAAATCGGTCTCGTCGCGCAGCCGTCCCCGCGTGTTGACCGAGAGCTGGAAGCTCGCGCCGTTCGCGCTAGGCGGAGCGCCGAGCTGTCCGGCGGCCACCTGCACGTTCTGCTCGCGGATCGCGCGGACGACGTCATCCGTGGTGAGCCCGCGGGCCGCGACCCGCTCCGGATCCAGCCACACGCGCATCGAGTAGTCGCCGCCGCCGAAGCGCTGCACGTCGCCGACACCGTCGAGCCGCGCCAGCTCGTCCTTGATGCGCAGCGCGACGAAATTCGACAGGTAGGTCTGGTCGTAGCGTCCGTTCGGCGAATAGACGAACACCGCGAGCGTGATGTCGGGCGAGGACTTGTTGGTGACCACGCCGAGCCGCTGCACGTCCTGCGGCAGCTTGGGCAGCGCCTGTGCGACGCGGTTTTGCACCTGCTCCTGCGCCTTGTCGATGTCGGTGCCGAGCTTGAACGTCACGGTCAGCGTCATCACGCCGTCGGAGGTGGCCTGGGAATACTGATAGAGCATGTCCTCGACGCCGTTGATCGACTGCTCGAGCGGCGAGGCGACGGTGTCGGCGATCACGCCGGGGCTCGCGCCCGGGTAGTTCGCGCGCACCACCACCGTCGGAGGAACCACCTCCGGATACTCGCTGATGGGCAGTCCCGGCAGGGAGATGAGGCCTGCGAGCAGGATCAGCGCCGACAGCATCGCGGCGAAGATCGGTCGTGAGATGAAGAAGCGCGAGATGTTCATGGGGTGCTCGGGGGCTGTGGCGGTCGGTACGCGAGAGTCGGTGGTTTCGATGCTGCGTCGGCTACGGGGCTGCGGGGGGCCAAGGTCACCGCGCGCTGGCGACGACGGCGTCGCCGTCCACGGCCACCTGCGCGAGCGCGGCGCCGCCTTCCGTCATGGGCACGCGCGAGCTCTTGACCTTGGCGCCCGCCATGACGTGCTGCAGTCCGTCGATCACCACCACGTCGGCGGGCTTGAGGCCGTCCTGCACCACGCGCAGGCCGTCGATCCGCGCGCCGAGCGTCACGGCGTGGTATTCGAGCGTCTGGTCGGGCTTCAACACCAGCACGAACTTCTTGCCAAGGTCGTTGCCGACGGCGCGCTCGTCGATGAGGATGGCCTCGTAGCTGTCGCTCGCGACCAGCTTGATGCGCGCGAACAAGCCGGGCGTGAAACGCCCGTCATGATTGTCGAAAACGGCCCGCGCGTGAATCGTGCTGCTCTCGGCGGTCACCCGGTTGTCGACGAAGTCGAGCACGCCTCGATGCGGATAGCCTTGCTCGCCGACCAGCCCGAGGTATACGGGGCTGCCGCTCATGTGCCCCGCGGCGCTGAATTTGAGGTACGTGGCCTCATCGGTGTCGAAGTAGGCGTAGATCGGATCGTCGGACACGACCGAGGTCAGGAGCGCCGTCGGCGAGACCAGATTTCCGGGCGTGATCAGCGCACGCGACACGTGGCCGTCGATGGGCGAGCGCACGTGCGTGTACTCGAGGTTCAGCTGCGCGGCGTGGAGCTGCGCCGCGAGGGAGGCGAGATCGGCGTCGGCTTCCGTGTGGGCCGACGTGAGCTGCTCGTACTCCTCGCGCGCGATGGCATTCTGGGCGAACAAGCGCTCGGCGCGCGCGCTGCCGGCGCTCGCGAACTCGAGCTTGGCCTGCGCCCTTTTGAGCTCGGCACGCAGCCGGTCGATCTCGATGTCGAAAGGCCGCGGGTCGATTTGAAACAGCAGCTGCCCCTTCTCGACCCGGGCACCCTCGGTGAAGCCCACGCTGTCGATATAGCCCGTGACGCGCGGATGCACCTCGACGGTGTTGACCGCTTGGAGGTTGCCGGTGAACTCCTCCGCGTGGCGCAGCGGCCGCGAGAGCACCCGGGCGACGGTGACGGACGGCAGCTGCGGTGCAGCAGGCCGGGCCTCGGCCTGGGACCGGCTGCAAGAAACCAGCGCGAGGGCCATTACTCCCGCCCCGAGAACGGCTAGAATTCGTGTGAAATGACCGCAGATCATGGATGCTCCGAAAAACGTTGACTTAGAACTTTAGGATCGACAAGCTGTCTATGTGAGTTACTGGTAAGTAACTTCCGGTGTACGTTACCGACCGGTAACGCCGCTGTCAACCAAGAGTTGGGCATGAGTAGCAAGCAATCAGGTATGAGCCGGGACGATGAGGGGAGCTCGGGCGCGCCCCCGGCCGGCAAAACTCGGGTACGGGATCGGATCTTCGATACCGCCTGCGAGCTCTTCTATCGGCGCGGGATCCACGGGGTCGGAGTGGACGCCATCGCCGCCGAGGCGGGCTCCAACAAAATGAGCTTCTACCGCAGCTTCGCCTCCAAGGATGCCTTGGTCACCGAATACCTGCGCGAGCAGGAGCGGGAGTACTGGGTCTGGTGGGATAGCGCGGTCGCCCGCCATCCCGGCGAGCCCCGCCGCCAGATCGAGGCCTTGTTCGAGGCCCAGCTCGAATTTGCCAACACCAAGACCTGTCGCGGCTGCGCGCTCGGCAATGCCGCGGTCGAGATCACCGACGAAGAGGATGCGCTCAGCAATCTGGTTCGCGACTATAAGGAAAGAGTCCGGCGGCGCCTGCACGAGCTTGCCGGCGCCCTCGAGGTGCGGGACCCCGAGGGACTGGGAGATGCGCTCATGCTGCTCATGGACGGGGGCTACTTCACCCGCCTCGTGTTCCCGGGGGCGAGCGGCCCCATTGCCGCGGCGCTCCCCGCCGCGCGTGCGCTGATCGACGCCTACCTGCAGGCATCGAGCCGCTGACGCCGCGCTCGGCCGCCCCCATTAACTGATTTTAACAATCCGACCACGGGGGCTTAATCGCCTCGACGCCAGGGTGGCGGCATGCCGACCCCTGCACCCGTCCGGACGCCGTTCCGCGTGCCCCTCCGGACGCCATTCCCTGCGCCCTCGCGCACGCCGAGCCGGGCGCCGGTGCCGGGACCGTTTCTGGCATCGATCCTGAGCGGTCTTGCCTGCCTCTCGACCGGCTGCATCGGTCCGACGTACCACCGGCCGGACATTCCACCGCCCGCAGCCTGGCAGGAGTCGACCACGCCGGACACCCCGGGCGCGGCGAAGACGCCGGACGCGGGTCCTGTTTGGCCGGCGGCGGATTGGTGGCAGGGGTTCGGGTCCACCAAGCTCGACGAGCTGATCACGGCCGCCGAGCGCAGCAACGATGACCTTGCCGCCGCCATCGCGCGCGTCGAGGAGGCCGACGCGCAGGTGCGCATCGCGGGCGCTCCCCTGCTGCCCTCGCTGGACGCCGGCGCAACGGCCGCGCGCGAGCGGGCCCAGGTGAACGGCGAGGGTCCCAAGGTCTTCAACGCCTTCAGCCCGGAGCTCTCGGCAAGCTACGAGCTCGATTTCTGGGGCAAGAACCGGGCGTTGCGCAATGCGGCCCGGGCGGCCGCCGAGGCCAGCCGCTACGACCGCGAGACCGTGGCGCTCACGGTGGTGAGCAGCGTCGCGACCACGTATTTGCAGGCGCTCGAGTTGCGCGACCGCATCCGCGTCGCCGAGGAAAATCTCGCCAACGGGCGCAAGATCCTCGACGGATTCCGGCTCGAGCTCGAGGCGGGCACGGCCACCGGCCTCGACGTTGCCCAGCAGGAGACCGCCGTGGCGCTCCTCAACGCCGCGGTACCGCCGCTCGAGCAGCAATTCCGCCAGACCGTGCACGCGCTCGCCGTGCTCATCGGGCGCACGCCCGAGTCGCTCGACATCGACGCCGGCACGCTCGACAAGCTCTCGAGCCCGTCCGTCATCGAGGGCATGCCCTCGGAGCTGCTCGCGCGCCGGCCGGACGTCGCCGAGGCCGAGCAGCAATTGATCGCGGCCAACGCCGACATCACCGTCGCGCGGGCCGCGCTGTTCCCGAGCATCGAGCTCACGGCGAGCGGGGGCTACGCGAGCTCGCAGCTCGCCTCCCTGGTGAGCCCGCCCAACCGGATATACGACGTGGCGGCCAGTCTCACGCAGCCGATCTTTCACGGCGGCGCGCTGCGCGGCCAGGTGACCTACAGCAACGCGCGTTACCGCGAGCTGCTCGCGGACTATCACAAGACGGTGATCAGCGCCTTCGGCAACGTCGAGGACGCGCTGGTCGCCACCCGCCAGACCGCCGAGCAGGCGAAGCGGCAGGAGGACGCGGTGGCCACCGCACGGCGGGCCTATGAGTTCGCACAGACGCAGATGTCCGCGGGCACCGTGAACATATTGAACGTGCTCAACACGGAGGATGCGCTGTTCAGCGCGCAGGACCAGCTCGTGCAGGTGCACTACTCGCGCCTTCAGGCACTGGTGAATCTCTACACCGCGCTCGGCGGCGGTTGGCATCAAGGGTAATGGGCCGATGAACGAGCTTTCGAAGAACCGCAAGACACTCTGGATTGGCGCGCTGGTCGCGGCGGTGGTGCTGATAGGCTGGCGCACCGTGTTCCACAAGTCCGCCGACGCGGCCGACCGCAAGGCGCCGCCGGTCATCGCCGTCGAGACCGCGCCTGCAGCCCACGCCGACGTGCCCATCTACCTCACCGGCCTCGGCACCGTGCAGGCGTTCTACACCGTCACGGTCACGGCGCGCGTCGACGGCGAGCTCGAGAAGGTGGCCTTCACCGAAGGTCAGACCGTGCACAAGGGCGACCTGCTCGCGCAGATCGATCCGCGCCCGAACCAGGCCGCGTACGAGCAGGCGCTCGCCACCAAGGCCAAGGACGAGGCGCAGTTGGGGAATGCCAAGCGCGATCTCGATCGCTACACGCTGCTGCAGCCGCAAAATCTCGCGAGCAAGCAGACGGTCGACACGCAGCACGCCGCGGTCGACCAGCTCGATGCGCAGATCAAGGTCGATCAGGCCGTCATCGACAACGCCAAGACCCAGCTCGAGTACACGCGGATCACCTCGCCCATCGACGGCCGCACCGGCATCCGCCTGGTCGACCCCGGCAACATCGTGCACGCGGCCGCAACCACCGGCATCGTCGTGGTCACGCAGGTGCAGCCGATCTCGGTGGTGTTCACGCTCCCCGAGGAGTCGATCGCGGCCGTGAACGCGGCGCTCGCGGCCGGCCCGGTCGAGGTCACCACCCTGTCGCGCGACTCCACCACCGAGCTCGATCGCGGCAAGCTCATGCTGGTGGACAACGAGATCGACCAGGCCACCGGCACCGCCAAACTCAAGGCGGTGTTCACCAACGAGCACGACTCGCTCTGGCCCGGCCAGTACGTGAACGCCCGGGTGCTGGTGCGCACGCTGCACGATGCCCTGACCATCCCGACGTCCGCGGTGCAGCTCGGACCGGACGGGCCCTTCACCTATGTGGTCAAGTCCGACTCGACCGTCGAGGTGCGGCCGATCAAGATCGGCGAGGACAGCGGCGGAGCCACGGTGGTGAATTCCGGGCTCGCGCTCAACGAGCGCGTCGTCACCAGCAATCAGTATCGGCTGCAGGCCGGCACGCACGTCCGCGTGAGCAATGAGTCGCTCGCCGCCGCCGGTACATCCGCGGCGGGCACGCACGGCGGGAAGTCCTCGTCGCACGCGCCCGTTCCCATGTCCTCGACGCCGGCCGCCGCGTCCTCGATGCCGGCCGCCGCGTCCTCGGCGCCGGGTGGTGTGCCCGCGACTCCCGCAGCCGCGCCGATTGCGCCCACCCAGCCGGGCGTTGCGGCCGCGGACGCCGTCCCGCCGCTCCGGCCGGCGCCCAACTCCATACCGCGGCCGGCCGGTAATTCGACCTCATGAGCATTTCCGAGCCGTTCGTAAGGCGCCCGATCGCGACCTCCTTGCTGATGGGGGGCCTGTTCCTGGTCGGCCTCGTCGTGTTTCCGCTCTTGCCGGTCGCGCCTCTGCCGCAGGTGGACTTCCCGACCATCCTGGTGACGGCGCAGCTGCCGGGCGCGAGTCCCGAGACCATGGCCTCCTCGGTGGCGACGCCGCTGGAATATCAGTTCGCCGAGATCTCCGGCCTGTCGCAGATGACCTCGACCAACGTGCTCGGCACCACGCAGATCACGCTGCAGTTCGACCTCAACCGCAGCATCGACGCGGCCGCGCAAGACGTTCAAACCGGCATCGACGCCGCCGGCGGCCAGCTGCCGAAGAACCTGCCGACGCCGCCCTCCTACCGCAAGGTCAATCCGGCCGATTCGTCGATCCTGATCCTGTCGGTCCGTTCCGACGTGCTGCCCGTGACGACCGTCGATGACTACGCCGAGAACATCCTCGCCCAGCAGATCTCCCAGATCCCGGGCATCGCGCAGGTGTCGATCGGCGGCCAGCAGAAGCCCGCGGTGCGCGTGCAGGTGGATCCCACCAAGCTCGCCGCGCTCGGCCTGCAGATGGAGGACGTCGCCAGCGTCATCTCCACGGCGACGGTGGACGCGCCCAAGGGCTCGATCAACGGACCCCGGCGCAGCATGGCGATCTACGACAACGATCAGCTCCTCAAGGCGGCGCCGTGGAACAACGTGGTGGTCGCCTACAAGAACGGGGCGCCGGTGCGCATCCGCGACATCGGCGTCGCGGTCGACGGCCCCGAGAACACGCTGTTGACGGCCTGGCAGAACGGGCACAACGGCATCCTGCTGCTCATCTACAAGCAGCCGGGCGCGAACGTGATCGACGCCGAGCAACGCGTCCAGGCGCTCCTCCCGCACGCGCTCGCCTCGGTGCCGCCGTCGATCAAGGTCGACCAGGTCGCCAACCGCACCACCACCATCCAGGCGTCGGTCCACGACGTGGAGTTCACGCTTCTGCTCACCATCGCCCTCGTGGTGATGGTGATCTTCCTGTTCCTGCGCAACGCCTGGGCGACCATCATTCCGGGCGTCACCGTGCCGCTGGCTCTGCTCGGCACCGCGGCGACGATGTACGTGCTCAACTACAGCCTCGACAACCTGTCGCTGATGGCGCTCACCATCGCGGTCGGATTCGTCGTGGACGATGCCATCGTCATGCTCGAGAACGTCTACCGGCACATCGAGGAAGGGCTCCCGCCCCTCGAGGCCACGCTTAAGGGCGCGGGGGAGATCGGCTTCACCATCATGTCGATCAGCATCTCGCTGATCGCGGTGTTCATACCGCTGCTGCTCATGGGCGGCATCATCGGCCGGCTGTTCCGGGAGTTTGCGATCACCCTGACGATGACCATCGTGATCTCGGCGTTCGTGGCGCTGACGCTCTCGCCCACCATGTGCGCGCTGTTCCTCAGGGACGAGAAGCACGTCAAGCACGGCCGCGCCTACATGGTCATCGAGAAGGCCTTCGACAAGATCCTGGCGGGCTACACGCGCGGCCTCGACTTCGTGCTCGACCACAAGCGCGCGACCTTGATCGTGTTCGTCGCGACGGTGGTCTCCACCATCGTGCTCTACATCATCATTCCGAAGGGGTTCTTTCCGCAGCAGGACACCGGCATCATCGCCGGCCTGTCCGACGGGCCGCAGGACATCTCCTTCCAGGAGATGGTGCGGCGGCAGCATGCCTTGACGAACGTGCTGGAGAAGGACCCCGACATCCAGAGCTACGCGACCGGCCTCGGGGGCAGCCGTCCGGTCAACAACGGCTTCGTGGTCATCGGCCTGAAGCCGCGCGATGAGCGCAGCCACAGCGCCGACGAGGTGGTCAACCTCCTGCGGCCGCAGCTCGCCAAGGTCTCGGGCGCGACGCTGTTCCTCCAGGCGTCGCAGGACCTCAACGTCGGCGGGCGCACCTCGCGCACGCAGTATCAGTACACGCTGCAGGACTCCAACATCGATGAGCTGAACGAGTGGGCGCCGAAGATGCTCGAGCAGCTGAAGAAGCTGCCGCAGCTCCGGGACGTGGCCTCCGACCAGCAGACCTCGAGCGGCATGCTGTCGGTCGAGATCGACCGCGACCAGGCCTCGCGCTTCGGCATCCTGCCCGCGGCGGTGGACCTCGCGCTCTACGATGCCTTCGGACAGCGCCAGGCGGCGCAGTTCTTCACGCAGTTGAACAGCTATCACGTGGTGCTCGAGGTGACGCCGGCGCTGCAGGGCGATCCCGACACCTTGAACAAGCTCTATCTGAAGTCGCCCCTGACCGGCCAGATGGTGCCGCTGTCGGCGATGACCAAGTACGACACGCGGCGCGTCACCTACCTGTCGATCAACCACCAGGGCCAGTTCCCCGCCGTGACGCTCTCGTTCAATCTCGCGCCCGGCGCGGCGCTCGGACAGGCGGTCGACGCCATCGAGCGGGTGGCGGCGACCATGCGCCTGCCGCCGACCATCACCGGCAACTTCCAGGGCACCGCGCAGGCGTTCCAGAGCTCGCTCAAGAGCCAGCCGTTCCTGATCCTGGCGGCGCTCGTGTGCGTGTACATCATCCTCGGCATGCTCTACGAGAGCTACATCCATCCGCTCACCATCATCTCCACCCTGCCGTCGGCCGGCGTCGGTGCGCTCCTGATGTTGATGCTGTTCCACGTCGAGCTGAGCGTGATGGCGCTCATCGGCATCATTCTCCTGATCGGCATCGTCAAGAAGAACGGCATCATGATGGTCGACTTCGCCATCCAGGCGGAGCGCTCGCATGGGATGACGCCGCACGACGCCATCCGCCAGGCGTGTCTGCTGCGATTCCGCCCCATCATGATGACCACGATGGCCGCGCTGCTCGGCGCGCTGCCGCTCGCGCTCGGGCACGGCACCGGCTCGGAGCTGCGCCGGCCGCTCGGCTACACCATGGTCGGCGGGCTGATCCTGAGCCAGGCGCTCACCCTGTTCACGACGCCGGTGGTATACCTCTATCTCGATGAGCTGCGCCTGCGCTTCAAGGGACGGCACCGTTCTCCCCACGCGCCGGCGCAGCCGCCGCCCGCATCGCCGGCTCCGCCGCGCCTGACCGGAACGGAGCCGGTCGGGGAGCCGCGATGAAGATACTGCTGGTCGAGGACAACGAGCGCGTGAGCCAGTTCGTCATCAAGGGACTGCAGGAGGCCGGACATACCACCGATCACGCCGGAAACGGCCGCGACGGCATGTTCCTCGCCGCGAGCGAGCCCTACGACGTGATCGTCATGGACCGCATGCTGCCCGGGGACATCGACGGCCTCGCCATCATCGAGGTGCTGCGCAAGGCCGGCAAGCGCACGCCCATCCTCATCCTGAGCGCGCTGTCGGAGGTGGACGAGCGCATCCGCGGCCTGAAGAGCGGCGGCGACGATTACCTGACCAAGCCCTTCGCGTTCGGCGAGCTGCTCGCGCGCCTCGACGCGCTGCACCGCCGCGCGCAGTCCATCAACGTGGAGACGCCCCTCGTGGTCGGCGACTTGCACATGGACCCGCTGACGCGCAAGGTGATCAGGGGCGACCGGCCGATCTCGCTGCAACCGCGCGAGTTCAAGCTGCTCGAGTACCTCATGCGTCACGCCGGGCAGGTGGTGACGCGCACGATGCTCCTGGAGAACGTGTGGGACTATCACTTCGATCCGCAGACCAACGTGGTGGACGTGCACATCAGCAAGCTGCGCCAGAAGATCGACGCCGACTTCGAGCGCCCGCTGCTGCGCACCGTCCGCAATGCCGGCTATACCGTGACGGCGGACGACTGACGGGTCCCCGCGCATGCCGGTGATCCGCTCCTCCGCCGTTTCGCTCGCGCTCGGCTACGTCGCGCTCGGCATCACCGCACTGGTGCTGTTCGCCGCCCCGCTCTGGTACGCCTGGCAGGTGACCATCCAGGAAGGCCGCGCCGAGATTCTGCACGAGGACGCGCAGCGTCTCACGGACGTCTTCCGGCGCGACGGAGAAGGCGGCCTCAAGGCCTTCATTGACACGCGCATCGGCATGCAGATCGCCGGCGACCGCATCCTGCTGCTCGCCGACTCATCGCTCCACCCGTTGGCCGGCAATCTCGAAGCGTGGCCGAGCGGAGTGCCGGCCACGCCCGGCAACTACCGCATGCGGGTCGAGGTGCCGAACGAAGGCAAGCAATGGGCGCTCGTGCACGTCGCCCAGGTCGGCAACACCATGCTGCTCGTCGGGCGCTCCAACACGCTGTTCTCCTCGCTGGAGACCCATTTCTGGTGGGGCCTGACCGCCGCGATCGCGGTCCTGTCCATCGCCGGCCTCCTCGTCGGGCTGATCACGCGGCGCGCCCTCATGTCGCGCGTCAACAGCATCCGCCAGACCGTCTCGGCCATCATCCACGGCGACCTGAAGCACCGCCTGCCGACGCAGCTCAACGACGATGAGCTCAACACGCTGTCGAGGACCATCAACGGCATGCTGGAGCAGATCGAGCTGCTGGTTCACGGGGTGCGCAACGTGTCGAATTCGATCGCGCACGACCTGCGTACGCCGCTCGCCGAGCTGCGCTCGCGGCTGGAGGAGCTCGCGCTCATCCGCCCTCCCGCGGAGGAGACCTTCGCCCAGGTGGATGGCGCGGTGGCGGACGTCGATCGCGTCATCCGCATCTTCGACGCCCTGCTGCGGCTCGCCGAGATCGACTCCGGCATGAGGCGGTCGGGATTCGTCGCGCTCGACCTGTCCGACCTCGCGGCCAACGCGGTCGAGTTCTACGCGCCCGCCGCCGAGCTCAAGGACATCAGCCTCGTGTTCCGCTCGGATCGCGCCGTCACCGTCTCCGGCGACCCCATCCTGCTCGCGCAGGCCCTCGGCAATCTCATCGACAACGCCTTGAAATATGCCCCCTTGAACGGCCGCATCGAGGTCGTGGTGGTCGCCCGCGGCGGAGCCGCCGAGGTCTCGGTATCCGACAACGGACCGGGCATCGCCGACTCCGAAAAAGCCAAAGCGGTCGAGCGCTTCTACCGCGGCGATGCCAGCCGCGGCACCCCCGGCGTCGGCCTCGGCCTCGCCTTGGTTCAGGCGGTGGCAAAGCTGCACGGCAGCTCCCTGGATCTCACCAACGGCAATCCCGGTCTGACCGCCTCCATCAAAATCCCCCTCGAAACTCCCGGTACTCTCGCGACCGAAGCGCCGCTCTCCGACACGCACCCGCACATCGCCCCCGCGACCCTGGCCCCGTCTCCCTGACGACCACCCCGGCGTCCACGGCCTCCCGAGGCGCCGCCCGCGCCCTCCGGGTCAGAGCTGTTCGGTGACTGCTACCGGTAAGGGGTCCGACGGACATGGTCCGGCCGTCCAATGGTGCCCGGTCGATATGCGGTCGATGGACCATTTACCGGTAGCAGTCACCGAACAGCTCTGACCCGGAGGACGCGGGCGGCGCCTCGGGAGGCCGTGGACGCCGGGGTGCTCGTCAGGGCGCCGGCTTCAGGACCGCAACGTTGTCGATTACGGTGATCGGCAGCGCCGGCAACCCGAACCGTCGAGTGGCGTCGGTGATCTGGCCGAAGATGTCGGCGGCGACTTTCGCATCGGTCACCCGACGCGGGATGCCGGAGCGCGGCAGGCGCTCGCCGTAGCCGTCCTCGATGGGATAGAGCCGCAGCTCCGCGAGGCGATTGCCGTCGAAGCGGCTGACGGCGATCACGCTCTCGAAGGTGAACTCATGCGCGAAAGTCACGCGGTTGAGGGGCGCCGTGAGGTCGTAGCTGGTGGCCTTGGCGGGGTCCTTCCAGGCCTGCGCGAGCAGCTTGCGGTTGCCCTGGAAGAGGTCGTGCGGCAACGGCTCCTGGATGTCGCTCCAGAAGAAATTGCCGAGACCGTAGAGGATCGGGCGCACCCCGCGCACGGGGGAGCGGTACAGCTCGACGGCGTTGAGGTTGTGGTTGCCGGTGGTCACGAACAGGTCCGCGCCGGAGTCGATCGCCTCGTGGGCCAGGCGTTTGAGGAAATCGCCTGGACCGCGCGGCTGATCCGGGTCGTCGCAGCCCGCGGTGCACTCGTGCGAGTGGATCGAGACGATCACGAAATCGGCGTTCTCGCGCGCGGACCGCACGTTCTTGAGGATCTCCGCGAGATCCTCCTCGTCCATCGAGTACTCGTAGGCAAACTTCGCCCCGCGCCGGAACGTGGCATCGAACAGGTCCAGTGTTTCGGGCGCCGCCCCCTTGCAGAAACGGCCCTGCGTCACGCAGGCCGTGCGTACCAGCGCCTTCATCGCCTCGTCGGGAACGACGATCGTTCGGCTGACGCGCAGCGCGCTCAATCCAGGGCGCCCGGGCGCGGCGCCCTCCCGCGGCAGCGCATCCGTGGTCGGCCGGAACGTCGAGGCGATGGATACGAGCGCCACGCGCCCGCGCGCGGTCTCGAGGAATTGCGGCGCGCGCGCGAGGCCCCGGTCCTCGCCGATTCCGGCATGGATCAGCCCCGCGGCGTCGAGCCGGCGGCTGGTCTCGCGCATGCCCTCGAGACCCCAGTCGAGCGAGTGGTTGTTGGCGCGCGAGACGATGCCGAAGCCCATCGTCTTCAGATCCTCGGCAACCGACGGAAGGCTGGAGTTGGTCCAGTCGCCGTCCCAGGAATACGCGCCTCCCGTGAAATTGCGGACATCGAAGATGGTGGTCTCGAGATTTCCGTAAAGGGCATCCGTCCCGTGCAGCACCTCGAGCACCGCATGGAACCCCGGCAGCTGCGCGCCGTACTGGCTCAAGGGCCGGGAGATGATGAGGTCGCCCACGGCGCCGACGGTGAATCCGTCCGGCACGTCGGTGTCGAGCTCATGAGCGATCGGACGCTTCGGATCGAAGCGATTCGCGTCCTTGATCCCGGGATCGGCCGCACCGTAGACCGGCGGCTGTGCGCCGGCGGACGTGGAGAGCAGGAATGCCGCCGCGGCGGCCAGCAACAGAATTTTTGTCATCGCGTCATCCTCGGGAACCATCGTACCATTCGCCCATGCTGGTCAGCTGCGCCGCGTATCAGGACGGGAAGAAGATCGCCGACATCGAGGTCGCCCGGATTCCGGAATACCTCGACCGGCCGAACGGCTTCGTGTGGGTGGCCCTGCGCGATGCGACCGCGGCGGAGCTCGAGGAGATGCGCGGGCAGTTCAACCTGCATCCGCTCGCCGTCGAGGACGCTCAGGCCGGACACGAGCGTCCGAAGCTCGAGGAATACGGCGGATCGCTGTTCGCGGTGCTCCGGCTCATCGAGCCGGAGGGCGAGGAGTACCACATCGGCGAGCTCGCCGTGTTCGTGGGACACAACTACGTGCTCTCGGTGCGAAACAGGGCGCAGAAGGGCTTTCAAGAGGTGCGCGCACGCAGCGAGCGGGAGCCCGAGCTCCTGAAACAGGGTCCCGGCTACATTCTCTACGCGCTGATGGACGCGGTGGTCGACCGCTACTTCCCGATCCTGGACAAGCTCGAGGACGAGCTCGAAGTCATCGAGCAGCGCATCTTCACGCCGGCCGGGGCGCCGCGCGCCAACATCGAAGGGTTGTATGCGCTGAAGCAGCGGCTCACCGTCATCAAGCATGCCGTGGCGCCGCTGCTCGAGAGCGTCTCCAACCTGTCGGGCGCCCGCGTGCCGGTGCTCTGCGCCGGAACGACGCTCTACTTTCGCGACGTGTACGACCACCTGCAGCGGCTCAACCAGACCACCGACTCGATTCGCGACACCATCGGCAGCGCCATGTCGGTCAATCTTTCCATGGTGAGCCTGCAGGAGAACGAGACCATGAAGCGCCTGGCGGCCTACGCGGCGCTGCTCGCGGTGCCGACCATGATCGCAGGCATCTACGGCATGAATTTCGAGCACATGCCGGAGCTCAAGTGGCGCTACGGTTATCTGGCCTCGCTGGCCGTCATGGCGGCCATCGACGTGCTGCTCTACTTTCGCTTCAAGCGCAGCCGCTGGCTGTAGCCGCGCCCTGGGGCCGCCCACCGCCGCGACCCAGGGACGCCCATCGCGACGCCACCCGGGCTCTCGCCCGCCCCGCGGTCTCTACAGCCATCTCCCCGACCGCTCCTCGCGACTGTGTCCACTCTGCGGTCAATATTACGTCAAATCGGAGAGCCGGGGGCTCAAAACTGAGACGTAGTGCACGATTTCCTACACGGCTGTAGGACTAACATCCAGGGTTGTAGGGGTCCGTCGGGCCCAAAGAGGCAGGGTCTTCGAAGGACCCAAGGAACGCGCAAGATGCCGGTCAAAATTATCTTTCTGTCCGTCGGATTCCTTCTTTCCTGGCTGGTGCTCCTGCCGGTGCTCGTCATCGGCGGCGGCATGGCCCTCCTCGCCGGCGCGACCCTCGCCGAAATGGCGGACATGGTCACGGGCAGCAGCTCCCGGGGGCTCGACACCCGCCGTGCACGCGAGATCGCGCGCCACATGTGCGGCGTACCCGCCCGGGCGCTCTCGCGCCGCTGATCGCACGCCACCGCGCTCGCCGGCCTACCTGCGCGAGCGGCCCCAGGTGAACACCATCGTCACGGCGTAGTTCCATACGGCGCCGATGACGATTCCCGACACCGCCGCCAGCACCCAGCCGCGGCCGAGACGATTCATCATCGAGGCCACGGACACATTCGCATAGAGCCCGACGCTGCACGCGAGCACGAACAGCACCCAGCCCCGGAGCCAACCCCAACCGATCAGGCGGCGATCGCGATAGGTCAGCACGTTGTTGATGGTGTAGTTGAAGGTCATCGCGCAGAGCGTGGCCGCGGTCTGCGAGAAGGAAAAGCCGCGATCGAAGCCGCGCAGCAGGGTGGTCAGGACCGCGAAGTGCACGCCGACCCCGACCGCGCCGACGATCGAGAACGCGAGGAAGCGCACCGGGATCCATCGGCCGACCATCTTGTCGAGCAGCAGCATGGCGTAGTCCCACGCCGTCACCGAGTCGAGCTTGCTCTCCCCCGCCTTGCGCAGCCGGAACTTGTAGCCCAGCTCCTTGAAGCGCAGCGGGCGGGGCGATGAGGCGAACAGGTCCGCGAGGATCTTGAAGCCGATGCCGGAGAGGCGGCGCACCGATCCCTCGAGCACCGGCCGCCGCAGCATGAAGAATCCGCTCATCGGATCGCGCAGCTCCGCGGGCACGAGCACGCGGCTCAAGCGTACGCCGATGCGGCTCATGCGCGCCCGGCGTGCGTCCCAGTCGCCGATGTCGCCGCCCGGCGCATAGCGGCTCCCGACCACGATGTCGGTGTCGCCCCCCTTCAGGACCTCCAGCATCTGCGGCAGCAGCCTCTCGTCGTGCTGCAGATCCGCATCCATCACGGCGAGGTACGGCGCGGCGCTCGCGAGCATGCCCTCGACGCAGGCGGAGGACAGGCCGCGGCGGCGAATCCGCTGGATGCAGCGCACGCGCGAGTCGGCCGCGGCGTGCTCGCGCACCACATCCGCGGTGCCGTCCGGCGAGTCGTCGTCGACGAAGACAACCTCCCAGGACCGGCCCGCGAGGCAGTCGATGAGACGTCCGATGAGCTCGGCGATGTTGTCCCGCTCGTTGAAGGTCGGCACGATGACCGACAGCTCGGGACCCGCGCGCGCGACGTCAGGGTGCGGAGCTTCCGCCGTGTTCACGGCGGATCTGTGCGGTTGCGGGTGCTCGGCCACGCTCATCGTCGGTATCGCTTCCCCTGATTCACCGCGTCCGGTGATCCGCGGTACTATAAACACCCGGCGTTACCGGCGCACGCCCCAGATTCCGCACTCGAAGAGACCGATGACCAACCGGTGAGCGCTCGCAGATCCATCGCCCCATGCTGAACTCCGGCGCGCCGGCCACTTTGCCGAACAGAGTGCGCGGCTGGCGCCTGGCGGCCGGCCTGCTCGTGGTCGCGCTGCTGGCCTGGCTCCTGCTCGGCGGAGTCCTCGCCGCGGCACGTCACGCGTGGGGCTGGCCCATCGGCGCGGCTCTCGTCCCGGCGGTGCTGGCCGCGGCGCTGACGCTGGCCGTAGGCGCAGCCTATGTCGCCTCGGGCGCCGCGGATCCGGGCCGCGCGCGCCTCGCCGCCTGCATCGTGATCTATGCATTTGCGCTTCGCCTCGCCTACGCGGGCGCGGTGGATCTGCTGCCCGAGGAGACCTACTACTGGAGCTACGCGCGGCATCTCGACTACGGGTATCTCGATCATCCGCCGCTCGTTGCCTGGCTCATCCGTGCCGGGGTCGCGCTTGCGGGCAACGATGAATTCGGCGTGCGCCTCGGCGCGATCGTCTGCGCGGCCGTCGGCTCGACGTTCACCTATCGCCTCACCCGCAACCTGTTCGACGCGAAGAGCGCCGCCGCCGCGCTGATCCTGGCGCAGTCGCTGCCATTTTTCTTCCTGGCGGGATTTCTCATGACGCCGGATGCGCCGCTCGCCGCGGCGTGGGCCGCGACCTTGTTTTATCTCGAGCGTGCGCTCGTGGCGCGCGACGCCCGCGCCTGGTGGGGGGTCGGCGTCGCCCTCGGGCTCGGCATGATCTCCAAGTACTCCATCGGCCTGCTGGTGCCGGTGATCGCGATCTTCATGGTCGTCGACCGCCCCTCGCGACTCTGGTGGCGGCGGCCGCAGCCCTACCTCGCGGCCCTCCTCGCGGTGCTGGTGTTCGCCCCCGTGCTGGTCTGGAACGCGGAGCACCAGTGGGCGTCGTTCGCCTCCCAGACCTCGCGGCGCCTGGCGGAGGCGCCGCGCTTCTCGCTGCACAAGCTCATCGGCTCCGCGCTGGTGCTGATCACGCCGATCGGCGTCATGGCGGTCGCGGCCGCGCTCGGCTCCGGGGGGCGCACGGTCGGGAGCGCCGCCGACCCGCGGCGGTGGCTGTTTCTTCGCATCGCCGTCCTGTTTCCGCTCGCCGTGTTCACCCTCTTCAGTCTGCGCCACGAGGTCAAGCTCGATTGGACCGGCGCTCCCTGGGTCGCGGCGCTTCCGGTCATGGCGGTGGCCATGGCTCACGGCGGACGTGGCCTCATTGGCGCGCTGCGCGGCACCTGGGTGGCGACGGTGATGATCGTGCTGATTGCGCTCGGCACCGGCCTCTACTATCTGGCCTTGGGGCTCCCGGGCGTCGGGTACGGCAAGCACATCGAGCTCGCTCCGGTGGCGTGGCGCGAATTCAGCCGCCAGGTCGATGCGGTTGCCGTCCGGGTTCGCGCCGATACCGGCAGCGATCCCCTCATCGTCGGCATGGACCGGTATGCGATCGCGAGCGAGCTCGCCTTCTACGCCGAGGCGCGCACCGGCACGACGTTGAGTCCCTCGAGCGTCCATCTGTTCGGCGGCGTGGGCCTGATGTACGAGCGCTGGAGCCCCGCAGAGGCGGCGGACGGCCGGACGCTCCTGCTGGTGGCATGGGACCCTCACGATATCGACGGGCCCTCGATCGCCGCTCATTGCGAGCGCCTCGGCCCGGTCATGGAAGGCCGCTTGACCCGCGGCAGTCACACGGTGCGCGACTACTACTACCGGGTCGCCTACAATTACCGTGCCGCGCGGCTCTCCTCGCCCTGAAGCCGGCATCGGGGCGGATCTCGGGCGGATCGAATCGTGGAGGTGAACATGCGGGGGTCGATGTTGGCGCAGGTCGCCGCGGTCATGATCGTCGCGCTCTGGGCCCGCGGCGAAACGGTGCTCGCGCAAACTCCCGAGGAAACCAAGGCGTGGGAGGCGCAGCGCGACAAGGCTCGAGCCGAGGAGAAGGCGCGCGCCGAGCAGTTGGCGCGGGAGCGGGCGGCGCGCAAGGCCGACCCCATGGCCTGGGTCAGAACCCTGGACCCCATGCCCTCGGGCGGTTGGACCTTCCGCTCGGTCGCCCCGGACGGCTCATGGGCCGCCTTCAGCACGGACCACCAGTTGAAGCGCTCCGGTCACGAGGTCACGGCCTGGTTGCGCCAGGAGTATCCCGAGGCGCAGCACACCGGCGGCGGAGACAGCTACTTCAGCGACGTCGAGAAGATCGAATACGATTGCTCCAGGGAGCGTGCGCGCGTGCTGGAGGTCGACTATTACGCGCAGAACAATCTGGCCGGCGCGCAGCAGAACGAGCAGATAGACGTGAAGCAGGCCCCCTGGGGCTCGATCGTGCCGGGCACCCAGAGCGAGACCGTCTTTCGCTGGGCATGCGCCCCGGGCTCGCGCTAGCGTCCCGAATCTCCGCCAAAGTGTGGGCGGTAGAACGGAAGTCCCGTTTCCCTTCGACCGGCGCTCGGGCGTACCGCCCCGTCCGGGTCAGAGCTACGCGGGCACTGCTACCCGTAGGTGGGTCTCTAGGCCGCGGCTAGACCGCTGCTCATCAGGCGGCCCCAAGGTGGACGTCGGAACATATTACGGGTAGCAGTGCCCGCGTAGCTCTGACCCGGACGGACGGTACGCCCGAGCGGAGGTCGAAGGGAACCGGGGCCTGCTTCCTGGCGCCACACCCTAGCGGGGAATCTCGATATTCCCGCCTGAAATCTCCCTTGGACGCGGCACGCGGCACGATCATGCTGGGTCCATGCCGATCAAAGACTGGCCGACCGACGAGCGCCCCCGCGAAAAGCTCCTGACCAAGGGCGCGGCCGCGCTGTCGGACGCGGAGCTCCTGGCCGTGCTGCTTCGAAACGGCACCGCCGGACGATCGGCGCTCGACATCGCACGCGAGGTCTTGAAGAGCTTTCACTCGCTGCGCAAGCTCATCGCCGCCGACCGCCAGCGCTTCTGCTCCGAGCGGGGGCTCGGACCCGCGCGCTTTGCCGAGCTTCAGGCGGCGATCGAGATCGCGCGGAGGCAGCTGTCGGAGCCGCTGCTGGCCGGACCGCTGCTGTCGTCACCGAAGGCGACGCGCGATTTTCTCTCGGCGCAGCTCCGCGACCTCGAGCACGAGGTCTTCTGCTGCCTGTACCTGTCTTCGCAATTTAAGTGATTGATTTAAATGAGGCACTAAAAAACTAGCCTGTATGCGTCCGTCAATAGTCCGTCCGCCGTGTCACCCAGCCAAACCTTTCCTGTCAGTCTCACTTAGGAGTCGTCATGTCTTGGAGCCGTTCAAATCTCATGTCCCTCGCTGATCGCGAGTTCCGCCAGATCACTGGAACTCGGGCAACGCCGGAGCCGACGCGCAAGTTCAAACCGATCCGACTGAACCTCGCTCGCTTTGATAGCTCTTGGGATCGCAAGCGCGGAGCCGCGGCACGCCTGATGGGCGTGCTGCTCCGCGAGGACGATGCGACGCTCGAGCGTCGGGTGTGCGAGAGCGAGAAGTCCGCCAAGACATACGCGGAGGCTGCTGAATGGATGCAACGCGGGTCCGCCTACCTGCGCAAGATGGCTCGGCTGCTCGACACCGCTGGAGATCGGGTGGCGGCGGTCGTGCAACGTTGCAAGGCCCATCACAATCAACCGTGAGCAACGGAGATTGGTAGTTTAGGCTACTTTCCCATTCCGAGGCGCAGTTCGCCTTCCATCGTCACCGTCCAACCGCCAAGCCGCTGGTCGATCAACTTTAGACCCTTTAGGCGCCCCAAAAGCGCCTCGGGAATTAGTAGCCCCGCCTTTACCATTTTGAGCGCGGAGAATTCCTCTGTGGTCAGAGGCGTTTTGGACGGTGACAGCGGACGGGTCATCAGCGTTGAGGGTTCTAAAGCATCCGATCCTGGGCGTCAGAACGGCCCACGAGAAGCGCGACCGATTCCTTGGCGGGTGCATCGCAAGCCGTCGAAGCATACTTATTAAGAAATCGCGAGAATATCTCTGTCGCCTGTGGGGAAAAATAAAACAGATGATTGTCTTCATCAGGGTCTAAGTTTCCAAACATCGCGGCGTCTTGAGGAGCGAGTGCTGTTGCAAAGATGCCCTCGAATTGCGTCTGTAACCGATACCCTTCACATTTTCGTATATCTTCGTCCGTTAATTTGACTACTGACCAGGCCATCAGGATTTCTCACCTTGGTTCGCTTCGATGCTAACTGATCGCGGCTGCCAATAGATACGCTGCACCGAATATGGCAGCGTCTCGACAGTCGGAAACCACCGCCTCTGCATTTCGATGCCTCGCCTTTCCTACGGCCCATTGGCGGAGGGGACGCTCCCGGCGCAGATGGCACCGGAAACGGTGCTAGCCAGTCAATGCATGGGCCAAATGCCCCGCCTGAAACTATAGTCCGCGCTTGGCCTTCACGATGCAACGGTTCCACGTAGCAGCTTCGAAGACCTATCCGCCTGCCAACTCACCTTCACTACTCGATCGTTCCTCAGGAGAATCCTCTCGCTTAAATCGGATATACATGTCAGGGTCAAATTGATTTGCAGAAAATATCGCTCCAAAAGGGAGCACCTTTATGAACTGATCTAGCTTGTCTTCAGTAAAGCCGGGCTCGTTGATCAGTTCGTCATATACGTCTTCGTAAAAGCTGGTAAATACCAGTTCCTTTGAGTCCTTGTTTCGATAGCCGCTCGCGTACGGCAAAATTCGAACGAACGAATTCGGGGCCAACGGATTTGCTGCAAGCGACTTAATTTTGCCGATATAAAACTTTCCATCGGTCAGAGTGAGCTGTATAAAAACGCTCGCTTCGGCAACGTCAAATAGGAACCGATCCATGGCATCGGAGTTTCCTAGCCGATGGAAGCGTTCGAGTCCCGCCTTAAACGGTATCAATAAATTCAATGGGTACCACGCGGTGATTCCTATCATCAACGCGAGTGCCGGTGCACCACTATCTTTAAACGGGCTAAACGTAGGCCATATGTGCGAAATGTCATCCCCACGAGCAGCGGACATTGCGACCACCAACAATAATATCAATAGGAACCACGCGCTACGGAAAGTGGCTAATTTAAATGGGGTCGCGGTGTGAGAGGAAAGAATCCACGCGGCGAGCGCGACCAATGACCATGAGACAACCCCTCCAAGTAACCACGTTGACACGTTGGGTGCGGCGCGCGCCGTTTGAATTGCGATCACAAACAATCCGAGGCTAGCCAAGATTAGAACAATTGCTCGCGGCGTCCGGAGCATTGCTACTGCTCTCTCCTTAAAATCTTCCTGCACGCAAACGAACAATGCGGCACCGGCGACGATACCTAGGCCCGGGATCGCGCACATCGAAGTGGCCAAGAAGTAGTCGCCTTGCTTCTCGACGTATGGTGCGCCAATGAGCAGCAGACGCGCCACGATCAAGAGAAAAAAACCGCAGAGGGCGGACCGTAATAGCAAATGTTGGCCAACCGCGCGAACTGCGCCGTACGCGGTGTAGCTAAAACGCGTGTAAAAAACGTAACCGCCAATAAATGGCAGCGTCAGAAGATCAAATTGCACTCCCGTCGCTCCCTGACGCTTGATCCTTAATTACACGATCTATTTCTTTTGTGACGACGACGCCGGTCGATCGGCGGCGCCGTTCGAGGAACGTGTAAAGTCCCTGAGCTCTCTGATTTGATCGATTTGCTTGCGACCCTCTGAGGACTTCAGATAAGTCCCTAGCTCCACCGAGACTGAACCCGACGGCGTGACCGTTACGAACCTATTTACGTCGTTCTTCATCTGCTTGTCTTCCACGCTGGACTCCTGTCCATAGCCATCCAGCCGCAGAGTGTGCGCTAATTTGCCCCAAAAGTTGAAGCGAAAACTGCTGATCTTCGACCTAGTATGCACAGGAACTCCTGCAACCAGAAATAAGGCCATCCCTGAGCTAATCAACTGACGCTATGTAAATAAATGCACGATTCGTGCCAGCCTGCAGGAGCAACCCAAATCTGCGCATTGCAACGTCGCATTTCCTGTTATCGGCGCAGTAGCCTATCTCTGTACCCGAGCAGCCCGCAAAACCGCCAAAATGACGACACACTTTATGCCGATCGCGCGACGCGGCTCGCGCCCTCCGCACCGGCAACCAGCTAGACGCCAGCCACGTGCTTCAACCCGTTCGGCGGCTCCCCCTTTATTCTCAGGTTCCTAAAGGCATGCATACCGCGCCGAAATGGGACGTGACAACACTCTGATACCGTGGGCAAGCTTCCCAACGTCTATGTCACAGGGAGGCGACGACGATGGAAAACCCCGATGTGCAGAAGCGAGCGCGCGCGAGGGCGACCGCTACTGCGAGCGCTCGATTGGCTGTTGCGGCGCCCGCAGAACCAGGATAGCAGCGACCCTCAATTACTCGAAGGCATCATGCGGGCGAATCACCTGGTGGCCGAGATCCGGCTCGGCCCAATGCCCTCGGGTGCTTTGGGAGCCTCGACGAGTGGCACGCCCAGGGCGTCGGCGATCGCGCCCAGAACGATGACAGTCGGATTGTAGATCCCGCGCTCGACGCGCCCGACGACGTTCATATGTACCCGCGCGCGGCGTGCGAGTCTCGGCCTGCGAAATCGTGAGCGCTTGGCGTCGGCGGCGGACTTCCGCGACAATAGCTATCAGAACGGCGCGGCAAGTGTCCCGAGGCATTAGGGAACCCCAATCGATACGCTGTGAAGGTAAACATTCAGCCCGACGGCATCCGGAGTGGCTACGTGCCGCTCGCGGCGCAATGGGCCGGCAACGGCTGGTGATTGTTCGCTCCACCCTCCGTCGTATCGGTCATCTTCGTGGACCGGGATCTGAACGCGGGGGCTTCGCTGCCGCTTTTTAAAAAACTCGAATCGCCCCGTCAGGCGAGTGGTAGCTCATCCATCGCGAAAGGCCAATCGATTAAACTCACCAACAGCGGCAAGCTCGCCCTACGCGACGCCCAGGTCCCGACGATGCTACTCAACGGCGACGGGATCATCACAATTACGGTCCAAATCACATTCAACGATCTGGCCACCTTCCTCGCTGGTGTGCATTTCGAGAAGGACGTGCAAGTGGATCAGACCCTCGCCGCCAATCCCGACGTAAAGGGCGGCGGGATCAGTCTGGAGATCCACACGCATACCAGCGAATCGCCCGGCACTGCGACAAGTCCGCCGATTTAAAAGCGCTGCCGTCCGTCGATTGCGACACTGCCTGTTGTTCGCTGAGTTCACATGCGCGACCAATCAGCAACTATCCACGCGACGCTAAGGCCCTTGAGTCCGACGATCCACTATGTTGTACATTATTATCTGCTTGAACGGCCCCGAACCACTAGGGTCGAATGTTGCACTTAGCGTATCTGGCGGGTGCCCGCTTACTCGTACAAACACAATTGATTGATTTGGCCGAACTTCTTCGATCGCAACATCAATTATTCGGTAGAAACGATCGCTTCCGACGTAAAGTTTGCCGGCGGCTTCATCCACTGAGATTAGCTGGTCGTCGTATCCGAAAGAATGCAGCCTAATTAAAAATGAGCGCGGGACTGGGTTAGACAGTTTCTCATCGGCATTTTGTGCGGCAACGTTCAAAGCTCGTCGGAAGATTTCACCAAATTCGGCTTTCGTCATGGATTACTCCCAGGCCGCGGAAATATAATAGGTGGCGTCATAGTCCCATAAACTACGGGTAATTGCGGATTAGAAAATTGGACCGACGGCCCCGCGGCGTTTAGGCCAGGATCATTGAAAACGTATCCTTGATTCAGTACAGATACTGGGAGCGTCGTCATGGTAAGCGTCCCATTTGAATTCATTGGCGCATTCAGGAAAGCCTCTGCTCCAATTAGTGTTAGCGCGAAATACTTGCCACTTTGACTTGGACTATAGCCATAGTTTCCATTTGCCTGTAGATATGCCAACTCAATTGGATCGACCACCCTGTAAACAAAGGCGCTCGAACTGTTCTCGGTAGTGTCATCTGAAGCAGTCGGACTCGGCACCAACAGAAGCGGCACCGCTTCGGCAAGCGTCCCGGCAGCTACCGCGAGAGCTGTGCCTAATGAGGTCCCCCATTCTGTGACTACTCCCGCGCCTACTAAGGGACCAACGAAGGCAAGCGAGCCGCCAGTCGTACCCGTTGAACCACCTTCCCCGCCTGGGATCGAGAAGAAACCTAAGCTATACAATGTTGGGGAGAGAAACGAATTCGAGAGAACCGCTATCGATTGCAAGCTTTGCGTGACGAAAGCTGAGGTCGACGACAACAAGCTGTTCGCCTCGAAAAGATCCCAGGCCGCATTATCTAAAGCCAACCCCTCGTTAGTATAGATTGGCGCACCTGGCAGGCCGGCTAAACCAAGATCGTCTGAGTCATCTCCACAGGGGTCTTTGACTTTTTCGCCGCGTCTTGGATTTGTGCAGAACCCTGTCGGATCGACATCGGTCAGCGGGTTGTTATTAACGTAGCTGTACCGGTTATAGCTCTGCGCGTTGGTCGGATCGGGAATGTGAGGATCAGGCGATAGGAAGCGTCCGAGGATCGCGTCCTCCACGCGCCCGTTCAAATGGTTCAAGCCCATCGACTGCCCGAGCCATGTCTGGAAGTCGTATCCCTGCCGCGTGTAGGTCGATAGCGCACCGGTCTGTGCGGTTGTCGGCGCTCCCGACCAACTCGTGGAATTTCGAAGCTGACCGAAGGCGGAGAAGCTTTGCGCGACGTTCGTGCCACCCACTGGGGCAATCGTCGACACACTGCCTTGATGATCGCCCAGCACGTAGCTCATCGTATTGGAACTGCCGGAGCGGCTGTAAAGCGCCACCGGCTCCGCGCCTGCGTTGATATAGTGACGGTACGTGGCGACGCCACCGTTCAGCACCACCTCCATCAAGCCGCCAACGTAGTAGGTCTTCTCCATAGCGCTCCCGACCGTGTAAATCTGCTCCCAGCGTTGTCGGTCTGGACCATAGGAGAATTGCACCTCTTCGGTGCCCGCCGTGTCGATGGCGGTAATGGAGGTCGGATAGTTATAGGTAGACCAGATGATGTTCGCGCTCGAGCTCGCGCGTGCGGTCATGTTGCCGTTGGCGTCGTACGAGAAAGACGGATTTGTGACGCCAAGAACAGTACCAGTGATCGAGGTTACTGCGTGGGGACGCGGTTGACCGGGGTTGGGATAGTGATAGGTGCCAACGCCGGGTTGGGTTGTGAGATTTCCTGGACCCGGTAATCCGCTGTCATAAGCGAAGTTCGTGACCGTACAGGGACTCGAGAGCACCACGCAGTTGATTCGATTGTCCGCATCGTAGCCGAAGGATTCGGTCAATATCTGGTTATTGTCCTGGCGCTGCACGATGTTGCCAACCAAATCCTCCGCATACGACTGGTTGAGAAGCGTCGTGCCGCCGCCAACGCCGGCAGTGGCTTTAGAGAGCCATGAGGTGACCAAGTCATAGGTTCGATTGGTCACCACATTGTTGCCGAGAGTCTCCTTGGTAACTTCTCCAAAGGCGTTTTGGGTATTGGCCGTCCACAGCACACAGGTCGTGCCGCAGGTGGCGGTCGTGTCTGAGGTGTCGGTCACCGTTTGCAGGAGGCCATATTGGTAACCGTACTGGAGGATGAGCGGAGAGCCAGAGGTGCTGATGGGGTAGGTCAGCGTCGAGGGAAGCCCGGTCATCGAGTCGTAGGTGTAGGTATAACGGAACACGCCACCGGGGTCGTTGCCGGGCTCGAGGCTCAAGGTGATGTCGCGGGTTGACAGGCGCCCGAGCGAATCAAAGACGCGAGTCTCTAGGTATTGAGGGCTGCTCCCACAGGAAGTCGGATTACCCGAAACGCTGCACTCGGATATGAGCTGGCCGACGTCGTGGCTGGCGGGCGTTGATCCCCATTTCCACTGCGAGAAAAGGCCCGAGTCCGACGTCGTGATCGGATCGGTTCGGCTTGCGGGTCGCGACAATTGATCATAGGTCATCGAGAATGTCTGCCCTTTGGCATCGTTCCAGCTCGTACGCTCGCCAAAGGAATCGACCGTGTAGAGCCACGCGCCGCGATCAGCATCCGTAGCGCCCGTCACAAATGGCTTGATCCCGTAAGCCACCGTGACATTTGTCAACAGTGAATTGCCGACGCTGTCGGTGACACCGTTCACCGAGCCAGCGGAATCGTAGGCCCTGGTGACGTAGTAACCCACGCCGTCGGTCGTTCGTCTCAGCCAGCCGTTCACATCCGTAATCGTGGTCTTAGTGTGAATTTGGGGGTCGGTTTGGGTCAGCTTTCGACCCGCGTAGGCGTAGGTCGTGGTTTGTAGTGTTGAATTCATCGAGTTAATAGGGCGCGAGGCGGAGGTGAGTCGATTCAAAGAGTCATAGGCAAAGGTCTGCTGGTAGACGGTCGCACCCGTCAAGAAGGGTATCGACTGGTGCACGAGCAGCCCCAGCGAGTTGTATAGCTTCTGCACCGTCGCGTCCGGGCCCGATACCGTCGGACTAAGTGTTTGCGTCACGCGGTCAATCGGATCGAAAGTGGACGTGTCCGTGCGGATTGTCGCTCCGTTCGACTGATACATCGTCCGCGCAACCTGGTAGACACTGTTGCTGACGCCGCAGTGTAAGGTGCACGAACTCCAGGTCCAGGTCGTGGATGTTCCATCCGGCCGGCTCTCTTTGGTCTTGCGGCCGAACTCGTCATAGTCCCATGAGGTGGTTAGAGTATTGGGATCTGTGATGTTGTCCGGGAGACCGTAGGCTAAGGCAGCCGCATTCGTGTACGCCCACTGAGTCTTCGCGCCAGAGGCATCCGTCCGAGAATTCAAGAACTGCCCGGTCGTTCCCCAATTGCTCAAAACGGTGCGCGTGGGAAAATTCGGCACGTTGGCGCCAGTCAGACTGTCGGAGTTGACGTTACCAAAATTGTCGTAAAGCAGGTTCTCCGTCACTTTATAGATACCACCGCTCGGCTCGGTGATGATCTGGCTGTAGTGACAATTGGTCGTATCGGGTGCAGGCATCGTCTTGGTGCGCGTGACCGCAGCCCCGATTGTCGCCGTGTACGCGACCTGTGTCTCGGTGAAAAGCCCTAAGCACCAATGCGCTGTATCCACATCGGTCGTATTGGTTACAGTGGTGACCCAACTGTCATTTAGGTAGGGCGATCCGGGATCGTTGTCCTTGACCGTGCTTACGATCTTGGTTGCATTACCATAGTTGTCGTATGTGTAGTCGGTCGAGGTTGTATCGACGAGGTCGCCATTCTCCGGGCCGTTGAGCTCGCGATGGGTGACCGCGACGTTGCTGAAGCGGGGGAAGTAGCGCTCGTTGTTCGCGGTTCCGTCTATAGTAATTGCCGCCAAGGATGACGGCGGCGTTCCGACCGACTGCTTGGGAAAGAAACTACCCGTGGAGACAATTTCCTCATATAGCATTCCGGTGTAGGGGAACCCTCGCTCATAGTACCGGTAGTCATAAAGGCCGTTGCGGCTGTCGAGTGTGCGAACCGTACCGAATCCTTCAAAGCCGCGGCCTTGCAGGTTCGTCCAAGCGGCGAAGTAGGCGAACGTTTGATTGTAGGTGGCACCCGATGACGAGCTTGCATCGCTAAAGTCCGCTTGGCTCACGACATACAAAGGACCGATATAGTCCTGATCTGGATAGGTAGCCTCAGGTACTCCGCTGAAGTGCTCGGTGTAGTTGTTTTGCGAAATCGGAATATACGTCGCACTTTCGGCGTTCCCATAACCATCTTCGAAGGAGCTGGCGAGGTCGGCCTGCTGACTTGCTCCCTTATGAAGGCCGTACGCAATAGCGTAGCTCGAGCTCGAATTTGCGAACGCCAAATCGTCGAGACCATCTCCGTTTTGGTCGGTGACGACGTAGGTTCCCGAGCCGGCACTGATCCCGGCGGATCCTGCCGACACAAAACTATTACCCACGGATTGATAAAGCTGCCAAGTACCACCCACGTTGGCGAGGAGATCGTCTCGCCCGTCCCCGTCCCAATCAAGCGCGATCGACGCAGCCGCGGGTAGCGTTAATGATGTTGCCGTCGTGCCGTCGCATTTTGAGATAAGCAACTGAGTACCAAAAGTCAGGTCGGTACACGCATCATCATTCCAATTCATCGCCTCAAATGACTGGGTACCAAGAACGGAGCTGATGATGGCACTGTCGGCCAACATGGGTCCGGTGTTGCGCGAAAGCAGCGTTTCGACCACGTCATAGGACAGGAAGTGGCCCGGGCTTCCTAGCAGGGTCTGATAATAAAGCAGCAGATCCTGTCGCCCGTCTCCGTCAAAATCCAGATGTTTGGTCGCGGAGTTTGCGAGTTGATTATTGCCAAACACCTGGACAGTGTTGACCGGCACGGCACCAATCGTGACAATCTGAGTGACTGGTGTGGTGACAAATGAGATGACGCCGCTCGTGCCAGTGGTATTTAGCTGAATGCCCACGTTGACAGTGGCGCCCGTTCCCTTGGC
>DATAYZ010000137.1:0-104005 GCA_036272295.1 Steroidobacteraceae bacterium
GTTCGACTGACGCTCCCGTCCGAGTTCCCGCGGTGACAGGCCCTTCCAGGGCGTCGACTGCATTTCCTCCAGCCATTCGATTATCGACGCGGTTAACTGATTTGGAGCAGGTGATCGAGGCCTTCCCAAGCATCATCGTACCGGCGGGTGAAGTTCATCTGTCCGTGCGGAACGAGTTCCGGCCCTGAGAACGTCACCGTCCACAGGCCCAAGGGTCCCAAGATCGCTTGGCGATCTTGAACAGCATGCCAGCCATCCATTCCGTAATGCACCGAGAACGACCGGGTGTCTTCAATGGACAGGGAGATGCCCTTTCCGATGGTCAAGATCTGGGCGTCGTCTCGCCAGTGACATACCGTGGGCCGGCAAAGCTCGGGGCTATTGAAATGTGCTTCGACACTCTTAAGCAGTTCGAGGGGGCGTCGGTCCGCGCTCGCAATCAGCAATTTGAGAAATTCGGCGTGTGACCATAGCAACGGCATGGCGCTTCCGGAAGGTCGGCCGGGAAATAGCTCCTTGTCGGGGATCGCCGCGCAGTCCCAGACCTGCTCCGGCAGCAGACCTCCCGCACTCGCACAGTCCAGCATGGTCGTAAGATAGGGCGCCGGATCCTCTCCCGCTTGCAGGGCCAGATGCCCCCGCTCTCCTACCAGCAGGGGCCATCCGCGACCGATACCGAAACCCGTAAATGGACTGCCATCGGCTTGTTCACCATAGCCATCCTCATTGTACCGATGGTACAAGATGCCTGCAGGCGTTGAAGTGCCCAAGACACGGTCGACCACGGAGATCGTATCGAGAATGCGTGGATCGCGAGCTTTGCGCAGGCCCAAGCGTACAAGGTAGGAGAAATCCATGCTCACCAGAGCGGACGCCTTGATTCGCTCTCCTTCGCGGTTCTTGAGCTCCAATTCGACGTCGAGATCGCCTCGATTGCCCGGCGGCGCAATTCGAATGTAATAGCCCGCTACACTGCATCGTGCGGCCAAGGGCGTGCCGGTTACATAGCACCAGGATTCGATACGATCGTTCCAGTCATTGGCCAAAGTTCGAGCATAAAGCTCGTCTGCTTCCGGGAGCCAGGGCGCAGCAGCGATGAGAGCGCTGATGGCAACCGAGATCGTAAACGGGTTGATGCCTGCATTCTCTTCCCATCGATCTTGTTCAGTGCTGGGACCGGAGCGTGCTATGAAGCCGACGGCCGCCCGCACCATCGATTCCGTCCCCTGGACGTCCGGTACACCCAGCTCGCGTAATTTGGCCGCCAACAGCACGGGAAACGCGGCCTCGTCGAGTTGGATGCCGGTCCAAAACGGCTCACCATGGGGATAGTAATTTTGCGGCCAATCACCTTTCGGCGTTTGCATGGCAATCAGATGTCCGAGCATCCGCGTGACATCGCCGACTTGATTGGCACCGAGTAAGGCTATGGCGCTCACTGTTGCATCTCGAGGCCATACGAGGTGGTAGCCGCCCAACGTATCGGTGCTGCTGCCCCATGGTGTACTCAAGCTCGCGACGACGGCTCCGGGATAGCTCCGATCTTCATGAATCTTGAGCACCGTCGCGCTGAATTGCGCCGCGCGGCCGAGCATGCCGCCCGGATCAGGCAACGACAACTGACTTCCCCAAGCCTTCCAACCCTGAACAAATTCCTCGCCCAAGACATCGAAGCCTTCCGTTAGAGAAGTCTGTACGAGCGTAAAGGCGCCGAGGGCGGTTTCCGCAAACCCTAGCGCCAGGACACCGGCAGCTCCGGCCGCCATCGCCGTTAAGGCGACGGTGCCGTCATCAGCCTTCCGAAACCCATAGGTGAGTTTGCTGTGTCGATTGAGGTCCTGCCAGCCATCCGAAGCTCCGACGTAGCCGCAGCTTAACGAGCTCAAGGGTTCCCGTCCCCGCAAGCACAGGGCCGCGTTCCCGCGCTGCGCGTACGCTGTCTCCCCGTCGATCCAGGCGTGATTCGAGATTCCCGTGCTGCCGAGATGGGGCGCGACGATGGCGACCAATTGATAAGGGCCTTTGATGGCGTACCGGATCAATAGCACGTCGCGTCGCGGATCCGGCAACACCTCGAGCATGACCTCGTAGTCGTCGCCCGTATGCGTCACCGTCAGCATCGGCACATAAGGCGCCGGCGTCGACAATCGATATCGACGCACCCGCTTCAGATCATGCCAGGCATGATCTGAAATTAGATAGAAGCTCAAATCTCGGATCTGCGGACTGCCGGTGGAGGGCCAGTACACCTCATTGACTATGCCGTGCCCGATCGTCGCCCACAGCCGGGAGGTACCAAGCGACGTCGTGATGAAATCCTTGTCGCTTGATGACCAGGTGGGGGGAATGCCCGGTGCTCCGAACGCGCGGTCACTCATTGCTTTTCCCTCGAGCGGAGACGGGTGCTGAATTTCAAGCGGGATGATTGCACAACACGGGTTGACGATCGCGACTATCCGATGCCAAGGCTTGTTTGCATCCGAGCGATCGCCAATGCTCGTGTGTGGTATACCGATTTGCCGGCGAACGCAAACGATGCAAACACCACGATGCGCAGCGAGCCCTAACTCGCAGGCGTTTTGAGGAGAGCGCCAGGCGGTTGCTTCCCGGCATTCTGCCGAACAAAAGCTGGATGGCTGGTATCTGGACGCCGCAGCGCGGCGCTGTGTTCATGTCTGGAGTTGTACTATGAGCAGTCCGATCGCAATGGTGTCATCTGGCGACGAGGCCAGAAAGCAGGGGGACGACAAAAGCGGGATGAAGCCCCGGGTGCCGTACTGGCATCTTTGGCGCGACGATCACGGCGTCAGCCATCAGACGCATTGCTTGCTCACCTCGTTCGAGCTCAAGGGTGTCGGCGGAGCCGACCCTCAGTGGAACAACAGACATGCCAACCACCCCTCAACGGTCGTAGTGACTGTCCAGCCGGTTGGCTGGGTTGGCGACTGGCACGAGAATCCCGCGCCGCAGTGGATCATCGTATTGTCCGGCCGTTGGTGGATTGAGAGCATGGACGGCACTCGCATTGAGCAAGGACCCGGCGAACTTTCCTTCGGCGAAGATCAGGACTGCAAGAGCAGTTCCGAGGGCCGCAAGGGCCACCGCGCGGGTACGATTGGAGATCAGCCGGCTGTGCTGATGACCGTGCAGTTGCACATCGATCCCCGACGAGCGCCCTGTCACATCATCTGAATCGAGGAGATTCGAATTGAGGTCACGCCGGAGCCGCCTCGATGATTAAAACGATGCTGCGAGAGATCATCGGCTTTGCCATCGTCACTGCCGATCTTCCCCGCCTCGTCGCGTTCTACTGCACAGTATTGGGTTTTGCGACGCATGGCGAGGAACGGTCGATCCAACCAGTGGAGTTGATGCGCCTCGGCCTGGTGGGTACGGGCCGGCGACGGGTCTTGAGTCTGGGACGGCAGACAGTCTGGATCGACCAATTCGAGCAAGCGGGCCGAATCTACCCGGCAGACGCCGACGCAGCTTCGCTCGTGTTCCAGCACCTTGCGATCGTGGTAGCGGATATGACCCAGGCGTACGACCGGCTGGGCGGTGTCACCTCGATTTCGAACGGCGGTCCCCAGCAATTGCCGAGCGCCTCGGGCGGCGCGCAAGCCTTCAAGTTCCGAGATCCCGATGGACATCCGCTCGAGCTGCTGCAGTTTTCCGCTGCCAAAATGCCCGACGCCTGGCGTAGCGTCCGTCCTCTCCAGGGGCAAATCGGCCTGGGTATCGATCACTCGGCCATCAGTGTCGCAGATGCCGAGCATAGCGGGGCGTTCTATACTGCATGCGGTCTCGACGTGGGCGAGCGTACCCTCAATCAGGGACCTGCGCAGCAACGGCTTGACGGGCTCGAAGACGTCCAAGTCGATGTCATCCCCATGGTGCCATCGGCGCAAACGCCGCATCTGGAACTGCTCGCATACCGCTCGACGAAAGATCGAGAAGAGTGGGCGGTGCGGGCAAATGATGTCGCCGCAACCCGCATTGTCTGGCGCGGCGATGCGGCAGAGCTGATCCGCGATCCGGATGGCCACCTGCATCAGACCGAAGCGTAACGTTCGCTCGCCTGTTCAGCTTCCTGGAGTTTGCGCCATGATCGAAGACCGCACGCTGATGCCCGGAAGGTTGCTTCGGAGACCCGGGCCACCGCGGGTTGTGCAAGGGTTTCAAGGCGTCCAGATTGACGACCCCCGCTTGGCTGCCGTTCTCTCGGAGGACGCGTCGCTGCTCTGCCTATATGAGGGCACGCTGCATGGCGAGGGCCCGATCTGGGTGCCGCAGGACGGATGCCTGTACTGGTCGGACGTTCCAAATCGCCGGCTGCTGCGGTGGCAGGTCGATGGGCAGGTCACCGTGGCGATCGATGGCACGTACTTCATGAATGGCAACGCGCTTGATGCCGAAGGCCGGCTCGTCCACTGCGAGCATGGACGCCGCTGCATCAGCCGTTCCAATGAGCATGGCGTGGCGGAGCCCATAGTCACGCATTTCGAAGGCAAGCGGCTCAATTCACCGAACGATATCGCCGTCGCTGCCGACGGCGCCATCTGGTTTACCGATCCCACCTTCGGCCTGCTGATGCCAAGTCAGGGGAGCCTTGCCGATCCGGCGCTCGATCATCGCAGCGTTTATCGCTTCCAACCGGCAACCGAAGAGTTGCGTCGAATGGCGGATTTCGAACAACCCAACGGCCTCTGCTTCTCCCCGGATGGTCGCACGCTCTATGTGTCCGACACGGCAATGTCGCTCAACGAGATCCCCGGGCCGCAGACAGGGCGCACGCACGAGATCCAGGCCTTTGACGTAGCCGCGGATGGCAGCAGCCTTTCCGGCCGCCGGTTCTTCTATCATACCGACCACGGCTGTCCCGATGGTTTTGTGGTCGATGTGCGCGGCTGGGTCTGGACCACCGCCGGTGATGGTATCCATATCATCGCCGCAGACCGGACGCCGCTCGGATTCATTCCGACACCGACCGTATGCTCCAATTGCAAGTTCGGCGGTTCGGCAAGAACCCGCTTGTTTATTGCGGCGACCAATTTCCTGCTCGCCATCGACCTGACGCCGGCGTGATACTTCGAGCGTTTTGGCGAATTGCAGTTCAAGATTTAAGCGTGACATCCGCATTTCCTCCCGATGTCGCGATATGGCGCCGTGAGGCGGCGCCGCGAGCAGGGTGCCAAGCGCGCGATTTGCGGCGAGACAAAGGCGAATACTCTTGCCCCTCCGCTGTTAGAGTTCACCGAAAGCACTGGGACATCGGGTATCCACGGACGAGATTCGCTTACACATGTCTTCGTCCAGCTCCTCTGCTGACAAAGTTCAGGAGCCCGAAGAGCGATCGTACTATTTATCGTCATGCGTCTCGCGCTCCTGATTGCAGGTCCACAAAGTCGCCGACTTTGAGGCTGCGGTCCAGCAAGAGGACGATCCCTGAAACGAAATTAGCGAAAAGTGTTTGTAGGCCCAGGCCGATACCGATGCCAAGGCCGCCGGCGAAGGTCAGATAAGGGCTACGAGGAGCCGACCTATGCTGACGCCCGTGGATCCCAAGGTGAATAGAGGCCGGGATATCAGATCAATAGGATCGTTGGCTTCCTTCATTAGATCATTCACGGGCGACACCTTCGAATCTAGATACTGAATTATCAGAACTTGGCAGACCGAATAATAAGGATATCGCCAAAGAATCAGGCAAAGCGACCGCAGTCCGTGTTCGCGACGATCATCGTGCCTTGGCCCGCTGAACCTTCACGCGTTGCGGGCGCCGTGGACCGGTTTGCGCGTCCACGTTCTCGAGGAGCTCGGCCTCAGGTGCCGAGCACACAGAGACGATCTCGGCTCCGCGCTTGCTCTTGCTGATGTAGGCATGCCCCATCCGGCTATCGAGATAGACGCTGTCGCCCTCGCCAAGGCGCTCGGGTTGGTAGAACTCGCTGTGTACCTCGATCTCACCTTTGGTGACGTAGATCCATTCCTCGCCACCGTGGCGAATGAGGGGGCCGAAATCCTCGATGCTCGTTGCGCGGACCTTGACGACGATCGGGATCATCTGTTTGCGGCTGAGTTCGGGCGCGACGTACAGATAGTCGTAGTTTCCGGTGAAGATGCGCTTGCCGCTGCCCTTGCGCGCAATGCTGCGACGGCCGGCGGCTTGTGGGCTTTCGATGAGTCGACCGTCGGTGAACAGGGCGCTTATGTCGATTTCGAACGCAGCGGCAAGGCGGGTGAGTTTGTCATACGTCAGGCCCAGGCGTTCATTTTCCATTTTGGAAAGTGCCGAAACCGAGTACCCGGTGCGCTCGCTCACATTCCCCAGCGTCAGCCTGCGATGTTTACGCAGCGCTCGGAGTTTTGCGCCGATCCCTCGGCCTTTGGGTGGTATCACGATCCTCGTGGCCCCTTCCGCGGCACCATTTTGGAAGGTCTCCGATACGGAGTCATGAGTCACTCTACCATGGCAGAAGATATTTCCATCCAGGAAAATAAAATGTACAGTAAGAAAACGACGACGGATCCACCGCAGCGCCGGCCCACGCAGGGGACTTCATGATCGATCTCGAATTGGCGAAACCATTGTGGGGCGGGCCCACTGCGCCCAAGTGAGCGCAGCCCGGGCGTTGCCGCCGCAAGAGGGGCCGTCATGGTTCCAGCGCCTGATCTTGCCGGGTCTGGCCTTCAAGGCCGTGGTGATCGGCGGCGGCTACGCGACAGGCCGCGAGCTGGCGGAATTCTTTCTGCCGAGCGGTCCGCGCGGGGGATTGGCAGGCATGGTGCTGGCGATGATCATCTGGAGCGTGGTCTGTGCGGTGACGTTCCGGCTGGCTCGCGTGTGGCACTCGCTCGACTATCGAACGTTTTTCGATCGATTGCTGGGGCCGTTCGCCATTCTGTTCGAGCTCTCCTACTACCCCTACATCGTGCTCATCCTCTCCGTGTTCGGGGCGGCGGCGGGCGCGCTGGGCTCGGCCATGTTCGGCTGGCCGGCGATTGCCGGAACTTTGTGCCTGGTCGGAGGCATCGCGCTCTTCACCACGTTCGGGAATGCCTCCGTGGAGCGCCTGTTCAAGTGGGTGTCGATCCTTCTCTATGCGACCTATGGCATCTTCCTGGTGCTGGCGTTGTTCCGCTTCGGCGCCCTGATACCGGCCCGGTTCGCTGCGCCGGTGCCGACTGACGGCTGGGCGATGGGCGGGGTGACGTACGCCGCCTACAACGTCGTCGGCGCCGTGGTGATCCTGCCGGTGATGCGCCACATCCGCACCGACCGGGAAGCGGTGGCGGCCGGATTTCTCGCAGGGCCCCTGGCCATGCTGCCTGCCATCATCTTCTTCGTCTGCATGTGCGCCTTCTATCCCGAGATCCGCAATCAGACGCTGCCCTCGGACTTCATGCTGCGGCAAATGCAGCTGCCGTGGTTCCACTGGACGTTTCAGCTGATGATATTCGCGGCACTCCTCGAGTGCGGCACGGGCTCGGTGCACGCCGTGAACGAGCGCATCGCATCGTCCCGCCGGCGCCGCGGAGCCGCGGACCTGTCCAAGCTCGCCAGGCTGGCCATCGCCGGCGGGATGCTCGTCGGCTCGGTATTTCTCGCCGACCGGTTCGGGCTGGTCACGCTGATCGCCCGCGGCTATCGAACGCTCGGCTACGTGATGCTGGTCCTCTACGTCGTGCCCGTCATGACGTTCGGCATCTGGCAGCTGCGCCGGGAGAGCCGGAAGATACGGATTCACTGATGGATCGGGCGCCCGACCTCGCTCGAGGCCGGCGACGGGAGAAAGACATGTTCATTTGGCGAACGGCGGGCCTCGTGGAGCTCGTGCTCCTGCTGTGCGGGTGGGCTGCGGCGGGCACCGCGTTCGCCGGGAGCGGGCCTCCCGCCGACATGGACGCCTACGCGGCCCGGGTCTTGAGAACGTTCGGGGTGCCCGGATTGTCGGTAGCCATCGTCAAGGACGGCAGGATGGTCTTCGCCAGGGGCTATGGCGTCCGCAAGCTCGGCGAGAGCGCACCGGTGGACGAGAACACGCTCTTCCCCATCGGCTCGAACACCAAAGCATTCACGTCGGCGCTCCTTGCCTCCCTGGTGGACGCGGGCAAGCTGTCGTGGGACGACCCGGTGTACGAGCGCCTGCCCGGCTTTCAGATGTATGACCCGTACGTCTCTCACGAGATGACCATCCGCGACCTGTTGACCCACCGCAGCGGCATGGGGCTGGGCGAGGGCGACCTCTTGTTCTGGCCCACGACCACGTACACGCGCGACGAAATCATCCACAAGCTGCGGTTCATGAAGCCGGCGTCCAGCTTTCGCAGCCGGTTCGCCTACGACAACCTGATGTACATCGCCGCCGGACAGATCATCCCCGCGGTCACGGGCGAGACCTGGGAAAGCTACGTGCGCGCACGCGTGCTCGACCCGCTCGGCATGAAGACCACGACTCTCGACGTAGCGGCGCTCGAGGCGAGCAGCAATCACGCCCATCCTCATGAGCGCGTGGACGGGGTCCTGCGGCCGATCGAGTTCGTCGCGTTGGACAATGCCGCGCCTGCGGGGGCCATCAATTCCTCCGTGGCAGAGATGTCGAGCTGGCTCCGGCTGCAGCTGGATCGCGGGCGGTTTCCGGACGGCACTCGTTTGTTCTCGGAGGCACGGTCGCGCGAGATGTGGACTGCGCAGACGATCCTGCCGAACCGGGAATTCCCGGGGCAGCTCGTTCACTTGAAATCCTCGTTTGCCGCTTACGGATTGGGGTGGGGCCTGCGCGACTATCGCGGTCGCGAACTGGTGGAGCATACCGGCGGGGTGGCCGGATTCGTATCCCGCGTCATGCTGGTGCCCGAGGAGAATCTCGGCGTGGTCATACTGACGAATGCCGAGAGCGCCGGGGCGTTCGATTCCCTCCTGTATCACGTTCTCGATCATTACTTCGGCGTGCCGAAGACCGACTGGGTGGCCGCCTTCAAGTCGGCCGAGGACGAGCACTTTGCGCAAGCCGCCGAATTCACGAAGCATCAGGACGCCGAGCGCGCAGCCGGCGGTAGGCCCGCCCTGCCGTCCGAGAAATATGCCGGTGTCTATCGCGACGCCTGGTACGGTACGGCGACCATCCACGGGCAAAGCGGCGGCCTGGTGTTCACGTTGGACCATACGCCGGCCGCGGTCGGCGACCTGACCTATTGGCAATACGACACCTTCAAGGCGCATTGGCGCGACCGGACCATGGAGGATGCGTTCCTGACGTTCACCCTGAAGCCGGATGGGTCCATCGATCACTTCACCATGAAGGCCGTGTCGCCCTTGGCGGATTTCAGCTTCGACTACCAGGATCTTCTGTTCACGCCGGTATTGGAGGAGAAGCACTGATGGCGGCCGCTTCGGGCTCCGCATTCGCGAAGTCGTCTGCGCGGCGCCGTGTTGCTGATGGCGCAGACCGAATGAGGCGTCTCGTGGTGGCCAAGGGTGCCGCGGTCGACCTCTTGCCCCTCGAGGCCCAGATCTCCGGCAGTGGCGGTGGCGGTGGCGGTGGCGGTGGTCGTGGCGGTGGCGGAAGCGGGGGCAGCGGCGGCCGTGGCGGCGGCGGACATGGCGCCAAGCCTCCGCGCCTGCGCTTCGATCGCGTCGTGCTCGGACTCCTCGCGCGTCTGCGCACGGCGCTCCAGGACGGCGCGCCGAGCGGCCGGGTCGCCATGGTGACCGTGACCGCGCCGATTCGGCTCGCCTCGAAGACCGGCGCGCAGATCGAGGAGCGAGCCCGCAGGTTGCTCCGCAGATCCTCCGCGAACGGCCGTTTCGCGGGTACGATCCACGGCAACGCCGTTCAGATCCGCATCATGCGCGGCGGCAAGGGCCAGGCGACGGCGCTCGCCGGCTTCGTCCACAATCGCGACTCGGACCCTGAAATTCTGTTCGACCTGGCGAAGGCGCTGCTGAGCCGCGCACCCGCCGCGAAGCCCGGCCGCAGGGGTTCTTCGCGCGAGCGCTGGCTCGTCATCGCGCTCGAGGACGCGCCGTCATGGACGGCAACCTACGGGCAGCTGTGCAGACAGCTGTTTGCGCAGGCCGGGTACGGGCGGGTGCTCGTGGTCGGAGCCGACGGCGCGATCGCGGCGGCCTGAACGACGGATGCCGGGATCCGCCGCGTCGCACCGCGACGCTCGAACCTCGTCCCGCATCTCTTTATACTCCCGCCCATGAAGCTCTATCGATACCTGACCGGCCCCGATGACGCGAGCTTTTGCCATCGCGTCACCGAGAGCCTGAGCCGCGGCTGGAAGCTCTACGGCTCGCCCACGCTTGCCTATGACCCGGACTCGAAGCGGATCATCTGCGGGCAGGCGCTCACCAAGAAGGTCGATGAGGACGACTACGCCCCGGGCATGGACCTGTCCAAGCAGTAGCAGGCGCTCACGTCCCGCACGTCGGCGGCCATGGCGCCGGGCAGGCCGGTGCCGCCCGACAGCAGCGACCCAAGGAGTGGAGAATCGGGCCGCTCGACCGGAATTGAAGGCCGTTCATCCCGTAAAAGCGCGCGTTCGTCGGATGATCCGCGCGTGCCCGCCGCCCCTGGATAAAATCGCGGTGACGGATCTCGAGGGGCCGCTCCAGGATGCTGCAGTGATCCTTGCGCAGCCCCGGGTCGGGGTGCTCAATCGATCGATCGCCGCGAATCGAGCCCAAGAGTCCAAGTCGGCGTCGGCGCTCCCACAAGCTCCATATTTTTCGCTTCAGGATCGAATCACGCGCATCCACGAGTAGCGCATAACCAAAAGGGATATCCATGAACCGTATGAAATTGAAGGTCATGGCGGCCGCGACGGCCGCCGCACTCACTCTGCCGTTGCTCGCGGCGGCGCAGCAGTTGCCTCCCAATTCTTCCGTCTACGCGACGGGGCTCGAGCGCCCCCGCGGACTGCGCTTCGGCCCCGATGGCTTCCTGTATGTCGCCGAGGCCGGGACCGGGGGAACCAATTCCACCGGCAAGACCTGCACGCAGGTGCCGGGTCCGGTCGGTCCTTATACCGGCAACAGCAAGAACGCCCGCATTTCCAAGATCGCCAGGAACGGCACCCGCACGACGGTGGCCGGCGGCTTTCCGTCCACCCAGGATGCGCAAGGCGATCTCATCGGCGTCGCCGACGTCGCGTTCCTCGACGGCACGCTCTATGCCGTCGTCTCCGGCGGCGGCTGCTCGCACGGCAATCCGAACAGCCCTTCGGGCATCGCGCGCGTGAACCGCACGAACGGGACCTGGACCTTGATCGCCGACATCGGTGCGTGGCTGAAGACCCATCCGGCGAAATACGAGTCGGCCGACGACTTCGAGCCGGACGGCACGCTCTACAGCGCGATCGCACACAACGGCATGATCTACACCGTCGAGCCGAACCACGGGCAGGTCATCTCCGTGACCGCGCAGGGCAAGATCTCGCAGGTGATCGACATCTCGGCGTCCGAGGGGCACATCGTCCCGACCGCCATCGCCTCTCAGTACGGCGCTCTCTATGTCGGCAACCTGAACCTGTTCCCGATCGACCCGCAGTGGGCGCGAATTCTCACCATCTCGGAGACCGGCGGCGAGAACTTCGCGTTCGGGCCGGGCTTCACCCAGCACGGTTCGCTGATCCTCGAGTCGAAGGCGGGATTCACCACCGTCGTCGCGGTCGACTTCGGACCGGACGGCCTGCTCTATGTGCTCGAGCTGTCGGATGGGGCGGGATACCCGACGCCCGGTCTCGGTAAAGTCGTGCGCGTGCTGCACTCGGGAGAGATCGAGGAGGTCGTGACCGGCCTCGCGGTACCGACGGGCATGACCTTCGGTCCTGACGGGGCGCTCTACATCTCGAACCTCGGTGCGGTTCCGGCGGGCGCCGCGCCGCCCGACGCCGGCCAGATCTTGAGGGTCGAGGTCACGCCGGGCTTCTGATGATGCCGCCCCGATGCGCGGCGCGGTTGCGGTTGGGCCTGGCGCACGGGCTCCGGTGTCGAGGGACGCCGGAGCCCGTGGCTTGCTCAGTGAATCGCGATTCCGAACACGTAGTCGAAGCTCTGTCCGGAATCGGCGCACGCCGACAGGCTTGCGTCATTTCCCACGTCGCAGATCGCGATCTTGCCGACATCGTTGCCGGAGTTCGGGTCATACAGGGAATAGGCCACGTAGGCGTGGCCATTGAAGAGCGTGAGGCCGCCGCTGAAGTAGGTGTACTGGCCTTGAACCTGGATGATCGGATAGGAAACGCAGCCGGAGAGCGCGCCCGTCTGACCGGACGCGCACAGCTCGACCGCAGTCTGGGTCACGACGTAGACGTTCGTTCCCGACGCCACCACCGATTGCGCGGAGGACAGCCCGGTTCCGGCGTCGGCGCAGCCCGACAGGCTGCCGCCGTTGCCGAGGGTGCATACCCGAACGCCCGGCAATCCCTGATCGCCGACGGTGGACACGTAGGCGAATGAGCCGACGAAGTCCACGCCGGTCGCCTGGTTGTTGCTGGCCGCGCCGTTCGAGACCACGCAGGATGCGAGGCTGCCGTCGGTCTGGATGGTGCAGTACTGCGGGCCGCCGAACAGGTTGATGTCCGCGATGTAGAGGAGGTTGCCGCTCACGGTGGCGAATCCCGGCGCGCCGCTGAAGCTGAAGGCCATCGCGGTGGCGCAGCCCGACAGCGTGCCGTCGGTGCTGCTCACGCTGCAGACGAACTCGGCGCCGGAGCCGCTGTTGTCGCCCACGTACGCGTGACTGCCGTTGAACGTGATCGTGGTGGGGGTGGGCGTCGTCGTGCCGGCGGACGTGCAGGTCAGCAGGCTGCCGTCGGCGCCGACCGGACAGAGGTACATTGCATTGGCGCTCTCGTCGGCGACGTAGAGCCGCACCGAGATTGCGTCGTATGCGATGGAGACCGTTCCGGTCTTCTGCGCGCCCGAATTGTCCGCGTAGCCGTAACCGAGCATCACGGTACCGCTTCCGGCGGCCGTCGGAGCATAGGTGAGGGGCAGCCGACAGCTCGTACCCGTGCTCACCTGCGTACAGCTGAAGCTTGCCGCGGCGCTCCACCCCGCGGGCAGAGTGGTCAGCCCGGAGTCGATGGTGAGGGCCGAGGCGGCATTGCCGTCATCGGTGGTGAAAGTGACCGTCACCGCCTGGCTCGACCCGGTGGCTGCCTGAATGGTGCCGGCGGGACTCACCGTGCCGACGACGTTGTCATGGACGGTGGCGGCATAGGGGATGCTGACCGAGCCGGTTTTGAGCGTGCCCCCGTTGTCCGTGTAGCGATACGCCAGCATCAACGTGCCGCTGGTGTGCGCCGTCGGCGCATACGTCAGCGTCAGATGACACGCGTTGCCGGTGCTCACGCTCGCACATGTGAGGCCGCTCGCAGACGTGCTCCAGCCGCTCGGCAGCGAGGTCAACGGGCTGGTCAGCTCGAAGCCGGTCGCGACATTGCCGTCGTCGGTGTCGAAGTTGACGGTGACCGCCTGGGAGCCGGAGGACTGCATGGCCGTCACCCTGCCGGCGGGCGCGGAGGTTCCCACGACATTGTCGTGCTCGCTGGCGGCGTAGGCCACGCTGACCGTGCCGGTCCCCGAGATGCCGGCCGTGTTGACGTAGGTGTAGCTGAGCGAAAGCGTTCCCTTCACGTCGGTCGCCGGCGCGAACGTGAGGCCGAGCATGCAGCCGTTGCCGGCGGAGACGGTGCTGCAGCTGAAGCTGTCGGCCGAGGCCCGCCAACCGCCCGGCAGCGACGTGAGACCGCTCACCGACAGGTCATGAGCGTCCTGACCGTCGCTGGTGGCGAAGGTGACCGTCATCGTGCGGTCGGAGCCGACCATGGCCGAGACCGTGGCGGTGGCCGAGGGCGTCGCTTGCACGTAGTTGTCGTCCAGCGTCGACGAGGAGGAACCGCTGTTGCATCCGGACAAGGCAGGAATACCGAGAATGGCCAGATAGAGACCTGAGAGACGGGTCATTGAGAGCTCCGCTGCGAATGATGGTCACCGGGCGCAGTGCGCCGACGGTCCGGGCCGCGACACGTGAAAGCCGCGGACGGTTGCATCATGGCGGGGCACGCGCGGAGCCGAGACGACGCGCTTCGCAGTTCGCGGAATTTCGCGAGCCCGTCCGCGGCAGACGTAGGGAAAGCACCGCATGAATGTGAGCGCATGCCGGGGAATTCGCCGGCCCGGCTCGGCGCGGGCCGCCGTCAAGCTTGCGATCGCGCCTTCTCGAGGAAGTCGAGCAACAGACGGTTGACCTCCGCCGGCTGCTCCTCCGCCAGGGAGTGGCCCGCGCCCTTGACCAGATGAACGCCGACGAGCTGCCGGCAGACGCCGTGCTGCATGGCCTCGAAGTTCCCGGGCCCTTGGCGCACGCCCCAATCCTCGGCGCCGCCGATGAAGCTTGCGGGGACCTCGATGATGCGGCCGCCCGCGACGTCGAACGCATGGTCGAAGCGGGGCTCGGTGAGAATCCGGTACGCGTTGAGGCCGCCCTGAAAGCCGGTGCGCGCGTATTCGCCGGCGTACACGTCGAGATCCTTCTCACTCATCCAGCGGCAGCGCGCGATCTCGGCCGGCGAGGGCATGTGTGCCGCCATGGTCGCGGCGACGGTGTCGCCGAGGTTCATGACGTAGTAGGTCGGAAGCTTCGCAAGATCCTCGGCGCGCCACGCCTGCAGCGCAAATGGCCGGTTGCCGCTCCAGTCCGCGCTCTTGTAGTAATACATCGCACGCAAGAGATCATGGACGCCCTGCGGCGGATGCCACATGTCCGGGTTCGCCGCGGCCGATGCGTAGTACCACCAGTAGTGCTTGCGCGGCGCCGGCAGGGCCGCGAGATCCTTCTGGATGTCCTGCTCGGGGGAACCGGCGCGCGGGTGATCGGCGGTATCGAGGGGAAGCGCGCTCGTTCCGGCGTAGGGCGTGCTCATCCAGACGACGGAGCGGAACACGTCCGGACGCAGGAGCGCGCACCACCCTGCGAGCGGGCCGCCCCAGTCATGACCGACGATCGCGGCTGCGCGCTCGTAGCCCAGCGCCCGCACGAGTCCGAGGACGTCGCTCACTCGATTTTCGGGCAGATAGGGCAGGAGATCGTCGTCGTAGGCCACCGGCGTGCGGGCGCTGCGCCCGTATCCGCGCAGATCCGGCGCGATCACGTGATAACCCGCGGCGGCGATCGGCAAGAGCTGCTTGCGCCACGTGTAGGCGAGCTCCGGAAATCCGTGCACGAGCACGACGCACGGCCTGCCGCGCGCCTCGTAACCCGCCTCGAGCACGTGCAGCGTCACGCCGTTGTTGGTGTCGACGAAGCGCGAGCGGATGCCCCGGGTGAGCGTCCGCCGTCCGTAGGCCACGTCGTGATTGAGAACGGAGCCGGCCGCGAAGGCGGAGCGCGCCGCGAGGGCTGCGGCCGCCTGCAGGAATCGACGCCGTGTCGTGCCCACCGTCCTGCCCGTCATCGCCGCGCTCCAGCGCGGGGTGAGCGCCCGGCATCGCGCCGGTTCATTGCGTCAACCGGCCTTGCCGCCGATCGCACCGACGGAGCGCAGGCGCTCCTGGTGCTGCGGGCCCCACCAGCGCTCGACGCTGGCGCTCAAGCCCGCGAGATCGAGGCCCGCGGATGCGAGGCAGGAGTCGCGCGACCCGTGCTCGATGAAACGGTCCGGGATACCGATGTGCAGCAGCGGCAGCTGCAGCCCCGCACCGGCGAGCACCGCGGCGACGCCTTCGCCGGCGCCGCCGGCAACCGCATTCTCCTCGATGGTCACGATGCCGCGATGACGCGCGGCCACCGTCGTGATGAGCTTCTCGTCGAGGGGCTTGATGAAGCGCATGTTCACCAGGGTTGCGTCCAGGTGCTCGGCGATCTTGCGCGCGCTGTCGAGCAAGGTGCCGAATACCAGGAGCGCAAGACCCGAGCGGCCTTCGCGCTTGATCTGTCCGCGGCCCACGGGCAGAGCGGACATCTCCTCCGCGACCACGGCGCCGCAGCCCGTGCCGCGCGGGTAGCGGATGGCGGAGGGGGACGACAGGGTGGTTCCCGTGTACAGCATCTGGCGGCACTCGTTCTCGTCGGCCGGCGCCATGACCACCATGTTCGGGATGCACCGCAGGAACGACAGATCGTATGCTCCCTGGTGCGTTGCGCCGTCGCTGCCGACCAGGCCGGCACGATCCAGCGCGAACACCACCGGGAGGTTCTGCAGTGCGACGTCGTGGATCAGCTGATCGTACGCGCGCTGCAAGAAGGTGGAATAGATGGCGACGACGGGCTTCAGTCCATCGGCGGCGAGCCCCGCCGCGAACGTCACGGCGTGCTGCTCGGCGATGGCCACGTCGAAGTAGCGCTCCGGGAACCGCTTGGAGAACTCCACCAGTCCGGACCCCTCGCGCATCGCAGGGGTGATGCCGACCACGCTCGGATCGCGCGCCGCCATGTCGCAGAGCCACTTGCCGAACACCTGCGAGTAGGTCGGCCCGGTGCTCGCTTCCTTGAAGATCATGCCGCTCGCCGGGTCGAAAGGACCCGGGCCGTGCCACTTGATCGGATCCGCCTCGGCGGGCGCATACCCCTTGCCCTTGCGCGTGACCACGTGCAGGAACTGCGGCCCCTTGAGCTTCTGGAGATTGCGCAGCGTCGAGACCAGCGCCTTCACGTCATGGCCGTCGATCGGGCCGATGTAATTGAAGCCCATCTCCTCGAACAGCGTGCCGGGCAACACCATGCCCTTCAGATGCTCCTCGGAGCGGCGTGCGAGCTCCCACACCGTCGGCATCTGGCGCAGCACTTTTTTGCCGCTCTCACGCAAATGAGAATACATGCGCCCCGAGAGCGCCCGGGCCAGATAGTTGGAAAGCGCACCGACGTTCTCCGAGATCGACATGTCGTTGTCATTGAGCACGATCAGGAGGTCGGTCGGCAGCGAGCCGGCGTGATTCAGGGCCTCGAAGGCCATCCCCGCGGTGAGCGCGCCGTCGCCGATGATCGCAACGGCCCGTCGATTCTCGCCGCGTTGCGCTGCCGCTACGGCCATGCCCAATGCCGCGCTGATGGACGTGCTCGAATGTCCGACACCGAACGTGTCGTACTCGCTCTCGGAGCGGGTCGGAAAGGGTGCGAGGCCCCGGTCCTGCTTGATGGTGTGCAGGCGGTCCCGGCGGCCGGTGAGCACCTTGTGGGGATAAGCCTGATGGCCCACGTCCCAGACCAGCCGGTCGTAGGGCGTGTTGAATACATAATGAAGCGCGACCGTCAGCTCGACCGTACCCAGCCCGGCGGCGAAATGACCGCCCCGGGTGCTCACGCTGTGGATCAGGAACTGCCGCAGCTCCTGGGCGAGCTCGGGCAGCTGCGCAGCCGGCAGGCGGCGCAGATCTACGGGCGAATCGATGGATTCGAGCAGGGGATATTTAACGGAAGGCGCGCTCATCAGGGCTCAGTTTATACCGGTGGCCGGCCCGAGCGCCAACGGCGCAGGGGGGTTGTTGCGGATTTGCACCATCCGCAAGTGCCTGAGAAGATGGTATCTTCCAGGGTTTCCGAGAGACTGTTCGCATGGATTCCGTAAGTTCGGATGCGGTCTACCAGGACCAGATTCTGCCGCATGTCTCGCGCACCTTTGCGTTAACCATCCCGCAATTGCCGGAAGGACTGCGTACGGCGGTCACCACCGCCTACCTCCTCTGCCGCATCGCCGATACCATCGAGGACGAGCCCACCCTTTCACCCCCCGAGACGTTGGCGTTTCTGCAACGTTTCAACGCGGCGGTGGGCGGGACGGGCGATCCCGCGCTCCTCGGACGCGAAGTTGCCGGGCGGCTCTCGTCCCGGACGCTGCCCACCGAGCGGGATCTGGTCGCCCACACCGACCGCGTCCTCCAGGTGCTCGGAACCTTCAATGACCGTCAACGAGCGGCGATCCAGCGCTGCGTCGAGCTCATGTGCTACGGCATGCCGCGCTTCCAGTTCTCTGCGAGCCTCGCCGGACTCGCGCGCGCCAGCGATCTCGACGATTATTGCTATTACGTGGCAGGAGTCGTCGGCGAGATGCTCACGGAGCTGTTCTGCGACCACTCACCCCTGATCGCGCAACGCCGGGGGCGGCTCTGCGCCCTGGCCGCGTCCTTCGCGCAGGGCCTGCAGATGACCAATATCTTGAAGGACGTTTGGGAGGACCGCGGTCGCGGGGCCTGCTGGCTGCCCCAGGAAGTGTTCACGCGTCACGGAGTGGATCTCGCCGCGGTGTCGAGCCAGCCGTTCGATCCGCGCTTCGGCGCCGGCTTTCGCGAGCTCGTGGGCGTCGCGCACGCGCACCTGCGCAATGCGCTCGAATACACGCTGCTGATCCCCCGCCGCGAGACCGGCATCCGGCGCTTCTGTCTCTGGGCGATCGGGCTCGCGGTGCTCACGCTGCGCAAGATCGCCGAGAATCCCGCCTTCACCAAGGGCGCCGAGGTCAAGGTCAAGCGCTCGGCTGTCGCGGCCACGCGAATGCTCACGCAGCTCGCGGGTCGCAGCGACCTCATGCTGCGGGCTCTTTACCTGGTTGCCGCGCGCGGATTGCCGTTGGCCGTGCTCCCCGAGCTGCACCGGCCCCAGCCGGTGCTCGCGCGGGCCGCGGAGGGAACGCCCGAAGCCGCGCCCGAGCCCGCGCTGCGACGCTCCTTCGGGAATTCCGGATCGTGAGCCGCGCCGCCCCGAAGCCGGGTAGCTACCCGGCGCCGCACCTGGATGCGCGCGGCGACATCGTGTCGCACTCGCTCCGGCGGGTCAGCGACTCCCCGCTGGATCACGCCGTGACCGCGGCTCGCGACGCACTGATTGCGCGCCAGAGCGCGGACGGGCATTGGCTGTTCGAGCTCGAGGCGGACTGCACCATTCCGGCCGAGTACATCATGATGATGCACTTCCTCGACGAGATCGACGCCGGGCTGGAGACCAAGATTTGCCGCTATCTGCGCGCCGCGCAGGGGGCGCACGGCGGCTGGCCCCTGTATCACGGCGGCGATTTCAACCTGAGCTGCTCGATCAAGTCCTACTACGCGCTGAAGCTTGCGGGCGATTCGCCCGAGGCGCCGCACATGGCCCGCGCGCGCGCCGCGATTCTCTCGCACGGCGGCGCCGCCTGCGCGAACGTGTTCACGCGCATCGCGCTCGCGTTGTTCGGTCAGCTGCCGTGGCGCGCCGTGCCGTACATTCCGGTGGAGATCATGCTCCTGCCGCGCTGGTTTCCTTTCCATCTGGACAAGGTGGCCTACTGGTCGCGCACGGTGATGGTGCCGCTGTTCATCCTCTGCACGCGCAAGCCGATGGCCAGGAATCCGCGCAAGGTGGACATCCGCGAGCTCTTCACGACGCCGCCCGAGCACGAGCGCCACTACTTCCGGCGGAAGGGGTTCGGGATCAAGGCGTTCCTGCTCGCCGACCGGCTCGGCCGCCTGATCGATCCCTTGATTCCCACGCGCATGCGCGCGGCGGCGACCCGGCGCGCCGAGGCCTGGATGCTCGAGCGGCTGAACGGCGAGGACGGCCTCGGCGCGATTTTCCCTGCCATGGTCAACGCACTCGAGGCCATGGTCATCCTCGGCTATCCGCAGAGCAATCCCCATCGTCTGACCGCGAAGCGCGCCCTGCAAAAGCTGCTGGTCGTCGGCACGACGAGCGCGTACTGCCAGCCTTGCGTCTCGCCGGTGTGGGATACCGCGCTGGCCGCGCTTGCGATGCAGGAGGTGGGGGATGAGGCATCGGCGGCGGCGGCCGGCCGATCGCTCGACTGGCTGGCCGAGCGGCAGCTTTTCGATGAGCCTGCCGACTGGCAGGCAAAGCGGCCGGGCCTCGCAGGCGGCGGCTGGGCTTTCCAGTATGCGAACCCTCATTATCCGGACCTCGACGACACCGCCGTGGTGGCCTGGGCGATGCACCAGGCAAAAGGCTCGGAGCGCTACGCTCGCAACATTCGGCGCGCGACCGAGTGGCTGATCGGCATGCAGAGCGCGAACGGCGGCTTCGCCGCCTTCGACGCGGACAACACCCACTACTATCTCAACGCGATTCCCTTCGCCGACCACGGGGCGCTGCTCGATCCCCCGACCAGCGACGTGACGGCGCGCGTGGTCACGCTGCTCGCCCTGCTCGGGCGCCCGGAGGATGCGCCGGCGCTCGAGCGTGCCATCGCCTGCTTGCGCCAGGAGCAGGAGGCCGAAGGCTCATGGTTCGGACGCTGGGGTACGAACCACATCTACGGAACCTGGTCGGTGCTGACGGCGCTGGCACAGGCTGGAATCCAGGCGGACGATCCGGCGGTGCGTCGCGCCGCTTCCTGGCTCGAGAGCAAGCAGAATCCCGACGGCGGCTGGGGCGAGAGCAACGACACCTACACCCAGAGCGTGGGCGAGCGCGGCACGCATCCGAGCACTCCGTTTCAGACCGCGTGGGCCATGCTGGGCCTGCTGGCCGCGGGACAAGGGCACTCCGAGGCCGCGGGACGGGGAGCCGACCATCTCATCCGCACCCAGTCGCCCGACGGGCTCTGGACCGATCCCAGCTACACCGCGCCCGGATTTCCGCGCGTGTTCTATCTGCGTTACCACGGATATTCCGCCTACTTTCCGCTCTGGGCTCTTGCGGCCTATCGCACGCTCGCCCGCCGCGGACTCCCGCATTGATCACCGTAGGCGTCGTCGCCGCGTTGAACGCGGAGGCGCGCATGCTTGGCCCGGCCATGCCGAGGAGCGACGGCCTGTCCTTGCTGGGCGACGGGGCGCTGCTCGCGGTCAGCGGCATGGGCGGCGCTCCCGCGGCGGGTGCCGCGCGCCGTCTCCTCGAGGCGGGAGCGGCGGCGCTCATGAGCTTCGGCCTCGCCGGCGGGCTTGATCCGGCGCTCGGCGCGGGCGCCCTGGTGCTCCCGCGCGAGATCGTCTCCCGCAGCGGTGCGCGCTTCGCGGCTTCGCTCGACTGGCTCGAGCGGCTCGGAGCCGCGCTCGCGGAGCAAGGGCCGGTGGCCGCCGGGAAACTCTTGTCCGATGTCGGGCCGATCGGCTCGGTGGCGCACAAGGCGGAGGCGTTCCGCTCGAGCGGCGCCGTCGCAGCGGACATGGAGAGCTTCGCCGTGGCTCAAGTCGCCGCGCACGCGCGGGTGCCTTTCGTGGCCTTGCGTGTGATCGTCGACACCGCGCGCGATGCGCTGCCGCGCGCCGTGATCGCCGCGAGCCGCGGCGGGCGGCTCAGCATCGGGCGGCTGCTCGGCGGACTCGGTGCCGCGCCCTGGGAGCTTTTTGCGATGATGCGCCTGGCCCGCCGCTACCGCGCGGCGATGCGCTCCCTCGCGCTCGCGGGCCAGTCGAGGACCGCTTGAGGGCGGTGGTCACCGGCGCGACGGGATTCGTCGGCGCCGCGGTGGCCCGGGCGCTGCTCTCACGGGGATGGCAGGTACGCGCGCTCGCGCGCCCGGGCTCGAATCGCGCCAACCTCGCCGGGCTCGGCCTCGAGGTGGTCGAGGGCGATCTCACCGACCCAGGCTCGCTGGCGCCGGCGGTGGGGGGGTGCGCGGCGCTCTTCCACGTCGCCGCGGATTATCGGCTCGGCGCGCGGGACTGGGCCGCGCTCTATTCCAGCAACGTCGAAGGCACGCGCAACATCCTCGCGGCGGCGCGCGCGGCAGGGGTTGCGCGCACCGTGTACACCTCGAGCGTCGCGACGGTCGGGATTCCGCGTGACGGCTCGCCCGGCGAGGAGAGCTCGCCGGCGACCGTCGACGACATGATCGGTCACTACAAGCGCTCCAAGTTTCTCGCCGAGCAGGTGGCCATGGAGGCCGCGCGCGCCGGCATGTCGGTGGTGATCGTCAATCCATCGACGCCGGTCGGGCCCGGCGACATCAAGCCGACTCCGACCGGGCAGCTGATCCTGGACGCCGCGGCCGGACGCATGCCCGCGTACGTCGATACCGGGCTCAACATCGTGCATGTCGAGGACGTGGCCCGGGGGCATCTGCTCGCGCTCGAGCGCGGGGTCTCGGGACAGCGTTACATCCTCGGCGGCGAGGACATGAGCCTCGAGGCCATTCTCGGTCAGATCGCGCGCATCGCCGGCCGCCGGCCGCCACGCATCCGCCTGCCGTACGGCGTGGTGCTGCCGATCGCATACGCCGCGGAGGCCGTCGCGGCGCTCACGGGCCGCACGGGGCGCGTGACGCTCGAGGGCGTGCGCATGTCGCGCAAGCGCATGTTCTTCTCGAGCGCCAAGGCGGTCCGTGAGCTCGGGTATGGCTGGCGGCCGCCGCTCCGGGCCTTCGAGGACGCCGTGCGCTGGTTCCGCGACAGCGGCCTGCTGCGCGCGGGCTAGGCGAATCGTGCGCGCGGACGTTTCGCGAGCGGCTATCATCCGGCCATGAAGGAATTTCACGCCGGCAGCGCGGATTCCGCGGGCGTCGTCGACGCGGAATCGCTGATCCTGGTCGACGAGGCCGACCGCGGTGTCGGCCACCTGAGCAAGCAGCGCTGCCACGAGGGGCGGGGCATTCTGCACCGGGCCTTCTCTCTGTTCGTATTCAACGGTGCCGGCGAGCTGCTGATCCAGCAGCGCTCGGCCGCCAAGCGCTTGTGGCCGCACTACTGGTCGAACAGCTGCTGCAGTCATCCGCGCAGCGATGAGCCGATGGAACGGGCGACCGGGCGCAGGCTGCACGAGGAGCTCGGCCTCGCCTGTCCGCTGCGCTTCCTGTTCAAGTTTCAATATCAGGCGCAGTTCGACGCGACCGGCGCCGAGAACGAGCTGTGCTCCGTATTCATCGGCAGGAGCTCCGATTCTGTCAAAATCAACGAGGACGAGATTCAGGCGATCCGGTGGGTCCGCCCGGAGCGCTTCGAGTCGGAATTGTCCGGCAGCGAGGCGGGGCGATTCACGCCTTGGCTAAAGCTCGAATGGCCCCGCATCTGGCGGGATCACCGCGCCGAAGTGCTCGGATTGCAGTAAGATAACGCATGGCCATTCCACTGCTGCAAATCTACAAGGTCGCCAGTTATATCGCGGGCCGCAAGCTCCGCGGCGACAAGCGTTATCCCCTGGTGCTCATGCTCGAGCCCTTGTTCCAGTGCAACCTCGCCTGCGCGGGCTGCGGCAAGATCGACTATCCCAAGGAGATCCTGCAGAAGCGCGTGAGCGTCGAGGACGCACTGCACGCCGTCGACGAGTGCGGCGCGCCCATCGTGTCCATCCCGGGGGGCGAGCCGCTCATCCACAAGGAAATGCCCGAGATCGTCCGCGGCATCGTGGCACGCAAGAAATTCGTGTATCTCTGCACCAACGCCATCCTGCTGGCCAGGCACATCGACGAGTACACCCCCTCGCCGTACCTGACCTTCTCCATCCACCTCGATGGCAACCGCGAGCGCCATGACGAGTCGGTTTGCCAGGAGGGCGTCTACGACAAGGCGGTGGCCGCGATCGAGCTGGCGCGCAACAAGGGCTTTCGCGTCACCATCAACTGCACCCTGTTCAACGGCGAGGATCCGGACGATGTCGCGGGCTTCTTCGACACGGCCACGCGGTTCGGGGTCGAGGGCATCACCGTGTCGCCGGGCTACAGCTATCATCATGCTCCGAAGCAGGATGTGTTCCTGGCGCGCAACGCCAGCAAGAATCTGTTCCGCGGCATCTTCAGCCGCAGCCGCCGCGCGTCGGGCCTCAAGTGGTCGTTCAATCATTCCGCGCTGTTCCTGGATTTCCTCGCCGGCAACCAGACCTATCAATGCACGCCGTGGAGCAATCCGACCTATAACCTCTTTGGCTGGCAGCGTCCGTGCTACCTCTTGTCCGACGAGGGCTATGCGCCGACCTACCGATCGCTGATCGAGGACACCGAGTGGGACAAGTACGGGGTCGGCAAGAATCCCCGCTGCGACAACTGCATGGCGCATTGCGGGTTCGAGGGCACCGCGGTGAACGACGCGTTCAGCCATCCCATCAAGGCGATGATGGTCGCTCTCAAGGGCCCGCGGGTCAGGGGCCCGATGGCGCCGGATCTGCCCATCAAGTATGCCGAGGGGACGCGTGCGCCGACGGTGGCCACCATTCCGTTGAGCGAGATCAAGCGCGCGAGCCGCGAGGGCGCGTGAAAGCGACCCGGGAGTGAACGACGCGGCCAACCGGCGGGATGCCACCGGAAGCGCGTCCAGAGATGCGGAGGAGTTCGGCGCTCAGCTCGAGGCCTGGCAGTCCCGCATGGAGCGCGCCTTGACTGCGCGGCTGCCGGCCACCGATCTCGTACCCAAGCGGCTGCACGAGGCCATGCGCTACAGCGTGCTCGGCGGCGGCAAGCGCATCCGGCCGGCTCTGCTCTTTGCCGCCGCGCAGGCCGTCGGGCTCGCCGAGGATCAGGTGGAGGCTGCGGCCTGCGCCATCGAGATGATGCACGTCTATTCGCTGGTGCACGACGACCTGCCGGCGATGGATGACGATGACCTGCGGCGCGGCCGGCCGACCTGCCACAAGGCGTTCGACGAGGCGACCGCGCTCCTGGTGGGCGACTCGCTGCAGCCCCTCGCGTTTCAACTGCTCGCCGCCGATCCGGCTCTTCCCTCGTCGGCGGCGATACGGCTGCGGCTGATCGAGATGCTCGCACAGGCGGTCGGCACGTTCGGCATGGCCGGGGGGCAGGCGATCGATCTCGCGGCCCAGGGCCGGCGCCTGGACATCGCGCAGGTCGAGGACATGCACGCGCGCAAGACGGGCGCCGTGATCCGAGCCAGCGTGCTGATGGCCGCGGAATGCGTGCCGTCCCTGGATCCGGCGCTGTACGGCGCCCTCTCCACGTTTGCCGACGCCGTGGGTCTCGCGTTTCAGATTCAGGACGATCTTCTCGACGTGATGGGAGATGCGGCGCTTCTCGGCAAGGCGACCGGCGCGGATCGTGAGCGCGACAAGCCCACGCATCCCGCGGTGATCGGCATTCCCGCTTCGCAGGAGCGGATGCGATTGCTCCACGAGCGGGCGCTCGAAGCGCTCGCTCCGTTCGGGGCACGGGCCGATGCCTTGAGATCCCTGGCAAATTGGCTCTTGTCGCGTCAGTACTAGGGGAAGACGCGTAAATGCTTCCTCGGTGGGGGCGTTGCCCGGCCCTCCGCAACATCCGCGCGGCTGCAAATTTTGTCGCGCCGCGCTGACAGGCCGCCCGGGAAGCCGAAGAGCCGGACGATAGGGGATTGATTTGGAAGAGTTTGGCGGCGCGAGACGCGGCGCATCTGGCGTCGCACAACGGCGACGAGCTTATCATTCCGTGCGTATTGTCATAAGCTATGCGTGTACGGATTCCCGTGACGTGGGGCCGACACCCACGCGAGAGAGCCGCAGGAGGGATTGATCGGTGCAGCGCAGCGCGATCACCTACGCACGCCTGATGCGCGAGTCGACGGACCGGATCGAGTCCGCGCTGAACAGCGACGATGATCGTGAGAATCTCGTTGCGAACCGGATCTTCGAGAATCCGAGGTCCTGGCAAACCTGGGAAGCCGAGCACGCCGCGCTCATGCGCCAGGTGGCGGACTACGGCGTGCTGCGCACCCAGGCGGCCGCGCTCCGACAAACCTCGATCCGCCTCATTCATGGCAAGGCACTGTTCGAGCACCTGCGGACCCAGCAGATCCGGGGCGCAGACCGGGCTCGTCTGTTGCAGCACTTCTACCCGACGCGCGGATTCCAGTACGCCGCCATCTCCGAGCACGGCGCGTACGTGCGCAAGGCCTGCAGCTATCTCTGCTCCAATCATGTCGGCTCGGGCGTGGTGCACGATCCGGCATTCCTGGATCCGATGCAGCATTACGAGCAGCTGTATTCGGAGTACTTCGAGCTCTATTGCGCGACGCTGTTCCCGGGCGAAGGCGTCGATGCGGCTTGCGAGCGCTCGCTGTTGCCGCTGCTCAAGCACCAGTTGGGCGAGTGGCGCTGGATCATCCTGAATCCGCGGGAAAGCCGGCCGCGGGTCAAGCGCGAGCGCGAGCTGCGGCGCTCCACGGGCGATACCCAGCGTCTGCCGGTGCTCAAGATCCAGTAACGAAGCCGCCGGGACCGTAGGCTGGAGACTACGTCGAGCGGCGCCACGAGCAGCCCGCCGACCGTATAACATGCGTCTGCATCCGCGGGCTCGACCCATACGAAATAAGGCTCAAGGCAGTCAATGAGCGTATCCGTGCTTCAACGCATAGCCGCCGGCGACTCCGCCGCCGTGCGCGAGTGCATCGAGCAATACGGGCCGCTCGTGTGGAGCCTGGCGCGGCGGCTTTCGCGCTCGCCGTCCGACGCCGAGGATGCGACTCAGGAGATCTTTCTCGATATCTGGCGAAGTGCCGCTCGCTACGATGCATCCCAGGGTTCCGACAAGGTGTTCATCGCCATGATCGCGCGGCGGCGTCTGATCGACCGCCTGCGCAAGGTCACCGCCGAGCCGCCCATGGACCCGGTGGAGGTGCTGGATACGGTGACATGGGCCGATCCGGGCACCGCGTCCGAGACTTCCACCGAGGCCGAGCACGCCGCCCGGGCGCTGCAGGAATTGAAGCCGGATCAGCGCGCGGTGCTCGAGCTCGGCCTGCTGCACGGCCTCAGTCAGTCGGAGATTGCGGCACGATTGCAGATGCCCCTGGGTACCGTGAAGTCTTTCATGAGGCGCGGTCTCATCAAGGTGCGCGAGTATATGAACCTGGACGCCAAGGGCGTCATAGTCGAGGGTTGATGTCGGGCTCCGATCCACACAATCAGCCGGATGAGGCCATGATCGACCTGCTGATCAAGCAGGTGACCGAGGGTCTGTCTCCGGATGAGCAGCGCGCCCTCGATGTCCTCGACAGCGAGGCGGCGAGCGGGCACCTGCGCGAGCTGGAGCGGGCCGCCGCGGCCATCGCCGTGGCGGGGAGCGCCGGCGCCGGGCCGTTGCCCGCGGCGCTCGGGCAGCGCCTCGTGCAGGACGCGGAGCGGCATTTTGCAGAGGCTCGCGGTGCGGCGCAGAGCGGGGAGCCGGTCTCGCCGCGCTCCGGCGTCGGCGTCCGCGGACCCCCGCGCTCGAGGAGCGGCGCCTGGGGCTGGCTGGCCGCCGCCGCATGCCTGGTGCTCGCGATCATGGCCTGGAATCGTCAGCCCGCGCCGCCGCCGGTGGCGGAGGTCAAGCCGCCGCCCACGCAGGTCGCGGAGCCGCCGCCCGGCCCGCCGGTGCCTCCCGCCCCGCCGACCCCGGCCGAGGAGCGCACGGAGCTGCTGGCGAAGGCGGACGCGGTGAAGGTCACGCTCGGCGCGACCCACGATCCGTCCGCCGCCGGCATGAGCGGCGACGTGGTCTGGGATCAAGCCACGCAGCGCGGCTTCGTCCGCTTCGCCGGTCTCGCCCCGAACGATCCGGCGGTCCATCAGTATCAGCTTTGGATCTTCGACGGTGCCCGCGACAAGCGCTATCCGGTCAACGGCGGCGTGTTCGACATCCCCGCCCATTCGCACGAGGTCGTCATCCCGATTCACGCGGCCCTGCAGGTCATCTCCCCCAAGGCCTTCGCCGTGACCGTCGAGAAGCCGGGCGGTGTAGTGGTCTCCGGCCGCGAACACGTCGTCGCCCTCGGCGCGACCGGCTAGGTCACTCCCTGCGCCCCGGGTCCACGCAGACTCGGCCAGGAGTCATCAGCCGACCCCGACGGCTACCTGCGGGAAGCCGGAACGGGCTCCCCCGGGTAAGAGCTACGCGGATACTGCTACCCGTGAAAGGGTCCCAACGGAGAGATCAGGCCGCCGATTGACGATCGGTCCATCTGCGGTCGCTAGACCATTTCGCCGGTAGCAGTATCCGCGTAGCTCTTACCCGGGGGAGCCCGTTCCGGCTTCCCGCTATGAGGTAGCCGTCGGGGTCGGCTGATGACTCCTGGCCGAGCCTGAGTGGACCCGGGGCGCAGAGGGGTCCTAGGCGATTGCGGCCTTGCGGTCCTTGAGGGAGGGCGGCGCCCATTGGTAAATCCAGGTTTCGGTGAGCGGCCGTCCGTCGATGCGGAGGAACATGCGCAAATCGATGGGATCGATGCTGTCGTCGGGCTTCACGTCGAACATCACCCGGTAGCCGCTGAACTCCTGCACGAAGTGCACGGTCAGGCGCTCCGTCGATCCGCGCGAGAGGTTGATCACCGCATCGACCACCGAGTCCTTGGGGAGCGCGCCGAGCTCGCCGCCCGCGAAGTCCACGGTGAAATGCCAGGTGTAGTAAGGACGCTTCACGCCCACCGTGCCGCCGATGCCGGTGCGGGTCGCGAGTGTGCGCGCGAGCGGCGAAGAGTAGGGCATGTGCGTGCCCCAGTAGAGCCGATAGCCGAACAGGAGCTCCTGCCCCGGCCGGGGCTTTTCCGCGGGGTTCCAGAACGCCACGATGTTGTCGAAGGTCTCATCGACGGTCGGGATCTCGACCAGCTGCACCGCACCCTTGCCCCAGCCGCCGCCCGCGGTCTTGGGCTCGATCCACGTGCTCGGCCGCCGGTCGTAGTACACGCCGTCGTCCTGGTAATGATCGAAGTTCCGATCGCGCTGCAAGAGGCCGAATCCCCGCGGATTCTCGTCGAGGTACGAGTTGAAGCGCAGTTGCGCCGGATTCGTCAGCGGCCGCCAGATCCACTCGCCGGCGCCCGTCCACATGGAGATGCCGTCGGAGTCGTGGATCTCGGGCCGCCAGTCGTTGGCGCCCCGATGGTCGTTCTCGCCGTAGAAGAACATGCTGGTGAGCGGTGCGATGCCGAGGCGCTCGATCGGCTTGCGCGGATAGAACGCCGTGTCGATGTCCATGACCTGCGTGCCGCCCGGCGTGATCTGGAAGCGGACCGCGCCCGAGATGCTCGGCGAGTCGAGCAGCCCGTACAGGGTCAGGGTGCTCGAGCCTTTCGCCGGACGCTCGAACCAGAACGTGGTGAATCGCGGGAACTCCTCCGGCCGCGGAAACGCCGTGTCCACCGCGAGCGCGCGCGCCGACAGGCCGTACTGCCGCGTGTCATTGCCAACGGCGCGGAAATAGCTGGCGCCCAGGAAAGCCGCCACGTCGTCGCGCCAGTCGGTGACGAACTGCACGCGAAAGCCGGCAAAACCTGCGTGGTCGCGCATCACCGCGGGATCGATGCCCGCCTTGTCGAACTCGAACATGGCTGGATCGTAGGCGATCTCGCGCGCGCTTCCGTCGACCACCTCGTAGAGATGCACGGGCTCGGAAAAGCTGCGCCCGACGTGGAAGAACTGCAGGCGGAACTCCAGGCCGGCGTTGGCCCAGAGCGCATGATCGGTGCGAAAGCGCAGCGACTGGTATTGATCGTAGCTGAGCTTCGCCATCAGGGGCGGGAGCTGCTCCTGGTTGGGCACGTAGGCCGCGGTCGCGAGCTTGCGCGCCTGCCCCTTGAGCCAGGCGTAGTCGAACGGTTGCGCGGCTGCGCCGCCGGGCGCGGCACTGCCGGCGCGCGAGAGCAGCCATTGACCGGCGGCGAGCGTGGCCGCGGACTTGAGAATCGTGCGTCGTCGAACCATCGTTGAGCGTCCTCTTCGAGTAATGATGCACCTGCTAGATCAAAAACGGTGGATGCGTGGCGTCGGGCAGGAGCGCCAGCTGATTGAGCAGGCGCGCGTCTCCCGCGACCTCGACCCGCTCGGTCGGGGTGAGCCAGCGCAACGCCTCGTCGAGCGAACGGGCATCCTTGAGCTTCTGCTCCGCGGTGAAGGCATGCGGGTCCGGCTGCCCCCGCGGATCGGCGGGCCGCGCGAGGTTGCTGTTGATGTGCGTGAGCCGGGAATCGCGGTGCCGCGCCAGGTGCCGCAAGCCATCGGAGGGCGCGCCCGGCGCCTGGCTGATGAGCTCGCGGCGGCGCGCGACGAGCGCCGGCACCTCGACCTCCTCCGGCGTACGCAGCAGCGCGAGGCGCGACAGCAACCGTCCCAGCGGCGCGCTGCCGCTCGCGCGCGACAGCGGCACCGCGAGCAGCAGGCCGAGCAGCGCGGGCGAGAGCCATGCGAGCAGCGGCGGCGACAAGAACCACACGATCACGCCCGTCATGCTGGCGAGCAGCGTGTGGCGGGCATGGTAGTGCCAGGCGTCGGACCAGGTCGTCTCGCCGCCGTCGCGGCGCTGCGGCTTCCAGCCCGAGTCGCGGCCCATGAAGATCTCGAAGACATGGCGGCTCTGAACCATCATGAGAATCGGGGCGTACAGCGCGGACAGCAGGACCTCGAGCAGCACGCTCGCGGCGACGCCGATCAGTCCGCCGCCGCCCCGGCGAATCCGCCTGCTCGCGAGCGCGCTCACCAGCCCCAGCATCTTGGGGATCAGCAGGATCACCATGCTGAACCAGAACAGCGTCATCATCAGCTCGCCGTCGAATCGCGGCCAGGTCGGGAACAGCTGGAAGTCGTGACTGAAGTACTCGGGCCGGATCAGGTGCGATTGGATTGCGAGCGCGAAGCCGATGCCGAGCATCACCAGCCACATCGGGGAGGAGAGGTAGCTCATGATGCCGATGGCGAGGTGCAGCCGGCTCGTGAGGCGCAGCCCGGTCGACCCGATGACCTTCATGTGCTGCAGATTGCCTTGCGCCCAGCGGCGATCGCGCACCGCGACGTCGATCAGCGACGGGGGTGCCTCTTCCCAGGAGCCGCCGCAGTCGGTGGCCATGGCGACCTTCCAGCCTCCGCGGCGCATCAGCGCGGCCTCGACGAAGTCGTGCGACAACACGTGCCCGCCGAACGGCTTGCGCCCCTCGAGGACCGGCAGGCCGCAATTCTGTGCAAACGCTTCCATGCGGATGATGGCGTTGTGACCCCAGTAGTTGCCGCTGTCTCCGGACCATGCCGAGAGTCCGCGCGTGATCACGGGGCCGTATACGCAGCCGGCGAATTGCTGCAGCCGCCCGAACAGGGTGGTCGCGCCGATGAGCTGCGGCGCGGTCTGCAGTATCCCGAGATCGGGATCGCTCTCCATGCGCTGGACCAGCCGCTGGAGCGTGGGTGCATCGATCAGGCTGTCGGCATCCAGCACGATCATGTGATCGTAGCGGCCGCCCCACCGGGTGACGAAATCCTCCAGGTTGCCGGATTTGCGCGCGACGTTCTTCCAGCGGCGGCGATACCAGACCGGCATGACCGTGGAGAGCGCGGTGCGCAGGCGGTCGACGCTCAAGGTCTCGCGGACCCAGGCGTCGGCATCGGTCGAGTCGGACAGGATCACGATCTCATAGCCGCGATGCGCGCCGACCCGCGCGAGCGCCTCGGCCATGGACTGCAGCGCCGAGGTCGTACGGATCGGATCCTCGTTGTAGATCGGCATGACCAGGGCGGTTCGCGTCGTGCGCTCGCCGGGTCGCGCGGAGGGGTCGCGGCGCTTCGAGGCGCCGGCCAGCACCGATCCCGCCGCGAAGGCGATCCAGCCGAGCGAGATCGCGAAGAAAAAGATCATCATGCCCTGCAGGAAGGTCATGCTGGTGAAGCGCACCACCTGCAGCATCTGATAGACGCCGTAGGTGGTGACGCCGACCGTGACGGTGAGCAGGATGAAGCGCGCGTACAGGACCGCGAGACCGAGGTGCCGGCCCCGCCGCCGTTTCGGCCGGTAGCGGAGGTCCTGGGCCGGCATCATCAGCGGCTCCTCGGGCGGCATGCCGCCGCCCGAGAAAGCGGCTCGCTCGAGCGGCGGGCTCAGCTGGAGGTCCATCGGTACAGCCATGTTTCCGTGACCGGCTTGTCGCCGCGCATGACCCTCAAGCGCAGCTCGATGAGATCGGCGTCGCGGGGATCGATCTCGAAGCTCGCGCGCAGGCCGTGCAGCTCGCTGTTGGACATGAGCGTCGCGTTCGAGATCTTGCCCGCCGAGGCGGAGAGATCGAGGCGCAGGCCGTCGACCTTCTCGCCGGCACCGACGAAATCCAGCAGGAAGACGCGGCGCTTGCCGTCGAGGCTCGCACCGGAGCGTGTCGCCACCGTCTTGCCGAGGCCGCCCTTGGGCGCGTCGGGCTCCGCGCACCAGATGATGCGGTAGGCGTAGTGCGCGGGATTGCCGGGGGTCAGCGGCTGGGCGGGCCGCCAGAAGGACACGATATTGTCGTTGGTCTCGCGGCCGGAGGGAATCTCGACCAGCTCCACCGAGCCCGCGCCCCAGTCGCCTTGCGGCACGATCCAGGCGCTCGGCCGGCGCTCGTACTGCGCGTCAAAATCCTGGAAGTCGCTCTGTTCGCGCGAGCGCTGCACCAGGCCGAATCCCTCCGGCTGTTGATTGGTGAAGCTCGAGAGCTGCAGCTTGGTCGGGTTCGCGAGCGGACGGAATATCTGCTCGCCGGACTTCGCCGAGATCTGCAGCCCATCCGAGTCGTGCACCTCCGGGCGATAGTCGTCCATGCGGCCGCGGTTGGTCTCGTCGAACAGGAACATGGAGGTGAGCGGTGCGATGCCCGCGACGCGAATCTCCGAGCGCGGGAAGAGGGTCATGTCCACGTCGGTGAAGGTCTGCACGCCCGGCGTCACGGTGAAACGGTACGCGCCGGTCGAGGATTCGCTCTCGAGCAGCGCATAGATGACGATGGAAGTCGCCCGCGGGGCGGGCCGCTCGATCCAGAAATGGGTGAAGACCGGAAACTCCTCGCCCGAGGGCTCGGCGGTATTGATGGCGAGGCCACGGGCCGAGAGCCCGTAGAGCAGGTTCTTTGCGACCGCGCGGAAATAACTTGCGCCCTGGAACACCAGGAACTCGTCCCAGACCTTGCTCGAGTTGATGCGCGCGCGGAGCCTGAAGCCCGAGAGCGGCAGCGACAATTTGCTGAGCTGCGCCGGTATGGCCGATTCCATCTGGAACATCGCGGGCGTCGCGACCACGTCCTGCGCCATGCCGCCCTCGACGGTGGAGATCGCGACCGAAGTCTGCAGGTTGTAGCCGGCGCGCAAGAGCTCGAGCCGGAACGGCAGATTCTCGGCGCGCCAGATGTCGGCGTCGGGGTTGAAGCGGATGCTGCGGTACTGCTCGGGACTCAGCTTGTCGAGACCCGCGGGCAGGCGATTGCGCTGCGGCGAGTAGGCGGCCGCCGAGCGCCGCTTGGCTTCCGCGAGCAGGACGTCGAAATTGAACGGGTATGTGCCCGCAGGCCGCGCCGCGGCGGGCGCCTGCGCGCTGCGCGCGCCGAATGCCGTGAGCATGCATGCCAGCACCAGCAATGATTTGGCGATCGAGACCCGCAACGCTCACCTCTGGAATCCATCGCAAGACAGGGCCGAAGGAGAATTTTAACCCGCCGGCGCCTGTTATAGTTGCGAGCGATGACGCCCGCCTTGGAGTCGAGGTCTGAGCCGCAAAGCGCCGGGGCGGTGCTCATGGTGCGTCCTGCGTGTTTCGGATTCAACCCCGAGACCTCCGCGAGCAATCCTTTCCAGCAAACCGCTGATTCGGCCGCGGATTTTCCGCCGCAGCGCCTCGCGCTCGCCGAGTTCGACCGGGTGGCGCAGGCGCTCGAGGGCCGTGGAATCCGGGTGCTGCAGGTTCCGGACACCCGGGAGCCGGCCAAGCCCGATGCAATTTTTCCAAACAACTGGGTAAGTTTTCACAATGACGGCAGCGCGGTGCTCTATCCCATGCTCGCGCCGAACCGCCGTCTGGAGCGCCGCGAAGAGATCCTGGAGTACGTCGCGCGGAGCGGCGGGTTCCGCCTTTCGCGCACCATCGATCTGACCCATCGCGAGGCGGAAGGCAAGTTTCTCGAGGGTACCGGCAGCCTGGTGCTCGACCGCATGCACCGTGTCGCCTACGCAAGCCTGTCGCCGCGCACCGATCTCGACGTGCTCGGCGAGTTCGCGCAGGTGATGGATTACGACCTGGTGATGTTCGGGGCATTCGATGCCGGGCACCGGCCGGTGTATCACACCAACGTCGTCATGGCGGTCGGTACGCGTTTCGCCGTGGTCTGCGGTGCGGCCATTCTGGACGGGCGTCACCGCGCGGCGGTGTTCGACAAGCTGCAGGCCGACGGCCGCCGCATCGTCGACATCTCCCTGCGGCAGATGCTGGATTTCGCAGGCAACGTGCTCGAGCTGTCCGCGCCCGGCGGTCCGCTGATCGTGGTGTCGGCCACCGCGTGGAGCAGCCTGATCCAGCCGCAGCGTCAGGCGCTCGAGGCGCACGGCGCGGTGGTCCGCGCCGACATCCCCACCATCGAGCGCATCGGCGGCGGCGGCGTGCGCTGCATGCTGGCGGAGGTGCATCTGCCGCCGCGGCAGGTGCCATAATCGCAGCCATGCTCGAGCTCGGCGCCAAGACGCTCATCGCCTATCTGCTCGGCACGCTGCTGGGCAGCCTGATCCTCGGCCGCCTGCGCGGCATCGACATCCGCCGTCTCGGGAGCGGCAACGCGGGCGCGACCAATGCACTGCGCACGCAGGGCAGGTTGTTCGCCCTGCTGGTCCTCGTCATCGACGTGGCCAAGGGCGTCGTCGCGGTGCGCTGGCTGCCCGACGCCGCGCTGCCTGGAATCGCTCCCGATCCGTCGCTCTCGCGCGAATGGCTGACGCTTGCGTGCGCGTGCGCGGTGATTGCCGGTCACGTCTACCCCGTGTGGTTCGAGTTCCGCGGCGGCAAGGGCGCCGCGACCGTAGCCGGCGTGATCGCCGGGCTGGATCTCAGGCTGATGGCGCCGCTCGTCCTCGGCTGGCTCGCGGTGCTGCTCGTCACCGGGTATGTGGGCCTCGCGACCATGCTGTCCGGCGTCGCGCTGATCCTCGCGGCGACGTACATCGTCCCGAGCGACATTCCCTTGTTGTCGTTCTGCGTGGCGGTGACCTGCTTCATCGTCTACACGCATCGGAGCAACATCGCCCGCATGCGAGCCGGGCAAGAGCACCGCGTGCGCCGCTTATGGCTGTTTCGATCGCGAGCCGCGTAGACTATCCGCGGCTCGTGGTGCTGCTCGCGGATGGCGAGCTGCGCTCCGGAGAGTGGCTGGCCCGGGAGCTCGCCGTGAGCCGCGCCGCCGTCTGGAAAACGGTGGAGCGCCTGCGCACCGCGGGCGTCGAGGTGATTGCGAGCGCACGGCGCGGCTATCGGCTTCCGTGCGCGGTCGAGCTCCTGGATGCGGTTGCCATCGAGCGCGAGATGGCGCCGGCGCGGCGTGCGGTGTTGCGGCGACTGGAGCTCCTGTTCGCTGTCGATTCCACCAATTCGCGCCTGCTCGAGGCGCCAGCACCTCCTGCGTGCGCGGCCGATGCCTGCGTGACCGAGCTGCAGCACGCCGGCCGCGGGCGGCGCGGGCGCCGCTGGACGGCGCCCTTCGGTGCGAGTCTCGCCATGTCGGTCGCGTTCACCTTCGCGGACGCGCCGCGCGGCTTGTCGGCGCTCAGCCTGGCCGTGGGAGTCGCGTTGGCGCGCGCCCTCGAGCGGGCCGGAGCCTGCGATATCGCGCTCAAGTGGCCGAACGACATCTGGATTCGCGAGCGCAAGGCCGGCGGCGTGCTGATCGAGCTCAAGGCCGAGGTGTCGGGCCCCGTCCACGTGGTGATCGGTGTCGGGCTGAACGTGTCGCTCCGCGAGGAGCATCGCCGCGAGATCGAGCACAGCGGCGTCCGGGTCGCCGCGCTGGCCGATGCCTGTCGCCGCGCGCCCTCTCGCAACGCGATCGCCGGGGCCGTTCTGGACGAGCTGCTCGCGATGCTGGGACAATTCGCACAAGGGGGCTTCGCGCCCTTCCGCCGCGGTTGGGAGGCGCTGGATGCCCTCGAGGGTCGCGCAGTCCAGGTGGTGCTCGCGGATGCCGCGATATCGGGCATCGCGCGGGGCGTCGATGAGGATGGTGCGCTGCGGGTCGAGACATCGGATGGCGTGCGAAGATTCGTCTCGGGTGAGGCAAGCTTGCGTTTGATCGAGGGTGATGCTTGACGAACAATCGAGGGATCGTCTGACAATCCTCAAGAGCATCGTCGTGGTTCTGCTGCTCGCGAACGCCGGGTATTACCTGTGGGCGCGCGGCATCGGCGCCGGCGGGCCGGCGGCGGCGCCCGTCCCGAGCGTGGGGACCCTCAAGCTGGCCTCGGAGGCGCAGGGGACCGCACGCGTGGGTGCGGTCGAGCCCGCCGCGCGGGACGCGGGCGGGGGCTCGGAGGTGCAGGGAGGCGATACGAGCACGAGTAATCGGACCGCCGCGGCGGAGCCCGCCGGCGGCGCCCCGGCCGATGCCCCCCAACAAGCCCTGCTCACGAACGTGAAGCGCTGCATCACGGTGGGTCCCTTCCGCGATGTCGCCGAGGCCGCGCACGCCGCGAGCACCTTGCGCAGCGGCGGCTACGATCCGCGCCAGCGGGTCGCGGACGGCGAGGTGTGGTCCGGGGTCTGGGCCTATGTGACCGTGCCCCCGGCTCACGGAGCGGCCGAGCAGATGCTCGCCAAGCTCAAAGCCGGCGGCATCGAGGACGCCATGGAGATGCCCGGGCCCAATGACGCACCGGTGGTCTCGCTGGGACTCTACGTCGAGCCCAAGCGCGCGCAGGCGCGGGTTGCCCAGGCTCAGGCGCTGGGGTTCAATCCCAACCTCTCGGATCGGAAGCGCACCGGCAACGTCTACTGGATCGACATCGACTTGAAGCCCACCGACGACATGCTGAATCCAGGGGACCTGCAGGGCGAGTCCGGACGCATCATGCGCCTCGAGGTGAAGGGTTGCCCCTCGGGATCCCCGACATGAAGCGGCGGGATGTCGTGCTCAGGATCTTCGCCGGCGTCGGCGCCACCATCGCCTACGGGTTTCTTGCCGCGTTCGCGGCACTGGTCGGATGGCAGTCCTATCACTGGTTTCGCGACGGCGAGTGGTCGCACGTCGGCACGAGCGACGGAATGCACATGGCGCTGGTGCGATGCTGCGTGAAGGAAGGCGACATGGGGCGCGTCACCGCGTTCCTGCAATGGGTGGACGCGCCCGTGAGCTGGCTGGGCCTGCACAAGATCGCCGAGGTCATCCCCGCCTCGCTCACCCTGTTCGCCGTGAGCATCGCCGGCAATTTCCTGTTCATCGTCTGCAGGGATCGGCTGGAGCGGCGGTGACGACGGTCGAGGGACCCGACGGCCATCGCCCCGACATCCGCCCGTGCTGCTGCTGAAGGCGGTGCTCCGATCCCTGATTCTGCCGCCGGCAGGATCGCTGCTCATCGCCGTCTTCGGCTTGCTGCTAATCGGGCGCGCACCGCGGCTCGGGAAGATCTGCCTCATCGCGGGCCTCGGCTCCCTCTGGCTGCTGTCGATGCCGATCTTCTCCGACCAGCTCCTGAAGCTCGCGGAGCGCTGTCCGCCGATCGACTGGCAGCGCGCCGGGGAAGCGCAGGCCGTGGTGATCCTCGGCGGCGGCGGCCAGCGGGACAACGCGCCCGAATACGGCGGCGCCCCCGCCGTCGATCCAATATTGCTCGAGCGCATCACCTATGGCGCGTACGTCGCACGGCGCACCGGCCTGCCCGTCCTGGTGACCGGCGCCCCGACGGAAGCGATCGCCATGCGCGCGACGCTCGTGCGCAATTTCGGCCTGCAGCCGCGCTGGGTCGACGCCCGATCGCGCGACACGTTCGAGAACGCCGAGAACACCGCGCTCCTGCTGCATGCCGACGGCATCCATCGCATCGTGCTGGTGACGAGCTCGACGCACATGGCGCGCTCGGTCAACGAGCTCACGGCCGCGGGCTTCACGGTCGTGCCGGCCCCGGCAGGAATGTACGACCGGCGCGACTACGACGTGGCCGGCTACATCCCGAACCCCCCGGCACTGTTGCGGTCCTACTTCGCCCTCTACGAGCTGATCGGGGAGCCGGTCCGGGAGTTCCTTGCGTTCATGCACCTGCGCAGGCACGGCGGCAGCTACTTGACCCGATGAGCCGGCGGCAATGCCTCGGCGTCGACGGAGTGCGCCATCGTCCCCGCGGGCGGGCGATACCAGCCCGGATCGCGATAATCGCCCGCGGCGAGACTTGCCCGGATTTTCATCACCGTGAACATGCCGCCCATCTCGATGGCTCCGTGCGGCCCCGTGCCCGACATCATGGGCAGCGTGTTCTCGGGCAGCGGCATGCTCATCTGCATGCCCTCGTCCATGCCGGAGTGGCCGTCCATGCTCATGTAGCCGGGGATGAGGGAGGTGATCTGCCTGGCAAGATCGGCCTGATCCACGCCGAGCGTGGTGGGCAGGTCGTGGCTCATGGCGTTCATGGTGTGATGGCTCTTGTGGCAGTGGAAGGCCCAGTCGCCCTCGGCCGAGGCGGTGAACTCGATCGCGCGCATCTGCCCGACGGCGACGTCGGTGGTGACCTCCGGCCAGCGCGAGGCGGGGGGGGTCCACCCGCCGTCGGTGCCGACCACCTCGAACTCGTGACCATGCAGGTGAACGGGGTGGTTGGTCATGGTGAGATTGCCGACACGAATGCGCACGCGCTCGCCGAGGCGCGCCACCATGGGGTCCGTACCCGGGTACGCCCGGCTGTTGAACGTCCAGAGATTGAAATCCAGCATCGTGCTGACCTTCGGCGTGTAGCTGCCGGGCGCGATGTCGTAGGCGTTGAGCAGGAATACATAGTCGCGGTCGACGCGCATGAAGCCGGGGTCCCGCGGGTGCGTGACCCAGAAGCCCATCATCCCCATGGCCATCTGCGTGGTCTCGTCGGCGTGGGGGTGATACATGAACGTTCCCGACCGCTGCGCGACGAACTCGTACACGTACGTCTCGCCGGGCTTGATCGCAGGTTGATTGAGGCCGGCCACCCCGTCCATGCCGTTCGGCAGCCGCTGCCCATGCCAGTGGATGCTGGTTCGCTCCGGCAGCCGGTTGGTCACGTAGATGCGCACCCGGTCGCCCTCCACCACCTCGATGGTTGGGCCCGGCGATTGGCCGTTGTAGCCCCAAAGATGGGCCTTCATGCCGGGCGCGATCTCCCGCACCACCGGCTCTGCGACCAGATGGAACTCCTTGATGCCGTCGCGCAGGCGCCAGGGAAGGCTCCATCCGTTCAGTGTGGCGACCGGATGGAACGGGCGCCCGCTCGGCGGCGGCGCCGGCAGCTGCATCGCCGCGGAGCTGGTGGATGCGATCTCAGGCAGTGCGGCGAGCGCGCCGCGGCCCACGGCGGCGGCCGCGACCGCGAGGCCCGCGCCTCCGAACAGGTGTCTACGGGTCATCATGAGCGTTTCCTCCGAGCATCGAGGCATCGAGATCGGCTTTTGCGACCCAGAAGTCGCGCACATCCCGGATGTAGGTATCGACGCTCGCCATTTCGCTGCGCGCGTCGGACAGGAGATCGAACACGCTGACCAGCGCTGCGTTGTAGCGCCTGAGATCCTCGCCGGCGACGGCCTTGACCCTCGGGATGACCTCGTCGCGCTGCATTCTCGCGATCTCGAAGCGCGCGCGGCAGGCCGCGGCGGCGCCGCGGATCTGCGACCGCGCCTCGACCACGGCTTGCGCGTAGCGGTCGACGGCCGCGCGATAGATCGCCTCCGCGCGCCGCACGCGCGCGCCGCCGCCGTCGAACAGCGGGACCTCGAAGTCGATCTCGTAGCCACGCTCGTAAGGCGATGACTCGCCGCCTTGGCGCACCCGCGTGGGACCGGCGTCGAGCACGTCGATGAAGCGGGTCGCCTTGACGAGACGCAGCTCATGGGCGAGCGCATCGATGCGCTGACGGCCGATGCGCAAATCGATGCGCTCTTGCAGGAGCGCGGCGTCCTCGTCGGGCGCGGGGGCCGCGATCGGCGGCAAATCGGGCAGACGATCCGTGAGGTGCAGCGACGACTCGTCGGATGGGGTGCCGAGCAGGCGCGCGAGCGCTTCGCGTGCCGCGGCTGCCTCGAGCTTGGCTTGCTCCAGGTCGCGCGCGGCCTCGGCCTCGAAGCCTTGCTCGCGCGCCCGATCGAGCGCGGTCCAGTTGCCCGCGGCCTGCATGCGGCGCGCGAGCTCCGCGCCGCTTCCGGCCGCGAGCTCGACCTGCTCGAGATAATGCACGGATTCGGCGGCCGCCACGGCGCCGATGAACGCGCTGCGCGTCCGTGCGGCGAGCTGCGCCACGGCCAGCAGCGCGCGCTGCTGCGTCTGCGCGAAGCGGCGCTTCTCGAGGTCGTGCGCGGCCGGCGTGGCCGCAAGCGCCAACACGTTCACCGTGACGTCTTCCTCGATGTCGTAGGCGCCGGCGGCGCCCGCGTGACGCAGCGAGAAGCGGGGATTCGGCAGCCGACCCGATTGCACCAGTTCCGCCTCGGAGATGCCGAGCTCCTCGAACGCCGCCTGCAGCGAGCGATTGTCGAGGAGCGCCACCTGGACGGCAGCGTCGGCAGTGAGGGGCTGTGCGAGCAGCCGGGCGGATTCGGCGCCGTTCTTCGCGATCTCATCCTCGGTCCTGGGCCAGCTCACCTCCTTGTCGAGATGCGCCCGCGCCTGTCCCGCGACGACGCCGAAGCCGCCGTCGGGCGAGAACGTTGCGCAGCCGGGGAGCGCGAGCACGAAAGCCAGGATGCAGGCGCGCGTGATGCCGAGCGCAGCCGCGGGACGAGACGCAGCCGTGGGACGAGACGCAGCCGTGGGACGAGACGCAGCCGCGGGACGAGAGGCGGCCGCCGGTGCCGCGCGTCCCGCGCCATCGATGGAATGTTTCATACGAGGCCTCGACCAGGCGGCGACGCCTGGGTTCTGTACGAGCGAGCGCGGCAAGCCGCGGCCGGGTGGGCTCCGCGAGGATCAGCCAGGCGGAGCCCCGCGCTTCGGTCGGGTCGTCGACCCGCACCGGGGCGATCAGGCCGGGCTGAGGCGGGGCGGGCGGTCGAGACGGTCGGGAGCGACCCGGAGCGGGACGATTAGTCCGGGGGTCGCGATGCGCGCGGCAATGGGCACGGGCGGGGTCCATCGCGCCACTGCCGTCGCGAGCGCGGCCAGGCAGCAGGCGCCGCCGCAGGTCGGGTGAGCCCCCGACCCGCCGTGACCGCAATGGCCATGAGCCGCCGTCGCCGCGAGGTCGGCCGCGGAGGCGGGCAGGCTCGATGCAGGGCCGTGCTCGGCGCACGGCAGTGCGACGGCGAATCCTTGCATCATCAGCATGGCCGCGAACACCAAGGCGATCGCAGTGCGGATGGCGGGCTTCACGGGCATGCGCCGACCATAGCACCGGGCGGTGGGGATTACACGCCCTCCGGTCACGCCATTGCGGTACGCTTGCAGCCCACGTTCCTTCGGAGATCCGCCATGGTCAGCACGCAGCGTTGGAGATCCACCATGGACCGCAACCGTCGGCAAGCCGCGGGGGCGGTCACCCGGGTGATGTCGGCAGTCGCCGCGGGCGCCATGCTGATGTCCGGACTCGCGTGGGGACACGCCAAGCTGCAGAGCACGGTGCCCGCGGCGGATGCCACGGTGTCCGCGCCCAAGGCCATCACCCTCGATTTCAACGAGGAGGTGCGTCTCGCCGTGCTCACCCTCACCACCGCGGGCAAAGCCGTGCCGGTGAAGGTCGACTCCGGCGCGGCGGCCGCGCGCGAGGTGAGCGTGGCGCTTCCCGCGCTCGGGCCCGGGGTCTACCAGGTGAGCTGGAGCGCCATGTCGTCGGGTGACGGCCACGTCGTCAAGGGCAGATTCTCGTTCACGGTCGCCGGCGCTTGAGCTGACCGCGGCGCGATGCCCGCCAGCATGTGGGACGCGGCGGCGGTCGTGCTCAAGGCCTTCGAATATGCGGCGACGCTCGCGGCGTCCGGCGCCGTGTTCTTTCTCGCCCTTTGCCGCCGTTGGGTGACGACGGCGGAGCTCGCGCGCATCCGCCGCGCCATGCTGGGCGCGCTGCTGATCGCCGCCGCCGCCGGTGGAGCGCGCATCGTCACGACGGCCGGCGCGTTGAGCGGGGACGCCGCCGGGATGATGAGCGGCGCGCTCCTGTCCATGGTCTGGCACGGCGGGCTGGGTCTCGCGCTCACGATCCGCGTCGCGAGCCTCGGCATCGCGACGCTGGCCGTGCGCGCTCCGTCCCCGGGCGTGCTCGGGATCGGGGCCGCCGCGGCGGCGGCCACCTCGTTCGTGTGGGTGGGGCACGCCCGGGCGCTGCACGCGCCCGCCGTCCCCATGGCCTTCGAGGCCGCGCATCTCGCCTGCGCCGCCTTCTGGATCGGCTCGCTCGCTCCCTTGCGCATGATCGTGCGCGGCCACGCGCCCGTGCGCGCGGGTGAGGCCGTGGCGCGCTTCAGCGCCGCGGCGACGCTGGCGGTGGGCGCCCTGATCCTCGCCGGAGCGGTTCTGCTGGGCGCGCTGCTGCCCGGCCTCGGCGCGCTCTGGACCAGCGAGTACGGCCGTCTCGTCGTGCTCAAGCTGTCGGCCGTAGCCTGCCTGCTGGGACTGGCGGCGCTCAACAAGTGGCGCTGGACGCCGCGGCTGCTCGGCGCAGATGCCGGCGCGGCGCGGGCGGCGGCGCTCGCGCTCTCCACGAGTATCGCGGCGGAGATGGTGGTCGCGGCATTGGTTCTCCTGGCCACCGCAACTTTCACGACGATCACCGGACCGCCGGACTCCGCGATGCTCCGCCCGATCGACGCAAAGCCGGGCTCCTGCGCCGGCACCGGCATCACCATTACCGGGCCGCCGCAGTCCGGTCTACAATCCTGCTCTTCGGCCGTCCTAGCGAGGTACGTATGCGAGCCGTCCAGATCATAGGCGCCCTGCTCATCGCCGGGGGACTGTTCATCCTGATCAGATCGCCGAGCTACACCAGCGAAAAGAGCGTATTCAAGGTCGGTGACGTCGAGGCCAAGGTCTCGCAGGACCATGCCATTCCCGGGTGGGTCGGCGGCGTGGCGCTCGCCGGCGGACTGATCTTGATCGTCGTCGGAGCCCGCAAGGGCTGAGTCATCCGGCGAGCTGCCTTGCGATGGCGCGCAGCTCGCGCCTGCGCCCGGGCTTCGGCTTGGGATGGCCGAGGTCCAGCCCATCGAGGGTGTCGAGCACGATGCGCGACACGATCAGCCGGCTGCTGCGCTTGTCGTCCGCCGGAACGACGTACCACGGCGCGTGCCCGGTGCTGGTCGCGGACAGGCACTTCTCATATGCGCGCAGGTACTGCTTCCAGTACTTTCGCTCCGTCACGTCCGCTTCCGAGATCTTCCAGTTCTTCTCCGGCTGCTCGATCCGCTCGAGGAAGCGCTTGCGCTGCTCGCTCTTGGAGAGGTGCAGGAAGATCTTGACGATGCGCGTGCCATTGCGGTCGAGATGAGCCTCGAAATCGACGATCGACCGGTAGCGGCCGCGCCAGAGCTGCTTCGCATCGGTCCGGTGGCCCGGGAGGCCCTCGGCCTCGAGGATCTCGGGATGGACACGGGCGATCAGCACCTCTTCGTAGTAGGAGCGGTTGAAGATGCCGATCTTGCCGCGCTCGGGCAGGTCGCGCGTCGTGCGCCACAGGAAATCATGCTTGAGCTCCTCCGCGCTCGGCTGCTTGAAGCTGAACACCTGGCAGCCCTGCGGGTTGACTCCGGACATCACGTGCGCGATCGCCCCGTCCTTGCCGGCGGCGTCCATGGCCTGAAAGATCAGCAGCAGGGCGTACCGGCCCGAAGCGTACAGCCGCTGCTGCAGCTCGTTCAGCTGAGCGACGTGCTCGGCCAGAATCCGGTGGTAGTCCTCGTCGCTCTCGTAGACCGGCGTCATTAGCGTCCGCCATTTCCCGAGATCGACCGCATGTCCCTCGCGTACCCGATAGTCGCCGGATGTGATTCGCATTGCGAGCCTCGTGCGCCGCGTAGGCGCATTCTGACGTGAAGTCCTGCGTCATGCCGCACGCCGCGGCATGACCCCGGCCGTATGCTGACACGAAGCGTGCGATCCTGCGGTCGCCAAGGAAAGAACGATGATCCGCGTTGGGCGGCCCACCCGCCATCTGCGCAAGTCCGGGCTCGTGTTGCCGTTGGCGGTGCTCGTTTGCCTGTATGTTGCCTGCGCGTGTCTGGCGCGGGCCGCGTCCGTCGAATTGCCGCCCATCAACGCGGCGCCGACCGGAGAGCATCACGTCGGCAAGGTGATCTGGACCGATCTCGTCACGCCGGATCTGGCGGCGGCGGAGCGCTTCTATGGCGGCATGTTCGGCTGGACGTTCCAGCCCGTGCACGGGGGCACCGGCGAGTACGCCGTGGCGATCGCGGGCGGCCTGCCGGTCGGCGGTCTGTTCCAGAAGGCTCAGCCGGCCGGCGAGCGGCGGCAATCGGCGTGGCTCGCCTTCATCGCCGTGAGCGACCTGGAGGGCGCCAAGCGCACGGCACGAGCGCACGGCGCCAAGATTCTCCAGGACACCCGCAATTATCCCGCCCGCGGCCGGCAGGCGGTGCTCGCGGATCCCGAGGGTGCCGTGTTCGCCCTGCTGGCTTCGAGCAGCGGCGATCCGCCGGACTACCTCGCCGAGCCGGGCGAATGGATCTGGAGCTCGCTGCTCTGTCGTGATCCGGGGACGGAGGCTGCGTTCTATCAAACCGTGTTCGGCTACGACGTTTTCGATCTCGCGAGCGACGATCAGCGCGAGCACATCATCCTGTCGAGTGATGCGCTCGCGCGCGCCAGCGCCAACTCCCTGCCGGGCGATGCCGCTGCGGCGCGCGCGCACTGGCTGAGCTTCGTCCGCGTCGACAGCGCCGCGGACTCCGCCGCCAAGGCGACCGCTCTCGGCGGGCGGGTCCTGGTGGAGCCTCATGTCGGCCGTCACGGCGGGCAGGTCGCGGTGATCGCGGACCCGCTCGGCGCCGCGCTCGGCGTGATGGAGTGGTCGCAGGCGCAAGCCGAGGCGGCTCCGCAATGAGGGCCGCCCGCCCATGGTGCGCGATCGCGCTGGGCGCCGCCCTGATGGGACTCGGTGCCTGCGCCGTCACCGGTGTCGGGGTGGAGGGGGACGTGGGTTATGCCGGTGTCGGCTACGCGGACGACTACTGGGGCGGCCCCTGCTGCTACGACTACGGCGGCTGGGGGCGCGGCTACTACGTCGGTCCCGGCCGCGGGCACGACCGGCGCCCGTCCCCGCCGCATTCACACACCTTCCGGCCGCCGCCGGTCTCACGGCCGACCCCTTCGCTCCCGAGCCGGCACCGCCGCTGAGCTCGAAATGCCGGGTGCGCACCGCTGCCGACTGCCAGGCATCTACGTGAGGAATATGCCGACCGGCAAAGCCGCTGACTGCCGGCGCCCCCGCTGAAGCCAGGCCGGCGCCGCGCCGAGGCAGCCGCTCCGCACGGCGTACGCGGGCTGTAAGACTTTCCCTACAAATACGCCCCGAAGCGCAAAAACCAGAGTCAAATCACTCAAGTGAGCGGCCGTTTTGCCGTTAGCTATGCGCATTGCGGGTTGTCACGGAGAGTCTCCCGTGGTGCATTTTTCGAGGCCGGCACGGTGCTATCCGTGCCGGGCGCCAAGCCAATGAGGGTCGCGACGCGATTGCGGGATTACCCGCTCCGTACGCAATTGATCCTGGTTTTCGCCTTCCTGTCGATCGTGACGACGGCGATCACGACGATCACGCTCACCAGCATTTCCGGCCAGCGGGCGCAGGTCGGGCTGCGCGATCGCGCGGTGCGGATCACCGGCCGATTGAGGCTGCAGCTCGCGCCGGTGGTGGAGTTCAGCGACCAGCTCGCGGCGCGCGAGATCTTTCAGACCTATCTCGGGGATCGCGAGCTCGAGGGCATCGCCGTCTACGGCCAGAGCGGCGAGCTGATCGAGGGGCAGGGACGCCATCCGGCGACCCTGCGCTCGCTGCGCGACGCACCAGCCGGCGATCGCGACCACGTGGTATCGGTCGCCGAGATCGAATCGCGCGAGGGCCGCTCCGGACGCGTTTATCTGAGCTTCACGACCTCGATCCGGGATGCGACGCATCGGCGCGATATCCTGATGGCAGCGTCGGTAGGGGCGCTCATCGTCCTCTGTGCGTTGATCCTCGCGGTGCAGATGTCGCGACGCATCTCCGGCCGCCTGGTGCGCATCGCCGATGCCGCCGACCGGATGGCGCGCGGCGATCCGTCGCACGTTCATCTCGATGACGCGGCCCGCGACGAGATCGGCGCGTTGTCGAAATCGTTCAACCTGATGGTGACCCGCCTGCGCCGCCTGCAGAACGACCAGGAACGGATGACGTCGACCGAGCGCGAGCGGCTCGAGGCGCTCGTGTCGGAGCGCACCCAGGCGCTCGAGCAGGGCCGTGAGATGTTCCGGCTCATGGCCGAGAGCACCCAGGCGGTGCCGTTCATGCTCGACCTCACCCGCGGATGCTTCACGTACATCGGTGCGCAAGGCGTGGCGGACTCGGGGCTGGCGGAGAGCGAATGGCTCAAGCCGGGCGGCCTGGAGACAGTCATGCCGCGTGCGGCCAACGCGGAAGTGCGGCAACGCTTCGATGAGTGCGATGTCGGCCCGTTCGAGTTCGTGGCGGCTTACCAGCGCCAGGGTCGCCGGCTCGAGGTCCGCTGGACCGGCACCTGCGAATGGGTGGAGCGGTCCAAGGTGTTGCGGGGCCTGATGCTCGACATCACCGAGCTCCGGCGGCTGGGCCGGGAGCTCTCGGCCGCCCAGAAGCTCGAGTCTGTCGGGCGTCTCGCCGCGGGCGTCGCGCACGAGATCAACACCCCGGTACAGTTCGTCTCCGACAACGTGCAGTTCGTCCGGAGCGCACTTCCCGACATCGCCAAAGTGATCGCCGCCTACCGGCAACTGCAGGAAGCGGCGAAGTCGGGCGCAGACGTCGCCTCCGCGGCGGCGTCGGCGGGCGAGGCGGAGCAGGTCGCGGACATCGACTACGTCATGGAAAACCTTCCGCTCGCCATCGACAGCTCGATCGAGGGGCTCGGACGCATCGCGACCATCGTACGATCCATGAAGGAGTTCGCGCACCCGGACCAGGGCGAGAAGAAGCTCGTGGACCTGAATCAGGCGATCCGGTCGACGCTGGTGATCGCGCGCAACGAGTACAAGTACGTCGCCGAGGCGCAGACCCACTTCGACGAGCTTCCGTCCGTACCCTGCTATCTGGGCGAGTTCAACCAGGTGATTCTCAACCTGCTGGTGAACGCCGCGCACGCGATCGGCGATGTCGTCAGGGACAGCGGCGACCTGGGCAAGCTCACGATCCGCACGCGCCTGGACGGGGACGGGGTCGAAATCTCGATCGCCGACACCGGCACCGGCATCCCGGAGGCCGCGCGCGACAAGATATTCGATCCGTTCTTCACCACCAAGGAAGTCGGCCGGGGGACCGGACAAGGTCTCGCGATCGCGCACAGCGTGATCGTCGTCAAACATGGCGGCACGATTCGATTCGAGACCGAGATGGGCAAGGGTACGACCTTCTTCGTCAGGCTGCCGCTCGAATCCAGCGAAGCGGAGCAGGCAGCGGCATGATGCGAGTGGTGTTCGTCGACGACGATGCAGACGTGCTGCAGGGGATGAAGCGCACGCTGCGCGACATGCGCAACGAGTGGACCATGGAGTTCGCGCAAAGCGGCGCCGCCGCGCTCGAGGAGCTCAAGAAGGCTCCGACCGACGTGATCGTCTCGGACATGCGCATGCCGGGCATGGACGGCTGGGAGCTCCTCGCCGAGGTCAAGAAGCGCTACCCGCAGACGGTGCGCCTGGTTCTCTCGGGACATGCGGACGCACGTTCGATCATGCGTGCCGTCGGCACCGCCCATCAATATCTCGCCAAGCCGTGCGAGACCAAGTCGCTCAAGTCCGCCATCATGCAGACCTTGAATCTGCGCCAACATCTGTCCAGCGACCGGCTGGCCCAGGTGGTGGGCCGCGTCGACATGCTGCCGAGCGCGCCGAAGGCCTTCCAGGAGATCCTCGCCTGCCTGCAGCGGCCGAACGCCTCCGTGGCCGAGGCCGCCAAGATCATCGGGCGCGACATGGCGATGACCGCCAACGTGATCAAGCTGGTGAACTCCGCGTTCTTCGGCACGCGCCAGCCGGTCAGCACCGCGGATCGGGCGGTCGCCTACCTCGGCCTCGACACCCTGGGCGCGCTGGTGCTCGGGCACGGCGTGTTCAAGAGCGGCAACATTCCGACCATCAAGGGCTTCAGCATCGATCGGCTGTGGCAGCACAGCCAGTCCGTCGCGGCTGCGGCGCGTACGATCGCCGTGGCCGAGCGGCTCCCTCACGGCAAGGCGGACGAGGCGTTCCTCGGCGGCATGCTGCACGACGTGGGCGAGCTGGTGATCGCCACCAAGCTGGCCGAGACGCCCGATGCCATCGCCGCGCCGCAAGGCGAGGATCTCAACATCCAGCTCCAGGCGCACCATGCCGAGGTCGGGGCATACCTCATGGGCCTGTGGGGCTTCCCGAATCCCATCGTCGAGACGGTGGCGTTCCACGACGCCCCGAGCCAGGTTCCCGGCGACGGCCTGACCCTGGCCAAGCTGGTGCACATCGCCGATCGTCTGGTGCTCGCGCGCGAGGCGCTGGTCACCGGCAAGCCGGCGATGGAGGTCGAGCCGGGTCTTCTCGAGGGGCTCGGGCTCGCGGACCGCTGGGCGGTATGGCTCGCGGAGCTCGATACCTTGAGCGCGGAGAGCGCTGCGTGAGCGAAAGGGTCCTGTTCGTCGACGACGAGCAGCAGGTGCTCGACGGCATCCAGCGCAGCTTGCGCAAGCAGGTGGACGTTGAGACCGCCACCAGCGGCGCCGAGGGCTTGCGCCTCTTGAGCGAGGCCGGCCCGTTCGCGCTCGTGGTCTCCGACATGCGCATGCCCGCGATGAACGGCGCGCAGTTCCTCGCCAAGGTGCGCGAGCACAAGCCCGAGACCGTGCGCATGATCCTCAGCGGACAGTCCGACCTGCAAGCCACCATCGCGGCGGTCAACGAGGGGCACATCTATCGATTCCTGAACAAGCCTTGCTCGTCGGAGCAGCTGCTCGCGGCCATCGAGGACGGTCTCAACCAGCATCGGCTCATCACCGCCGAGAAGGTTCTGCTCGAGCAGACGCTGAGCGGGTGCGTGACCATGCTGATCGAGATCCTGGGAATGGTGAGCCCGTCCGCGTCGGGCCGCGCCTCACGCCTGCAGCGCTATACCGTTGCGCTGGCGAAGGCGCTGAAGCTCGCGGAGCGATGGCAGTGGCCGCTCGCGGCGTACGTCTCGCAGATCGGCTGCGTCGCGCTCCCGAAGGAGATCCTGTCGAAGGTGGAGGCCGGCCAGGATCTCACCGAGGAAGAGCGGCGGCTGCACGAGTCGCATCCCGATGTCGCCCACCGGCTCCTCGCGCCCATCCCGCGCATGGAGGAGGTTGCCGACATCGTCACGGCCCAATTCAACGGCGTGTCGTTCGCGGCAGCCCCCGAGGATCTGCGGCAGTGGGATGTGCGTGCGATGGGCAAGCTCCTGCTGCGCACCGCCATCGAGTTCGATCGCCTCGCCTTCGGCGGCATGCGCTGCGAGGCCGTGGCGGCGGCCCTCAGGAGCTCGAAGCTCGGCCTTCCGGCGGCCGTCCTCGAAGCACTGCGCACCATCGTCCCTTCCGGTCACGACCTGGCCTTGCGGCAGCTGCGTCTCAAGGACCTCGCGCCGGGCATGGTGCTCGACGAGGACCTGGTGACCTTCAAGGGGATCAGACTGGTGCCGGCCGGACACGAGGTGACGCGCTCGCTCATCGTGCGCTTGAACAGCATTGCCAACGGCGTGGGCGTCGCCGAGCCATTCCGAGTGAGGGTTTCCACATGAATCAACCATTGCGAGTGAATCAAGGCGAATCCGATCAGAAGGCGGGCGGAATCAGCGCCACCATCCTGCTGGTCGACGACGAGCCCAACGTGACCGACGCGCTGAAACGCGCTCTGCGCCGCGAGCCCTACAGGATCCTGACCGCGACATCGGGGCCGGCCGCGCAGGAGATCCTGCAGAAGCAGCACGTCGACGTGGTGATCTCGGACGAGCAGATGCCGGGCATGTCCGGCTCGGTGTTCCTGTCCGCCGTCCGCAAGCAGTACCCGCACACCATTCGCATGATCCTCTCCGGGCAGGCGAGCCTCGAGGCCGCCGTGCGCGCGATCAACGAGGGCGAGGTCTACCGTTTCTTCCTGAAGCCCTGCAACCCGGTCGATCTCAGTTTCACGGTCCAGCAGGCCCTGGCGCACAAGCGCCTGGAGGAGCAGAGCCGCCGCCTGCTGCGCGAGTACCAGAAGCAGGCGACGATGCTGGCGCGGATCGAGCAGGAGAGTCCCGAGATCCTCAGGGTCGATACCGATGACGACGGCGCCGTAATGGTGGACGAAGCCGATGCCGAGTGCGACGTGAACGATCTGCTCAAGCAGATCGAGGATGCGATGGCGTCACATTGAGGCTCTGCTAGTATCTCGGGCTCCCGCATCCGCATGGAGCTTGGCAGTTGCCCGAGGTTCGCCGCATCCTGTTCGCGAGCCTGATCGGCACCACCATCGAGTTCTTCGACTTCTACATTTACGCCGCGGCCTCGGTGCTGGTCTTTCCGACGCTGTTCTTTCCGCGGGCCGACCCCGCGACCGCCAGGCTGCAGTCGCTCGCGACCTTCGCCCTGGCGTTCTTTGCCCGGCCGATCGGGTCGGCGCTGTTCGGCCACTTCGGCGACCGCATCGGCCGCAAGGCGACGCTGGTCACCGCGCTCCTGACCATGGGCATCTCCACGATCGCGATCGGCCTCCTGCCGACGTACGCATCCATCGGCGTGCTGGCGCCGGCCCTGCTCGCCCTGTGCCGGTTCGGGCAGGGGATCGGCCTCGGCGGCGAATGGGGCGGCGCCGTGCTGCTTGCGACCGAGAATGCGCCGCCGCACAAGCAGGCGTGGTACGGCTGCTTCCCGCAGCTCGGCGCGCCGCTCGGCTTCCTGTGCTCGACCGCGGTGTTCCTGCTCCTCAGCACCCGGTTGAGCGACGCGCGCTTCATGGCCTACGGATGGCGCGTGCCGTTTCTCGCCAGCGCCGCGCTGGTGCTCCTCGGACTCTACGTGCGCCTGCGGCTGGTCGAGACGCCCGCATTCAGGCGCAGCGTCGAACGGGGAGAGCGGGTCCGCGTGCCGTTCGCCGTCGTGATTGCCCACCGGTCGCGAGAGGTGATTCTGGGCGCGGTGGCGGCAACCTCGATCTTCACCGTGTTCTACTTGATGACCGTGTTCGCCCTGCAATGGGGCACGGGTGCCCTCGGGTTCGGCCGCCGGGAATTCCTGATCCTGCAGATGGGCGCGGTGCCGTGCTTCGCCGTCACGATCATGCTGTCGGCGCGGGCCGCGGATCGTGTCGGCGATCGCGCCATGGTGGCGCTCGGGAGCGCCCTGATCGCGGCGTTCGGGTTCGCCTTCCAAAGCTTGTTCTCGGCTCACGATGCGCCGCGCGTCCTGGCCTTCATGGGGCTCGGCTTCGCCGCGTGCGGGCTCGCCTACGGGCCGCTCGGCAGCGCCTTGGCTCGGTTGTTTCCCACCGCCGTCCGCTACACGGGCACCTCGGTTTCCTTCAACCTCGCCGGCATCCTCGGCGCATCGCTGGCGCCCTCCATCGCGAACGCGCTGGCGGTGCGCTACGGCGTCGCTTCGGTCGGGTATTATCTGGCCGGCGTCGGGACCTTGAGCGTCCTTGCCATGCTGCTCGCGAGGCCCGCCGAGGGGTTCCCAGCAAGAATCAAATGAAGGGAGAAGGACCATGGGGAGTCGGTTCGAATCGGTGACGCGGGGCATGCTCGCCCTGCTGTGTGCGGCGTGGGTGCTGACCGGGACCGCGCATGCGGACGAGTACGACCGTGCGGTGGCGCACGCCGGACGCAGCGCCGCGGACTTGAAGCGCGATCCCAAGGATCATCCGGACGAGATCCTGCGTCTCTCCGGCATCAAGCCGGGCATGCGGGTCGCCGACGTGCTCGCCGGCGACGGTTACTACAGCGAGCTCATCAGCTACGTCGTCGGACCGAAGGGCAAGGTGCTGCTGATCAACAACGCCGCCTTCGACACCTGGGCCGAAAAAGCGCTGCCGGAGCGCCTGGTCCCGGGCCGGCTGCCCAATGTCGAGCACGAGACGCTCGACCTCGACCGCATGAATCTCGCGCCGGCCTCGCTCGACGCGGTATTCATGGTCAAGGTCTACCACGACCTCTACTGGGTGGATGACGAAGGGGTCTGGCCGAAAGTGAACACCGCCGCCGTGCTCGACCAGCTGGTGCGGGCGTTGAAGCCGGGAGGCGTCGTGGTGGTGGTCGATCACTCGGCCAAGGCGGGCAGCGGCTCGTCCGCGGCCACGCCGCTCCATCGCATCGACGAGGGCTACGCCGTCGAGGATTTCGGGAAGCGCGGCCTGAAAGTGGCCGCGAAGAGCGACGTGCTGCGCCGGCCCGAGGATGCGCGCGACCAGATCAGCTACAAGGGACCCGCGCTCGGAAAGACCGACCGTTTCGTGCTGGTATTTCGCAAGGGCGCGTGACCCCGGTGCCGCGCGCTGAGGCGGGCCCCCGGCGCGCCGACGCCGGCTGCCGCGCGCCGGCCCACGGCGCGAATCCGGGTGACCGGCGCCGGTCCGGCACAGGCGGCGGTCGGGGTCACCCTGCCTCGATCGAGGTCAGCCAGCGGGTGAGAGACTGCGCGTCCATTGCGCCGGTTTGCCGCGCGATCTCCCGGCCGCCGCGGAACACGATCAGCGTCGGAATGCCGCGGATCCCGAATCGCCCGGCCGGCGCGGGCTCATCCTGCGTGTTCAATTTCGCGAAGCGGAAGCTCGGCTCGAGCTGTCGCGCCGCCATCTCGTAATAAGGCGCCATCGCGATGCACGGTCCGCACCAGGGTGCCCAGAAGTCGACCACCACGGGCAGCTCGGAGCGCTCGAGGTGCCGGTCGAAGCTCTTCTCGGTCAGCTCGAGCGGCTTCCCGCCGAAGAGCGGATGGTGACAGCTCGAGCAACGCGGCGCGTCGCGCAGCCGCTGCCGGGGCAATCGCACCACGGCATCGCAATGTCCGCATACGACGTCGACGGTCTCGCTCATGACGGTCCTTATTTGGGTTGGGCCACCAGGATGGCGAAGCTGTTGGGCACGATCGGCGGCCGCGGGTTCGGGTCATCGGCGCTCGTGGAAGGCGTCGGGCCGAGCGTGGCCGCCGCGAGATAGATCCGGTGGGTCACGGGATCGAGCGCCATGGTGCGTGCGCTCACCTGGGTGTTCACCGAGGCGAGCACGGTGAACTGGTCGGGCGTGACCTCCCGGACGACCGTGAGCGTACCGTCGCCGCCGTTGGAGCTGAATGCGAGACCGAGCGCGGAGTCGAACGCGGCGGCGTCGGGCCCCGCGCCGATGCCGGGATGGGCCACCTGTCTTCCGGAGCCCGCGTCGGTCACGGCCATGATCTGATTGGCGCAAACGGACAACAGGCGGCGGCCGGCGGCGTCCGCCGCGAGACCGGTCGGCTTGGAGCAACCCGTGAGCGTCCAGGTTGCCTTGAGCGCCAGGGATTTCGCATCGATCGCCACGAGCTTGCCCGGATCGGTGACGATGTTGACGTACAGCGTTCCCGGGATCTCGGCCATGTACTCGGGCCGGCCAGGCAGGGATACCGTGCGGACGATCTGCAGCGTGCTGGCGTCGAGCACCGTGAGATTCTGGGACATCGCGTTGGCGGTGATCACGTGATTCTGCTCCGGATCGAACAGGATCGCGTCCGGGCGCTTGCCGGACACCTGCACCTGCTGGATCACGTGCAGCGTGTCGAGCTCGAATACGGTCACGGTGTCGGCATTGCCGTTGCTGGTGAATCCCCGCCTCAACAGCGGGGCAAATGCGACTCCATGCACGCCGGCGGTGCCCGGGATGCTGGCCGTCAGCTTGCCGGTATGCGTATCGACCACGTCCACGCGGTCGCCCCGAGTCACGAACAAGCGCGCACCACCCGGCTCCAACGCCAGGTAGTCCCACCCGCCCGAACCGCCGATCGCCCAGCTGCCGAGCACGCGGTAGTCCGCCGGCGGCAGCGGGGATGATTCGGCGGCCGCCGCCGAGGCGGCGAGCGCCAGCAGGAGGCACGGAGTTCTGCGAAAGCTTGCCATCGCCAACCCTTCGTATTCGGGAGTACGGATTTTATCCATATTGGCCCGGCATGAGCGCCGCCCTGCAGCCGCCCGGGTGCCAATTGGCATTTTCGGGGAGAAAAAACCTTGTCCGAGGTCGAATAGCCCTTGTCCGAGGTCGAACACTCCGGAAGATCATCCGTCCGCCCGGCATCCGGGTCTGTAGGAGAACGGGCCGACATCGCGGCGGGACCTTTCGCCCGACCCGCTCGACGGCGCCGGCGCCGCGGGTTAGGTATCATCGCGACATGCGGCTGCTCGACAGCATCGAAGCGCGGCGCGACGAGCTGATCCAGCGGCGCGCATGAAGCGCGCCTGGATTCTGGCGGTGGCGGCGGCGCTGCTCGCGGTCGCGCCGCCGCCGCCGATCGCCGCCGTGTCCGCCGAGGCGCCAACCGCAGCGCCGCCCGGCACACCGGCCGCGGTGTCCGCCGAGGCGCCGGCCGCGCCGCCGGCCGCCGTGCCGATCGCGGGGCCGGTCCATGGCGGCCGTATCGTCGTCGGCATGCAGCTCGAGCCGCCGGTCCTGGATCCGACGGCAAACCCGGCATCCGCGATCTCGGAGGCGCTGTACGGCAACGTCTACGAGGGGCTGGTGCAGTTCGCGCCCGACGGCTCGCCCGCGCCCTCGCTGGCATCGAGCTGGGACGTCTCGGACGACGGACGGTCGTACCTCTTTCATCTGCGCGCCGGCGTGCATTTTCACGACGGCACCCCGTTCGACGCATCGGCCGCGAAGTTCTCGCTCGACCGGGCGCTGGCGCCGGGATCGGTCAACCCGCAGCGGGCGAGGATCGCGAAGATCCGCGCCGTCGAGGTGGTCGATCCGCTCGAGCTCCGGGTGCTGCTGACGCGGCGCTCCGCCGGGCTGCTCGAATCGCTCGCCTGGGGCGCGTTCGTCATGATCTCGCCGCGCTCCGCGGCGGATGATGCCGTGCATCCCGTCGGTACCGGCCCGTTCGCGTTCGCGGAATGGCGTCGCGGCGACTCCCTGCGCCTCGAGCGCAATCCTGGTTATTGGGGACGGCCTGCATCGCTCGACGAGGTCACGTTCAAGTTCATCGCCGATCCCACCGCGGCATACGCCGCCTTGATGGCGAGGGACGTCGATGTCTTCGCCAACTACCCGGCGCCGGAGAGCTTCGCGCAATTCACCGCCGATCGTCGCTTCCGCACGCTGGCCGCGAGCTCGGAGATGGAAACCGTGCTCGCGCTCAACGAGCGTGTCGCACCGCTCGGCAATCTGCTGGTACGCCGTGCGATCTCGCATGCGCTCGATCGGCGCGCGATCATAGACGGCGCCATGTTCGGCTACGGCACTCCGATCGGCAGCCACTTTCCCCCGAGCAATCCGGCCTACGTGGATCTCACCGGGCGGTACCCGCACGATCCCGCCCGGGCCCGCGCGCTGCTGGCCGAGGCGGGTTATCCCCACGGGCTCGCCCTGACGCTCAAGCTGCCGCCGCCGAGCTATGCGCGGCGCTCCGGCGAGATCGTCGCCGCCGAGCTCGCGGACGTCGGCATCCGCGTGCGCATCGAGAATCTCGAATGGGCACAGTGGCTCGATCAGGTGTTCACGCGGCATGACTTCGACATGAGCATCGTCGGGCACGCCGAGCCCATGGATTACGATATTTACGCGCGCGACGACTATTACTTCGGATACTCGAGCCCGGAGCTCAAGGCGCTGATCGCGGAGCTCGACGACAGCGCCGATCCGTCGCGCCGCCGCAGCCTGCTCGGGCAGATCCAGCGCAAGATCGCCGAGGACGCCGTCAACGGCTTCCTGTTCCAGCATCCGCGGCTCGAGGTCTGGAATGCGCGGATCCACGGGCTGGCCTTCGACAACGTGCTCGGCTTCGTCGACCTGCGCGGCGCGACCCGCGTCGGCGCCGCGCCCATGGGGGGTCGGGGCGCCGCAAGAGCATCGGCCCGGGACCCGCCGCGTCGATGGCCGGTCGTCCTGTTCGCGGCGGTCCTCGCCCTCTGCGGCGCGCTGGTGATGCGCAGGCTCGGCGCAACGTACCTCGTGGGCCGGGCCGCGACATTGATCGCGACGCTGCTGGCGGCCACGGTGCTCGTTTTCGTGGTCGTCGAGGTCGTGCCCGGCGATCCCGTGCGCTACATGATGGGCATGCAGGCGGACGCGGGCAGCGTGGCGGCGACCCGGCATCAGCTCGGCCTCGACCAGGCTGCGCCGCAGCGCTACGCGCAGTGGGTCCTGGGATTGGCACGCGGGGATTTCGGCACGAGCTACACCTATCGCGTTCCGGTCCGCGGGCTCATCCTCGAGCGTCTGCAGATCTCCGTGCCGCTGGCGCTGCTCGCCCTGACGCTGGCGGCCGTCCTGGCACTTCCGGTGGGAATGATCTCGGCAGCGCGCGAGGGGCGCGCCGTCGACGCGATCCTCGGCGGCGCCACGCTGCTCGGTCTTGCGGTGCCGAGCTTCTGGCTGGGCATGCTGCTCGTCGTGATCTTCTCGATCTCGCTTCACTGGGTGCCTGCGGGCGGCTTCCCCGGCTGGGACGCGGGGCTGGTCGCAGGTCTGGGAGCGCTGATCCTGCCCGCGATTGCGCTCGCGCTGCCGCAGGCGGCGATTCTCGCGCGAACTCTGCGCGGCGCCCTCATCGGCGCCCTCCGCGAGGATTACGTGCGTACCGCGCGCGCCAAGGGCGCGAGCGCCCGGCGCGTGCTGTGGCGGCATGCGCTGCCCAATGCGCTCGTCCCGGTGCTCACCATCCTCGGGATGCAATTCTCCTTCCTGCTGGCCGGCGCCGTCATCGTCGAGAACGTGTTCTTTCTGCCGGGTCTCGGACGGCTGGTCTTTCAGGCGATCGTGCAACGCGACCTGATCGTGGTGCAGAGCGTCGTCATGCTGCTGGTGTTCGCCGTCGTGACGGTGACGTTCGTCGTCGATCTGTCCTACGTGCTGATCGACCCGCGCCTGCGCGAGGCGGCCGCCCGATGAGCGCGGCGTCGAAGCGGCCGCCCGATGAGCGCCAACCTTCGTGCGGCGGCTCGATGAGCGCGAGCGCCCCTGCGGCGGCTTCGCGGAGGTCCGGCGCCGCCCTCGCGGCCGGTGCCGCCATCACCGCGCTCTTTGCCGGCACCGCCGTGCTCGCGCGCTTCTGGACGCCCCATGATCCCGCGCGCATCTCCATCGGCGAGAAGCTGCTGCCGCCCTCGCTGCACCACTGGCTCGGCACCGATCAGCTCGGCCGCGACGTGCTGTCCATGATCATGGCCGGCGCCCAGACGTCGGTCGGCGTCGCGCTGATCTCGGTGCTGGTCGGCGCGGCGTGCGGCGTGCCGCTCGGGCTGTGGGCGGCGGCGCGCGGGCGGCTGGTGGACGAGGTCGTGATGCGCGGCAATGACGTGATTTTCGCGTTTCCGGCGCTGCTGCTCGCGATCCTCATGACCGCGGCGCTCGGGCCGGGCGCGGTGAACGCCATCATCGCCATCGGGATCTTCAACATCCCGGTGTTCGCGCGCGTCGCGCGGGGCGGCGCGCTGCAGGTCTGGTCGCGCGACTACGTGCTCGCCGCCCGTGTCGCAGGCAAGGGGCGATGGTCGATTTCCCTCGAGCACGTGCTGCCCAATCTGACCGGGCTGCTGCTGGTGCAGGCCGCCATACAGCTCTCGCTCGGCGTCATAGCCGAGGCGGGCCTCGCCTACGTGGGGCTCGGGGCTCAGCCGCCCACGCCGAGCTGGGGACGCATGCTGAACGAGGCGCAGTCGCTGACGGTGCTCGCCCCGACGCTGGCGGTTTTCCCGGGGCTTGCGCTCGTCTCCTTCGTCCTCGGCCTCAACCTGCTGGGGGACGGGCTGCGCGCGCGGTGGGGTGGCGGCCGGTGAGCGATATGCCCCTGCTTGCGATCGAGGATTTGCGGGTTTCCATCCGCGGCGCGCAGATCATCCGCGGGCTGTCGCTCCAGGTGGCGGACGGCGAAATCCTCGGACTGGTCGGCGCGTCCGGGTCCGGCAAATCCATGACCGCGCTTGCCTGCGTGCGCTTGCTGCCTGTGGGAGCGCACACGACGGGCGCGATCCGGGTGCGCGGCGAGTCGCTGACGGACGCCGGCGAGGCGCGGCTCCGGCAGATTCGCGGGCGCGGCGTCGGCCTGGTATTCCAGGAGCCCATGACCGCGTTGAACCCGCTCATGCGCATCGGCGCTCAGGTGGCCGAGACCTTCACACTCCATCGGGCGGCCTCGGCGGCCGATGCGCGCCGCCGGGCGCGGCGGACGCTCGAGGAGGTGGGTCTCGGCGGCATCGACGGCATCGAGCGGCGGCTCCCGCACGAGCTGTCGGGCGGACAGCGCCAGCGCGTGGCGATCGCGATGGCCATCGCGCTGCAACCGCCGCTTCTGATCGCGGATGAGCCGACCACCGCGCTCGACGCCATCAGCCAGGCTCGAGTGCTCGATCTCCTGGTCGGATTGGCGCGCGCCCGGGGCATGGGGCTGATCCTCATCACCCACGATCTCGCCGTGGTCGCGCGGATCACCGACCGCATCGTCCTGATGCGCGAAGGCTCGATCGTCGAGCAGGGCGCTGCGCGCGACCTGCTCCTCGAGATGCGGCAGCCGTATGAACGCGCCGTGCGCAGGGCGGGCAAGGCCGCGGCGGAGGGTGCCACGGCGGACGTTGCACCCTTGGCTGCGGCGAACATTGCCCCCGTAGCTACGGCGAACGTTGCCCCCGCGGCGGCGGCGGACAGCGCCTCCGCGGCCGCGCCGGAGCACGCCGGAGGGGGCGATTCGATCGGGAGGCCCGGCCCGGTGCTCGAAGTTTGCGGCGTGGTCCAGGAATATCGCGGCCGACGGCGAAGCCTGTGGCATGCCGCGGCGGGCGTACGGGCCGTCGATGGCGTGTCGCTCTCGGTCGAGCCGGGAGAGATCGTGGGCCTGGTGGGCGAATCGGGGTCAGGCAAGTCGAGCCTGCTGCGCATCATCCTCGCGCTCGATGCGCCGCGCGAGGGCGAGGTGCGCTTGCTCGGCAAGCCGTTCTCGGGGATTCGGGGCGCCGCGCTCAAGCGCCGGCGATGCGCCATTCAAGCGGTGTTCCAGGACCCCTACGGAAGCTTCGATCCGCGCTGGACCGTGGAGCGCCTGATCGCGGAGCCCTTTCATCTGCTCGATCCGCCGCCCGGCACCCTCGAGCGGCGCAGCCGGGTGGCGCAAGCCTTGGCCGAGGTGGGATTGCCCGCCGGGGCAGCGGTACGCCGTGCACACGAGTTCTCCGGCGGCCAGCGCCAGCGCATCGCCATCGCCCGCGCATTGGTCACGCGGCCGGCAGTGATCGCGCTCGACGAGGCGGTATCGGCCCTGGATGGGGTGGTGCGCGCCCAGATCCTCGAGCTGCTCGCCGACCTCGCAGCCCGCTTGAGGATCGCTTACATATTCGTATCGCACGACCTCGATGTCGTAAAATCCATTGCCGACCGCGTGTACGTCATGCGGCAGGGGCGCATCGTCGAGCACGGGCCGACGGCGTCCGTGCTCGGTGACCCGAGAGATCCGTATACCCAAGCATTGATCGCCGCCGCACCCACACCGACCTGAAAGGACGCCCATGTATCGACCGATGTCCGCGCTGCTCGCGTGTATCGCCCTGTCACCCATGACCGCCTCCGCAGCTCCCGCCTGGATCGAGAAGAGCAACGGCTATACCCAGCGCGTCCTCGACATCGACTTCGAGCACAGGCCGGAGGAGGGGTCGAGCGAGGGCCTTGCGCGCTATGACAAGCGCATCGCCAGGCCCAGCATGGCGGATGACCTCGCCCAGCGGCACGAGCTCGAGGCCGCGCTTGCGGCCATCGCCAAGGAAGGAACGGGAGAGCAGGATCGAAACGTGCGCGAGGACCTCGAGATCCTGCACAAGGCCTTCGATCTGCGCTTCCGCAAGGAGGACTTCGATCTCGCGCACGAGGTGCCGTTCTTCAATGCGAGCGCGCGCGTCTTTCGCGGATTGCGCGGCCTGCTGGACGACCAGATGCCGCCGGAGCGCCGCGCGGCCGCCGTGATTCGCCTGCGCGAGTACGCCGGCGCCGAGCCCGGCTACCAGCCGATCACCGATCTCCTGAAGCAATACGCCATCGAGCAAATGGCCAAGCCGGGCATCGAGTATCCGGGCAAGGACCAGATGGAGACCGAGCTCGGGCGCAACCCCAACTACGTCGAGGGGATCGCGCAGCTGTTCCGCAAGTACCGGCTGCAGGGGTGGGAGGAGCCCTACGCCAAGCTCAAGACCCAGCTCGCCGACTACGATGCCTGGGTGCGCGCCACCATCCTGCCGAAGGCGCGCACGGATTTTCGCCTGCCGCCGCAACAGTACGCGCTGGAGCTCGAGGGCTATGGCGTCGACATCGCGCCGGCGCGCATCGCCGCGATGGCGCACACGGCCTTCGGCCAGTATCAGGCCGAGATGCAGCAGATCGCGGCCAGGGTCGCCAAGGCGCGCGGCTACCCCTCGAGCGACTACCGCGCGGTCATCGCCGAGCTGAAGAAACAGCAGATCACCGGCGAGGCCATCCTGCCGTTCTTCGAGAAGCGGCTGCACGAGATCGAGGCCATCATCCGCGACAAGGATCTCGTCACGTTGCCGGATCGACCGGCAGTCATCCGGCTGGCCACCGCGGCCGAGACCGCCCAGCAGCCCGCGCCGCACATGAAGCCGCCGCCGATGCTGCACAACACCGGGCAGCGCGGAGAATTCGTGCTGCCGCTCAACATTCCGTCCGCGAACGGCGGCGCCGGGGACAAGTACGACGACTTTACCTTCGATGCGGCGTCATGGACCTTGACCGCGCACGAGGCGCGGCCCGGCCACGAGCTGCAATTCGACTCGATGGTCGAGCGCGGCGTCAGCACCGCGCGCGCGCTTTATGCGGCCAATTCCACCAACGCCGAGGGCTGGGGACTCTATGCGGAGTACATCATGCAGCCTTACGAGCCCGCCGCAGGCCAGCTGATCACGCTGCAGCTGCGCCTGCTGCGCGCGGCGCGCGCCTTCCTCGACCCCGAGCTGCAGAGCGGGGTGTCGACCCCGGCGCATGCCTACGACGTCCTGGAGAAGGACGTGAAGCTGAGCCATGCATTCGCCAAGGAGGAGGTGGAGCGGTTCACGTTCCGGTCGCCGGGACAGGCCAACAGCTATTTCTACGGCTACACCCGCCTGCTCGCGCTGCGCAAGCAGACGGAGTCGGCGCTCGGCGCGAAGTTCAGCCAGCACAAGTTCCACGACTTCATCCTGGACCAGGGGCTGCTGCCGCCGGATCTGATGGATAAGGCGGTGCGCGAGGAGTTCGTGCCGGCGCAGAAGTAGCCGACGGGCGCGTCCGCCGGCTCCTGCAGCGGTCCTGCGCGTGCGGGCGGCAACACCGCCGGGTTCGCGCCGCTAGCGCGGGCGTTGCAGGCCGGGGTTGCTCGCGTAGACCGCGCGTCCGATGGCGCGGGCCATGCAGTCCGCGGCGGCGGCCCCGATGCGCGCGATCTCGGCGGCTCGCCGCGTGCCTCCGTCGAGCGCCCGGGCGGCGCTCGCCACCGCGAATATCGTGTCGCCGTCGAACGGCGTGTGCGCGGGCCGCACTGCGCGTGCGATCCCGTCGTGCGCCATCATGGCGATGCGCTTGCACTCGGCGCTGGCGAGATCCGCGCTGCAGGCGACCACCGCGATCGTGGTGTTCACGCCGATGTCCGCGCGCGCGGCGTCATTCAAGCGGCAGTCGTCGGGAAGAGGATTGCTCGTATCCATCGATCGGCGCGGCGGCCCGCGTCCTCCGAATTCGCCGGCAAGCTCGAACGGCCATGCCCAAGGAGTCTCCCCGTCGGGCATCAAGGCCGAGCCGACGGCATTGAGCGCCGCGAGGGCGCCCACCGTGATGCCGTCGCCGAGATCCAGCGAGGCGGAGCCGATGCCGCCGTCGAGCAGTCCGACCGCCGCGCCACGCCCCGCCCCGGTACGGCCGAGAGAGAAGTCCGGGCCGGCGGCCGCGAGGGCCGCGACACCGAGCTCGCGGTAGGGAGGCGTACGGCCCCAGCTCTTGTCCCCGCCGTTGCCGAGGTCGTAGAGCACTGCGCAGGGGACGATGGGCACCTTGGGTGAGCGCGAGCCGCGCTTGAGCTCGAGGCCGATGCCGCGATCGGACAAGACCGCGGCCACGCCGTCTGCCGCGGCCAGCCCGAACACCGACCCGCCGGCGAGGACGAGCGCATGGGCCCGGCCGACGAGGTTCTCCGGCGACAGGGCCTCGGTCTCGCGGGTGCCCGGACCGCCGCCGCGCACGTCGACCCCCGCCGCCCAGGCATGGCCGCACAGCAACACCGTGACTCCGGAGCGCGCCGCCTCGTCGACTGCGTGACCCACCTCGAGCCCGGCGACGTCGGTGATGAGATTCCTTGCGCCGGGAGCAGGCATCGATCGCCTAGTCGATGCCCCTGCGCGACTGCGCGGCAATCACCGCGAGGCCCTGCAGCACGAGGTCCGGCACGATCTCCCCTTGAGCCCGCATGATGCCGGTGATCATTCCGGCGTCACCGCCGGTGATGAACAGCCTGGGCTTGGTTCCCGTGCTCTGCTCGATCACCTCGGCCGCCCGGTCGGCCATGCCGGCCAGCGCGAAGACCGCCCCGCGCGAGACCGCGCCGATGGTGTTGTTGGCGAGCACGCCGGCGAGCGACGGGGTGCTCTGTCCCGCCGCCACGGCGATATCGCTGGTCTTGCTCATCAGCGCCTCACGCATCATGTGGATGCCCGGAGCGATCAGGCCGCCGAGATGCTGGCCGCCGTCGTCCACGCTGTCGACCTTGACCGCCGTGCCGGCGTCCACGACGCAGAGCGCGGTGCGCGCCCGGGTCCATGCGCCGATCAATGCGAGCCAGCGATCGGCGCCGAGCAGCGACGGATCCAGGTAGCCGTTGGTCAATCCTTGAAAGTCGGGCGATGCGGTGACGAACTCGATCTCCACGCGAAACGTCTTCTTCGTCAGCCGCGTCAGGATCTTGGCCATTGCCGGACCCGCGACGTTCGAGACCAGCACCCGCTGGGGCTTCATTGCCGAATCGAACAGGGCGGTGGTCCACATGCCGGGCTTCGCATCGCGATGCACGACGGCTTGCTGGTCGGATAGACCGGTGCTGGTCAGCCACGCCCACTTGAGGCGCGTGTTCCCCACGTCGATGACCAGAATCATGCGAAATTAAGCGTCCCGTCCGCCGTCCAGCGGGGAAGGATAGCATCGTCGCACCCCCGCCCGCCCGGAAACGCGGCTGCGAAAGCGGCCGGATTTACCAGAATCCCGGCACGATGGGCCGGGCCGTCCGGGCCCGGCCGCGGCTTCAGGCGCTCTTGGCGGCCGCCGTCAGCTCGTTGATCGCACGCATCACCTCGCGGGAGACGCGCTCGTCTATCTCGCCGGAATTCTCGAGATGCACGGGATAGCGAATGTGCGCCTCGACCCCTGAGGCGGAGAATCCGAGCTGTACGCGCGGCTGCGCGTCGCCGCCGGTGTTCGAGGCCGAGGCGCGTTGGATTTCCTTGCTCTGTCGCAGGAAGTCGTCGCGATAGTCCTTGAGCGCGACCGCCACCGCGGCGGCGATGCGCTCCTTGGCTTCGGAGTAGTCGATGCCGGCGGGCAGGGCGACGACGATCTCGCGCCACACGAAATTGACGCCATGGATCTGCTTGAACAGACCGGTCGAGACCTGGAAGACGATGGAATTCGCGAAGGCGACCACGCGCCCGGTGGGCCCGAGCAGGCCGTGGCCTCCGAGCTCCATGAGATACAGGCGCACGAGTCCCAGCTCGATCACCTCACCCGTGACGTCGCCGATCTGGACACGGTCGCCGACGCGGATGCCGTACTTGCCGATCAGGAAGAAGTACCCGACGATCGACACCAGCACGCTCTGCATGGCGACGGCGAGGCCGGCGGTGATGAGGCCGGCAAACGTGACCACAGAGCCGAGCTCGCTGGCAAACGCGAAGCCGACGATGACGACGACGACGGCCCAGAGCGCGATTCGCCGCAGCAGCAGGAATTGATAGCGGCGGCGGGAGTCCTGGATATAGCGCATGACGGCGCGCCGCCATACCTCCGCCGCCGCGAATACCAGGACCAGCAGTGCGAGCAGCACACCGACGCGGATACCCAGCGTTTCGAGCGCATTGTGGTATTGGCTGCGTACGGTGTCCCGCCAGTTGCCGAGGTTGCGCCGATACTGATTGAGCAGCACGCCTTCCTTGGTCAGGGGTATGAGCAGCGACGACGCCTGCTTGAACTGGCTCGACAAGCTGTCGAGCTGTGTGCGCACGCTGTCCAGCGTGGCGCTGTCGGCGCTGTCCGCCTGCGCCGCCAGCGCATCGCCGCGCGCCGACAACGCCTTGAGGCGGTCGATGATGGGTCTGCGGATGTCCGCGAAGGTCGTCTGGAGCTGCGCGGTGCGGTGGTCGATGGAGTCGATGGTGGCGATCTTCTCCGAGAGGCGCACCGCATTCGTCGCGAGGTCCCAGATGCCGAAGCGAACCGCCGCGCTGCTGCTCACGCCGGTCGTGGAGGTGAGCGAGGCGGCGGACGTGGCGGGCGCCGTGCTCCCCGTGCCGGCGGCGGGCACCGGTGCGCCGGCGGCCGCCGCCGGCGCGGAAGTGGCGGGCAGCGCGATGGCCATGGCGTCGATCTGCGCCTTGAGCGATGTCGCGCCGAGACCGTTGCCGTCGGCGCGGTTGGTGAACGTCGCCATCGTGGCCAGCAAGCTCTTGCGCGCGTTGATCAGGTCGAGCTCGCCCTGCAGCTCGCGGACCTTGGCTTCCAGTGCGGTCTTTTCCCGGGCGGAGGCGCGGGCGATCTGGCGCCGATCATCTTCGAGCTCGTTCTGCACCGCGACGCCCTGTGCGGTGAACTTGTCCTGGAGCTGTGTCAGCGATTGGGAGGCACCGGAGGTCTTCCCGCTCTGCTGGGATGCCGCCGGTTGCTTGGACAGGAGATCCGCGTCGGTACGGGCGATCTCGAACGCCACGCTCAGGACCTGATTCGCCGTCTGGCGATTGTCGAACAGGATCAGCATGTCGCGCGGCTCGGTCGCCGCTTGTTGCTGCAGGCCGAGGGTCCGGTACCAGTCGATCGCCTGGTCGAGCACCTCGATGACTCGCGGCGCCGTCATGGGCGGCGGGGCCTCGGGCGCCGCGGCGGCCGAGGACGACGAGGGTGCGGCCGAGGACGGCGAAGGGGCGTGCGAGGACGACGAGGGTGCGGCCGAGGCCGCGCCGGTCTCGGCGCCATCGATCGCGACGGGCGCGCAGCCAAGCAGCAGGACGAGAGCCCCGGCGATCTTCCATGCTGGGATCGAGCGTTCGGACATGGCGCGATCGTACCCCAAGTCGCGCCCCGCGAATCACGTCCGCGGCCCTCATCGGGTACACTGCGCCGTCGCGAACACCGGGAGGAAGCGTGCCGGGACGAGTGGATTTGAGGCAGGCCATTGCCAACGTGCCGGATTTTCCCCGGCCGGGCATATTGTTCCGCGACATCTCGCCGCTCCTCAAGGATCATTTCGACGAGACGATGGATGCGCTGGACGCATTGTTGTCACCCGAGGAATGGGGGCGGGTCGACGCGGTCGCGGGCATCGAGTCGCGCGGATTCATCCTCGGCGCGGCGCTGGCCGCGCGCCGCCACAAGGGATTCGTGCTGATCCGCAAGCAGGGCAAGCTGCCCCCGCCCGTCGTGGACGTGGCTTACGCGCTGGAATATGGCTCCGGGGTGCTGGAGATGCAGCGCGGTCGCGGCCGCGTGCTGCTGATCGACGACGTGCTCGCGACCGGGGGCACCATGACCGCCGCGGGTGATCTGTGCGAGCGTGCGGGATATGCCGTGCAGGCTCTCGCCGTGCTCATCGATCTCAAGCTGGTCATCGATTATCGATGGCGTGCGCTGCCCCTTCGTACCGTCGTGACCTACTGACGGCCGCCTCGAGGCCGCCTCCGCGCCACCCGTGCCGAGCTCTTCCGCCCCCCTGGTCGTGATCGCGCTGCACGGCGAGGCGGCGGGTGCATTCGAGGCGGCCGGAGTGCCCGTCCTCTATTGCGGGGTGGGCAAGGTGAACGCAGCCATTGCGTTGACGCGCGAGCTTGCCCGCTGCGCTCTCGACGGCCGCCCCATGCCGCTGGTGTTGAACTTCGGCTCCGCGGGCAGCCGCAATCATCCACCCGGGAGCCTCGTGAGCTGCCACGAGTTCGTCCAGCGCGACATGGATGTGAGCGGGCTCGGGTTCGAGAGGGGCACCACCCCCTTCGACCCGGCGCCTGCCACCTTGAGCTTCGAGCCCGTGTTCCGCGATCTGCCCGCAGCGGTCTGCGCCAGCGGCGATTCATTCGCCACCGGCGCGATGGAGGTCGCCTCCGGCGTGGTGGACATGGAAGGCTACGCTCTCGCCAAGGCTTGCTGGGTGCACGGGGCATCGTTCGCGTGTGCGAAGTTCGTCAGCGACGGCGCGGACCATGGCGCCGCGCAGGACTGGAAGCGCAACATGCACAAGGCGGCGCAGCGATTCTTGAGCCTGTACCTGAGCGTCGTGCGACAATCAGCCGATCCCGGGTAGATGTGAGCCCCTCAGGTACGTAGGAGCGTGATGACGGCGAGCTATGACGTGGTGGCGATCGTGGGGAGCTTGCGGCGCGAGTCTTTCACGCGCCGCCTGGTGCGCTCGTTCATGGGAGTTGCTCCCGCCGCGCTGAAGATCGAGATCGTCGAAATCCGTGATCTGCAGCTCTACGATCAAGACCTGGAGGCGGCTCCTCCGGCAGCCTGGGCGAGCTTTCGAGCCCGCGTCAAGCGCGCGGACGCGGTGTTGTTCGCGACGCCCGAATACAACCGCTCGGTGCCCGGGCTCCTGAAGAACGCCATCGACGTGGGATCGCGGCCGTACGGACAGAGCGCCTGGTCGGGCAAGCCCGCGGCCGTCGTCAGCGTCTCTCCCGGGGCGCTCGGCGCGTTCGGCGCCAATCATCACCTGCGCCAGTCGCTGGTCTTCCTCGACATGCCGACGATGCAGCAGCCCGAGGCGTACATCGGGCACGCCGACAAGCTGTTCGACGACGCCGGCGAGTTCATCAACCCTGGAACGCGCGAGTTTGCGCAGAAGTTCCTCGCGGCCTTCGCCGCCTGGATCGAGCGGCAAAAGCGCGCGGTGCCCCAAGGGTAGCGCGACCTGCGGCGGCGGCCTGACCGCCGCGCGACGCACTCGAGCGAGGCCCCAACCGTGGATTTCGAGACTCTCTTTACCGTTCTGCTGCTCGTCTGCGGCCTGATCGTGCTGGCCGACCGGATGTTGCTGGCCCCGAAGCGGCGCGCGGTCCAGGGAGCCGCCGCGCGCGAGCCGCTGGTGGTCGAGTACGCCGCATCGTTCCTGCCGGTGGTGCTGATCGTGCTCATCGTCCGCTCGTTCGTCTTCGAGCCGTTCCGCATTCCCTCCGCGTCGATGATGCCCGGCCTGATTGACGGGGATTTCATCTTCGTGACCAAGTACCCCTACGGTCTCAAGCTGCCGGTGGTGAACACCAAGATACTCTCGACCGGCCATCCCCAGCGCGGCGACGTCATCGTGTTCCGCCTGCCGTCAAACCCTTCCATCGACTACATCAAGCGGCTGATCGGACTTCCGGGTGATCACATCGTGGTACGCGACAACCACGTCAGCGTCAACGGCCGGGATCTCCCGCAGACGGCGGCGGGACTCTACGTCGGAGGCTCCGAATTCACGGGTGCGGCGCTCGAGCGCGAGCGCATCGACGGCCGCGAGCATCTGATCATGCTCGCCCCCGAGCGCCGCGCGACCGACTTCGACGCGGTCGTGCCCCCGGGGCATTACTACTTCATGGGTGACAACCGCAACGACAGCGAGGACAGCCGGTTCGACGCGGTCGGTTTCGTGCCGGAGCAGAACCTCGTCGGCCGCGCCGCGTTCATCTGGCTCAACTGGGCGTTTCCGAGCTCACCGCAATGGCGGCGGATCGGCACGCGCATCCGCTGACGCGGCCCGGTCCGCGGCGGTCCATCATCCGAGCCGCGCGCTCTCGTCGAGATCCGCATTCCACCAGACGTAGAGGGCGAGCAGCGGTGCGGGGCCGGTGCGCATGGCGTGCGGCTCCTCGCTCGCATGATGAATCGGCGTCCCCGGTGCGTGATCGCGCCATTGCGAATCCCCCCGTTGCCAGCTCGCGGTGCCGCTCAGCGGGACGTACAGTTCCTCGGCCTCGTGCCGATGCCGTGGATAGCGGGTCGCAGGTCCGAGCAGCAGGAAGCCGCAGGCGATGCGCTCGCTCGCGAGAGGTCCCCTCGTGCCCATGATCTCGGTGTACGCGTAGTTGTCGAGGAAGGAACGGCCGATCTCGCTCTCGCGATACGTCTGGTGCCAGGCGAGCGCGGCCGCCGAGCCGCACACCGCGGACACGATCTCCGCCGCCCACGTGCCGGCGTCGCGGCCGATCTGCGGCAGCCAGCTCAGCACCGGCAAGGTCGCCGCACTCCCCGCGCGCACGCTGCGCGGCACGGGTGCGAGCGGCCAGTCGCGGAGCGGACCCGCCAGCTCCGGCAGTCTCAGGCTCTCGAGCCGCATCTCGATGTTTACCGCGATGTCGGCCGCGATGCTCGCGGCGGAGTCCGTCACTGTCGCGCGCCTCCTCGTCGTGAAGCCCGTGCGGGGCTTGCGCTGGCCATCAATTATACTGAGTTCGTGGCATCCCCAATGTCGTTGACCGAAGGCGCGATCCCGCGAACCTTGCTGTTGTTCTCCCTGCCGATCCTGTTCGGCAACGTGCTGCAGTCCGTGAACGGGTCGGTCAATGCGATCTGGGTGGGCAAGTTCCTCGGCCCTGCCGCGCTTGCCGCCGTGGGCAACTCGAACGTGATCATGTTCCTCTTGTTCGGGGTGCTGTTCGGCTTTTCGATGGCCGCGACCATCATGGTCGCGCAAAGCACCGGCGCCCGGGATACGGCCAAGGCCAAGCGGGTGGTCGGCACCAGCGCGAGCTTCTTTCTCGCGCTGTCGGTGACTCTCAGCATCACCGGATTCCTCATATCCCATGGGCTGGTTCGCTGGCTGCGTACGCCGCCGGATGCGCTGCCTGCCGCGCTCGCGTACATGCGCATCATCTTTCTCGCGCTGCCGTTCATGAGCGGGTTGTTCTTCGTGATGGCCGTGCTGCGCGGCTCGGGCGACTCGAAGACCCCGTTCAAGTTCCTGGTGCTCGCCGTGGTGCTCGATATCGGCCTGAATCCGTTGCTGATCTTCGGATGGGGTCCGGTTCCCCGGCTGGGGGTGTCCGGCTCCGCGACGGCGACCCTGATCGCCCAGGCGCTCAGCCTCTTTGCGCTGATCCTGCACCTCTATCGCAGCAAGCATTATCTGCGCATCCGTCGCAACGAGCTCGGCCTGTTCATGCCGGATTGGTCGCTGGTGCGGGTACTCGTCACCAAGGGCGTTCCCATGGGACTGCACCTGTTCGTGGTGTCGTCGAGCATGATCGCGATGATCTCGCTGGTGAACCGCTTCGGCTCGATGGAGACCGCCGCCTTCAACGCCGCGATGCAGATCTGGAACTACGTGCAGATGCCGGCGCTCGCGATCGCGGCCGCCGTCACGTCGATGACCGCGCAGAACGTGGGCGCCGGCAAGTGGGAGCGCGTCGACCGCATCGTGGCGAGCGGCGTCACCACCAACTTCCTCATGAGCGGCGCGCTGGTGGCGCTGTTCTACGCGCTCGACGGGCCGTTGCTCGGGTTGTTCCTGCCGGCAAACGGGCCTTCCGTGAGCATCGCCGTGCACCTCAATTCCATCGTGATCTGGTCCTTCATCCTGTTCGGCGTCTCGCTGGTGCTGTACGGCGCCGTAAGATCCACCGGCGCCGTCGTTCCGCCGCTGATCATGCTCGGCGTTGCGCTCTGGGGCATCCGCGTCCCGTTCGCGTACCTCATGGTGGACCGCTGGCAGGCGGATGCGATCTGGTGGGGATTTCCGCTGTCGTCGGTGATGTCGCTGCTCCTGGCGAGCGGCTACTACCGTTTCGGCAACTGGCGCAAGGCCCACATGGGCTCGCTGATGGCGCGCCCGGCGCCGGCGTCCGGCGCGTGACGCCGCGGCCGCTTGCGGTGCGCTGCGGCGCATTCGGCGACATGGTGCTGCTCACCGCGCTGATCCGCGTCCTGCACGCGAGATTCGGCACGCCGGTGGACGTCCTGACCTCCGGTCCATGGAGCGAGCCGCTGCTCCGCGGGCAGCCCGGCGTGGGAGAGGTCTGGAGCCTGCGCAGCCGCAAGGCGCCCTACTGGCTCAGCACCGGGCAGCGCCGCGCGGTTCGCGCCCTGTCCGCGCGCCCGGCGGCCCCGATCTGGTACTGCGACGCCAACGATGCCGCGCGCAAGCTGCTCGAGCGGGCAGGTATCCCGGAGACGCTCATCGTCGACGTGCGGGATCATCCTCTTCTGCCCGCGGAGCATGCGACCGAGCAGTGGCGGCGGCTGGCCCAGCTCACCCCGGGCGCCCCGCAGGCGGCGGGACCGGACGACGCGCCCGCCTGGGGACGGCCTCTGACCGATGAGCGGCTCGCCGCGGTCGCGCCCGGGTGCTGCCTCGAGGTGAGCGATTCGCAGCGCCGCGAGCTCGCGACGTGGCTGCGGACCCGGGGCCTATCCTCCGCGCCGCTGCTCTTGGTTCAGATCGGCAACAAGCGCACCATGCGCCGCGGATTGAAGCGCCTTGCCGTCAACAACAAGTACTGGCCGCTCGAGCGCTGGGCCGAGGTGCTGCGTCACGTGCGCGCGCAGTATCCGCGTCACGAGCTCGTGCTGCTCGGCACGGGACCCGAATTCGAGATGAACGAGGGCGCGGCGCGCCTGGCCGGGATCACGCGCGTGCACAACGCCGCGGATGATCTGCCCATTCCACGGCTGATCGCGCTGCTCGAGCGCGCGCGGGGCTTGATCACCGTCGATTCGGGCCCGGCGCACGCGGCGGCGGCGGTCGGCTGCCCGCTCGTGGTGTTGTTCGGCAAGGCGTCGCCCTCCCTCTATCGCCCGTGGGGCGTGGCCGGCGCCGACGTGAAGCTGCTCCGCGGAGAGGTGGACGGCGAGCCGGACATGCTCGGGATCGAGGCGCGCGCCGTGATCAAGGCGTTCGCGGACTTGAGACTGCGCGAAATCTGACTCCGCGCCGCGGGCCGCTATTTCGCCTGGCGCAGCATGTCCTGGGTCACCAGCACGACGCCGCGCTTGGTCACGAAGTAGTGCTTGGCATCTTCGGCGAGGTCCTGTCCGATCACGGTTCCCTCCGGAATCACGCAGTGCTCGTCGAGGATGCAGCGGCGCAGGTTGCAGCGCCGCCCGATGGTCACGCTCGGCAACAGCACGGCGTTCTCGATCACGCTGCGATCCTCGATGCGCACGTCGTGCGACAGCAGCGACTCCTTGACCAAGGCGCCGGAGATGATGCATCCGCCGGCGACCATGGAGTTGACCGCCATGCCGCGCCGGCCGTCCTCGTCGAGCACGAACTTGGCGGGCGGCTGCTGCGCCTGATAGGTCCAGATCGGCCACTGCACGTCGTAGATGTTGAGCTCGGGATCGAGCGAGATCAGCTCCATGTTCGCCTCGTACAGCGCATCCACGTTGCCGACGTCGCGCCAGTAGGCTTGCGCGCGCGTCTCTACGTCGTGGAACGGATAGGCGAAGACACGCCGGCGCTCGATCGCGGGCGGGATGATGTTCTTGCCGAAGTCGTGGCTGCTCGTCTCGAGGGCGGCATCCGCGGTGAGCAGCTGCTCCAGCTTGCTCATGGCGATCACGTAGATGCCCATGGAGGCTCGCGCGAGGGTCGGATGACCGTCGAGCGGATCCGGATCCTTGGGCTTTTCGGCGAACTTGACCACCCGGTTGGTGTTGTCCGTGGTCATGATGCCGAATTCCTGCGCGCGCTCGAGCGGCACGTCCACGACGCCCACGGTGATGTCGGCCTCGCACTGCTCGTGATACGCGATCATGGGGCCGTAATCCATCTTGTAGATGTGATCGCCGGCGAGGATCAGCACGTGGGTCGGGTGGTGTGAGCGGATGAAGTCCAGATTTTGGTAAACGGAGTCGGCGGTGCCTCGATACCAGTGCGGACCGATCTGCTGCTGCGCCGGGATCACCTCGACGAACTCGCCGAGCTCGCCGCGCAGGTAGCTCCAGCCCCGGTGGATGTGCTGGATCAGCGATTGAGCCTTGTACTGCGTGAGCACCGCGATTTGCCGGATGCCGGAGTTCACGCAGTTCGACAGCACGAAGTCGATGATCCGGAACTTGCCTCCGAACGGGGTCGCGGGCTTGCAGCGGTGCTGCGTCAGCGCCTTGAGGCGCTCACCGCGTCCGCCCGCCATGACCACCGCGAGCGTGCCGCTCGTCAAGCGGCTGACGTAGCGCCCGGCGTTGGTGCGAGCAGCGTGTCCCATGAGTCAGAGGGTGCCACATTCTCTCCACAGGCACCAGGTTTCCCCGGCAAGGGAAAAAATACAAATGTGAAGCGGTCGCCATCGGCGCGCGCGGGCCGCCCGGACGTTCACACGCCTTTGATAGACTCGGGACATGCCGGCATTGAAATTGTGCCTGATGAGCTCGGAGATCCTGCCGTACGCCAAGACCGGGGGTCTCGCCGACGTTGCGGGCGCGCTGGTCTGGAATGCGCGCGCGCTGGGCTACGAAGTGCATGCCTTCATGCCGCTCTATGCGCAGGTGCGCGCGGCGCATCCCGAGCTCGCGCCGGTTCTCGGCCTCCAGAACCTGCCCCTCGCCATCGGCGCATCGGAGTACCGGTTCTCGGTGTGCACGGCGAGCTATCCGGGTACGGACGCAGCGGTCTATTTCATCGGGTGCCCGGAGCTGTACGACCGCGGGTCGTTCTATACCACCGACCCGGACGAGCATCGCCGTTTCCTGCTCTTCACCCGCGCGACCCTCGAGAGCTGCCGGCGCCTCGAGTGGGCTCCGGACATCTTTCATTGCAACGACTGGCACACCGCTTTCGTTCCGCTCTATCTCAAGACCTCGTATGCCGAGGATCCGCTGCTGAGGCGATCCCGCTCGGTGATGACGATTCACAACATCGGTTATCAGGGGGTCATGCCGAGCGCCGCCTGGGGAGATCTGATGATCGCGGACGGGGGCGCGCTCGACGCCGACGATCTCGGCCACGGCGTGATCAACCCCTTGAAGACCGGCATCCGCCACGCCGACCGGGTCACCACCGTGAGCCCGACCTACGCGCGGGAGATCCGCGAGGGCCCGCTCGGGATGGGCATGCAGGACGCATTGCAGGCTCGCGGGGACGAGGTCGTCGGCATCCTCAATGGCGTGGACTACCGCGAATGGGATCCGCGGAACGATCCGCATCTGAGCGCCCACTTCGGCCCCGAGGACCTCCGGGGCAAGCGCGTGAACAAGGAGCAGTTGATCGGTGCCGTGGGGCTCGACAGCGCCGTCTCGCGCCCGCTGATCGGAATGGTGACGCGCCTCGCAGAGCAAAAGGGCATCGACCTGCTTTTCGATGCGTTGCCGGCGCTGCTCTCGGCCCGCGACTTTGCGCTGGCCGTGCTGGGCAGCGGCGATGCCCCCTACATGGCTTTCTTCGCGGGTCTGGCCGCCCGTTTCCCCGGCCGCGTCGCCTTCCGGTCCGGCCATGACGAATCGCTGGCCCATCTGATCGAGGCCGGCAGCGACATGTTCCTCATGCCGTCGCGGTACGAGCCCTGTGGGCTCAACCAGATGTACAGCCTGCGCTACGGCACCATACCCATCGTGCGCAGTACGGGCGGCCTCGCGGACTCGGTTCAACATTTCGATCCCGCGAGCGGCCGCGGCACGGGCTGCGTGTTCAACGATTACGACGTGCCGGCGGTGCGCTGGGCGGTGGCGACGGCCCTCGATTGGTTCGCCGACCCGGGGGCGTGGCACAGGTTGATGCAGAACGCCATGGCCCAGGATTTCTCATGGTCGAAGCAGATCCAGAGCTATGACCTGCTCTACCGCGGGCTGAGCAGCAGGTAGCGGCGCCCGAAGGGCAGCGCGTAGCGCCTGGCCACGTGCAGGCCCGCCGCGCGCAGCCACGGCGGGTCGGGGTCCTTGCCGCGGCCGCGATCCTGCATCACCACGACGCTGTCCGGCGCGGATTGCAAACGCTGCTCGAGCCGCTGCACGGCGGCCGCATCGAGCGGGGGCGGCACCCAGCCGACCTGCGTGCGCGCGTACAGGTCGATGATGGCGCGCGTCGTCTCGTCCGGAGCCAGCAGCACGAGAGGATGGCCTGCGGTGTCCGCGCGGATGGCGCGGGCGATCGCGCCGAGATCCTGCCAGGCGTCGGCGCGCGCGTAGAGCTGCGACAGCGGTGCCACGAGCAGGACGCCGTAGGCGAGGAACAGGGCGCCGAGCGCCCGGGCCGCGCCGGTTCCCGACAGCCGCCACGCCCGTCCGGCGAGCGCCGCGGCGGCGGCGAGGCCGACGACGGATATGACGACGTAGCTCACGCGGCCGTGCATCGAGTTCCAGGCGTACGCGCCGGCGGCTGCCAGCGCGGCGGCAAACAGCAGCACCGCGAGCTCCAGCAATATCGAGGTACCCTTGAGTGCGCGGACATCCCATGCGCTGGGGGCGGCGCGTACCTCGTGGACCCACCACGCGAGCAACAGCGCGACGCCCGGCAAGGCCGGCGCGAAGTAGACATTGCGGGCCGTTGCCGCCACCGACAGGAGCAGCAGCGATGGCACGGAGGCGGCCAGCGCAAAACGCACCGCCGGGGGCGTCCGCAGGCTCTCGGTCGCGCCGCCCGGGGGCGGCCGCCTCGATTGCACCCATGCGCGACGTGCGGCGGCCGCGACCAGCAGCGTCCAGGGAGCGAGGTACATCGGGAGCTCGATGAAATACTTGCCCGGCGTGTTGCGGTGGGCCGCGGCGTATTGCAGCCCGGCGGGCGCATCGACCTGCGCGAAGCGCCCGACCAGATTGTTCCAAAAAAACACCCGAAGGTGCGCCGCCCCATCGTCGCCCGCGTACACCCGCCAGACCCAGGCAAGGATGAGCGCGCACTGAACAACCAGACCCGCGTAGAGCTCCCAGCGCAGCAGCTCGCGCCAGCGCCGTTCCCAGACGATGAGCGTGAGCAGGGTGAGGACCGGCACCATCCATCCGGCCGCGCTCTTCGCTAGGAATCCCGCCGCCAGCGCGAGGTGCATGAGCAGATAGCCTCGCAGCCGCTCGCCGCTGCTCCGTGCATGGAAGCCTCGATGGATGCCGAGCAGGGCTGCCGACACCGCGGCTAGCAGCGGGGCATCGGTCGCCAGCCAGATCTCGGTCTGATACGCCAGCAGCAGCGTTCCCATGGCTCCCGCCGCCGCGAGGCCTGCGGTCGGCCCGACGGCGCGCCGCGCCAGGAGCCCGACGCAGAGCGCCGCGATCACCGCATAGATGAGGTTCGGCAGCCGCGCCGCCCACGCGTGAGCCCCGAACCAGCCGAGGGGAACGGCGGCGAGCCAGTAGGTCAGCGGAGGCTTCTCGCAGAAGGCCTCGCCGGCGAGCAGCGGCACGGCCTTGTCGGTCTGCCAGCTCATGCGCCACGCGAGGTCGGCCTCCCGCGGCTCGTCGGGCGTGTAGAAGCCGCGGCCGCAAATGCCGACGAGCCATACGGCCAGCAAGGTGAGGCAGAGGAGCAGGCCATCCCTCGGCTTGTCGACCATCGATCGAGTTTAGCGTCAGTCGTCGCCAAAAACAGTAAATTACCGGTTACGGAATTCAACAGGCGAATGGAATGAGGATGATCGTACTGGCCGCTGCATGGGTGATGCTGGCGGCCGTCGTGCTCGGGTACTCCGCTGCCCAGGAGGCGCTGCTGTTGCGCACGGACCCGGGTGCGATCCCCGCAAGGGTGGCGCTGGCGGAACTCGCCGCGGCCCGCGGCCGCCCGTTGTTCGACGCCCGCTGCTCGGGCTGTCACGGCGCTGAGGGCCGCGGAGATCCCGCCCGCGGCATCCCGGATCTGACCGATGCCGACTGGCTCTATGGCGGCGGGACGGTCGAGGACATCGAGCAGGTGGTGAGATACGGGATCAGGTCGCATCATCCCAAGTCCTGGGATCTTGCTTCCATGCCGGCGTATGCGACGGCCCGGCCGAGCGCGCGGGATGCGCGCATCGAGCCGCTGCCGCCGGGCGACATTCGCGACGTGGTCGAGCGGTTGAGACAGCTCGAGGGCTCGCCGTCCGATGCGGCCGCGGCGGCTCGCGGCGCCCAGATCTTCCTCGGCAGGGGGGCTTGCTACGACTGCCACGCCACCGACGCGAAGGGCGATTCCGCGATCGGCGCTCCGAATCTCACCGATCGGGTCACGCTCTACGGCGACGGCAGCCGCGGGTCGCTCGAGAGGTCGATAGAGATCGGCCGCCACGGCATGTGCCCGGCGTGGGAAGGGCGGCTGTCGGCGGCCGCGATGCGCGAGGTTGCGGTGTTCGTGTACCGGCTCTCGCACCGGAGCGCCGCGCGATGATCGGGCCGGCACCGGCGTCCGGCAACCGCCGCTCCTTCGTGCTCATGGCCGCCGGCGCTCTGGCCGGTCTCGCCATGGCGGGCTATGCGTTGTTCACCGCGCGCGGCACGTCGACCTTGATCGTGCCGCCCGAGGACGTGGCGCTCGTGAACCAGCAGCCGATATCGCGCAGCGACTATCTGGCGCAGCTGCAGACGCTGTACGGCGTGGATCTTGCGCACGCGACCCCGGAGCAGCGGCATCGGGTGCTCGACGACATGATCCGCGAGGAGCTGTTCGTGCAGCGAGGCAAGGAGCTCGACGTGGCCGCAACCGATCCCGACGTGCGCACCAGCATGGTCAACGCGGTCGAGCAGGAGATGGCGGCCGACGCGGTCACGTCGCAGCCGACCGAGGCGCAGCTGCGCGCCTACTTCGACGGGCACCGCGGCCGCTACGCGAGCGAGGGTGTCATGAATCTTCGCGACTACGTGTTCGCGGCGGACGACTCGAGCTCGGCGGCCGCCGCGTCGGCGGCCATGCGGTCCACGCCGCCGACGGCCGAGTCCCTGGCGGCCTGGCGCGCGCGCGACTCGCACAAGGTCTCCGACCAGGAGTTCTACTTCGCGGCCAGGATCCATCTCGGAGACGTCCTGTTCGCGGCCGCCCGCGAGCTGCCCGACCATGGCGTCTCGGCGCCCCTGCAGCAGGGCGGGGAGATCCACGTGCTGTACATGATCCGGAACAGGCGCCCCGTTCCCTTCGATTTCGCTGCGGCGCGCGATCAGGTGCTCACGGACTATCGCAACGATGCCATCGGCCATCTGCGCACCGGCGACGAGGCATTCCTGCGCAAGCGTGCGAACATCCTCGTCGCGGACGACGTGAAATGACGCGCAAGATGCAGCCGCCCGGCGCGGCACCCCGTTGGCTCCTCATGCGGCCGGGGCGGGCCGACGCGATGCTCGTGCTCGCGCTCCTCTTCGCGCTGCTGTCGCCCGCCGCGGGCGCGCACACCCGCAGCCAGTCCCACTCCGTGTGGGAGATCAACGGCGCCGAGGTCGATCTGGTGATGACCATCCCCGCGATCGAGGCGGACCGTCTGGCGCGGGGCGGAGCGCCGCCCTCCGACGAGCGGCTCGGCGCGTACCTCGCCGAGCGCGTCTATCCGATCTCCGCCGGCCGCCGCTGTGCGATCGTTCCTCCAGTCGAGACGCTGTCGGCGACGGCCGGATTCCGCAAGCTCGACTTCACGTTCCGATGTCCCACGTCGAGCGAGCTGCAGATTCACTCCGGGGCGTTCTTCGACCTGGTACCGAGCCACACGAATTTCGCGCAGGTGCAGAACGCGGCCAGCGGCGAGTTCACCGAGCAGCTCATCACGCTCGAGCACCAGACCGTGGACGTGACCGGCGGGGAGGGCGGCCGCCTGAAGAGCGCGCGCTTCATCGAGTTCATCCGCATGGGGATGCTGCACATCTTCACCGGCGTGGACCACATGTCCTTCCTGCTCGGGCTGGTGTTGATATCGAGGCGGCTGCGCGATCTCGTGTTCGTGGTCACCGGGTTCACCATCGGGCACAGCTTGACGTTGGCGCTCGCCGTCACCGGCGTGCTGCGTCCGCACGCGGAGTACATCGATGCGCTCGTGGCCCTGACCATCGCGCTGATCGGCGCCGAGAACATCGTCGTACAGACCCATCGGCCGACCGGCGTGGCCCTGGTCGTGGGTGCCTCGCTCGCGCTCATGGGCCTGTTCCAGGTTCTCGGCTTCGGCGGGCTGCCGAGCCTCCTGCTGCTGGGTGCGGGTCTGTTCACCGCCAACTACCTGATGATCTCGGGCCGGCTGCGCGACGCGGGGCGCCTGCGGATCCTCATCACGCTGGTGTTCGGGCTGATCCACGGCTTCGGGTTCGCGGCGGACCTGCTCGAGCTGCAGTTGCCGCCGGAGCGGCTGGCTGAGCTCCTCGTCGGATTCAACCTCGGCGTCGAGATCGGGCAGCTCATGCTGGTCGCGGCGGCGACCTTGCTGGCCGTGGCCGCGGTGAGGCTCAAGTTCGCGCTGCCGCGCCGGCTGGTGGTCGACGTCGCTTCGTCGTTCCTGGTCGGCCTCGGGATCTTCTGGTTCGTGACCCGCAGCTACGCCTGATCGGGCCCGGCAGGCGGCCGTCAGAACAGCTCGGCCTGCGGCAGATCGGGATCGTCGCGAAAATTCCCGAGGCCGACGCCGACCAGCCGATAGCGCGTGCGCGCGGGCAGGCCGACACGCGCCCGCAGCGAGACGGCGAGCTCGACGAATTCCGGCTCGCTTCTCGGCGGATGCGGCGGGGTCAAGCTGCGCGTGATGATCTGAAAGTCGGAGGTCTTGAGCTTCAGCACCACGGTTCGCCCGACGCGCTCGGTCTTCAAGGTCTGGCTCCAGGTCTTGGCGGCGAGCCGCCGGATCATGGGCTCGATCTCGGAAAGCGGCAGGTCGCGCTCGAAGGTGTCCTCGGCCGAGATGGATTGCACCGGCTGATCCGGATTCACCGCCCGCTCGTCGATGCCGAACGACAGCTCGCGCAGGCGCTTGCCGAAGCGTCCGAACCGGGTCTGCGCCTCGCGCGGATCGAGCTCGCGCAGGTCGGCGCACGTCTTGATGTTGAGCTCGTGCAGCTTGCGCTCCATCACCTTGCCGACACCGGGGATCTTGGAGACTTCCAGCGGCGCGAGGAAGTCGGCGACCCGCTCGGGCCTGATGACGAACAAGCCGTTCGGCTTGGACCAGTCCGAGGCCACCTTGGCGAGGAACTTGTTGGGCGCGACACCTGCCGACGCGGTGAGCGCCGTCTCCGCGAGGATCTCGGCGCGAATCGCCTGCGCGATCGCCGTGGCGGACGGCAACGAGATCTTCGGGTGCGTCACGTCGAGGTAGGCCTCGTCCAGAGACAGCGGCTCGACCAGGTCGGTGTGCCGCAGCAGGATCTCGCGTACGCGGCGCGAGGCCGCCCGGTAACGCACGAAATCCGGCGGCACGAACACGGCGTCGGGGCACAGCCGCTCCGCGCGCACGGCGGGCATCGCCGAGCGCACGCCGAACTTGCGCGCCTCGTAGGAGGCGGCGCAGACGACCGAGCGCGCGCCGCGCCAGGCGACGACCACCGGCTTGCCGCGCAGCGACGGTTCATCGCGCTGCTCGACCGATGCATAGAAGGCATCCATGTCGACATGAATGATCTTGCGGGGCGGCGTCACGACGCGATGATAGCGGCCCCGGCGAGCCGGGTGAACGTGCAACGCGAATTCCGCTACAGTGACGTTCCCGGCGGCGCGCGGAGATCATCATGGTCCTTTACGGTTACGCCTTCAGCTCGGCTTCGTACCGGGTGCGCATCGCGCTCGGCCTCAAGGATCTTCAGGTCACGGCCGTCTCTTTGGACCTGCGCGCGGGCGAGCAGCGCGGTGTGCGGTTTCTCGAGGTCAACAGCCAGGGCTTCGTGCCCACCCTGGTGCTGGACGAGGGCGATGTCGTCACGCAGTCCATGGCCATCATCGAGTATCTGGACGAGATGCACCCGCTTCCGGCGCTGCTGCCGGCCCCGCCGCTGCAGCGCGCCCGCGTGCGCTCGCTCGCTCAAACCATCGCCTGCGACATTCATCCGCTCAACAATCTGCGCGTGCTCAAGTACCTCGAGGGTCCGCTGCGGCACGACAAGCCCGGGCGCGAGACGTGGTATCGGCACTGGGTGACGGAAGGCTTCGATGCCCTGGAGCGGAGGTTGGCGAGCGAGGGCGCCACGGGGCGATTCTGTCATGGCGATGCGCCTACGCTCGCGGACATCTGTCTGGTGCCGCAGGTGTTCAACGCGCGGCGCTTCGCCGTGAATCTCGACCCCTATCCGACGATCGTCGCGATCGATGCAGCCTGCCGGGAGCTGCCGGCGTTCCAACAGGCGGCGCCCGAGCGGCAAGGCTGATGAGTTGACGATCCCGCTCGACAGCATACCCAGCTTCACCGCGGACGAGGCCGCCGCCGCAGCGGAGCGTGAATACGGAATCCGCGGCGCCACCACATCGCTGCCGAGCGAGCGCGACCAGAACTTCCTGATCGCATCGCCCGGCGGCGTCAGGCACGTGCTCAAGATCGCCAATTCGGGCGATCCGCCCGAGCTGCTCGACTTTCAGAACCAGGGGATGCGGCGGGTGTCGCTCGCCGCGGCCGGTTGCCGGGTGCAGGAGGTCATGCGCTCGCTTCGTGGGCGCGAGATCGAGCGCGTGCGCAACGAGCGCACGGGCGTCGAGCACTCCCTCCGGCTCATGAGCTGGATCGACGGCCGCGTGCTCGCCGAGGTGCCCGCGCGCGACGCGGCGCTGCTCGATTCGGTGGGCGCAGGACTCGCGCGCGTCGACCGGGCGCTCGGCGATTTCGCGCACCCGGCGATGCATCGCGTGCTCCAATGGGACATTCGTCATGCATCCATGGCACGGGAGCACCTGCACCTCCTGCCCGCCGTGCAGCGCGCACAGATCGAGCGGCACCTCGGCCGCTGGCGGACGGTCGATTGGCGGCTGCTGCGCCACGGCGTCATTCATGGCGACGCGAACGATCACAACCTGCTGGTCGAAGGCGGCCGCATGGCGGGGCTCCTGGATTTCGGCGACATGGCGTTCACGGCCGTCGCCTGCGAGATCGCGATCGCGCTCGCGTACGTCATGCTGGGGCAGCCGCGTCCGCTCGAGCCCGCCGGCCACCTCGCGCGGGCGTATCAGAGGGCCCACCCCCTGTCCGACGTCGAGCGCCGCGCGTTGCCCACGCTGGTGCTGTCGCGCCTTGCCATGAGCGTCTGCTACTCGGCGCACAACCGCGCCCGCAATCCCGGCGACCCCTACCAGGTGGTGAGCGAGACGGCCGCGTGGGAGCTTCTCGACCGGCTGGAGCCGCATGCGGCCGACGGTACGCTGACCTTCTGACGCCTGCCGGGCGGGGGCGCTCCGGGCGCGGCTCGTGTGCCGCGCCGTCCCCTCGCGCGCAGCGGCACCCGCACCGGCACCGACGCGGGCGACGGCGAATCAGCCCCCGGTCTTCGGACAGGTGAACTCGTCGTTGTCCTTGGCCGAGGAGGGCTTGGGGAGCACCTTGTTCCAGTCCGCCGGAATCTCGAAGCGGTCGGCGGGCACGGGATCGGTGCTGATGCTCACGGTCTCGGAGGTGAACGACGCGATCTGCACGTACTGCGCGTAAGGATCCGCGGGCGCCGTTGCAGCAGGGGCCGCCGCCGGAGCCGCGGCGCCTGCCGCCGCGGAGGAGGGCGCTGCCGCGGACCCATCGGAGGAGGCGGGAGCTTGCGAGTCGTCGGTCTTTTTCTTCTTGAACAGGCCGCCGACGAGGTTGCCGATCGCCTTGCCCGCCTGCGTCACGTTGTTCATCGGATTCGCGTCGCCGGAGCTCGCGCTCGAGCCGCTCGACTTCATCTTCGCGGTCGCGCTGCATTGCTGCCCGCCCATGAGCACCCGCAGCGAGGTCCTGAGCGGCTGACCCTTGAAGTCGTCGGACTTGTCGGTGAGCTCCTTGATCTGCGCTTGATACGGCGCGAGGAAGCGTGCGGCTTCGCCGCGCATCACCCCCTCATCGCCCAATCCGAGCTTCTTTGCATAGGCCTGCTCGAAGGCACGCTGGTCGGCGGCTCCGGCAAACTTGTCCTGGGTCAGCCACAGGTCATAGGCAATCACCGTGTCGCACACGTCGCCCGTCTCCTTGTTGGTGCACGACTCCGTCAACGTCGCCGCGGTGCGCTGCGCATCGTGACCGGCGATGGACAGCTTATCGCCGGTCTTGTGCACCTCGATCTTCGGCGGCGACATCTGGCACTTGGAATTGTCGACCTGCTGCTGCTGGGGCGAGGCCGGGCAGGAGCGCATCTTCTCCAGGTTCGCCTGCATGCGGGCGCGGATCTCCGCGAGCTGCTCCGGCGTCGCGAACTGCTCTTCGCGGTAGCTCTTCTTGTCGGGCTGCAGGCGCCAGGTGACGCCGCGATCCAGCCGCACGATCTCGCCCGAGCGCACGTTGCCGCAGACCAGCGACATCATGCCCTCGCAGTGCGATTCGGTATCGTCGCGCTTCTTCTCGCCGGCGATGCGGGTGATGGTGGATCCGTGCATGCGCATGATCGATGCGTCCAGGCTGGTCTTTTTCTCGACCGTCACGTCGGCGTGGGCGACGGCGCAGAAACATGCGGCGGATAGAGTGAGGCAGGAAGCAAGGCGGGCTCTGTTATCCATGTTGTACTCCCCCAAAGTCGCAGCGATACAGTAACCGTTGTGAAACCAAAGCGCGAGAGGCGGACCGGGCGCCCCGCGCGAGCGGGGCGGTGCATGGGGCGTACAAGTTCGCGGCGGCCCGCCGTTTGTAAATACTGCTCATCCGGCGGTTTGCCGTGAAAATTGAATTCGCGCCGGCCCGCACCGTCGTAGAATCGGTCCACGCCGACGGTGATCGACGGCACAGGTGAGCATGACTTCGATGATCTTCCGGCGGCGCTCGACGCTCGCTCATTCCGCAATACTGCTGATGCTGCTTGCAGCGACCAAGTCACCGTTGGCCGAAGCGCTGCCGGCCGATGCGCAACCGGCCGAGGCGCGGCAAGCCGGAGCGGCGGCACCCGTCGACACGGCGGTGCTCGCTGAAACGGCGCCACCCGTCGCGCCGGCGGCCACGCCGCCGGCTCCGGCGCTGCCGGCACGCGGGCCGGCCACGGGTCTCGCCGATTCCGCGGGCCTGCGTGCGACGGTGTTCGGCACTCCGCCGCAGGACGTTGCGCCCATGCCGAGCCGCGTGCCGCTCACCGAGATCGACATCGCGTTTCCCTGGGCGCGGCCGGTGCCGGACATCTATTGGTTCGACCGTCGCCTGCGGGTATGGCTGTCGGCGCAGAACAAGCCGGCGCCGCTCGCCATCGTCATTTCCGGCACGGGGAGCGACGGCAACACGGCCAAGCTCTCGGTGTTGCGAGGCGCGCTGTACGGAGCCGGCTACCATGTGCTCACGGTGCCGTCGCCCACGTTCCCGGGCTTCATCGTCGCCGCATCGAGCACCGGAGTCGCCGGCGACCTCCGGCAGGACGGCGAGGACATGTACGCCGCCCTGGTACATATCGTGAGCCACCTGCCGCACCGGGTACGCATCACCGACGTGGACGTGCTGGGCTACAGCCTGGGCGGCGCGAACGCGGCCGTGGTGAAGTCGATCGACGCCCGCGAGGGCAAGCTCAAGGTTCATCGTGCGGTGATGATCGAGCCGCCGGTGAGCTTGTTCGCATCCGTCGGACGGCTGGACCGGCTGTTCGCCGCCAGCATCGGGACCGACGATGAGGCGCTCGAGCGGCTCTACCGGCGCCTCTATGCGGAGCTTGCGAATCTCTATCGCGCTTCCGGCCGCGTGCAGATCGACGATGCGTTCCTGCTCTCGGCCGCCGCCGCCGTGCTCAAGACCGACGCGGAGTTCTCGGCCGCGATTGCGCTCAGCTTCCGCATCAGCCTCATCGACATGTTCTTCGCGGGCGATCTGTACGCCGGCACGGGCGTGGTGGTCGACCCGCGACACCCGCCCAGGGTGGGGGAGTCGCTCGAGGAGATCCAGCGCGTGCTCCGCGACAAGCCGTTCTCGGAGTACTTCACGCGCGTGTTCGCCCCCTATTATCTCGCGCACCGGCCGCGCTCGACGCCGGCATCGCTCATCGCCGACAACCGTCTCGACATCATCGGCGCGGAGCTGCGGTCGAACCGCGATTATTTCGCGCAAACCAACAGCGACGACGTGATTCTCAACCGCCGCGAGCTCGAGTGGCTCGAGAGCACGCTCGGGCCGCGGATCGCGGTCTACGATCACGGCGGCCACCTCGGCAACATCGGCGAGCGGCGCCAGATATCGGACATGCTCGACATGCTCGCCGGCCGCTTCGTGAGGAGGCAATGAGCGCCGCGGCGTTGCGCGCACGATCGTCTTGCGGCCGCGTGGTTGCGGCGCTCGCGATCGTCGCCTTGGGCGGGTGTGCCTCGCCGAGTGCGAGCCTGCGCACTTTGCCGCCGGAGAATCCGGCGGCAGAGAACGCGGCCGCGGCCGAAAGCGCGGCCGCATTCACGGCGGCTTCGGCGGGCGGGGTCGCAGAGACCGCCCCCGGCGAGAACGGAGCGCCGGCGACGGCCGCTTCGACCGCCCCGCCCGTCAAGCCCGAAGATGCGCCGCCGATGCGGACGTACGACCCGTGGGAGCGCTTCAACCGCTTTTCATACCGCTTCAATGCGCGCTTCGACGAGGCTGTGTTCCTGCCTGTCGCGAACGCCTATCGGCGCGTGCCCCCGCCGCTGCGGACCGGCGTGCACAATTTCTTCGGCAACCTGGCCGAGATCGACAGTGTGATCAACTACACGCTCCAAGGCCGCCTCGGACTCGGCGCGCGCAGCCTCGGGCGTCTCGCCATCAACAGCACGATCGGAATCGGCGGTCTCATCGACGTGGCGACCAAGCTCAAGCTGCCGGGCGCCCCGACCGGTCTCGGCCGCACGCTCGCGAGGTGGGGAGTGCACCCGGGCCCCTATCTCGTGATCCCGATCCTCGGCCCGTCGACCCTGCGCGACGGGCTGGGCTTCGCCGGCGACTACGCGACCACCTATGTGATCAACGTCGCGGACCTTTATCGCTCCAATGCCGCCTGGGGTCTCGGGGTCCTCAATGCCGTCGATCAGCGCTCGAACGTGAGCTTTCGCTACTATGCATCCGGCTCGCCGTTCGAGTACGAGAACGTGCGCTTCCTTTACGTCCACAAGACCTTGATCGAGGACGATGCGGCGAGGGCTCGCGGATCGCATCCGCAGCCCAGGGAACATAATTCGAACGAGCCCGCGGGCAAGTGACCCCGGTCTCGGGGCGGACGGTTGTAAGACTTTCCCTACAGAGAGGGCACAAGCACCTGCGTAGGCTTTCCCTCCATGCCAGATTCTCCCTCCGCGCCCCTGGCGCGCCTGCTCGTCGTCGATGACCAGGTGGAACTGATCGAGATGCTGGAGCGCAAGCTCCGGCGCCGCGGGTATTCGGTGACGGCCGCCTCCTCAGGCGAGCAGGCGCTCACGATCTTGCGTGCGGCGGCGGCCGACGGCGCCGATCGGTTCGATGTGATGCTGAGCGACCTCAAGATGCCGGGCATGGACGGCATCGAGCTGCTGCGGGCGGTCGGCGAGATCGACGGCGACCTGGTGAGCATCCTCATGACGGGTCACGGGACGGTCGGCGCGGCCGTGGAAGCGATGAAGGCGGGAGCCCACGACTTCATCAGCAAGCCCTACGACCTGGACGAGGTCGAGCCCGTGCTGGCGCGCGCCCTCACCGTCAGGAAACTCCGCTTGGAGAACACCGGACTGATGCGCCAGGTTGCCTTTCGCACCAGCGAAATCGAGTCGGTCAACCGCGAGCTGCAGGACGCGAACGAGGAGCTCGAGGCTTTCGTGCACTCGGTCTCGCACGACCTGAGCCAGCCGCTCGGGCACATCATGGGGTTCTCGGAAGTCCTCATGAGCGAGCGGCACGGCACGCTCAACCCCAAGCAGCGCGAGTTCCTCCAGGACATCTACCACGGTGGGGTGAGCCTGCAGCGGCTGATCGCGGACCTGCTCAAGTTCTCGCGGTTCAGCCGTCAGCCGCTCGAGAAGCGCCAGGTGGACATGGCGCGCCTGGTATCCGACACCGTGGCGCCGCTGCGTACCGCCTCGCCGGAGCGCGCCGTCGACGTCGAGGTCGGAGCGCTTCCGCCCGCCCTCGCAGATCCTGCATTGCTCGCGCAGGTCATGGCGAATCTGCTCTCCAACGCGTTCAAGTTCACGCGCCAGTCGCCGGCCGCGAGGATCGAGGTCACCGGCGAGGTCGACGGCGACCACGTGACCTATAGCGTGCGCGACAATGGGGTCGGCTTCGATCCCGCCGACGCGCCCAGGCTGTTCTCCATCTTCCAGCGCCTGCATTCCGACAGCGAGTTCGAAGGCAACGGCGTCGGTCTGTCCATCGTGCAGCGGATCGTCGAGCGCCATGGCGGCAGGGTCTCCGCGCACTCGGAGCCGGGCAAAGGTGCCTCGTTCTCGTTCACGCTGCCGGGCTGAGCGCCGGCGCCGACGACGCGGCTCAGGTGCCGGTCGCCGCAGGTCGTGCGCGCCGCGGGAGCAGTCGACGATACTCCTTCTTGAGCATGGCGTAGCACTCGCAGACCCGCTGCTCGAGGCCCTCGCGGTCGAGCACGCTGATGTGGCCGCGCAGGTAACGGATCAAGCCGGCCTCCTGCAGGCTGAGCGCCGCCTGCGCGACGCGCTCGCGCCGGATGCCGAGCATGTCGGCGAGGGCCTGCTGGGTCATGCTGATCTCCGGGCCCGGGGCGCGGTCGAGACTCTGCAAGAGCCAGCGGCAGAGCTGCTGCTCGACCGAGTGATGGCGCATGCACGCGGCGGTCTGACCGGTCTGCACGAGGAGCGCCAACACGTGGCGCATCATGAGCCACATGACTTCCGGGGACCGCTCCATCTCGACGGCGAGATGCTCGGCGCGCATGCGAAATCCGCTGCCGCTCGAATGGACCCGCGCGCGGCTCGAGGTGAGCCCGCCCATCAGCATGGACATGCCGACCACCCCCTCGGAGCCGACCATGGCCACCTCGATCGATGCGCCGGTCTCGAGAACATAGAGCAGCGATACCGTGGCGGTGGCGGGAAAGTACACGTGGCTGGCGGTTTCGTGCGGCTCGAAGAGGATGGAGCCCACGGACATCTCGATGGGCTGGAGGCTCGGCAGCCAGCGGCGGAAGCTTGCTTCCGGAACGGCTGCAATCAACTGATTCAGCGTTGGATCCGCAATGACGATCACCTCCCATGCCGCAGTGAGCCGGAACACCTCGCGGTCGCCGCAGAGCGTTCCATTGAGATGACTGTCTCGAACGATAGCCGGCTTCTCGATGCCGTACAACGCAGAGAGACCAGCATTCGCCCCAGAGGGGATCGCGGACGGGGTTAGTCCATCCCCTTAGCGATTGCTTCTCAAATTCCGACACTCGCTGCTCCGCACGCGTACCTGTCCCGGACTCCCTACATCGACCCCGCCTGCCGGCCCGCTAGTCTGAACTTTCAAGCGAATTACGCGACGGTGGCGGAATGCAGCAAAGGCTAGAAAATCACTTGCCCGATGATGCGGCGGAGGCTGTGATCCCGACCCTCGGAGTCGATGCCCGCACCGCGGCCGTCGCGCCTTCGGCGGCCTCGCGCCGTGTAGGACTCGCGACCGCTCTGCGCCGTGCCATCGCCGAAAGGGAATTCGTGCTCCACTACCAGCCGCAATTCGAGGTCGAGAACGGCGCCGTATGCGGGGTCGAGGCCCTGGCCCGCTGGTTTCGGCGCGACGGGCGCATGGTCGACACCTCCGTGTTCATCGCCGCCGCCGAGCGCTCGCAGTTGATCGGTGCGCTCGGCTCCTGGGTGCTGCAGGAGGCTTGCAGCACGGCGGCGCAATGGCGCTCGCGGCACATGGGCGGCCAGACGCTGTGCGTCAACGTGTCGGCGCAGCAGCTGGATGCAAGTTTCGCCGGCCTGATCCAGCGCGTGCTCGAGCGGCTCAGCTTTCCTGCCGGCCGCCTCGAGCTCGAGATCACCGAGGCCGCGCCCCTGGCGCACACCGCGTCGGCCATCGCCTGCCTGCGGCAGGTCAAGGAGATGGGCGTGCGGATTTCCATCGATGACTTCGGCAAGGGGGGCACCCGCTTCGACCATCTCTCACGCCTGGCCGTGGATCGCCTCAAGCTCGACCGCTCCCTGATCAGCGACTCGGATCATCGCTGGAAGAACGTCGCCATCCTGCGCTCCATCATCTCGATGGGCCGGGACATGGGCATCGCGGTGGTCGCGGAAGGCGTGGAGACCGAGCGTCAATTCCTGCTGCTCGCCCGGCTCGGCTGTCCGCAGGTGCAAGGCCACCTCCTGGCGCGACCGGCTCCGGCAGCGACGGCGCACGAAGTGGCGGCCCGCCGCTGGGGCGTGCGCAGCGTGATCGCGGGTGAGACCGGCGAAAATACACAGGCATCCTATGCGCGCTGATCGAAGCCACTGGGCTCCCGAGCCCGCCGACACCAACGAGCTCAGCATCGTCCAGCAGCTTCCGGCCCAGTGGCAATGCCGCGTGCTCGTGGTCGACGACGATGACATCGTGTGCGCGCAGCTGTCCACGCTGCTGAAGCGCGCCGGCTACAAGGTCAAGCTTGCCGGTTCCGGCGTGGAAGCCATGCGCATGCTGAGCGCGGGCCACTTCCAGATCATGCTGACGGACTGGCAAATGCCGGGCATGGACGGCATCGAGCTCTGCCGCAGCGTGCGCCGCGAGCATGTGCGCGGCTACGTGTATGTGATGATGCTGACGGTACGGCACAGCAAGGAAGATCTGCTCCTCAGCCTGGCCGCTGGCGCGGACGACTACGTCGTCAAGGGATCGCCCGTGGAGGAGCTGCTGGCGCGGATGGAGGTCGCACGCCGCATCACGCATCTCGAGTGCTCGTTGCGCGCGAGCAACCGCGAGAACCGGCGCCTGTCGGTGACCGATCCGCTGACCACGGCGCACAACCGTCGCTACCTGATGAAATATCTGCCGCGCGAGCTCGCGCGGGCGCAGCGCTACACCCGGCCGTTGTCGGTGCTCTGCTGTGACATCGATTCGTTCAAGGAGGTCAACGACCATATGGGCCACGACGCCGGAGACAAAGTGCTGCAGGAATTCGTAGCGCGCGCGAAGCGCTGCCTGCGCGAGAAAAGCGACTGGCTAGCGCGCTCGGGCGGCGACGAGTTCACCGTCGTCATGCCCGAGACCGATCGCAACGGGGCGGCCACGGTCGCGCAGAAGTTGCGCGAGGTGTTGATCACCCCGCCGCTGATGATCCATGGTCGCCCGCTCAAGATCTCCGTGAGCATCGGCATGACCGCGCTCGAGACGGCCAACGAGCTCGCGCAGACCTCGGTGCCGCAGCTCCTGCGCAGCGCCGACCGCGGACTCTACGTCAACAAGCGCAGCCGGCGCAGCCGGCTCGCTCCCGTGGCGGTGCACTCATGAACGCCGTGGTGAGACCGGCAAGAATTGCGGCAGAGCCTCCTCCAGCTCCGGGGGGCGCCCGCATGGATGACAGGATCGTCGTCGTCGACGACGATCCTGGCACCATCCATCTCATCGGCCGGATTCTCGACGGGGTCAGCGAGCTCCTGTTCGCGACCACCGGCGAGAAGGCCATCGAGCTCGTGCAGGATGCGAAGCCGGACCTGATCCTGCTCGACGCGCAACTGCCGGGCATCAGCGGCTTCAAGGTGTTCGACACCCTGAGATCCCAGCCGGACGTTGCCGGCGTGCCGATCATCTTCATCAGCTGCCACAACGAGTCGGGATTCGAGGTTTCGGCGCTCAACATGGGTGCGGCCGACTACATCGCCAAGCCGTTCTCGTCCTCGAAGCTGCTCGCGCGCGTTCGCACCCAGCTGCGCATGAAGCACGCCTCCGACGAGCTGCAACAGGCGCTCGGCACCGATGCGCTCACGGGCATCGCGGGGCGGCGCAAGTTCGACGAGGCGCTCGACCGCGAATGGCATCGCGGCCTGCGCGTGGGCGACCCGCTCACTCTGATGCTGCTCGAGGTCGACGATTTCGCGGCGTTCACCGAGCAGCACGACCGCCAGAAGGCCGATGTCTGCCTGCAGCGTCTGACTCAGGCGATCAAGACCGTGGCGCGCCGGCCCGCCGACTTCCTCGCCCGCTGCGGAGGGGATCAATTCGGACTGGTGCTGCCGCAGACGCCGCGCGAAGGAGCGGAGCACATCGCCCGCCGCATCCTCGAGAATGTGCGCGGGCTCAAGATCGGGTACGAAGCCTCGGGCAGCACCCTGCATCTGGCGGCGCGCATCGGCATCTCCAGCTACGATCCCACCAGCCGCTGCTGGGCCGGCTCCTGGCAGAACACGCGCGCCGATGATGAGATGCGCGCCTGCCGCAGCGCCGGCAACCTGCTGCTCGCCGCGGACAAGGCGCTGCTGGCGGCCAAGATGAACGGCTCTCCCGCGCGATTCCTGGACATCGCGGACCTCGAGGAGCCGCAGCGTATCCGCACCATCGCGCCGGTATGACCCGCACGCCTTCGCCGGGGTGGCCCGAGATCGAGGGCATCGATGCGGCGGACGCGCGTGCCCGCTGGTGCGGGGATGCGGCGCTGTTCGTCAAGATACTTGCGCAGATGTTCGAGCGGTTCGGCGCTGCCTGTGAGCCCAGGGACGAGGCTCAGCCGGACGAGATCGGCGATGGCGCGCGCCGCATGCACAAGCTGCGCGGTGCGGCCGCTTCGCTCGGCGCGAAGGGCATCTACTTCTCCGCAGGCCAGCTCGAGGCCGCCTATCTCGCGGGGGATCTCGAGCTCGCGTCCCATCTGAGGGCGCGCCTGGCCGAGGCCATGTGCCGGCTGCGGGAGGCCGCGAAGCCGGCGCTTCGCGGCGGCTCGGAGCATGCCGCCGCTGCGGGCGAGGGGCGGGCGGGCGGGGCCGACGCCGCGCAGAGTCTCAGACGCCTCGATGAGCTCCTGAGACGTCAGGACCTCGCCGCGCTCACGCTGTTCAAGTCCGTGTCGATCGATCTCGAGCGGCTGCTCGGCGTCACTCCCTACCGGCGGATGCAGGGGCACATCGAGAATCTGCGCTTCGAGCAGGCGTCCCGCGACCTGCGCGCGGTCCTCGGCTGATCAAGCCCGGGATTTCTTCGCAATGCCCGCGGCCGGGACTGGTTTGCGCCGCCCGGCATCGGGGCCCTTGACCGCGTCGCGCAGGACGAGATTCTCCCAGGCGAGCCCGGCGAGCGTCGCGAGCACCGAGACGAGCTTCTCGTCATCGGCGTCGAACTCCTCGGCGCCGATCTTGTTGGCGAGGCAAAGCCACCCGTAGACCCGCAGCCGGGTCGCGAGCGGTACCGCCAGGAAGGCACGCGCGGGCGGATAGGACTCCGGCAGGCCCACGTCCGCGGGGTTGCCGGAGACGCTGCTGGTGCGCCAGGGTGAGCCGGACTCGAGCATCGCGTCGAGCGCCCTGGGGTCGAGCGACGGGCGCGGCGCCGCGCCATTTCCGAGGTCGATGCCGCTGGTCGAGAAGCGCGAGACCGTGCGGCCGGCGCCCTCGGTGGCGGCGGCCACCGCATAGGAGGCTCCGAAGATGCGGCGCGACTCCGAGCAAACGCGCTCGAGCAACGCCTCGGAATCAGGCAGGGTGCCGATCTCGCCCGCGAGCGCGGCGGTCGCCTCGAAGCGCGCGCGAAACGCGGACAGGGTGGCCGCTCTCTCCGTGAGCTTGTCGGTGACCAGACGCAGGTGCTCCCGGTCGAAGTCGTCCGGCAACGGGTCGGGGACCGATTCGCGGATTCCCGCCATGACCTGCTCGACGATGCGCAGCAGCTCGGCGGCGGGGCTCGGCTTGACGACCACGTGCACGACGCCGCAGGCCTGGGCCAGCGTGTGCGCCTCGCGCTCGTGGTAATGGGCGGTGTAGAAGATCACCGGTGTCAAGCGCAGCGTCGGATCCGCACGCATCGCGCGCACGAATCCGTAGCCGTCCATGGTGGGCATCACGATGTCGGAAATGACGAGCTGCGGCCGGTGGGCGCGCGCGAGCTGCAGGCCTTCGAGCCCGTCGCTCGCTTCCAGTGTCAGGTGGCCGTCCCCGCTCAGGAGCGTCACCAGGAGCTTGCGGTTTACGGCGTTGTCGTCGACGACGAGTACGGTAGCCATCAGGGTAGCAGCACCGAGTTTTGGAATTCGACCAGGAACTTCGCCAGGCCCGAGAGCTGTGGGCCCAACCCCGATTTGACCATGTAGCCGGCGACGAACTCGTTGTAGGCCAGGCGGCGGTCCGCCTCGGACCCCGACGTGCTCAGCACGTACACCACGGTGCCGCGCAGCGCCGGATCGGCGCGCAGCTCGCGCAGGAACTCGATGCCGTTCATGCGCGGCATGTTGAGATCGAGCAGCACGAGATAGGGCTTCACGATGCGCCGGTCCGCGATCTCGCCGCGCATCACCTGGAGCGCGTCGCGGCCGTCCTGTGCTATCACGATCGGCCAATCGAGGCCGTGCTTGCGCAGCCCGCGCATGACTGCCTCCGCGGCCACGTCGTCATCGTCCACCACCAGCAGGCTGAGCTTGGCCGGAGCGTTAGCCACGCGGTGCGCTCCATTGCGTGCGCGGCCAGCGTACCCGGAACGTGGTTCCGCGCGCCCCGTGGGCGGACTCCAGCGTGATCCTGCCGCCGTGTACCTCGACCAGCCGCTTGGTCAGCGCGAGGCCGATGCCCGAGCGGTCGCGCGAACCCGCGGCGAGCGTCTGGAACATGCGGAATACGCGTTCCTGCGCGGCCGGCGGGATGCCCGGGCCATCGTCCGCGACGCTGATCTCGCAGTAAGCGCCGCGTTCGCGCGCGCGCACGGTGATGTTTCCGACCGCAAGATCGTGATGCTTGATCGCATTGCCGACGAGGTTCCGCAGCACCGTCTCGAGCGGCACGCGCGCGGCGACGAACGGCTTGGCCTCCACCTGCACGTCGATGCGGAACCCCTCAGGCCGCGGCAGGATCTCGATCACGCCGTTGATCAACTGCTCGAGATCGACGAGCTCCACCTCCTCGGATGCCTTGCCGCTGTGCGCATAGGCGAGCAGGTCGTCGATCACGCGCCCGAGACGCTGGATGCGGTCGCTGACGCGGCCGAGATTGCGCTCGACCTCCGCGCCGGCCTTGTCGCCGAGGTCCTCGGTGATCCAGGTGATGAGGTCGGCGATGCCGCGCAGCGGCGATTTGAGATCGTGCGAGGCCGCGTAGGTGAACTCCTCGAGGTTCGCATTGGCCTGGCGCAGCTCGAGCTGCATGGCGTTGCGCCGCGTGATGTCGGTGATCGCGGCCAGCACCAGCGAGCCGTCCTCCGCCGGTACCGGATTCAAGCCGATCTCGACGGGAAATTCGCTGCCGTCCTTGCGCCGTGCGGTGAGATCGCGATCGACTCCCATCTGGCGGATGGCAGGATTGCGCGCGAAGTCGCCGCGGTGGGCGGCGTGCACCGCGCGCAAGCGCTCGGGCAACAGCATCTCGAGCGAGTTGCCGACCATCTCGGCGCGGGCATAGCCGAACATCGATTCCGCCTGCGGATTGACCAGCGCAATGCGTCCGGAAGCGTCGACCATGAGCATCGCACACGGCGCGGCCTCGACGATGCGCTGAAACATGCGCTCGAGGCGGCGTCGCACCGAGATGTCGATGATGGTCTCGACCAGCATGATGCCTTCGCGGGTGTGGAGCACGTTGAAGCCGACCTCGATCGGAAACTCGACGCCGTTGTCGCGCAAGCCGAACAATTCGCAGCCGGTGCCCATGGCTCGCACGCCCGACTCGTTCGCAGCGGTCTCGCGCAGCGCGAGGTGTCCGGCCCGATAGCGCTCGGGGACCAGATGCTCGATGGGCCTGCCGAGGAGCTCATCCCGGTTGTGACCGAACATGCGCTCGAGCTCGGCATTGGAGAAGATGATGTTGCCGTCGGCGGTCATGACCGCCACGCCGTTGGGAGCGCACTCGACGACCTGCGCCATGAGGCGATCCAAAGTTTCGCGCGAGAGCCGCCGCCCGGATGCCTTGGCCGGGGCCGTACTGATGCGAAGCATGGATCTTTCCGTGGCAATTCCTTCTGCAGTTGCATCAGACTGTACCGTCAAAGCACCGCCGCATCAACGCAGGATTTCCCTTAATATTCCGCATCTTGCGACGACATTATGTGCGATTCCGCACATAGGGACTCGCGCACACTTTCGTATTTTCCATGCAGAAAAACTCAGCTTCTGAGCGACAGCGCACGGTTCGAGCGCGCATCACGAGTAGCATGGATTTGGCCAAAGTCCCGACATAACGGAGGAACATTGTGACCTCACTCGCATCTCGCCCCAGCGTCCTCGTGGTGGATGATCACGGGATCGTCCGCGACGGCTTGATCGCGTTGCTCGAGCGGCAGAATGGAATCCAGGTCGTGGGAACCGCTTCCTCGGGCCGCGACGCCCTGAGCGCGGCCAGCCGTCTCAAGCCCGACATCATCACCATGGACCTGGTGCTTCCGGACATGAACGGGATCGATGCGACCGAGCGCATCCTCAAGGTGTTGCCCGACGTCCGGGTACTGGTGCTCACCGCCTGTCACAACGCCGAGCACGTGTATCGGGCGCTGCGCGCGGGAGCCAGCGGGTATTTGCTCAAGGACGCGATCGGCCAGGAGATCGTGCAAGCCGTCAACGCCGTCCGTGATGGCAAGCAGTACATCAGCTCGAGCGTGGCGCCGCCCGACGTGGGTGAGCGGTTCTTCAGCATGCCGAAGAGTCCGCTGGAGCGTCTGAGCTCGCGCGAGCGCGAGGTCCTGCACCGCGTGGTCGCGGGTGCCTCGAGCGCGACCATCGCACGCTACCTGTCGCTGTCGCGCAAGACCGTGGATACCTACCGCGCGAGGGTCATGACCAAGCTCGGAGTGCGCAACCGCTCGGCGCTGATCCGTTTCGCGATGGAAAACGAGCTCACCGAGTACCGGACGCCGCAGCGCGCCGCCGCGGGATGACCATGGCGGCGGAGCGAAACGCGGCACGTAAAGCGGGACCGGGAGCGGCCACCGGTTCCGACGATGCGCTCGATGGGGTGCGGCAGTCGTTCAGTGCCCGGCTGGTGCAGGATCACGAGCGCTTCGTGGCGCTGCGCGCGGCGCTCCAGGCCCGGCAGGTTCCTCCCGAGGCGATCATCGCGGAATTGCGCAACAGGGCCCACAAGGTGCGCGGCGGCGCCGCCATCTTCGAGATGAAAGAGCTCGCCGCCACCGCGTGCGCGCTCGAGGAGGCGGCCATTGCCGCCTCCGTCCAGGTGAAGCGAGGCGAGGCCATGGTCGAGGCCCCGCTCGCGATCCTGATCGATTTTCTCGCGCAGACCATCGGCTGATACCGCGCACCATCGGCTGATCGGCTCAGGGCGCGCCGCGCTCGGCGAGAAAGCCCTTCAGGATCCCGGCGGTGTGGCTCTTGCCGGGCCGCTGCACGATGGCTTCCGGCGCTCCCTGAGCGACCACCAGGCCCCCCTCATCGCCGCCCTCGGGCCCGAGATCGACGATCCAGTCGGCTTCCGCCATCACATCGAGGTTGTGCTCGATCACCACCACGGTGTTGCCCGCGTCGACGAGACGGTGCAGCACGCGGATCAGCTTCTCGACGTCGGCCATGTGCAGCCCCACGGTCGGCTCATCGAGCACATAGAGCGTGTGCTGGCCCTCGCGCTTCGCGATGTCCATCCCGAGGGCGTCGGTCCGGACCTTGGACAGCTCGGTGACCAGCTTGATGCGCTGGCTTTCGCCGCCCGACAGGGTCGGGCTCGGCTGCCCGAGGTGCAGATACCCGAGCCCCACGTCGGCGAGCAGGCTCAAAGGGTGCCGGACGCTGCGCTGGGCGGCGAAGAACTCGAGCGCCTCGTCGACGCTCATGGCCAGGACCTCGCCGATGCTCTTGCCCTTGAACAGGATGCCGAGCGTCTCGGGATTGAAGCGCCGGCCTGCGCACACGTCGCAGAGGACCTGCACGTCCGGCAGGAAGCTCATCTCGATGCGCTGAACGCCCTGGCCTTCGCAGGCCTCGCAGCGGCCGCCCGCCGTGTTGAACGAGAAGCGGCTGGCCGTGAATCCGCGCATGCGGGCCTCGGTGGTATCCGCGAACAGCCGCCGGATCGAGTCCCAAAAGCCGATGTAGGTCGCGGGACAGGAGCGCGGCGTCTTGCCGATCGGCGTCTGATCGACCTCGAGAACGCGGCTCACCTGCCGCCAGCCGTTCAGAGTGCCGCAGCCCTCCAGTGCCTCCGCGCGCTCGTCCCGCTGGCGGCGCGGCAGTGCCAGGAGCCGCTGCAGGTTGCCGAGCAGCACGTCGCGCGCCAGCGACGACTTGCCGGAGCCGGACACGCCGGTGACGACGGTCAAGCGGCCGAGCGGGATGCGCGCGTCGGCCTTGCGCAGGTTGTGCAAGGTCGCCGCGCCGATCTCGATGGACGGCGCGCCGCGATCCACCGGTCGGCGGCGCGAGCGCGAGTGCCTGAGCGGAGCCGCGAGGCAGCGGCCGGTCACCGAGCTCGCAAGCCGGGCGAGCTCGGCGGCCGAGCCTTGCGCGACCACGACTCCCCCGCGCGAGCCCGCTCCGGGGCCGAGATCGATGACGTGGTCCGCCCGCCGGATCGTGTCCTCGTCGTGCTCGACGACCACGAGCGTGTTGCCCTTGGCGCGCAGCCGGTCGAGCGTCGCGAGCAGGACGACGTTATCCCGCGGGTGCAGTCCGATGGTGGGCTCGTCGAGCACGTAGCACACCCCCTGCAGGTTCGATCCGAGTTGCGCGGCGAGACGGATGCGCTGCGCCTCTCCGCCCGAGAGCGTGGGCGCCGCGCGGCTCAGCTGCAAATAGCCGAGGCCGACGTCGCACAGGAACGCGACGCGCGCCTCCAGCTCCGACAGGATGTCGCGCGCAATCTCGCGCTCGCGCCCCACGAGCTTGAGCCGTGCGACCTTGGTTGCGAACTCCTTGACCGGCAGGACGGTCAGCGCGGCGATCGAATCACCGCGGAATTCGACGTTGAGCGCGATGGAATTCAGCCGTTGCCCCCGGCAGTCGGGGCAGATCCGGTCTTCCGTGCCGGACTCGCGCCACGTCTCCTCCTCGCCGGTCTGCTCGGCATCGAATTCCTCCATCAGGAGCCCGGTGCCGTAGCAGCTCTTGCACCAGCCGTGCTTGGAGTTGAATGAGAACAGACGTGGATCGAGCTCGGGGAATCCCGTGCCGCACTTGGGGCAGGCGCGCTTGGTCGAGAACAGCGCCTCGGCCGCGTCCGCCTGCCGCGCGCCTCCGTCCGCGACCGCGACCCGCACCACGCCGCGACCGTGCTCGAGAGCCGTGTCGAGCGCCGCGCGCAGCTCCGCTTCCCGGCCGGTGGATACCTCCAGTGTGCGCACCGGCAGGTCGATGTCATGCTCGATGAACCGGTCGAGGCGCGCCCACTTCGCCGTCGGCAGGAGCTTGCCGTCGACACGCAGCTCGGCAAACCCCTTGCCGCGCGCCCACTTGGCGAGCGCCGTGTACAGCCCCTTGCGCGCGACGATGAGCGGCGCGAGCAGGGTGACGCGCCGCCCGCGGTACTCCTTGAGCAGGCGGGCCGCGATGGCGTCGGCCGATTGCGGCTCGATCCGCGCGCGGCATGCGGGGCAGTACTGGGTGCCGAGCTTCACGTAGAGCAATCGCAGGAAATGATAGATCTCGGTCAGGGTGGCGACCGTGCTCTTGTGGCCCCCGCGGCTCGTGCGCTGCTCGATGGCGACGGTCGGCGGGATGCCGAAAATGGCGTCGATGTCCGGCCGCGACGCCGGCTGAACGAACTGGCGCGCGTAGGCATTCAAGGATTCGAGATAACGGCGCTGGCCCTCCGCGAACAGGATGTCGAACGCCAGCGTGCTCTTGCCGCTGCCGGAGACACCCGTGATCACGGTGAACCGATCGAGCCCCAGGCTCACGTCGACGTTCTTGAGATTGTGCTCGCGGGCGCCGCGGATCTCGATGGATCTCGGCGGCCCTGGCCCAAGCCGCGCCGGGGCCGGGTAGGCGCCGGAGTCGCGCACTCCGTCCGCGACGGCCCCGCCGCGTGCGCCGCGCACGGATCGCAACGGCCGCTCGCTCTCCAGCAGCGCGCGGCCGGTGTGCGAGGCGTCGTTGCGCATGACCTCGGCCGGCGTTCCGGTGCAGACCACGCGGCCGCCGCCGTCGCCGCCTTCCGGTCCGAGGTCGACGATCCAGTCGGCGGCACGCACCACGTCGAGATTGTGCTCGATGACCAGCAGCGAGTGCCCGGCCTCCATCAGCCGCCGAAACGCGCGCAGCAGCTTCGCCACGTCGTCGAAGTGCAGCCCGGTGGTCGGCTCGTCGAAGAGGAACAGCGATCCGCGGGGCGGTGCACCCAACGGCAGGCTCCCGTTCGCTTCGACGGCTCTGCCCTTGCCGCGCGCCCGCCCCGCGCGCGGGGAGGCGGCCGCCTTTGCGGCTCCGGGGGCGAGCGCCGCGGCGGCCGCCGCCGTGCGCGGCGTCGATGCGCGCGTGCGTCCCGCGCTCTCGGCGAGGTGTCCCGCGAGCTTCAGGCGCTGCGCCTCGCCGCCCGACAGGGTCGGCACCGGTTGGCCGAGCTTGAGATAATCGAGCCCCACCTCGGCCAGCGGCTGGAGCCGCAGACAGACCTCGCCGTCGGCTGCGAAGAACTCCAGCGCTTCGGATACGGTGAGGTCGAGAACGTCGGCGATGCTCTTCGCCGGACCGGTGCCGCGGGTCAGCCCGATCTCCAGGATCTCGGCGCGATAGCGGCGGCCGTCGCAGTCGGGACAGCGCAGATAGACGTCGGAGAGGAACTGCATCTCGACGTGCTCGAAGCCGTTGCCGCCGCAGCTGGGACAGCGGCCGTTGCCTGCGTTGAAGCTGAAGGTTCCGGCGGTGTACTTGCGCTCGCGCGCCTTCGGCAGCCGCGCAAACAGATCCCGAATCGCGTCAAAGGCGCCGACGTAGCTCGCGGGATTCGACCGCGTCGTGCGGCCGATGCGGCTCTGATCCACCATGACGACGGCTGCGATCGAATCGGCTCCGAAGAGCGCGCGATGGCGGCCGGGATTCTCGGTCGGCCTGCCCTTGGCGCGCAGCAGCGCGGGATAGAGCACGTCGTGGACCAGGGTGGACTTGCCCGAGCCCGAGACGCCCGTCACGCAGACCAGGCGCTGCAGCGGGATGTCGACATCGATGTCCTTCAAGTTGTGCTCGGCGGCGCCCTGGACCGTGAGCACGCCGGCCGCGCGCGGCGGCGCCGCCGGTGCCGGCGGGATCGCGACCCGGCGGCGATGCAGCAGATAGTCGGCCGTCAGCGATCCCTCGGCCTCGGACAGCTCGGCGAGCGGGCCGAAGAACACGACCTCGCCGCCGTGCTCGCCCGGACCCGGGCCGATGTCGAGCACGCGGTCCGCGGCCTGCATCACCTTCGGGTCGTGCTCCACCACGACCAGGCTGTTGCCGGCGTCGCGCAGGCGGTGCATGACGCCGACGATGCGCCCGACGTCGCGCGGGTGCAGTCCGATCGAGGGCTCGTCCAGCACGAACAGCGTGTTCACCAGCGAGGTGCCGAGCGCGGTGGTGAGGTTGATCCGCTGGACTTCGCCTCCCGACAGCGTGCGCGATTGGCGGTCGAGATTCAGGTAGCCGAGACCCACGTCGGCGAGATAGCCGAGCCGCGCGCGAATCTCATCGAGCAGGAGGTCGGTGGCCTCGTCGAGCGGCGCGGGCAGCGCGAGCGAGGCGAAGAAGCCGCGGCAGTCGTCGAGCGGCATGAGCATCAGCTCGCGCAGGTTGTGGCTCGGCGTCCCCAGCCGCCACAGGAGCGCCTCGGGCTTCAGCCGCGACCCGCCGCATGCACCGCACTCGGTATAGGAGCGATAGCGCGACAGGAGCACGCGGATGTGCATCTTGTACGCCTTGGTCTCGAGCCAGGCGAAGAAGCGCTTGACGCCGTACCAGACGTTGCGGGTCCATTCGCCCTCTCCTTCGATCACCCAGGCGCGCTCGGCTTCGCCGAGATCGCGCCACGGCGTGTCGACCGGGATGCCGCGCTTGCGCGCGAACTTCAGCAGATCGGCCTGGCATTCCTTGTACGACTCGGTTTGCCAGGGCTTGATGGCGCCCCCGCGCAGGCTCAAAGAGGCATCCGGAATGACCAGCCCGTAATCGACGCCGATGCTGCGCCCGAATCCACGGCAGGTATCGCAGGCACCGACCGGCGAATTGAAGCTGAAGGTCGAGGGGCTGGGGTCCTTGTAGGCGATGTCGCAGTCAGCACAGTGGAGCTGCGTCGAGAATCGCCAGGGAGCCGCGGCGCGGCCGCCGTCGCCGGGCGGCGGATAAACATCGAGCCGGCCCGCGCCGATCTTGAGGGCGCCCTCGATGGCATCGCCTGCACGGGCCGGGTCCACCGAGCTCCAGCGGAAGCGGTCTTGAATCACCTGCAGGATGCCGCCGCGTTTCGCGTGAATGCGCGTATACCCCTGCGCAGCCAGCAGCTTCTCGATCTCGGCAGCCGTGAAATTCTCGGGCACCCGCACGGGGAACGTGAGCACGAGCGGCGGATCGTCGTGCCGGCTCGCGAGCTCGCGCAGCGATTCGCGGATGCTCGCGGTCGTGTCGCGCCTCACCGGCTTGCCGCAGCCCTGGCAGTGCAGAACCGCGGCACGCGCGAACAGGAGCTTCAGGTGGTCGTTGAGCTCGGTCATGGTGCCGACCGTCGAGCGCGAGGTGCGCACGGGATTCGTCTGGTCGATCGCGATCGCGGGAGGGATCCCCTCGATGCGGTCGACGGCGGGCTTGTCCATGCGATCCAGGAACTGGCGCGCGTACGGCGAGAAGGTCTCGACGTAACGGCGCTGACCCTCGGCATACAGCGTATCGAACACCAACGACGATTTCCCGGAACCGCTCACCCCGGTCACGACGATCAGCTCGTTGAGGGGGAGGTCCAGGTCGAGATTCTTGAGATTGTTCTGACGCGCGCCACGGATGCGGATGGCATCCGAGCGAGGCGGATCGAACGGTGGCATTGAGCCGGCAGTTTACCTTAATCAGCCCGCGGCGAGGGGCTTTACAGGCTCCTAGCGGCCGGCGAATTGCTCCATCATGAGGCCCGTGCCGCCGCGCGTGACGTGGGCGACGATGGCGGTGCGGCGGTGGATCTTCGTGACCAGGCCGAGATTGATGGCGAATGCCAGCTGCACCTGCTGTCCCTTGCGCAGCCCAAGGTTCTCGGTCTCGACGAACACACCGTTGGCGCTCAGGTTCTTCGCCTTGCAGATGCGGCTCTTTCTACCGGACATCACCACGTACACGGTGGTCCGTGCTCTATGGCGAGTATGCAATCGACGCTCCATCCCGAGGGGCCTCTTCGATGCGCGGTGACAGGGTGGCCATTATGCACATCGCCGAGTGGTTAGCGAAGCGCTCGAGTGAATGCCGGAAGATATATAACGCTTGCGCGAGCGATATGTCAGGCGCGCCGAGTCCTTCGTAAAGCCGCGCGGCCGATATGTGAAATCAATGGCCTACGCGCGTTTGATCGAGCGCATCGAAAGCTGGCGGGAAATTTGCGGGAGCGCGCGAGGAGGCCCGCGCGCGCGGATCAGGCGGCGTCTTTGCGGCGGATCGCGAGCTGCTCGGGCGCTTCGATGCCCATCTTGACGCGGCGGCCGGTTCCGCCCAGGAGCGTGATCTGGATGGGACCATTCGCGAACAGTTGCGCCATGGTCATGTTCGCATCCACGCCGTCGGCGGGTTGGATGACGATCGATTCATCGGCTCGGCGACTCAAGACTAGCATGTCAAGCCCTTGCGAGCGCGCGGAGCGCCTTGGCGAAAGTTTTTCCCTGGGGACCGTACGTCAGCGACGGACCGCCGCCTCGAATGATGTCGATCAACTGGCGGATCTGGTACTGGCGCACGTGAATGATCTGGCCGTTCACTTCGTTCGCGCTGCGGCATCCGGCCATGAGCTCCATCAGCGCGCGCCAGCGCTCGGCGACCGTCGCTGCGATGCCGGAGGCGCCGGGGCTCGGGCAGAGCTTGCGGCGCTCGGTCTCGAGCTCTTCGATGGCTTGGAGAATTCGGATCTTGTCGGCGGCCCTGCGCTCGACGGCTTCCGGCGAGTCTCCCGTGAGCGCGTTGCGCTCGGCGGCCAGCGTCTCGGCGAGGGAGCGCGCGACTTCGATCTCGCGATCCAGCACCTCCTCGAGACGGCGGCGCGCGGCGGGCTCCATGGGTTATTGCAGCCCGCTTTCGAACTGCAGCATCTTGTCGGCCACGCGCCCGGCGTCGACTTGATAGTTGCCGGATTGAACGGCCTGCTTCACCGCCGCCACCTTGCCGGTGTCGACCACGGGGGCCTTGGCGATGGCTTCCTCGATTTTCTGCAGAGAGCGGGCGGATCTCGTGAGCGTGAGAGTGTCACCCGTCTGGGCGGCGGCCGCGCTCGTGCCGTCGGCTTGCGCCTTGTCGGTCACGACCGGATTGCCGTTCGATCCCTTGACGGGTGCTATCGGCTCGGCGGCCGAATATGCACTGATCTTGTCAGTCACCGAAGTCTCCTAGAGCTGTGATCCGCTCACGTTGGGTTTATCGTCCGGCTCGAGCTGAACTTTAGGCAGCCGCTTGTCATAGATCGGACCAAACCCTGTATCGACTGTGATGTGCGTCACTGAAGCGCTAATCCAATATGATTTGCACGATCTGCTCGGAGCGTGCGATCCCTTCCACGATCTTGCCCGATGAGAGGTTCTGCACCTTAACTCTTTGATTTATAAGGCCATCGCTCAAGGCCTTCCCAGCCATGCGGACGCTGATGCCGCCCGCGTCCGCGAGCAGGGTCACGGCCTGCCCGCGCTGCACGGCCTTCGCGGCGAGCACTTGCTGGTTGGTGATGACCGCGCCCTCGGAGATCGGGCGGCTGGCCGTCAGCCCCTCCGCGATGGCCGGATCGTCCAGAAAGCCGGGCGGCAACAGGGACAGATCGCGCTGCTCGACCCGGAAATCACTGGTTTTGAGCAGGCTGCCGGCAACGATCGCGTGCGCGGCAAGGACGACGGGTGATGTCCCGACGATCCGGACCTGCACGTAGATGTGCCAGGGCTTCAGGTCCTGGCACTTGAGCTCGATGGTGGCCCGGTCCTGCATGTGGCGGGCGGTGGTGAGCGCCGCTCGCACGGGCTGGCGGCAGCGATCCAGCTCGAGCCGAGGCTCGAGCGGCCCCACCACCATCCGTTGGTGCTCGTTGAGCGGCGGAAACTGACGCAGGGCCTCGTTGCGCGCCAGCGACTCGAGCGATGCGACGTCCTCGAAACTGCCGCCCGCCTCATTCGCGCGCGGCGCGGCCGCGTTCTCCGCCGGGAGCGGCGATGCGCTCGCCAAAGATGATACCCCGAGTCCCGCCACAAGAATCGCCGAGGCAGCCGCCGCGCTCGCCGCGAGGCCGGTGATCCCAAGCCGGAAAGCCGTCGCCTTCGCCCGATCGGGGCGGTGACGAAATTTTGGCGCTGTGCACATGTTCACGAATGGCAAGCAAACGGCGTGCCAGTGAGGGGAAGAGCTGTCCGAGGGGCCGGCGGAGTCCCCCGTCTGGGTAAGAGCTACGCGGGCACTGCTACCCGTAGGTGGGTCGCTAGGCCGCGGCTAGACCGCTGCTCATCAGACGGCCCCCAGGTGGACGTCGGACCCTATAACGG
>DATAYZ010000138.1:0-12776 GCA_036272295.1 Steroidobacteraceae bacterium
CCGACGCCCCCTACCTCCTCCCACGCGATCTCACCCCACCCCCCAAGTCCCGCCGCAACGAGCCCGCCTTCCTAACCCACATCGCGAAAACGGTCGCATCACTCCGCAACGAGAACCTCGAGTCCCTCGCCACGCGCACCACAATCAACGCCCTCCGCCTCTTCCGCCTCACCTAGCCACACATCGCAGCTCACCCCACGACCGCCGCCCCGCAGCGCGGAAGGGCCGGACCGGGAAAGAGCTATACGGGCACTGCTACCCGCCAACAGGCCTCTCAACCGCCCAGCGACCGAAGCTCACCAAGGGATCGCATCACGCCCGTCGGACCCTATCGCGGGTAGCAGTGCCCGTATAGCTCTTTCCCGGTCCGGCCCTTCCGCTCTCCGGTGCCGTTTGCCGTAGCGGTGACCCGCCGAGTATCCCTAGAGACTGGTGAAGAGATGCGGACTAGGCTTGAGCTGCGAGGTCAGCCGGGTCCAGGCGTCGGAGTACTGCCCGAACGCCGGGTTCGAGCGGAGGTTCTGGTCGACGGGGGGAAACTCGACCTCGATGCCGTCGAGCATCAAAACCCATTTGGGCATTCCCTTGGTGAACTTCCCGACGTTCGAGAACAGCAGCCGTCCCTCGACCGGAACGTCGCCCGCGAGCGCCTTGACCGCCGCGATGCGGTCGTACAGCGCCGGCTGGGGGTTGTCGAAGGTATAGCGGTGGCTGCGCCCCATGACGGTCCACTCGCTCATCTGGTCGCCGCCGAAGATGAGCCCCGCCACGCGGCGCGTGTCGAGCACGAGGAGCCCGCGCGGCGTCATGAGCAGGTGATCGACGTGGATGAATCCGCCCATGCCGTCCGGCACCTGCACCTGGTGCACGGCGTCGAAGGCCACGCCCTCGAGCCGCGCCAGGAGCGCACGCCGGCGCGCGCGCCGCTGGTAGACCCGCATGCCCCAGAACCCGCCGCCCGCCAGCACCAGCACGACGACGGCGAGGAAGATCCACGCGGGGTCGATTCCCAGACTCGTCATTCGAGTGCGGCGGCCAATGCTCCGAGCGTTGGCGGCAGATCCTTGAAATGCTGGGGCAAGGCAAGCAGGCGGGCGAGACTGTCAGGCACGCTCACCTTCTTGCCGATGATGGGCTCGACGATCTCGTTGAACTTCGCGGGGTGCGCCGTGGCGACGACCACCCACGGGTGCGCACGGCGCTCTGCGGAGGGCAGTCGCGCGTAAATTTCAGCCGCGGTTGCGGTGTGCGGGCACCATTCGCGTCCGTAGCGCATGAAGTCCTCTCCGATCCGAGCCCGGATTGTAGCGTCATCGACGCTGTCCGCGCTCAAGTGTTCGCGAATCCCGTCGATCGACGGATAGAGCGCGCGCACCCGCTCCATGTTGCTGGGATTGCCCACGTCCATGGCCGAAGCCAGCGTCGCGACGCTCGCGCGCGGCTCCCAGACGCCGGTGCGGAAGAAATCCGGCACGGTGCGGTTGCGGTTGTGCGCCAGCACGATGCGCCCGATCGGGAATCCCATGCCGCGCGCCCACATGGCCGCGAACGCGTTGCCGAGATTGCCCGCGGGGATGATGTAGGAGGGTTCTGACCCCGTCCGCTTGCGGATCTCGAGGCTCGATGCCGCGTAGTAGACCGTCTGGGGCAGGAGGCGGCCGACATTGATGCTGTTCGCCGAGCTCAGGCGGTGCCGGGCGCGCAGGGCCGGATCGTTGAACGCCTCCTTCACCAGCCGCTGGCAGTCATCGAACGTACCGTCGATGCGCAGCGAGGCGACGTTGTCGCCCCAGCAGGTGAGCTGCCGCTCCTGCCGCGGGCTCACCAGGCCCTTGGGATAGAGGATCACGACGCGCACCCAGGGGCGTCGGTGAAAAGCGGCGGCCACCGCGCCGCCCGTATCGCCGGACGTGGCGACCAGAATGGTCATTGGCGATCCGGCCGCGGACCGTCCGCCGGGCGCCTCGATCCGCTCGAGCGACTCCGCCAGGAAGCGTGCGCCGAAATCCTTGAACGCCGCGGTCGGGCCATGAAAGAGCTCGAGCGCGAACAGCGGGTCCGCCGCACCGTCGACGACGGTCGTCGGCGCCGGGAAATCGAGGGCCGCGCGCGAGATGTCGCCGAGGAGGTGCTGAAGCCGATCGCCCGCCACGAGACCGGCCAGCGCGCCCGTTGCGACGTCCGGCAGGCTCGGCGCGGCCGCGAAGCGGGTCGGATCGACGGCCGGCAGGCGCACCGGCAGATACAGGCCGCCATCCGGCGCGAGGCCCGTCGCGACCGCCTCGCTGAAGGACACCTCCGGCGCCTTGCCGCGCGAGCTCAGATAGCGCATCGCCGCGCCGCCCGCACCCTGCATCCGCGCCCCGGCGGCGGCGCTCCCCTGCTCGGCCATCAGGCTTTCACCACCCGCGCGCCATAGTTCTCCATGCCCGAGATCCAGTCATCCGCTTCGAGGCCATGGGCGGCGAAGGCCGCGACCATGGCGCCGCGAACCGCCTCGGCGTACTGAACCTCGGCCCACGCGAATACCGTCGGGCCGGCGCCCGAGATCGAGCAGCCCAGGGCGCCCGCCGACATGGCGCCGCGCTGCACGTCCTTGAAGCCGGGGATGAGCGAATGGCGCTGCGGCTCGATGATCACGTCGTTGAACGAGTCGCGCAGCATGTCCAGGTCGTTCGAATAACAGCCGCTGATGAACCCGGCGAGGTTGGCGCTCGCCCACACGAAATCGGAGCGCGACACGTCGGTCTTCAGAATGGCGCGGGCCTCGCGCGTGCCCAGGTACATGTGCGGGTGCGCAAGCACGCAGCGCAGCGAGGCCGGCACCGGGATCTGCTTCACGCGCGGGCTGTCGATGCCGACGGTGAGCGTCAGGCCGCCGAAGAGGCACGGCGCGATGTTGTCGATATGCGCGGACCCGCTCGCGACGATCTCCCCTTCCATGGCGAACTTGAGGAGCTGCAGCCGCGTCAAGGGCGCCTCGAGCAGCGCGTTCGCCGCGACCACCGCGGCCACGGCCGATGCCGCGGAGCCGCCGAGACCGGATCCGAGCGGTATGCCCTTGTCGATGTCCATCTCGAAGCCGTACTTGAGCCCGAGCGCCGCGTGCATGGCCTGGGCGGCGCGGCCGGCGGTGTTTTGCTCGGGAACAACGGGCAGATCCCCGGCGATTCCGGTGATCGAGCGGATGCGCACGACGGGCTCGTCGATGCGGCGCAGCCGCACCTTGTCGCCGACCGCCTCGACGGTATGTCCCAGGATGTCGAAGCCGATGCCGACGTTGGCGACGGTGGCGGGGGCAAAGGTGGTTACATCGGTTAGCACGTCGATTCTCTCAAAGATGCGCGCCCAGGTAGGCCGTCAGGCGCAGAACGTCCGAGAACACCCCGCCCGCGGTGACCTCCGGGCCCGCGCCCGGTCCCTGCACGATGAGCGGATTGTCGCAATAGCGGCGCGTCGCGTAGCGCACCACGTTGTCGGTGAGCGCGATGTTCGCAAAGGCGTGCCTGGCATCGAGCCGCACCAGGCCCACCGTGGCCCGGCCGGCCGCGTCGACCCGGCCGACATAGCGCAATACCTGGCCCGCCCGGCGGGCCTCCTCGAGCGTCGCGGCCATGGCGCCGTCGAACTCCGGCAGGCGCGCCATGAACTCCTCCACCGTGCAGGATTCGAGCGCCCGGGGTACGAGACCCTCCACCCGTACGTCGGACATCTCCAGCGTGAGCCCCATCTCGCGCCCGAGGATGATGAGCTTGCGCGCGACGTCGAGGCCCGACAGGTCGTCGCGCGGATCGGGCTCGGTGTAGCCCTTGGCCTTCGCGGTGCGGACGATGGAGGAGAACGCCTCGCTGCCGTCGAAGACGTTGAACAGGTAGGCCAGCGTCCCCGACAAGATGCCCTCGATGCTGGTGATCTCATCGCCCGTCTGGCGCAGGTCCCGAAGCGTGTGGATGACGGGGAGCCCCGCCCCCACGGTGGCCTCGTAGAGATAGTGCGTGCCCTCGGCGCGGCCTGCCTCGCGCAGCGCCCGGTAGTATTGCAGCGTGCCGGTGTTCGCCTTCTTGTTCGGGGTCACGATGTGGATGCCGCGGCCCAGCCAGGCGACATAGGCATTGCCCACCTCGGCGCTCGCCGTGCAATCGATCATGACGGTGTGCGGGATGTAGTCCGCCTGCACGTGGCTGGTGAACTTCTCCATGTCCAGGGGAACGCCCGCCTGCGCGAGCCGCTCCGCCCAGTGATCGAGATCGACCGCATTCTCCTCGAGCAGCATGCGCTTGGAGGTGGCGATGCCGCGCACGCGCAGATCGATGTTGAGCCCGCGCAGCCGCTCGAGCTGCGACTGGATCTGCCGGAGCAGCACGCGGCCGACCGTGCCCGGGCCGATGAGGCCGATGGACAGGGTGTTCGGCGACAGATAGAACGCGGCGTGCACCGCGCGCAGCGCCTTGGCGCCGACCTTGCCGTCCACCACCACGGAGATGTTGCGCTCGGAAGCGCCCTGCGCCATCGCGCGCACGCTGATCGCGGCGTCGCCGAGCGAGTTGAACACCTTCGCGGCGACGCCGTGCGCGCCCGCCATGCCGTCGCCCACCACCGCGAGGATGCTGAGCCCGAGGCCCACCTCGACGTGCTGGATCTGGCCGTCGCGCAGCTCCGCGTCGAAGGCGCGGCGCACGGCATCCTCGGCGCGCTCCGCCTGCGCTTCCGGGATGGCGAAGCAGATCGAGTGCTCCGAGCTGCCCTGCGAGATCAGGATCACCGAGATGCCGTCATCGCGCAGCGCGCCGAACAGGCGGTGCGCGGTGCCCGGCACGCCGATCATGCCGGCGCCCTCGACGTTGACGAGCGCCACCGGATCGATGGTGGTGATGCCCTTGACCTTGAGCTTGGACACCGGCCTGGCGCAGATCAGCGTGCCGCTCTTCTGCGGCGCGAACGTGTTGCGGATGTAGATCGGGATGTCGCGCGCGACCGCCGGCTCCATGGTCTGCGGATGGATGACCTTGGCGCCGAAATACGCGAGCTCCATCGCCTCGTTGTAGGAGAGCTGGTCGATCACCTGCGCATTGGGAACGAGGCGCGGGTCGGCCGACAGCACGCCGTCGACGTCCGTCCAGATGACGATCTCGGCGGCACGCAGCAGCGCTCCGAAGATCGAGCCCGAGAAATCGCTGCCGTTGCGCCCGAGCGTCGTCTGGTGCCCCTTCACGGTGGTCGCGACGAAGCCGGTGACGATCAGGCGGCCCGTGAAGTCCGCCGGGGCCAGCCGCGCGATGTTGGCTTCGCTCTCCACCCACTGCACCGCCGGACCGAGCGATCCCCACTCGACGATCACCACGTCGCGCGCGTCGATCCAGACCACATCGCCGCGGATGCGTCCCCGCTCGCGCAGGAACGGAGCGAACAGGCGGGTCGACCAGATCTCGCCGTAACCGGCGATGACGTCGCGCATCGAATAGGTCGAGGAGCGGATCAGCCTCACGGTCTGCAACATGCCGGCAATGTCCCGGCAATCCTGCTCGAGGCGGGTCCGATAGGCCTCCACGGCGGCCGCGGAGATGCCGAGCTCGGCGGCGAGATCCAGGTGCCGCTTGCGCAGGGCCTCGATCGCGGTGGCAAAGTCGCAGCCCGGCTTTTCGGCGAGCGCGACGAGATTCAGGAGCGCGTCGGTGACGCCGCGGCAGGCCGAAAGCACCACGGCCTCACGCGGCTTGGACGAAGCCTCGATGATGTCCGCGACCCGGCGGAAGCAGCCCGCGTCCGCGACGCTCGAGCCGCCGAATTTATGTACGATCCACTTGTCCATTGTCACGCGCCCGCCCGGGGTCGCTCCCACATCGTAAGTCGATGAAATGTGGCGGGAAACCGCCAGAGCAGCGAACTTTAATCGGTTCCGCGGGAGGCAGGCAAGCGATTCCGTTGCATCTGCCGCGGCACGCGCCCAATCGTTGAATAAAACTCAACACAGGTTGAACCCTTTGCAAGCCGGTCCCGCCATCGACGCGCAACCTGTCTCCACGGCACTCGAGTGCCGCAACGACTTCCAATTTCGACAGGAGACGGACATGTGGAGCAAAGCAACGATCTCGATCAAGGTGGGTGCCCTGTTATTGGCCGGCGCTTGGCAGGGCGGAGCGCTCGCGGCGGAGCCGGCGGCGCAGTCCCCGGACGTACGGCAGAAGACCGTTCATTTCGAGGACTTGAGAATCGATCATCCGGCCGGTGCCGCCGTCCTCTACCGGCGCATACGACACGCGGCCGAGCAGGTCTGCGGCGATCCGAATGCGCCGGACTCGCACCTGCCCTCTCCCGCGCGGCGCAGCTGCGTGGCCGCGGCGGTGGATCGGGCCGTGGCCGCGGTGGATCAACCCGCCCTGACCGCCTACTATCGCGAGCACGACCATGCCGCCCGGCCCGGCTTGCGTCTCAGCAGCGTGGGCTCGAGGACGGCGGGAGAGTAAGCGCATCGCATCGAATAAGAGCAATCGGCCACGGACTCGGCTCGGACCGCGGGGCACGGCGATCAAGCCGGTGCGCAGGCTGCCGATGGGCAGCCTGCGCGTCTTCGTGTCCGTCGCTCAGCACCTGAGCTTTACGCGGGCGGCGGATGCGCTCGGCGTGACCGCGAGCGCCGCGAGCGTCCAGATTCGCGCGCTCGAGGAGTACCTGGCGCGGCCGCTCTTTCGGCGCACCGGGCGCGAGGTGCGCCTCACGGACGAGGGCCTGGCCTTGCTGCCCCGCGTTCGCGATGCGCTCGAGAACCTCGAGCGCGCGGTCAACGATCTGCGCCTCGATCGCCTGGCGGGGCCGCTGCGGGTGACGACGTTGTCCTCGTTCCTGCAACTGTGGCTGTTGCCGCGCCTCGCGCACTTTCGCGCCGCCCATCCCGAGGTCGACCTGCACGTGCACACCTCCGCGGAGAACGTCGACTTCACCCGGGACGATTTTCATCTGGCGATCCGCTTCGGCCGCGGCCACTGGCCGAATCTGTGCGCGGAGAAAGTTCTGGACGAATGGCTGCTGCCGGTGTGCTCCAGCGCCCTCTACTCGAAGCTCGGAACGGTGAACGGCGCCGACGACCTCAAGCGGTTCCCGCTCATCCACGCCGTCAGCGAGCCGTGGACCGCCTGGCTGTTCGACGGCCGCGTCGACCAGCACCCCGTCAGAGCCCGCGGCGCCGTGTTCGAGGATTCGGAGGCGGCCGTTCGCATCGCAATCCAGGGAGCGGGCCTTGCCCTCGCCCGCTGGAGCCTGGTCGCGGACGAGATCCGTTGCGGCACGCTCGTCGCCGCGGGCCGTGCCGTCAAGTACGATTTTGGCTACTGGCTGGTCTCCCCCGACCGCGCCCGCGACCACGCCGGTGTCGCGAAATTCTCCGCGTGGCTGCGCGCCGAGGCCGCGTCGTTCCGAGGTCCGCGAACCTAGCAGTCAGCCCCGAACGCGATTCCGGCGCTTGCCCGGACCGGGACGCGCGGCAGCCTCGAGCCCGGTGTGCTGCGTACGAAATATCTGCGGCGAGCCCCGACCTTTCGCGCGAGCCGGCGCCGCCGGCGCGGTGCGGGCGCCCACCGGCCGCCGCGCGCCGCCGATCCCCCGCTGCGTCCCCACCGGCTGATACGCCGGAATCAAATGCTGCCTGCCGTTGCCGATCAGGTCCGCGCGGCCCATGCGCTTCAGCGCCTCGCGCAGCACGGGCCAATTCTCCGCGTCGTGATAGCGCAGGAATGCCTTGTGCAGCCGGCGCACCTTGACGCCCTTGGGCACGGTCACGCTCTCGCTGGTGCGCGAGATGCGCTTCAGCGGATTCTTGCCCGAGTGGTACATCGCAGTGGCAGTGGCCATCGGCGACGGCAGGAACGCCTGCACCTGGTCGGCGCGATAGTCGTTCTTCTTCAGCCAGAGCGCGAGCTCGAGCATGTCCTCATCCTTGGTTCCCGGGTGGGCCGCGATGAAGTACGGGATGAGGTACTGCTCCTTGCCCGCGGCCTTCGAGTAGCGGTCGAACAGCTCCTTGAACCGATAGTAGGTCCCGACGCCGGGCTTCATCATCTTGGAGAGCGGCCCCTCGCCGATCGCCTCGGGCGCGATCTTGAGGTAACCGCCGGTGTGATGAGTGGCGAGCTCGCGCACGTAGTCCGGCGACTCGGTGGCGAGGTCGTAGCGCACGCCCGAGGCGATCAGCACTTTCTTGATGCCCTTCAAAGCGCGCGCACGCCGATACAGGCTGATGAGCGGCGCATGGTCGGTGTTGAGATTCGGGCAGATGCCCGGGTAGACGCAGGACGGCCGGCGGCAGGCCGACTCGATCGCGGGGCTCTTGCAATGCAGCCGGTACATGTTGGCGGTCGGGCCGCCGAGATCGGAGATGACGCCGGTGAAGCCCGCGACCCCGTCGCGGATGGTCTCGATCTCGCGGATCACCGAATCCTCCGAGCGGCTCTGGATGATGCGGCCCTCGTGCTCGGTGATCGAGCAGAACGTGCAGCCGCCGAAGCAGCCCCGCTGGATCGCCACCGAGAAGCGGATCATGTGGTAGGCCGGAATCCGCGCGCTGCCATAGGACGGGTGCGGGCGGCGTGCATAGGGCAGCTCGTAGATCGCATCCATGTCCGCCGTGCTCAAGGGAATCGGCGGCGGGTTCAGCCAGAGCTCGCGGTCGCCGTGACGCTGGACCAGCGCGCGCGCGTTGCCGGGATTGGACTCCAAGTGCAGGATGCGCGAGGCGTGGGCATACAGCACCGCATCGCCGCTCACCTGCTCGAAGGAAGGCAGCCGGATGACGCTGTGATCGCGCTCGGCATTCGGGACCTTGCGGTGGAACTTGACCACCTTCTCGTCCGTCCGCGGACCCGATGAGTCCGCGGGTCCCGCCGCCGCCGCCTCGAGGCGCTCCTCCTCGCTCGCGTACGGATTCACGGGCGGATTCAACCGGCCGGGCGCGTCGAGATCGGTCGAGTCGATCTCGATCCATCCCGCCGGCCGGCCGCGCCGGAGGAAGGCCGTGCCCCGCAGCTCCGTGATCGCGCCGATCGGCTCGCCCGCATCGAGGCGCTCGGCGATCGCGGCGATCTGTCGCTCGGCGTTCCCGTACACCAGCAGGTCCGCCTTGGAATCCACGAGCACCGAGCGGCGCACCTGCTCGGACCAATAATCGTAGTGCGCGATCCGCCGCAGGCTCGCCTCGATGCCGCCGATCACGATGGCGCTCTCCCGGAAGCACTCGCGCAACCGCTGGGCATACACGATCACGCAGCGATCCGGCCGCCGGCCCCCCTGGCCTCCGGGGGTGTAGGCATCGTCGCTGCGCACCCGCCGGTCCGAGGTGTAGCGGTTGACCATCGAATCCATGTTTCCGCCGGTCACGCCGAAGAACAGGCGCGGCGCGCCCAGGCTCTGGAAATCGCGCGGGCTCTTCCAGTCCGGCTGCGCGATGATGCCGACCTTGAATCCCCGCGCCTCCAGCACGCGGCCGACGATGGCCATGCCGAAGCTGGGATGGTCGACGTAGGCATCCCCCGTGACGATGATGACGTCGCACTGCGACCAGCCGAGCGCCTCCATTTCGGCGCGGGTGGTCGGCAGGAAGGGCGCCGGCGAGCGAGGGGCTGCGGCGGTGCCCGGAAACAGGGGAGCGGCGGTTTGCACGCCCGGGATCTTATCCGATGTCGAGCGGTACGTAGACCTGCGCGTCTTCGTGCTGCACCAGGAGCGCAATGCTCCGGCCGGAATGCGCCACTTCGCGCCTCAGGTCGGCGACCGTGCTCACGTCCCGGCCGTTCACGCCGAGGATCACGTCGCCCTCCTCGATGCCGGCCGCGAGCGCAGGGCCCGAGACCTCCTCCACCACGAGCTTGCCGCGGGTGTGCAGCTCCGCCTGCTCCTTGGAATCGAGCGGCCGCAGCGCGAGCCCGAGCTTGCCCCCGTCATCCTGGGTGTCGCGCCGCCGCGAGCCCTGCACGGGCTCGTCCTCGAGCAGCACGGTGCGCACGCTCACCTCGCTTGGACGGTGCTCGTGCCAGATGCCGAGCCGCGCCTCGGTGCCCGGCGGAATCTCCGCGATCACGGTCGGCAGGTCGTAGGAGTGATCGATCTTCTTGCCGTTGACGCTCGTGATCACATCGCCGGGCTTCAGGCCCGCGCGCTCGCCGGGGCCCTTGGGCTCGACCGAGCTGATGAGCGCGCCGTGCGGCGTGCCGAGGCCGAACGTCTGCGCCAGCTTCTGATCCACCTCCTGGACGCCGACTCCGATGCGGCTGCGCGCCACCCGGCCCTTGGTGAGGAGCTGGTTCTTGACGCTCAGGGCGAGGTCGATCGGGATGGCGAACGACATGCCCATGTAGCCGCCGGTCCGGCTGAAGATCTGGGCATTGATTCCGATGACCTGGCCGTCGACGTTGAACAGCGGGCCGCCCGAGTTGCCGGGGTTGACCGCCGCATCCGTCTGGATGAACGGCACGTAGGTCTCGTCGAGCGGCCGGGCGACCGCGCTCACCACGCCGGCGGTGACGCTGTTGTCGAAGCCGAACGGAGAGCCGATCGCGACCACCCACTGCCCGGGCTTGAGCTTGGCGGAGTCCCCGAAGCGCACCGTGGGCAATCCCGCCGCCGCGATCTTGATCACGGCCACGTCGCTGCGCTTGTCGACGCCGACGACCTTGGCGGCGAACTCGCGGCGGTCGGTCAGCTTGACCGTCACCTCGGATGCGTCGGCGACGACGTGGGCGTTGGTGAGCACGTAGCCATCGGAGCTGACGATGAACCCCGAGCCGATGCCGTGGAACGGCGGCGCGCGCTCGGGATTCGGCTGCTGCTGGAAGCGGTGAAAGAACTGCGACAGCGGATCATCGCCGCGGTCGTCGGAGTCGTCCGGGTCCTCGCTTCCATGGGCCTTCTCGACCACGCTGATGTTGACCACCGCCGGACCGTTCTGCGCGACCAGGGCCGTGAAATCCGGGAGGCCGGTCACGCGGGCGCCCGCCATCACGCCGGCACCCGGCGCCACGGCAGCGCCCGGCGCCGCGAGATTCTGGCGCGCCCGCGCGGTCCTCGGCGCCGCGGCGTCCGCGACGCTCGCCGAGACCGGTGCGGCCTGCGCGTCCGCATGCGTGCGCTGGTGGGCGACTACCACCACGAAAATGCCCGCAACGAGCGCGAGCGACCACATTCTCAAGCTTCCCATGGACATCCTCTTTCAGACCCCCCGCCCGACTATATGGTTCCGGGGCGAATTCCTACGGCGGCCCGGCCAAAGCCGACCCAAACTGTGAAATCACGACGGGTCGAGGCTCGATTTTGGCGCTAGGCTGGCTTTCCTTGTAGCAGATTTCCCTTATGGCAGACGCGATCGGTCCCAATCTTCTGGTGGTCGGCGGCGACAGCAAGCGCCTCCTGTGGTTGACGCATCACGTCACCAGCCGCTGGCCGAGCGCACAGGTCACCACGACCCCGTCCGGTGAGTCCGCCACCTTCAATCGCCTGCTGGTCGAGCTGTCGCCGGACGCCGTCATGCTGCAGGCCGACTTCGCCGATGAGACCGCCGCCAACGAAGCGTTGCAGCATCTCGCCCAGCTCGTGAAGACCCAGCCGTCGCTGTACTGCATCGTGCTCGCGGACAACGGCAGCGAGCTGACCGCGGTGCGTGCCATGAGGGCCGGCGCCAAGGACTACCTGCCGCTCTCACGCATCAGCCGCGATCAACTGCTCGCCTCGATCATCGAGGCCCAGTCCCGCCGCCGGGCGGCGAGCCAGGCCGCCCAGGCACTGACCTCGGCGACGGTCCCCGAGATCCAGGATGTCCAGGTGCCGGGCTACTCGATCATCAAGGAGATCTCCAGCAGCAATTTTTCCAAGGTGTACCTCGCGCGCAGCGACCGGCTGCGCAAGAACGTCGTGCTCAAGGTGATGACGCGCGGCGAATCGCAGCGCGAGCTCGAGGACGCCGAGCGATTCCAGCGGGAATACGAGATCATCTCGAGCATCCACCATCGCGCCATCGCCGAGATCTACGATTTCGGGTCGCTGCCGCGCCATCTGTACCTCGCGATGGAATACTTTCCCTGCGGCGACCTGCGCGACCGCCTGAGAAACCCGCTGAGCGTCAACGAGAGTCTCTACTACCTGCGCGCCATCGCCGAGGCGCTGCGGGTGATCCACGTGTTCGGCATCCTCCATCGCGACCTCAAGCCGGCGAACGTGATGCTCCGCGAGGACAACTCGCCGGTGCTGATCGACTTCGGCCTCGCCCGGCGCTCGCTGGAGGAAGTGAGCACCACGGGCGTCGGCCAGGTGCTCGGCTCCCCGTACTACATCAGCCCCGAGCAGGCGACGGGACAGCGCGTCGACGCCCGCACCGATCTCTACAGCCTCGGGGTCATGTTCTTCGAGATGCTCACGGGCCAGCGTCCCTACAACGGCCGCAGCGCCATGGCGATCATGTCCCAGCACACGAGCTCGCCCATTCCGACGCTGCCGGAGGCCACCACCGTCCAGCAGCCGCTGCTCGACCGCCTGATGTCCAAACGCCCCGCCGGCCGCTACGCGTCGGCGGAGGAGCTGCTCGCCGACCTCGGGCCCATCGTCGCCGCCGTCGCCTAGCCCCCAGGCCTCCACCGGCCGCTCGGGCGTACCGCCCCGTCTGGGTCAGAGCTACGCGGGCACTGCTACCCGTAGTTGGGTCTCGAGGCCGCGGCTAGACCGCTGCTCATCAGGCGGCCCCCCGGTGGCCGTCGGAACATATGACGGGTAGCAGTGCCCGCGTAGCTCTGACCCAGACG
>DATAYZ010000139.1:0-11836 GCA_036272295.1 Steroidobacteraceae bacterium
CGGGTAGCAGTGCCCGAATAACCCTTACCCGAACGGGAGGCTACGCCCGAGCGTGCCCGGCCGAAGGGAACCGGGGCCTCCGATCTCACCGCGGGGTGAGCGCGTCGTCCAGCACCTCGATCCAGTGCCGGACGGGAGTGCCCGTGCCGGATTGAAGGTGACGGATGCAACCCATGTTGGATGAGACGATGCAGGACGGCTCTGCCCCGTGGAGGTCGCGGAGCTTGCGGTCGCGCAGCTCGTTGGCGATCGCGGGCTGCAGCACCGAATAGGTGCCGGCGGATCCGCAGCAGAGATTGACGTCGCGCGCCGCGACCCTCACATCGAAGCCCAGCTCGCGCAGGGCGGACTCGACGCCGCCGCGCAGGCGTTGCCCGTGCTGCAGCGTGCACGGCGGGTGATACGCGAGCGGGCCGAAGCGCTTGCCGTCGATCTCGGGCGCGAGCGCCGCGACGATCTCCGGCAGGAGCTCGGACAGATCGCGGGCCAGAGCGCCGATGCGCTCCGCGCGATCCCGATAGTCCGGATCGCCGGCGAGCGCATGGCCGTATTCCTTGATGGCGAGCGTGCACGCCGACGCGGAGGTCACCACGGCATCGGCCCGGCCGTCCGCGAGCAGCGGAGCCCAGGCTTCGATGTTGGCGCGCATGTGCTCGCGTCCGCCCTCGGGATCGCCGAGGTGCGCGCGCACGGCTCCGCAGCAGGCGGTGCGAATCCGCAGAGTCTCGATGCCCGCCCGGCGCAGCACGCGCTCGGCGGCGGCATCGATGCCCGGCATCAGCGCGGGCTGCACGCAGCCCTGCAGCAGGATCACGGTGCGGCGCGCGGCGGCCCGCGCGCCGGGACTCGACGCCTCGAGCACCGACCGTGCTGCGGCTGCCGGCGGGACGTTCTTCCTGAGCGCGGCGGGAAGCAGCGGCCGTACCGCCTGACCGATCCTCAGGGCCGGCGCGAAGGCCGGCGAGGTCATGCCTTCCTTGAGAGCCCAGCGTACGGCGCGCTCCCCGATCGGGCGCTCGACCTTGCTGTCGACGAGCTTGCGCCCGATCTCGACGAGGTGACCGTATTCGACGCCGCTCGGGCACGTGGTCTCGCAGTTGCGGCAGGTGAGACAGCGATCGAGGTGCAGCTGCGTCGAGCGTGTCACTTCCGCGCCCTCGAGCACTTGCTTGATGAGGTAGATCCTTCCGCGCGGTCCGTCGAGCTCGTCACCGAGCAGCTGGTAGGTGGGGCACGTCGCGTTGCAGAATCCGCAGTGCACGCACTTGCGCACGATCGCCCGCGCCTCGACGCCGTCGGCGCTCGACTCGAGCTCGGGAGTCAGATCGGCCTGCATTCAGAGCTCCGCATAGAGGCGGCCGCGGTTGAACAGTCCCGCCGGATCGAACGCCCGCTTCAGGCGTCGGTGGATGTCCATCAGCGCATCGCTCACCGGCGTGAACACCCCCCTCGACCGGTCCCCGCCCCGCATCAGCGTTGCGTGTCCGCCGGCCTTCGCCGCGGCCGCACGCACCGCATCCGGCGCGGCCGGCGTGCGCCACCACCGCAGCGCGCCGTGCCATTCGATCCATTGCTCGCCCGGCAGCGACAGCGGCGGCGCGACCGCGGGCACGGACACCCTCCACAGGGGCACAGCCGGGCCTGTCGACGCGGGGTCGCGGCCGAAGAAGAGGTGCCCGTGGTCCCGCAGACCGGTCCACCAGGACGCGGCCTCGGCCGGATCGAGGCGCGCACCGCCGAGCTTCGCGGCGGCCGCATCGACCGCGCTCGGCGCGCCGGCCGTGCGCACGGACAGCCTCCCCGCATGCCAGGCGCTGCCGCTCAGACCCAATGGCTTCGAGGCCCAGGCCGCGAGCCGCTCGAGCGCACCTCGCTCGTCGAGCTCGAGCACCACGGTCGTCATGGACCGCGGCGCCGGCAGCACCTTGAGCGAGACCTCGCAGATGATCCCGAGGATGCCGAGCGATCCCGCCATCACGCGGGACACGTCGTAGCCCGCGACGTTCTTCGCGACCTGGCCGCCGAAAGTCAGCAGCTCGCTGTTGCCGTCGAGCATCGTCACGCCCAGCACGTGATCACGCACGCTGCCTGCGTAGGCTCGCGCAGGTCCCGCAAGGCCCGCCGCGACCATGCCGCCGACGGTGCCCCCGGGCGCGAAGCGCGGCGGCTCGAAGGGCAGGCATTGGCCGCGCTCGGTGAGCACCGATTCCAGCTCCGCGAGGGGTGTTCCCGCCCGTGCCGTGACCACGAGCTCGGTCGGCTCGTAGGAGCTGACGCCCGCGAGCCCGCCGAGCTCGAGCGGCTCGCCCACGACCGGCCCGCCGTAGAAGTCCTTGGTGCCGCCGCCGCGAATGGCGAGCCTCTCGCCGTGCGCTCTCGCCTGGTCGACGCGGTCGATGACGCGCGACAAAGCCTGATCGGGTGGGCCCATCAAAACCTCGGCAGCTCGGGGAACGGCACGAGGCCGCGATGGACGTGCATCTTGCCGTACTCCGCGCAGCGGTGCAGGGTCGGAATCACCTTGCCGGGATTGAGCATCTCGTCCGGATCGAACGCGCGCTTGACGGCGACGAACCGCGCGCGCTCGCCCGGCGAGAACTGCACGCACATCGAGTTGAGCTTCTCGATGCCGACGCCGTGCTCGCCGGTTACGGTGCCGCCCATGCGCACGCTGGTCTCGAGAATGTCGGCGCCGAACAGCTCGCAGCGGCGCATCTCGTCCGGCTCGTCCGCGTCGAACAGGATCAGCGGATGCAGATTGCCGTCGCCCGCGTGGAATACGTTCACGCAGCGCAGGCCATACTTGCCCTGCATCTCCTCGATCGCGCGCAGCATCTCCGCCAGGCGCTTGCGCGGGATGGTCGAGTCCATGCACATGTAGTCGGGGCTGATGCCGCCCGATGCGGGAAACGCGTTCTTGCGGCCGCTCCAGAACCTCAGGCGCTGCGTCTCGTCCCGGCTCACCTCGATGCGCGCGGCCCCCGCGGCGCGGAGCACCTCCTCCATGCGCTGGATCTCGTCGGCGACCTCCTCCGGCGTGCCGTCGCTCTCGCAGAGCAGGATGGCCGCGGCGTCGAGGTCGTAGTCCGCGTGCACGAATGCCTCGACGGCCCGCGTCATGGCCTTGTCCATGAGCTCGAGCCCTGCCGGTATGATTCCGCGCGCGATCACGCTCGCGACCGCGGCCCCCGCGGACTCGATGTCGTCGAAGCTCGCCATGATGCAGCGCGCGAGCTGCGGCTTGGAGGTCAGCTTGACGGTGACCTCGGTGGTCACGGCCAGCATGCCCTCGCTGCCGATCACGATCGACAGGAGATCGAGGCCGGGCGCGTCCAGCGCTTCAGAGCCGAACTCCACGCTCTGCCCGTCGGCGAGGAACCCCCGGACCCGCAGCACGTTGTGCAAGGTCAGTCCGTATTTCAGGCAGTGCACGCCGCCCGAGTTCTCGGCGACGTTGCCGCCGATCGAGCAGGCGATCTGGCTGCTGGGATCCGGCGCGTAGTAGAGGCCATGTGCCGCCGCCGCCTCGCTGATGGCGAGATTGCGGACGCCGGACTGGACCCGCGCGGTGGCAGAGGCGGGATCGATGGCGAGGATCTCGTTGAACTTGGCGAGCGACAGCACGACGCCGTCGGCCAGCGGGGTCGCGCCGCCCGACAGACCGGTGCCCGCACCGCGGGCGACCACCGGCACACCGAAGCGGTGGCACACCGAGAGAACGGCGGCCACCTCGGCCTCGCTATCGGGGAGCAGCACCGCCAGCGGCGACGATCGGTAGGCGGTCAACGCATCGCATTCGTAGGCAACGGTGTCCTCCCGGCGATGGAGCACGGAGGCCGCGGGCAAGAGCTCGAGGAGCGCCGCAACCGCCTCGCGTGAGCGCTGTGCCCGATCCGTGCCGGCGGCCTCCGCCGCCGCCGGATCTCGGCGTGATGAATCGCTCCGGGTTGAGCCCACCATGATGGTTCCATTATGCAGAATCCGCGCCCTTGGGGTAGCATGACCGTAAAGCAAATACCCGCGGCGCGCGGCCTCGGGACGGGAGACTGCGGTGTTTCACCAATTGCTCATGCCGGTCGGTGACAGCCTGACGCTGTCGTTCTTCGTGGCGGTGCTGCCCATCGCGACGGTCCTGATATTGCTCGGTATCATGAAGCGGTCGGCGCTGCAGGCGGCGTTCGCCGGGCTGGTGGTCGGATTGATCATCGCCATGGCGGTGTGGCGCATGCCCGCCCATCTCGCCTTCGGCTCGGCGCTCAACGGCGCCGTGTTCGCCTTCTGGCCGGTGATGTGGATCGTCATCAACGCGCTGTTCCTCTACAACATCGCGGTGTCATCGGGCCGCTTCGAAGCCTTTCGGGTCTGGGTGATCCGCCACTTGCCGAACGACCGGCGCGTGGTTCTGGTCGCGATCGGCTTCTGCTTCGGCGCGCTGCTCGAGGGCATCTCGGGCTTCGGCACGCCGGTCGCGATCACCGCATCGCTGCTCATCATGATGGGCTTTCCGGCGCTCGAGGCGCTGGTTTTCGTGCTGATCTTCAACACGACGCCGGTCGCCTTCGGCGCGCTCGGCGCTCCGGTCACCGTGCTGGGCGCCGTCACCGGGCTGCCCGCACCCGCGCTCGGCGCCATGATCGGCCGGCAGCTGCCCATCATGGCCGCATTCCTGCCGTTCTACGTGATCGGTCTCTACGGCGGATGGCGCTCGATCCGCGCCATCTGGCCGATGCTGCTGGTGTCCGGCCTGAGCTTCGGTCTCGCACAGTTCGCGGCCTCCAACTATCTGGATTACACCTTGACGGACGTGTTCGCGGCCCTCGGATCCCTGGTCTGCACCCTCCTCTTCCTGCAGGTGTGGAAGCCTGCCCCGGACCCCGAGTTCACCATTCATGCGCCGGCCGGCGAGAGCACGGCGCCGCGCGCGGTGCCGGCGTGGCAGGGCTGGCTGCCGTGGTTGATCGTCACCGCCGTGGTGATCGTCTGGACCTACGAGAAGGTTGCCTCCGTCGCCCAGAAGGCGATTCCATGGCCCGGCCTCGACAAGGCCATTTCGATCACGCTGTACCACGACAAGCCCTACGCGGCGGTGTGGACGTTCCAGCCCCTCGGAACGGGGACCGCCATCCTGCTGGCCGCACTCGTCACGGGGCTGCTCGTGGGCCTGTCGCCGGCCGACATCGTGCGCTGTTTCGGCCGCACGCTGCGCCAGATCTGGCAGGCGGTGCTGACCGTCATGCTGATCGTGGCGCTGGCTTATGTCATGAACTATTCGGGGCTTGCTTACACACTCGGGCTCGCGGTGGCCTCCACGGGACACGCCTTCGTGCTGTTCTCCCCCTTCCTCGGTTGGATCGCCGTGTTCCTCTCCGGCAGCGACACGTCCGGCAACGCCCTGTTCGGCAACCTGCAGGTGGTTGCCGCCCGCCAGCTGCAGCTGAACCCGCTGCTGTTCGCGGCGACCAACTCCTCGGGGGGCGTGCTCGGCAAGATGATCTCGCCGCAGAACATCGCCACCGGCGTGTCGGTGACCAACCTCAGGGGACAGGAGGGCGCGGTGCTGGCGCGCACGTTCCTCCACAGCGTCATTCTGACGCTGGTGCTCGTGGGCATCGTGATCCTGCAGCAATACGTGTTTCCGCAGATCATCCCGGCCTTCACCGCGGCGCACTGAAAGCACCCGCGTTGCGGTGCATGCCGGCACATAGCCGGATTCCTACGAGCACCCTCGCCCGGGCTCCTACGCCCACCGCTTGATTCGGCCGACATCAGCCCCATCTCGTTCGTGGCGGAATACCCACGCCTGCAGGGACTTTTCGAGGTGCATGATGCCCACCCGCAATCCCGATCAGCCTTTTCTCGACACGGTCGAGGCGCGCGGCGCCCAGATCGGCTTTGACTTCGCGCGCCGGAGCAGGAATGCCGACGTCGGGTTGCGCCGCGAGGAGTTCCGCCGCGCGGCTGCCGGGGCCGGTGGCCGCGCGATGCCGCGGGGAGGCCCGGTCGGCATGCAGGTGGTCTCGGCGCGCGAGCGCCACATCGCCGGGACGATGGATCGCATCGAGGCCCGGGTGCAGGCGCACGCGGAGCAGCGGCTGCACGCCCAACAGCACGCGGAGACGCGCGCGGCGGAAGTCGAGGCGCGGCTGCGGTCCCTGGAAAACCAGTACCGCGCCGCGCTCAGCCGCGGCGTCGCCGCCAAGGCGCGCTATCTCGCCCTGCTGGGCGACCGCGCCGCGACCCAGCCGGCGATCGACCGGGCCTACCGCAATTGGCAGCTTCTGCAGCTGCAGCGCACGGCCTTCGCCAGCCGCATGAGGACCATCGAAAACCGCGAGCGCGAAGGCGGCTAGGAACGCCGCCGGCGCTCAGTACCTCCAGCTCTTCAAGTCCGCGCCCTTTGGCGCCGCCGCTTCGATGCGCTTCAGGATGGTCGGCAGGTACTGAAAGTTGTAGTGCAGCCGTGAATAGGCGTTCGGCAGCTTCGGATCGCCGTTCCAGCAATGCTCGGCGCGCTCGCCGTAGGCGACGCTGCCCTCGTACGCCGGCTTCAGGGAATCCAGCCGCTCCTGCAGGAAGTACACCGAGTCGGTCAGGAAATAGTTGTCGCCGTTGCCGACGTAGACGTGCATCTTGCCTTGCAGCTTCGGCGCAAGCTTGGCCCAGTCGCGCTGGATGATGTAGGAAAGGTCGTAGTGGTCGCGCCAGTAGGCCGCGACGTTGTGGTCGATGGCGCCGGTGACCTTGTCGAATATCGGCTTGGGATACCCGTCGGCGCCGGGCGGGCTGAACACGGCCTGCCAGATGTCGTACTGCCCGCCGGATCGCCCGCGATCGGCGATGGCGAGCTCCATGTAGTTCGCATCGCGCTGGGTCGCGAAGATCTCGCCGAGATAGTTGCGGAACGCGGGACGCTCGACCACGGACGCCTCGCCGGCCAGCTTGTAGGCGTTCGCATCCTCGTACAGGTTGATCACGGTATAGGCACGAAAGTCGGTCGGATCCGGACAGGCGGCGAACGCGCCGTTGTACATGTCGGGGTAGAACACCTGCGTCGCAAGCGCCTCCCATCCGCCGGTCGAGCCGCCGTAGGTGAACCGTGCCCAGCCCGCGCCGATGCCGTGGAAGCGCTTCTCCACCTCCGGGATCAGCTCCTTGTTGATGGCATCGCCGTAGGGCCCCAGGTTCGCCGAATTGACGGCGTAGCTGTCGTCGAAGTACGGATTCGCGTGCTCGATCTCGATCACCAGGAAGCGCGGGAAATCGGCCGAGATCCACTTCTGGTAGAAGGAGTAGGCCTCCTGTTGCTCGATGCGGTTGTAGCCCGCGAGATGGAAACGGTCCGAGTAATCCGGCTTCAAGTTCGGATCGGGCGGCTCGGTCCGAAACTCCGAGATGTCGTCCGGGTAATGTCCGTGGAACACCATCAAGGGATAGCGGGCGTTCGGGTGGGAGTCGAACCCCTTGGGTACGAGCACGTGCGCGCCGAGATACACGTCGCGTCCCCAGAACTTGGACAGGAGCTCGCTCTTGATGCGGATGTGCTTGACGAACTCGGTGTCCGTCTTGCGCGTGATCGGAGGGATCACCTTGTCCAGGGCCACGTTGCTCCTGACCGGATGGGCGGGATCGATGTGCAGGCGCACCGGCGTCGAGTACAGGTTGCCGGGCTTCGAGTCCCAGTGCTGGCCCTCGCCCTGATCCGGCGGGAGCTTCAGCGTGCGGCCGTCCGCCAGATGAAAGGTCTCGTAGCGATTCAGCACGACCTGTACGTAGTAATCGCCGGCAGGGATATCCGACAGGTGCCGTGCCGGCCATCCGAACGCCTCCTCGCCCACGACCACCGCCTGGCCCGCCTTCAGGCCGTCGACGTTCATGCCGAAGATATAGGGGCTTTTGAGCTGCTCCTCCGCCGCGACGTGCGTGCGCGGCTCGCGGGTGAAGTCGCGGCTCAAGAGCAGGATGACCCGCCCATCGACGGGCCCCGCGGTCTTGTCCGCGGAAAAACTCACCGAGAAGGTGTTCGGCGTCGCGGCGGCCGCGGTCGCCGCATGCCATGAAATGGCGGCGCACAAGAGCGCGGCGCCCGCCGCGCGTAGGCTGGATTGAATCATCGCTATTTCCCCATTGCTTGTATTGTTGGTGCGATCGGCGGGGTCAGGTCGAATTCGGGTTCTTGCCGCCCCCCGCGATCCACTCGTCGAGCTGTTGCTCCAGCACCGGCAGCGGCACGGCGCCGAGCCCGAGGATGGTGTCGTTGAACCAGCGTTGATCGAATTTTGCGCCCAGCTTCGCCTGGGCCTCGGTGCGCTTGCGGCGGATGGTCATCTCGCCGAGCTTGTAGGCGAGCGCCTGGCCCGGCCAGCTGATGTAGCGATCGACCTCCGTCGTGACCTCGTGATCGGACAGCGCCGTGTGCCGCGCCAGGTAGTCGATCGCCTGCTGCCGGGTCCAGTGCATGTGATGGACGCCGGTGTCGACGACCAGGCGCGCGGCCCGCCACATCTCGTAGGTCTCGCGTCCGAACTCCTCGTACGGCGTCTCGTAGATCCCCATGCCGATGCCGAGCCACTCGCAGTAGAGTCCCCACCCCTCGCCATATCCCGAGAAGTAGGTGTTCCTGCGCAGCGCCGGGCGATTCGGTCCCTCGAGCGCGAGCGCAGCCTGAAGGCTGTGGCCCGGATTGCACTCGTGCAGCACCAGCGAGGGCAGCGTGTAGAACGGCCGCGCCGGCAGGTTGTAGGTGTTCATCACGCAGCTCTCGAGCCCGCCATTGCCGCCGGTGCCGAACGGCGCGACGGCGGCGGGCGTCGGCAGAATGGTGAAGCGGTATCGCGGCAAGAGGCCCAGCGTGTACTTGAGCTGTCCGTTGATCTTGTTGGAGATGTAGGTCGCGCGCGCGATCAGCTCGTAAGGCGTCTTGGCGTAGAACTGCGGATCGGTCTTCAGGAAATGCAGGAAGCCCTGAAAGTCGCCGGTCCACCCGCTCTTTTTCATCGTGGCCTGCATGTCGGCGTCGATCCTCGCCACCTCCTTCAAGCCGATGGCGTGGATCTCGTCGGGCCCGAGATCGAGGGTGGTGAACTCGCGGATCTTCGCGCGATAGTAATTCTTGCCGTCGGGAAGATCCTCGGCGGCGAGATCTGTGCGGGCATGCGGGATGTACTCATCGCGCACGAAGGGCAAAAGCTTCGCATACGCCGGCGCCACGGTCTGCGCGATGACGGTGCGGGCCTCGGCGCGCAACTTCTCGCGCTCCGCATCCGGGATGCCCGGCGGCATGTCGACGAACGGGACGTAGAAGGGGTTCTTCTCCGGATCGGTGACGGCAAAGGCGGCGATGCTCCTGTCGCGCCCCTCGAGCGATACACGGGGCGGCGTGAAGCCTCGCGCGAGGCCCGCGCGCATGTTCGCGACCTCATCGTCGAAATAGCGCGGGATGTCGCGCATGCGGCCGATGAAGGCGCGGTATTCCTCCGCGGAGCCCCAGCCGCTGCGCGGCGCAAGCGAGTTCCAGAACGAGCCGCCGCTCGACATCGGCGCCTCATAATCGCGGTACTTCTGCTGGGCCACGAAGGCCTCGAGCACGGCCCGGAACACCGCGGCATTGACCTTCTCCGCGGATATCTCGTCCGCCGGGATGGCATTCAGCGCCGCGAGCTTGTCGCTCCAATAGACGAGACGCCGTTGCTGGGTGGCCGCGTCCATGCGCGGCAGATAGTTGGCGCGGGCGGTCATGTCATCGTCGGGCTTGCCGAACTCCTTGGCGCGCCAGCTCCACTCGGCATCGTACAGCGCCTTTACGCGGCTGTCGGCGCTCTGAGCGGCTGCCTTGGTGGTCGAGTTGGGCGCGGCGGCGTGCGCCGTGCAGGCGACGGCTGCCAGAATGACCGTAAGCGACCGCGAGGCTCTATTCATCGTCAGGCTCTATGTGGAGGTCGTCGGCGCATTATAGACCGACTCGCGCCGGCCGAGTCGCGCGGTCGCGCCCGACGGGTCTCAGCCGGCGGCGCGCTCGGCGAAACGGCGCGGGCGCCGGCGGTACAGGCGTTTGCCCAGGCGTCGCGATTTTGCCTGCAGGCTCTCGCGGCGGTGGAGCAGATGCCGATCCAGGCGGCGCAAGACCTTTGCTTCGCGCCGCTCGCCCGTCGTGCGCAGGCGCTCGGCGAGCTTTCGGTGCAACATCGCCAGATCGTGGTCGTCGCCGAGGAGCTCCGCGAGCTTGTTCAGCCGCTTCACCTGTCTGGCGCCGAGTCGACGGCGCAAAGCGGCCGGCAGCGCGTCGAGCTCGTTCACGAGGTATTTGACCTGCTTGCGCCACTCGTGCAGCCGCGCATCGCTGGAGAATCGCCGCACGCGCTCCATGGCGCGGCGGCCCTTCTTGTACGTCCGCGCGAGCCCTCGGCGAGCGCCTTGCGCGACGGAGGGGAGCGCGTGCTCATCCAGACGCCGCCTGAGGAGCCGCAACGCGTGCACGTCGCGGGCCGCCTCCTCGGCGCTCAGCCCGAGGCGAGCTCGCTCGAGCTCCTGACGCAGGAGCTGCGCGATCCGCTGCGGCATCCCCCTGCCGTTCGCCCGGCTCGCCAGCGCCTGGTATGCCTCGTGCAGCGATTCTGCGTTGCGCACGCGGGCGAGCGACCGCCCCGCATCGCGCAGCCCCTCGTTCTCACGGTGGTATTGCGCATCGCCAAAGCTCGCGCGCAGCAGCCGCAGGAGCGCGCGCGCCTTCTTGAAGCTCCTGCGAACCGCATGAGCCTTGCGCCGGAAGTCCGGGTCCTCCAGCACTTCGATCGCAACGTCGAGCTCGCCGCCGAGCAGGTCGCGCAGACTGCCTCCGCGCCTTTCCGCTAACATGGCTGGAGCATGCGCATCGTCACCTACAACGTCAACAGCATCAATGCACGGCTCCCCAACCTGCTGCGCTGGCTTGGCGAGACCTCGCCCGATGTGGTCTGTCTGCAGGAGCTCAAGGCCCCGCAGGAGAAATTCCCCGAGCAACCCATCCGCGACCTCGGCTACGGGATGATCTGGCACGGCCAGAAGAGCTGGAACGGAGTCGCCATACTCGCGCGGGCGGCGGAGCCGGCCGAAGTCCGGCGTGCCCTGCCCGGCGATCCCGACGACGCACACAGCCGCTTCATCGAGGCGGCCGTCGACGGAATCGTCATTTGCTGCCTGTACCTCCCGAACGGCAATCCGGCGCCCGGCCCGAAGTTCGACTACAAGCTGCGCTGGCTCGAGCGGCTGATCGCTCACGCCGCCGGGCTTGCAAGACGCGATACGCCGGTGGTGCTCGCCGGCGACTTCAACGTGATCCCGACCGAGCGGGATGTCTACAAGCCGGAACGCTGGGTGGATGACGCCCTGTTCCGGGTGGAGACACGCGAGGCCTTCGGCCGGCTCATGCAGCAGGGCTGGACCGACGCCCTCCGCAAAGTGCACCCGGACGCGCAGATCTACACCTTCTGGGATTACTTCCGCAATGCGTATGGACGAGACGCCGGCCTGCGCATCGATCACCTGCTCTTGAACCCGGCCGCCGCGTCCCGGCTCGTGGGTGCCGGTGTCGACCGGCCGGTCCGGGGCTGGGACAAGGCGAGCGACCACGCCCCGACCTGGGTGGAGTTGCGCTAGGAGTGTGGGCGTAGGAAGGACTCCTCGGTTTCCTTCGTCCGATCTCCGCTCGGGCGTTCCGCCCCGTCTGGGTCAGAGCTACGCGGGCACTGCTCCCCGTAGGTGGGTCTCGAGGCCGCGGCTAGACCGCTGCTCGTCAGGCGGCCCCAAGGTGGACGTCGGAACATGTTACGGGTAGCAGTGCCCGCGTAGCTCTGACCCAGAC
>DATAYZ010000140.1:0-26799 GCA_036272295.1 Steroidobacteraceae bacterium
CGTCTGGGTAAGAGCTAGGCGGGCACTGCTACCCGTTACATGTTCCGACGTCCACCTGGGGGTCGCCTGATGAGCACCGGTCTAGCCGCGGCTTAGCGACCCACCTACGGGTAGCAGTGCCCGACTAGCTCTTACGCGGACGGGACGGTACGCCCGAGCGGAGGTCGAGGGAGCCGGGGCCTCCTTCCTGGCGCCCACACTTTCAGGCGAGATTCAATCACGCCCCTCGGCGAGGTGTCCGACCAGTCGATGCAATTTCGTCGGCATCACCTTGCGTGAGACCGGCCACGTCTCGTAGTCGACCCCAAGCTCGACGAACGGCGCCATGATCGCGTGGTACTGCTGTGTGCTTCGCGCGTAGACCCGAAGAATGTAGTTGATGGACCCGAACAGCGCATCCGCCGAGGCGATGAACGGGCTGGCCAGCATCAGCGCTTCGAGCTTGCGCGCGAGATCCGCGGAGTAAGGATTGGCGGCGATGGTGACGAAATAGAGATTGAGGTCCGCGATCCCCTCGATATCCACGTCGGCGTGATAGCCGCGGATGATTCTCTGCGCTTCCAGATGCTCCACGCGGGCGGCGCACGGAGTGGCCGACAGACCCACGGTCTTCGACAGCTCCGTCATCGTCTGCCGGCCGCGCTCGGACAGCGCGCTCAGTATCTGCATATCGAGCGGGTCGGTCGGCTTTTCCTTGTTCGACTCTCGTTGCATGCGCACCTATTCTACCAACGCATTCAGGCCGCCGGCGCGGCGATGCGGCCGTGCCGGCAGCGCGCGCAAATATGCCGCGAGGGGAGCTCGATTCGGGAGAATCCGCTGCGAACGCCGCTCAATTGAGCTACTTTTCCTGCGGTTTCGTCCGGCGATGCGGTTAAATCCGGCTCGCGACGGTGCACCGAGCGGAGGGAGTCGTGTTCTTGAGCGAGAAAGACATCCGAATGTCCGCCCTCCGGACCCAGCGCGGGCGCGCTCGCGCTCACCCCCTGGCGATCCTGCTCTGCGCCGCCGCCATGCTCTCGAGCTCCGCGCCGCCGGCGACCGCGGCATCTCCCGATCAGACCCGCCTCCCCGGAGGGGCCCGCATTGGAGGCTACGTCGGCACGGACGTGATGATCCCGATGAGAGACGGGACCAAATTGCACGCGGAAGTGTGGCGGCCCGAGGGCACGCCGGGAAAGCTCCCGATCCTCATGCAACGCTCGCCCTACGGCTACGGCATGGAACAGGCCGGGCGCGAATTCGACAGCGAGCTCAAAGAGCTCGCGCAGGACGGCTTCATCTTCGTGCTGCAGGACATTCGCGGGCGTTTCGGCTCCGAGGGCAAGTTCGTGATGCTGCGTCCGAAGGCCGCTGCCGGCGGGGTGGACGAGTCGACCGACACCTACGACAGCATCGATTGGCTCGTCAAATCCCTGCCCGACAACAATGGCAAGGTCGGCGTGTTCGGCGTTTCGTACATGGGCTGGACGACGGCCATGGCGACCATCGATCCGCATCCGGCGCTCAAGGCCGTCTCGGTGCAGGCTTCTCCCGAGGACATGTTTCTCGGCGATGACTTCCATCACAACGGCGCGTTCCGTCTGCAGTACGCGTGGGAATATTGTGCCGCGCTCGAGTCGGACGGGCGCACGCTCGAGGCGTTCGATTACGCGAAGCAGGACCCGTACGCGTGGCTGTTGCAACAGGCCGACCTCGCGACCTTGGACCGCCGCAGCGTCGGCCACGCCCTGCCGAGCTGGCGGAATTTCGTCGAGCACCCCAACTACGACGCGTTCTGGCGCGCCGGCCTCACCTCGGCGCTGATGCCGGCACGGGTGCAGATCCCGGATCTGATCGTCGCGGGCTGGTGGGACCAGGAGGATTTTTATGGACCTCTCAAGATCTATCAAAACGAGCTGAAGGGCGACCCGCATCACCGCAACTTCCTCGTGATCGGTCCGTGGAATCACGGCGGTTGGGCATACGGCAACGGACACGGCTACGGACCCTTCGATCTCGGCTCCGACACCGGGGTGTTTTTCCGGGCCAACGTCGAAGTGCCCTGGTTTCGCCATTGGCTGAAAGGGAACGGCGACCTCGAGGAACCGAAGGCGCTGGTGTTCGAGACCGGCAGCGATCGATGGGGCCGCTACGACTCGTGGCCGCCGCGTCACGGAGTCTCCAGCCGCCGTCTCTACTTCCACGCCAATGGCGTGTTGTCGTTCGAGCCGCCGCAGCCGCCGGCCGACGACAAGGCCGACAGCTTCGAGTCGGACCCGTCGAACCCGGTTCCCTATCGGCAACGGCCCATCAGTCCGGTCATCTCGGCCGAAAGCAGCTGGTCCGTGTGGTTGGCGGACGACCAGGCGCCGTTCGCCAAGCGCGCCGACGTCCTGTCATGGCAAACGGTGCCGCTGCAAGCGCCGGTCACGATTCGCGGCGCCGTGCAGGCGAAACTGTTCGCCAGCACCACGGGCAGCGACGCCGACTGGGTGGTGAAGCTGATCGATGTCTATCCCGATGACGCCGCCACGCCCGCATCCCTGCGCGGCCGCCAGCTGATCATCGCCGATGAGGTGTTTCGCGGCCGGTTCCGCCCGAGTTTCGAGCATCCGCGCGCCATCACACCCAACGCCGTGCTCGATTATTCGATCGACCTGCATTCTGCCTCGCACGTCTTCGGTCCGGGCCACCGGATTGCCGTGCAGGTCCAGAGCACGTGGTTTCCGCTCATCGATCGCAACCCGCAGACCTTCGTGCCCAACATCTTCTCGGCGCACGGCGCCGACTACAAGAGTCAGACCCACTCGGTGTTCCATACCGCGCGTCATCCCTCGGGGCTCGTGGTCGACATCGCCGACGCCGGCAGGTGAGCCGCCGAGGGCCGCTTCAATCGCGCGCGGCTCTCGCGGCCGACGGGGTGGTGCCGGTCTTGCGGCGAAACAGTCTCGAGAAATAGGACGGCGAGCTGAAGCCCACTTTGTAGCCGATGGTTTTGATCTCCACCGACGGATCGCGCAGCAGGCGCCTCGCGCAGGCGACACGCTCGTTGAGCAAGAACTGATGCGGCGCCAATCCCGTGTCCTTCTTGAATATCGATCTGAACCGGCTATAGCTCAGTCCGAAGGACGACGCCAATCGAGGGAAATCGATCTCGGTGAACAGATTCTGTCTCATGAAGGCCACCGCCTTCTCGCTGATGGTCGCCGGAGGGGGCGCCGCGCTCTCGACGGACGGAGGAATCGACGCATGCGCGACGATCTGCAGCAGGGCGCCCAGGGCCACCCTCTTGAACAGCGCCCCATCGCGCTTGGACAAATCGATGAGCTGATCGAACAGGGAGATCAATTCGCCGCGGTGGCCGACGGTGCGGGCGATCGACGTGGAATCCGTGAACAACTGATCGCGGACGTATTTTTCGATGTAAGGTCCCTTGAATCCGACCCAGTAGGTTTCCCAACCCTTGCCCGTGTCGGGACGGTATCGATGCCAGTCGCCTTTGTGCAGCAATATCAAATCGCCCGCGCGAACGTCGCTCCGCTCGACCTTCGTCTCCAGGCTGCCCGTGCCGGCCGGCACGTAGATGATCTGGAACTCATCGAGCCGCCGACCGTCGCGCCACTCGAAGGCGTAGGTCTTCGGGTGTCCGCGCGGGGGATAGCGGGTGTGCGGAGCGGCGTGATAATAGCCGACCGTGGTGATCTCGAGCCCCCAGTCATCGGCCGGATTGTTGATCAGGTAGGTAAAGAAATCAGCGGTCTTGCGCATAGGCATTTTGTGCCAGCGGATGGTCAATATGGCTATATACGCCATTTTCCGCCAAGTCGACAATACCTCGACCCTGGCCTGAGCGCCTCGCAAGATTGAAGGAAGATCTGATGTCCGCCCAACCATTCGAGCGGTATTCGGCGGGCGACGCCGCGTGGTGCGATCCGAGATGAGCAGGCGCGTGCGCGTCGGCGTGGTGGGTGTCGGCTGGTGGGCGACGCAATTTCATCTGCCCGCGCTGCTGGGCAATCCATGGGCCGAGGTGACCTGTCTCGCCGATCCGAATCCGGAGCGGCTGCAGGCGGCGCGCCGCCATTTCGGCGTCGCGCATGCGTTCGCGGATGCCCACGACCTCTTCGCGAGCGGGCTCGCGGATGCCGTCGTCATCGCGACGCCACACGTCACCCATTACACCCTGGTCAAGGCGGCGCTGGAGCGCGGGCTGCACGCACTCTGCGAGAAGCCGTTCGTGCTCGAGTCGCGCCAGGGGCATGAGCTGCTGAAGATCGCCCGCGAGCGTTCCCTGCATCTCATGGTCGGCTACACGTATCAGTTCACGCACCATGCGAGAACGGCGCGGGAGTGGGTGCTCGATGGGCGCGTGGGCGACCTGCTCTTCGTCTCCGGACTGTTCGCCTCGATGGTGGAGGCGTTCTACCGCGGCCGCACGGACGAGTACGACCGGGTGTTTCACTATCCGATGTTCGGACCCGACTCCCGGACGTACTCCGATCCCAAGCTCTCGGGCGGCGGGCAGGCGCAGACCCAGATCACTCACGCGATGAACATGGTCTTCTGGGTCACGGGGCGTCGCGCCGCGGAAGTGAGCGCGCTCATGATCAACCGGGATCTTCCGGTCGACCTGGCCGACGCCATCTCCTATCGACTCGACAATGGGGCGATCGGCACCATGGGGTCCACGGGGAGCCTGCGGCCGGGCCAGCCGCAGCAACAGGAGATCCGCTACTACGGAACGAAGGGCTGCATTCTTCAGGAGCTCATCCATGGCAAGCTCGCGTGGCATGGCAACGACGGCACCACGGAGTCCTTGCCGGACCTCGTCAGTGCCGATGTGTATCCGGCCGCCGCGGTGACCGCGGGCCTGATCGATCTGATTCGTGGCAACGGCGACAATCCGGCCGATGCCGCCACTGCGGTTGCAACCGTCGAGTTCATCGAGGCCGCCTACCGGTCCGCGGCCTCGCGCGCTCCCGAGATGATCGACCCATCACCCGCCGCCGCTTCGCACGCCGCCGATCACTTCCCGCCGGCCCGCCGGCCGCCGGTCGAGCCCTGACGTGAGCGGCACCCACCGCGGCATCTTTCCCATGCTGCCCACGCCGTTCGACCGGTCGGGCAACGTGTCGCTGGATGAGCTCGCCTCGATCGTCGAGCACCAGCTGCGTGCCGGCGTCGCCGGAATGAGCATTCTGGGACTGGCGGGGGAATCCGCCGCGTTGACCTGTGCCGAGCGGATGAGCATCGCCCGTCGCGTGCTCGAGGCGGCGAAGGGGGTGCCGATCATCGTTGGATGCACCGCGCCCGACACGCCGGCGTCCACCGAGCTTGCGGTGGACGCCGCCCGAAACGGTGCGGCGGTCGTCATGGTTGCGCCGCCTTCGAGGCCCGATTGGTCGGTCGACCAGCTCTTCGAGCACTACGCCCACGTCGCCGATGCGATCCGCCCGACGCCCTTGATGGTGCAGGACGCCCCGGCGTTCATCGGGGTGGCGCTCAGTGCGGAGTTCATCATTGGTTTGGCGCAGCGCTGCCCGAACGTCACGTACGCCAAGCCCGAATCGGTCCCGGCCGCGGACGCCGTATCCCAGCTGGCGTCGCTGCCGGGGATGGGGATATTCGGCGGTCACGGCGGGCTCTACTTTCTCGAGGTGCTCGAGGCGGGCGGCCATGGGCTGATTCCGGGTTGTGCGCACCCGAAATTGTTTCAAGGCGTGTTCGAGAGCTGGTCCCGGGGCGATCGGGAATCGGCGCGCGCGGCGTTTCACGAAGCGCTGCCGCTGCTGGTATGGCAGTTCCAGTCGCTGGACTGCTTCATTGCCTCGGAAAAGACGCTGCTGCACGCCCAAGGGCTGATCGGCCATCCCTCGCTGCGCGGACGCGGGTGGCCGATGGGGACCGCCTCGGAGCGTATCCTGCTCGCGCAGGCAAGGCGAGTCGGAGTCATCTGAGTGTGCAAATTCAAATCAGGTAGTCGTCCATGAAAACGTATTCCGGAAGATTCTCCGGCCGCACGGCCGTGATCACGGGTGGGGCGTCGGGGTTGGGAAAGGCGGTGGCGCGCCGGATCATCGCGGAAGGCGGCGCCGTGTCGCTGTGGGATGTGAATCCGGCCGTGCTGCAATCGGCTCGAGACGAGCTCGGGGCCGCCCACATCGCGGCGGTCGATGTCTCGGATCACGCCCAGGTAGCCCGTGCGGCGCGGGAGTCGAACGATGCGCTCGGCAGGATCGACATCCTCGTGGCCTCGGCCGGCATCACGGGCGCCACCGTGCCGGTTCAGGACTTTCCCGTGGACAGCTGGCGCAGGACCTTTGCCGTCAACGTGGATGGCGTATTTCATTCCTGCCGCGAGCTGATTCCTTACATGTTGCGCAACTCCTACGGGCGAATCGTGAACGTCGCATCCGTGGCGGGCAAGGAAGGCAACCCGAATGCCGCGGCGTATTCCGCCTCCAAGGCCGCCGTCATCGGGCTCACCAAGTCGCTGGGCAAGGAGCTGGCGTTGAGCGGGATCCTGGCGAACGCGATCTCGCCGGCCACCTTCGAAAGCCCCATTCTGCAGCAGCTGCCGCAGAGCCAGGTCGATTACATGCGCTCGAAGATCCCCATGGGCCGGCTCGGCGAAGTGGAGGAGAGCGCCGCCATGATCTGCTTCATGGCGAGCGAGGAGTGCAGCTTCACGACCGCGGCGACGTTCGACACTTCGGGCGGCCGCACGACGTTCTGAGCGGAACATTTTACGGAGTGCCCAGATGAGATTTCCCAAGATAAAGCAGGTGCGCGCGTTCGTGTCCCGCGGCGCGGGCGCGGACTATCACGATCAGGCGAAAGGCCATTGGATCGACGATCACATTTCGAGCCCGATGGCGCGCTATCCCGAATATCGGCAAAGCCGCCAAAGCTTCGGGGCGAACGTTCTGGGGACTCTGGTGGTCGAGATCGAGGCGGAAAACGGAGTCGTCGGATTCGCCGTCACGACGGGCGGCGAGCCGGCGGCTTACATCGTGGAAAAGCACCTCGCGCGGTTCCTGGAGGGGCGCGACCCGTCGCAGGTCGAGAAGATCTGGGATCAGATGTATTTCGCCACCCAGTTCTACGGACGCAAAGGCCTGGTGGTGAATGCCATTTCCTGCGTCGATCTCGCGTTGTGGGACCTGTTGGGACGGTTGCGCGGCGAGCCGGTGCACCAGCTTCTCGGCGGCGCCGTGCGCGACGAGCTCGTGTTCTACGCCACCGGGTCGCGTCCCGATGCGGCGAAGGCGCTCGGGTTCCTGGGCGGCAAGATGCCGTTGCATCACGGCCCGGCCGAGGGCGAAACGGGCTTCAAGAAGAATCTCGCCATGATCGCCGAGATGCGCGAGAAGACGGGAGACGACTTCTGGCTGATGCTCGATTGCTGGATGAGCCTCGACCTGCCGTACGCGACGCGCCTCGCCCACGAGGCGTCGCAGTACGGCCTGAAGTGGATCGAGGAGGCCCTCAGCCCCGATGATTATTGGGGATCCGCGGCGCTGAAGCGCGCCGTGCCGCCGGGGCTCCTCGTCGCCACGGGCGAGCACGAGGCGACGCGCTGGGGATTCCGATTGCTGCTGGAGATGGACTGCTGCGACATCATTCAGCCGGACGTCGGCTGGTGCGGCGGGATCACCGAGCTCATCAAGATCTCGAACCTCGCCGACGCTCGCGGCACCCTGGTCATCCCGCATGGCTCCAGCGTCTACAGCTACCACTTCGTGGCGACGCGGCACAACAGTCCGTTCGCCGAATTCCTGATGATGCATCCGAAGGCGGATCAAGTCGTGCCGATGTTCCACCCGCAGCTCCTCGGTGAGCCGGTGCCGGTCAATGGGCGTCTGCCGCTCTGCGCCCTCGACAAGCCGGGCTTTGGAGTCGAGCTCAATCGGGAGATCCCGCTCGAGCGCCCCTACGCCCGTTGAGCTCCTGCGGGCAACGCCGTGCCCTGCAATTTCCGGCAATCAATCTGTGCTAGTCATTGATCAATTTGGCTATATACGGGCCCGGCGCAACGAGCAAAAAATGAGCCGTCGGCAACGTAGACCGGGCTGCGGCGTGCTCGCGTCGGCGGCGCCGTTGCGGAAACGCCGGTCGAGATGCGTCCGGCACATCACCAGGGGAGACATGCCGTGATTCGTACTGCTTTCAGCGCGCCCGCCTTGCTTGCGTTCTCGGCCGGGCTTTCCATCACGTATTCGATCGACGCCCTGGCGCAACAACAGGGCGCCGCGGCGGCGGACTCGCTGCAGGAGATCGTCGTAACGGCCACCAAGCGCGAGACGACCGTCCAGAGCACGCCGATCAGCATCACGGCGGTTTCCGGGGTGGACATCGAGGCGCGGGGCTTCGTCGATTTCGATACGTTGGCGCAATCCATTCCCGGCGTGTCGATGCAGACGAGCGGACCGGGGCAGACCTCGTACGAGATGCGCGGGGTTGCGGCGATCGGCGGCAACTCGCCCACGGTCGGCTTTTACCTGGACGATACGCCTCTGACCGGATCGGACAGCTCGTACAGCGTCATCGACCCGAACCTGTATGACCTGAACCGCATCGAGGTGCTGCGCGGCCCGCAGGGAACCCTGTACGGTGCCGGCTCGATGGGCGGCACGATCAAGGTCATCCCCAATGCGCCGGATCCCAAGGCGCTCGATGCCTCCGCGGAGACGATTTTCTCCGCCACCGATGGCGGGGGCTTCAATCACGGCGTCAACGCCATGCTCAACGTGCCGCTCGGAAGCACCGCGGCGGTCAGAATCGTGGGGTCGGAATCTCACACGAGCGGCTGGATCGACCGGGTCGTCATCGCCAATGGGGGCTTCCCCGCGGAGACGAACGACCTGCAGACGCGGGGCAATGTCGCGGCGGCTCCCGTCGCGGCGGACTACAAGGGCTCCAACGCGGAAAAGCTCACGGGCGCCCGGATCGCTCTCCTGTGGAACCCCACCGACCAGCTTGCGATCCAGCCGTCCTATTTCCATCAGGAGCTGCGGCAGGATGGCCTGAGCTCCATCGACAGCGACCCGGGGACGGACGCGCACTACCAACCCTTCGACGCTCCGGAGCCGTTCTCGGACCGCTTCGACCTCGGCAGCGTGAACGCCAAGTATCGATTCGATGCGTTCGACGTGGTCTCGACCACATCGCATTGGACGCGCGATTGGACCCTTCATCAGGACGGCGCCGAGGAGTTCCAGTGGGCTCTGTCGACTCCCGCCGCGATCTCCCCGTTCTACGCATCGCAGGGCGGATTGGGGGCTCTGACCCCAACGCCGAGCGAATTCGAGAATACGCGGCAGACCAGCGAGGAGCTGCGTCTGGTCTCGTCGGGCAATTCGAGCCTGCAATGGTTGTTGGGCTATTTCTACAGCGATTTCTCCGACACGATCAGCCTGTCGATCCTCGCGCCGGGCGCGACGGCGCTGTTCGGGACGCCGAACCTCTACTCGAACTACCAGCCGACGAAGATCATTCAAAGATCCTTTTTCGGCGAGGCGTCCTATGAATTCATCCCGGCGTGGAAGGCGACCGTGGGCCTGCGCCGCTATGCCTATGACACCTCCGTCGTCTTGACGCAGTCGGGGGCGATCGCCGCGGCAGGCACCACGTCCTCGTTCGCGCAAAACAGCGGCGTGAACCCGAAATTCGGCCTGTCGTATCAGATGGACAAGGATCTGCTCCTGTACTTCACGGCCGCCAAAGGGTTCCGGCCCGGCGGCGGCAACTTTCCGGTTCCGACATCCGGTCCGGTGGGTGATACCTGCGAGGCCGCCTTGCAGGCGAACGCGGGCACCACCTCGTTCGTCTCGGCACCTTCGACCTTCGGCCCCGACGGGGTGTGGAGCTACGAGCTCGGCGAGAAGGCCACGATGTTCGACAACCGCGTGACCGTGAACAGCGCCGGGTATTTCGAGAACTGGAGCGGACTGCAGCAAAGCGTGGGGCTCTCCTGCGGCTTCGCATACACCGGCAACCTGAGCGATGCGCACATCTACGGCGGGGAGACCGAGGTGAACGTCCTGCTGGCCCAGGGGCTGCTGCTGTCGGCAAACGCGGCCTATACGCACGCGACGATCGTCGCAACCGCCAACGGAACCGGGATCGCGGCCGGCTCGCCCGTGCAGAACACTCCGCTCTGGACTTCGAGCACGTCCCTTGCATACCGAAGAGGCATCGGGGCGGCGGATCTCGCCTTCACGGCGCGCATCGAGAACAACTACGTCGACGGCCACATCGACGTCACTTCGCAGGTGAACCACCTGCCGCCCCACGACCTGACGAACCTGCGCGTGGGGCTCGAAAACGACCATTGGAGGGCGATACTATTCGCGACGAATTTGTTCAACCAGAGAGCCCTGCTGTCTGACACGTCGCAGCAGATCAACCTCACCGTCCCGACGTTCAACAGGATCTCGGTCTCTCAACCGCTGACATTCGGCATCGATCTGAGCTATCACCTCGGACACTAGGATTCGCACATGCTGACCCGCCGATCGTTTTTGTCCACGGTGGGAGCCGCCGGCGTGATCGTCGGGGTGTCGCGGGCGGGGACGCGGGGGTCCGGGACGCCCACGCCGCAGAGCGCCGATCCCATGGCGGGCTCGTTCCAGTCGCCGCCGCGGGAGTTCAAGCCTTGGGCTTACTGGTGGTGGCTCGACGGAGCCGTCACCGAAGCCGGCATCACCGCGGACCTCGAGGCCATGAGACAGCAAGGCATCGCCGGGGTGTTGCTCTTCAACGCGGGAATCGCCGGTCCGGGTGCGCCCAAGGGGCCGCCCTTCATGAGCGGCGAGTGGCGCGCGCACTTTCGGCACGCGCTCGCCGAGGCGGGGCGCCTCGGACTGGACCTGAGCGTCAACCTCTGCAGCGGCTGGAATGCCGGCGGTCCCTGGGTGACGCGCGACGATGCGATCAAGCATTTCGTATGGCAAGAGACCGTCATCGAGGGTCCCAGAGCATTCGATGCGGAGCTGCCGCGCTATGTGGAGCGGCCGCCCGGGGGCGTGAGCATCGCATCGAGCGAGAGCCCGTCGGGCTTTGCGTTGGACGACCCCACCGCCTGGTACCGGGACGTCGCGGTGCTGGCGTGCGCGGAGGAGCACGGCGGCGTATGGAAGCTCGGGGATGTCCGCGACCTGACGGGTCAAATGAGCGATGGCCGCTTGCACTGGGCCGTGCCGAAAGGGACGTGGAGGGTTCTGAGGATGGGCTGCATCGTGCGGCAGTACGATGAGGAAAACGGCGATGCCTCGATACGGACCAAGACGAGGCCGCCGCAGGATGCCGCGGCATGGGAGATCGACCCCATGAGCGCGGACGCGATGGACCGGCATTTCGCCGAGACGGGCGCGAAGCTCATCGAGGATGCGGGCTCGCTGGCCGGCCCGGTGCTCAAGTACGTGCACATCGACAGCTGGGAGCTCGGGATCCCCACGTGGACGCCGAAGCTCATCGAGGAATTTGCCGCGCGCCGACGGTACAGCCCCTTGCTCTACCTTGCGGGCCTGGCCGGGAAGACGGTCGAGTCGCCCGAGATCACGCGGCGCTTTCTCTGGGACTACCGGCGGACGATCGCCGATTTGATAGCCGCCAACTACTACGGCCGGCTTGCGCAGCTTGCGCACGCGAAGGGCCTCGGGACACATCCGGAGTCCGGCGGGCCGTGGTATACGCAATACATCGACGGGCTCGAGTGCCTGGGAACGAACGACATCCCCATGGCGGAGTTCTGGAGCTCGCGGGCGAGCTTCCAGGGCTTCGAGCGCAACCCGGCCATCTATTCGCAGGGGGTCGCGTCGGAGTTCTTCAAGAGCGCCGAGCCGGCCTTTCCGCAGGCAAATTTCGGCTCCATCAAGCAGGCTGCGTCGGCCGCCCACATCTATGGCAAGCCGTTGTGCCAGGCCGAGGCGTTCACGAATTTCAATCCCGATTGGACCGAGGATCCCTATTTCCTCAAGTCCTTTGGCGATCGCGCCTTCTGTCTCGGGCTCACGCGCAACGTGCTGTGCTTCTTCGTCTCCCAGCCCAGCCTCACCGACAAGCCGGGATACGAATGGCAGTACACGGGCCTGCACGTCGACCGAAACGTGACCTGGTGGCCGAAGAGCGGCGCATGGCTCAGTTATCTCGCACGCTGCCAGTTCCTGCTGCGTCAGGGATCGTTTTGCGCGGATCTGCTGTATTTCACCGGCGAGGCGATTCCGAATTTCGCGCTGCGAGATCGCAAGCCGGTCGCCGGATACGACTTCGACGTCATCAACGCGCAGGCGTTGCTCGCGCGTGCGCAGGCGAAGAACGGCCGGGTCGTATTGCCCGACGGGGTGGCATACCGCTATCTGGTCATTCCGGACGGCGCCGCCGATTCGATGACGCCGGCGGTGATGGCAAAATTGAGAGCCTTGGTGGAGGGCGGGGCCACCGTCGTCGGCGCGCGGCCGAAGGGATCGCTCGGCTTGACGGACTATCCGCACTCTCAACAGGAGGTGGAGAAGACGGCCCATGACCTTTGGGGCGATGATGCCTCCGCTCCCGGCAGGAAGATCGGTGCGGGGCGGGTGATCTGGGGGCGTCCATTGAGCGCCATCATCGAGTCGGACGGCCTCGCTCCGGATGTCGAATTTCGCGGTGTCCCGGCCGATGCGCAGCTGGACTGGGTCCATCGGAGCGACGGAAACTGCGACATCTACTTCATCGCCAATCTGTCCGAGTCACCGACCGACCTCAGCGCGGTCTTGCGGGTGTCGGGCAGGACCCCGGAGCTGTGGGACCCCGTGACCGGCGACGTTCGCGATCTGGATGAGTTCGAGGTCGACGGCGCCCGAACCGCCGTGCCCCTGCACCTCGAGGCCAAGCAGAGCGCCTTTGTCGTGTTCCGCAAGGTCTCGAGGCCTCATGCGTCGCCGCGGCGGCGCAATGCGCCCGTGCTGCGCGAGACCGCCAGGATCGGGGGTCCCTGGCGCGTGAGCTTCGATCCGAAGTGGGGTGGTCCGCAAAGCGCGGTGTTCGAGCAGCTCGACGACTGGTCCAAGCGGCCGGAGGAGTCGATCCGCCATTACAGCGGGACGGCGACCTACCGCAATCGCTTCAAGGTCTCCGCACAGGCCCCGGGCAGGCTCTATCTGTACCTTGGCTTCGTCAAGAACGTGGCGCAGGTCCGCATCAACGGGCACGATGCGGGAATCGTGTGGACCGCGCCCTGGCGCGTCGCTATCGGGGGTCTGGTGCGCTCCGGCGAGAACGACCTGGAGATCGAAGTCGTCAACCTTTGGCCGAACCGGCTGATCGGCGACGCCGGGCTGCCGCAGGAGCGCCGCATGACGAAGACCAATGTGACGACTTACGCGGCGCGGCTGCCGCCGGATTTTTTCTGCGCCTGGGACGCGGCCTGCGAGGAACGGAAGCAGAATGGGACGCCCGCCGCGCTGCTGCCCTCCGGGCTGCTTGGACCGGTGCGGATCGTTGCGGCAGACTAGATGAGATTTTGAACGGGGGGCCAACGTCAATGGGGAACTCATGATTCGCGCCATACTCACCGCAACCTTGGGCGGCGTGGCCGCGCTGCTCGGCGGCACGGCGGTGCCCGCGGCCGCGGCACCTTCCGGAACCGATGCCGAATGGTCGATGCCCGGCAGGGACTATGCGAGCACGCGCTACAGCCCGCTCGCCTCGATCAGCGCTCAGAACGCGCACGGTCTTCATCCCGTGTGGACATTCTCCACCGGCGTCCTCGGCGGCCACGAAGGACAGCCTCTGGTGGTCGGCGACACGATGTACGTGGTGACGCCGTGGCCGAACGTGCTCTATGCCTTCGATCTGAGCCGCGAAGGCTACCCGCTGAAGTGGAAGTACCGGCCGGACGACAGTCCGAATGCGCTCGGCCAGACGTGCTGCGATTCGATCAATCGGGGCGCGTTCTATGCCGGCGGCAAGATCGTGTACAACCTTCTCGACGGGCACACGGTCGCGGTGGATGCCCGGACGGGACGCGAGCTATGGAAGACCCAGATTGCGGATCTCGCGAGCGGCGAGACCGTCACCATGGCGCCGCTCGTCGTGCGCGACCGGGTGATCGTCGGCGCCGCGGGCGGGGAGTTCGGCATCTACGGCTGGCTGAAGGGGCTCGATCTCGCGACCGGCAAGGTCATCTGGACGGTGCACAACCTGGGGCCGGATGCCGACATGGGCGTACGCGCCGACACGTTCAAGCCGCCGTACGATTCGGGCGCCGAGCTGGGCGCGCGTACCTGGCCCGGCGATGCGTGGCGCCACGGCGGCGGTCCGGTCTGGGGCTCGATTTCATACGACGCCGACCTCGATCTCATCTACTACGGCACCGGAAATGCCGGACCGTACAACGCGGACGATCGACCGGGCGACAACAAGTGGACGTCGAGCGTGCTCGCGCGCCGTCCGAGCGACGGCGCCCTGGTGTGGGCTTACCAATTCACACCGCACGACAGCTGGGACTACGACGCCACGGGGGCGATGATCCTGGCCGATCTCACGATCGACGGGCGGGCGGTCAAGGCGCTGGTGCACTTCGACAAGAACGCGTTTGCCTACACGCTCGACCGCGTCACCGGCCGGCTGCTGCTCGCGCAGCCGTTCGCGCCGGAGAACTGGGCGAAGTCGATCGATCTGGCCACCGGCCGGCCGGTCTTGGATCCTTCGAAGCTGACGGGCACCTCACGCGGCAACGTGAAGGGAATCTGCCCGAGCCTGGAGGGAGGCGTGAGCCCGGCCTCACCCGCGGCGTATTCGCCGCGCACCCATCTTTTCTACACCTCCACCAACAACCTCTGCATGGATTATCTCGCCTCGCGGGCGAGCTACCGCAAGGGCACGCCGTTCATGGGCGCGGCGACGCCCTACAACGGCGGCCCCGGCGGATACCTCGGCAGCTTCATCGCGTGGGATGCCGCACGCGGAGTCAAGGTGTGGGAGAACAAGGAGCCGTTCCCGAACTGGAGCGGCAGCCTGGTCACCGGCGGCGACGTGGTGTTCTACGGCACGCTCGACGGCTGGTTCGTGAGCGCCGACGCGCGCAACGGGAAGGTGCTCTCGAAGTTCAAGGTGGGCTCCGGGGTGGTCGGGAATCCGATGACCTATCGCGGCCCCGACGGCCGGCAGTACGTCGCGGTCTATGCCGGAATCGGCGGGGACTGGGCGCTGCTCTCGGGCGATACGCGGTCGGACGACCCGGCGGACGTGCGGCCGCCCGCGGACTACGTCAAGGACATCGCCCGCCATACCAGCCAGGGCGGCATCATTTGGATCTTCGCGCTATGACGCTCCATCATCTCTCGCCGAATCATCGAAGGCTGCCGCTGCTGCCCTTGCTCCTCGCCGCGACAGGCGCGCTCGCCGCGTGCGCGCGCAACGAGGCGCCGGCCCCCGTCGCGGCCACGCCGCCCGCCGTGCGCTACGAAGCACATGTCGAGGCCGGCGGCACACCGCCGCCCGGCGCAATCCTCACCAACCCGCACGCCCACGATGCGGCGGCTGCCAAGCAAGGTGCGGCGCTGTTCCTGGCCATGAACTGCGACGGCTGTCATGCGAGCGATGCAAGCGGCTATATCGGCCCGAGCTTGGCCGATGGACGCTGGCGCTACGGCGGGGCGGACTCCGAGGTGTTCAGCTCGATCTATTACGGCCGGCCCAAGGGGATGCCGGCCTTCGGCGGGGTGCTCGGAACGGAAGGCGTGTGGATGGTCGTGAGCTGGCTCCGCTCGCTGCCGTTGGCGGACGACGCACCCACGGAGTCGTGGGTCGGCGAGGGCAAGTGACAGATGTCCTGCACCGGTGATGTTTTGATGGGACCGTGTCTGGGACGCGCGCGTGACTGCAATGGGTAAGCGCCGTGCCGTCGTCACGGGCGCGGCGAGCGGCATCGGACGGGCGGTCGCCCAGCGGCTGCAGCGCGAGGGAATCGAGGTGCTGGCGGTCGACCTCGCGGCCGGGCGGCTGGCGGAGCTCGCCGGGAGCGGCCTCGTGACCATGGCCGCGAACGTGGCCGACCCTGAGGATCGGGCGAGAATCGCGCAGGCCGCGGAAGGCTTCGATTTCCTCGTCAACGCGGCGGGCATCATCCGCATCAAGCCGATCTTCGAGGTCACGCCCCAGGATTGGCGCGAGATCATGACGATCAACGCCGAGTCGATTTTCTTTCTCTGCCAGGCGATCGGACCGCGCATGAAGCCGGGCGGGGCGATCGTGAATCTCTCCTCGAGCTCCGCAAAGCTCGCCGCCACGATCGAGGTTGCGCCATACGCCGCATCGAAGACCACGATCCTCTCGATCACCCGCTCCTTCGCTCATGCGCTGGCCACGCGGCCGATCCGGGTCAACGCGATCTGTCCCGGCATCGTCGATACGCCGATGCAGGACAAGGTTCTCGACGAGGTCGCACGCGAGCGCGCCACGACCGCCGCGCAGCTGAGTGAAGCGCGCAATCGCTCGGTGCCGCTGGGCCGCGCCTCGAGCGCGGACGAGTGCGCGGGAGCGATCTGGTTTCTGTTGTCGGACGATGCGGCCTACATGACGGGGCAGGCGATCAACTTCACCGGCGGCCAGGTGATGTGGTAGCTCGGCGCGGCTAAAGCTTCGGCGCCGGCTGATAGAGCTCGAGAGTGATGCCGTCGTGGACCCGCAGATAGGAGACCACCGCGCCCTTGTTGGGGCCGCCGTCCACGTCGATCGGGCCCTCGGGCGCCACCGGACGGGCGCCGAGCGCGATCGCGCGGTCGCGCGCGGACCGCGTGTTCTCGACGTTGATGCAGATGTGCACGTTGCCCGGATTGGCGGTCCATTCCGAGCCCTGCTTCTTGTCCTCGACCTTGTAGTCGAGCAGCTCGAGGATGTTGCCCCCGGGCAGCTCGATGAACGCGGCGTCGATCTTCACGCCCGGGTAGCCGACGTGCCTTCCGAGATAGGGGCGGTCGAGCACGGTGCGCCAGCGCGCCTTGGTGCCGAGGAACGGCTCCCAAAAGGCGAGGGCGCCATCGACGCTGGCGACGCTCATGCCGATGTGATGAACGCGGGTCGCGGTGAGAGGGGGCAATTCACGCTTGGGATCGGCCATCTGGGTTTCCTTCGGGTCTCAAATGCGGAACAGGCGCTCGGCGTTGCCCGAGAGCATCGCGAGCTGCTCGGACGAGCTGAAGCCGCCGAGTATCGTCCGGTAGGCGCTCACCACGTCGGGGTACGAGCTGTACATGCGGTCCACCGGCCAGTTGGTGCCGAACACGACGCGCGACGTGCCGAAAGCCTCGATACAGGACAGGACCCACGGCCGGATGCTGTCGAGCGTCCAACGGTTGTCGCACATGCCGAGACCCGAGATCTTCATGGTGATGCTGGGAGCGCCCGCCATCTCGGCGATCGCCTTGCGCCACATGTGGAAGTAGCCGGCGTCGCGCTTTTCCGGCAGCCCGCAGTGGTCGACGCAGATCTGCACGTCGGGATGAGCCCTCGCGAGATCGGCGAGCTTGGCGGCGCGCTCCGGACGCGTATCGATGCACGACACCAGGTTGAGCTTGCCGAGCAGCTTGAACCCCGCGCGCCATGCCGGATCGACGAGGTAGTCCCCGGGTCCGAAGTCGCGAATTCCCCGAACGTTCGCGTAGCCAAGCTGGCGCTCGAGCACCGCCTGGGCGTCGGGCTGATTCAAGTGGCACTCGGCAACGATCGCGTGGGGGTACCCGAACCGGTCGGCGAAGGCCTGCAGCCATTTCGTCTCGTCGACGGGATCCGGCGTGCCGAGCGCCGCCTGGATGTGGACCGCCTTCGGCACGTTGGAGAAGCGGATTTCGGCCATGAAATCCTCGACCCAGTAGTGCTGCGATTTGATCGGATCGATGTCGCCGAGCAGCGGATGAACCCAGTCGCGCTCCAGCCAGACGTAGCGCAGCTCTGGCCGCTTCATGTCGTGAAGATGAAAATGGGTGTCGACGAAGGGAACCGTAGCCATGATCCTCCCGAGCGGCCAAATGCGGTCTTGGGGCGCCCGAGTCGCCGTGTTCCGCCCCGAAGATTGTAAGTTACATCGTTATCATCCGGCAACGAAATGGCCGCGCCGCCGGCGTCCCCGCCTCAAGCCTCAACGGCTCTTCGCGCCGGTCGTGCGCGGGGAGAGCGGCGCGCACGACCGGCGCAGGATCACGCGGGACTGCAGCGTCATCCGCTCGAGGCCGCGATGCGGCTGCCCGGCGGCCTTGACCCGCGCCATCAACAATCGTGCGGCCAGCTGTCCGAGGGAGGCGTTGTCGCGCTCGATGACGGTGAGCGGCGGGGTCATGATCTCGGACACGAGCGGATTGTCCGAGCCGACGAACGAGAGCCGGCCCGGTATGTCGATCTGCATGGATTGCAGCGCCTTGAGCGCCCCGAGCACGATGAGATTGCCGGCGGCGATCAGCGCGGTCGGTGGGGATGGCGCCGACATCAGCGCCATGGCGGCATCGAATCCGTGCTGCGCGAGATGCGAGCCGCAGAATATGCGGCCGTCAGGGATCCGGCCGAGGCCGTGAGCGGCAAGCTCGTCCCGGAACGCCCTCAGGCGCTCACGTCCGGGGCGCGCGGTCTCGGCCGTCGCGATGATGGCGATATCGCGGTGGCCGAGGTCCAGGAGGTATCTGACCACCTGTCGCGTCGCATCGTAGTGCTCGAAAAGCACCCGGTCGCTCGGCACCTCGACGTCGCGGTCGAGCAGCACGACCGGCACGCCGGCCCGGGTGATCGCGCCGCTCACGAGCGCGCTCGTCTCGTCGCCGGGCTGGATCAACAGGCCGCCGACGCCGCGCTGGCACAGGGACTGCACGAGCTGGGCCTCGCGCTGCGCACTCAGGTCGCTCGAAGCCGTCACGAGCAGCAGCCCGGCTCCGTTCAGCTCCTTCTCCGCGGCGTGAACCACGGCGGCGGTCACGTGATTCGACAGATCCGGAACCACGCACCCCATGATGTTGCTGCGCTTGGTGCGCAGCATCTGCGCCGCGGCGTTCGGGGTGTATCCGAGCTCCAGCATGGCGCCGCGGACGGCCCGGCGCGTCGACTCGCGCACCGTCGGGCTGTCATTGATGACCCTCGAGGCGGAAACGATGGAGACCTTCGCAAGCTTCGCGACGTCGGCGATGGTCGCGGGGCGGTGGCTGCGGACGGTCCGTCTCGTCATACGTTCCCCGCACTCTACGACTTCTTGCAATGAAGAGTGATATCGTTTTAAATTCTTCGAGCTCGTCCGCCACGAGGTAATGATGAAGCGGATCTCCCTTGGAAAACCGGCGGCCGGCGCGATTCTCATCCTTGCCGCCGCTTTGCCGCCGGCATTCGCCGCGACGGACGCGGTCGACGGCGCTCCCCGGGGACACGCCGGCACCGCCTGCCGATCATTCACGCAGCCTCAGATGGCGCAGATCGGCGCCGCGATGCAAGCCGTCCTGGAGAGCGAGCGGAAATCGCTGCAGATGCCCTCCCTGGGCGTCGCCCTGTTCGACTGCGCGGGAACGGTGTGGGCGGGAGCCGCCGGTTATTCGGACAAGAGCCGGCGCGTTCCGGCCGGAGCCGACACGGTATTCAGGGCGGGATCCGTCACCGATGTGCTCACGGTGCTCGCGATGCTGCGGCTCGCCGATCGCGGGGTGCTCGATCTCGACGTGCCGGTGCAGCGGTATCTGCCGGACTTCGCCCCGCAGAACCGGTTTCCGGCCGAGATCACGCTGCGCCTGCTCGCCGCGCATCGCGCGGGGCTGGTGGACCAGCCTGCGGCCGGATCCTACTTCGCCGCGAGCAGCCCGGACCTCGCGTCGGCGGTGCGCAGCCTGAACGACACGCGGGTGCTCGCCGCGCCGGGCACGGTGACTGCGTACTCCAGGGCCGGCATTGCGGTGATCGGGCGCGTGTTGGAGGCCGTCACCGGCAAATCGTATGCGGCGCTCATGCGGGACGAGCTGTTCGTCCCCGCCCGCATGGCCTCGAGCGCCGTGTGGCCGGCCGACTCCATACGGCCCCTCGCGTATGCCGAAATGACCAGCTACGACGCGCCGCGCACGGCCGCGCCGGCCATCGATCCGGGCTTGCAACCGGATTTGGGCTCGACCACCACGCTCCGCGACCTGGCATCGCTCGGCACGGCGCTGCTCGCCGGCGGACGCGCGCCGGGCGGCGAGCCGATCGTGAGCGCGCGCGCCCTCGGGCAGATGGAGGGCGCGAAGCCGGCACCCGATCGTGGCGGCGGCCGGACCTTGGGGTTCATCCGCTCGGATCTGCAGGGTCACGCCTTGGATGGCGCTGCCGGCGCAGTTTACGGGTTCACATCGAATTTCGACCTGCTGCCCGCGGATGGCATCGGCGCCGTCGCGTACGACACGCTGGACTTCGGGTCCTCCGCACGGCGTGTCGCCGAGTACGCGCTGCGCACGGCATTGGCCGTTCGGGACGGCAAGGCGTTACCCGGGAGCCCCACCAGCCGTCCCCTGACCACCGACGAAGCGGTGCCCCTCGCGGGCGAGTACCGCCACGCGGGCTCGACGGTCATGATCCGTTGGGTGGACGGAGAGGCGTTCATCGAGACTCCGCGCCTCGCCGGCCGTCTGCGGCGCGGAGCGTCGGGCTACGTCATGGATGACTACACGGTCCCCCTGCGTCTCGAGATCGAGCCGCATGGCCGATGGGTCGAAGCCGACGGCACTCGCTACGCCCGCGCCGCCGCGCGCAAGCCGGTACCGCCCGCTGCCGAGATCGCGGGGCTCATCGGCGACTACGGGTGGGATCACGCCAGCATCCGCGCATTCGAGCGCGACGGCTCCTTGTTCGTGCGGATCGACGGCTTCGCGTACGACCCGATGACGCGCGTCGCGGCGGATACGTGGCAACTGCCGGCGTCGGGCCCGTTCTATCCGGGGGAGCGCCTCGAATTCAGCCGCGATGCGCACGGTCTCGGAACGGGCGTCACCTGGCACGGCCTGGCTTTTCCGCGTCGAAACATCATCATCGATCCCCCGGCCGGGAAGCTCAGCGAGGCGGGGCTGGCTCTGTTGCGCCAGCGCGCGCTGGCGGGATCTCCGCCCGTCGAGACCGAGCCGCACAGGGCGGCCGATCTCGTTGCGATAAGGACCATCGATCCGTCCGTCAAGCTGGATGTGCGCTACGCAACCAGCCGAAACCTGCTGGGATTTCCGGTGTACTCGAAGAGCGCCGCCTACCTGCAGCGTCCTGCCGCCGAGGCGCTGGCCCGAGCCGACAAAAAGCTCCACGCCCAAGGGTTCGGCATCGTGGTCTTCGATGCCTACCGGCCCTGGTTCGTGACGAAGATGTTCTGGGACGGCACTCCGGACGCCGCTCACGACTTCGTCGCCGATCCCAGCGCGGGCTCGCGGCACAACCGCGGTGAAGCGGTCGACATCAGCCTCGTGGATCTCGCGACGGGCGATGAGGTCACGATGACGGGAGGATATGACGAGTTCTCGCCTCGATCGTACCCCCGTTACGACGGAGGGACCTCCGAGCAGCGTTGGCGGCGCGACGTGCTGCGGACGGCGCTGGAAAGCGAGCGGTTCAGCGTGTACCAGTTCGAGTGGTGGCACTTCGATTACGCGGACTGGAAGAGCTACGGTCTGCTGAACACGGAATTCAGCAAGCTGCCGCCTTGACCGCGGGGCGAAGATACACGGACGGCGCGCGTGCTTTCCCGCGCCTGGGTATCAGGGGCCCGCCGCTTTCAAATACGTGCCCCAACCGATGACGACGGTGGAGGCGACCAGCAGGGCGATGCCGACCGCCACCACCGCGTGGGTGCTCCGGCTCGAGCCCTTCCACTCGTGCAGGACCCAGCCCCAGAGCGTGGCGAAGATGATGATGCTCGCCATGTGCAGGGTCCAGCTGGCGAAACCGTAGCGCCCCATCTGCGTCTCGCCCATGGTGTAAAAGAAATACTGCAGGTACCACGTGGTGCCCGCCAGGGCGGAGAACAGATAGTTTCGGGCGAGCGGCACCGGGACGGAGGTCGACGCGGCCCGCTCGTGGGAGGCAACGTACTGGTGCGCGCTGCGGTTTCGACGGAACAGGAACAAGCACCAGATGAAGTTGGTCGTGAATCCCCCCCAGAGGAGCACGATGAGCTTCGCGAGCCCGCTCCAGATCGGAGAGGTCCCGGCACCGACGGCGGCGGCTGCGATCGGGCTGCCCGCGGCGAGACCGAACGCAAAGCAAGAGCTCGCGATTCCGCTGAACGTGCCGACCGCCAGCCCTTTGCCGAGAGCGAATTCAGAAATCGCCGAGCGGCTGACCTCGACGGGCAATTCCTTTTCCTTCTTCAATCCGGCCACCGCCGAGAACGCGATGCCGATGAAGCAGATCGCCACGCCGCTCAGCGTCACCACGCCCGAACGGGTGGACGCGATCTCCACGATCGACTCGGCGACCGGAACGGAGGGCACCACGAGCTTGAGGATGGGCGGCATCAAGGTGCCGAACGCCGCGCAAAATCCCAGGGCGACCCCGGTGCCGAGGGAGAGTCCCAGATAGCGCATCGTCAGGCCGTAGGTGAGCCCTCCGAACCCCCACAGCAAGCCGAAGAGGTACGTCCACAACAGGGTCGAGGCCGATTGGGCCGCGATGACTCCGAACAGGTTGCTGGTCAGGAGCAGCGCGAACAGCAGCGGACAGATCAGCCAGGAGAAGCAGCCTCCGAGCAGCCAATAGGTCTCCCAGGACCACCTCTTCACCGCCCGATAGGGAACGTAGAAGGACCCCGATGCGAGACCTCCGATCCAGTGCAGCGGTATTCCGAGGAGAGGCGTCGGTGCCATGGTGCGTCAGCTCCGATAGCGGTCGACCACCGCTTCCGACACGTCGATGCCGAGCCCCGGCCCGGCCGGCGGGAGCATCCACCCATCGACGTGATGAAAGGGCTTGTCGACGAGATCGTGCTGCATGGGATTGCGCAGCGGCTTGAGCTCGAACAGCTTGCAAGCCGGCGATGAAAACGAGATCGCCAGGCTCGCCGCGGTCGCGATTGCCGACGACCAGGCGTGCGCGTTGGCCTGGCGCCGATGGGCCTCGATGCGGTCGCACACCTTCTTGAATCCCGTGATGCCCTCGGCGCGGCCCGGGTCGACGCCGATCACGTCGACAGTCCCCGTGGCCAGAACCTGCTCGTAGCCCTCGCAGTTCCATTCACGCTCGCCGTAGGCGATCAGCGTCGTGGTCTTGGATCGAAGATTGGCGTAGCCCTCGGGGTCCCATGCCCCGAGCGGCTCCTCGATCCAGGCCAGCCCGAACTCCTCCATCGCCTGCACCCTGCGCACCGCGGTCGAGACATCCCATTTCACGTTGATGCCGCAATCGACCATCAGTTGCTTGGAGCCCATGGCCTCGCGCAGCGCCTTGACGTAGGCGACATCCCGATCATGGTCGTAGCCCAGGCGGGCGTTGCCGCGCTTGCCGAATCCGGTCTTGAGACCCTGGAGCCCGGTCGACAGCCATTCGAGCGCCTCGTCCACCATCTGCGGAATCGAGTCGTAGTGAGCATGACACGACGCGATGGCGGGAAGGCGCTCGTGAACCGGGCCGCCGAGGAGATCCAGCACGCTGCGGCCGAGCACCTTGCCCTTCAAATCCCAGAGCGCCATGTCGATCGCGGCCACCGCGTAGGAAGCGATGCCGCCGCGATAGCCGTACCACCACGCCTGGTCCTTGTTCCGCCGCCAGATCGCTTCCGTGTGCAATGCCGATTTGCCAACCACGTTCGGCGCCATTCCCTCGATGACCGCCTTGGTGGCGTGGTTCGCTTCGGCGAATTGGGTGATCGACTCGCCCCATCCGACCTGGCCGTCTTCCGCGACGATCTTGCACAGGCACAGGTGCCGCATTGCGTTGAAGTCGTTCGGCTCCGGGTAGCTCACCGGTATCGCTTCGATGGATCGGATTCGCATGTTGCGCTCGGATGAATGAAAGTGAACGGTGATCGCCTCAATCGCCCCGCCACGACCCCTGCTCGATGCGGCTGGCAAGGAGCCCGAGAAACTCTGCACCGAGCCTGCCGTCGATGAGGCGGTGATCGACCGACAAAGTCAGATTCGCGCCGCGGGCGGCATACAGCCGGCCGCCGTCGGCGAGCGCTCGCTCGTGTTCTCGTCCTACCGCGAGAATGCCGGACTGGCCGGGGCTGATGATGGCCTCGAAGCGGTCCACTGCGCTTTTCCCGAGATTGGAGAGGGCGATCGAAGCCGGCGCGTGATCGCCCGCGGTGAGCCGCCCCGTGCGCGCGCGCTCGACCGCCTGATGCCGGGCGCGCGCAATGTGCGCAATACCTTTGTTCGCGACGTCATGGAGCGTGGGAATCAGCAGCCCCTGCTCGACCGCGACGACGAGGCCGATGTCGACGGTGCGCGGCGAAACGAGCGACGGCTGTGCGGCGCCATCCAGCCAGCGGTCCAGCATCGCGGGCAACCGGGACAGGGTGTCCGCCATCGCCTGCAGGAGCATGTCGGTGAACGTGACCTTGGGGCCGCTCGCGTCCGTCGTGAGCCTGGCCTGCTCGGCAGCCAGGCGAGTCGTCTCGACCCAGCGATCCAGCGTGTACGACGGAATGGATCTGCGGCTGGCCGACACGGTCTCGGCGATCCGCGCGCGCATGGAAGACAGCGGCCGAGCGGGCAACGGCGAGGCGCTGCGCGCGCCGGCATCTCCGCCGGACGACGGAGCGCTCCGGAGCAGGTCTCTTTTGCGAATGCGGGAGCCGGGACCCGTGCCTCGGATCGCCCGCAGGTCGAGCCCAGCCTCCGCGGCCAGGCGCCGCGCGAGAGGGGAAGCTTTGATGCGTTCGGCGGCGCCGGCGGTGCGCGCGCCGGCGGCGGGCGCGGAAGCGCTGCGCGTGGCAGCGGTGAGCGCGCCAGCGCTAGGCATGGCAACTCCAGGCTTGGCAACAACGGGCCCCGCAGCAACGGGCGTGCCCGCCGTCTTCGGGGCGGCTTCGTTCGCGGCGAGGCGCGCGAGCGCACCGCCGACCGCCACTTCCTCGCCCTCGGCGACGAGGATCTCCGTCAGCACCGCGTCTGCCGGCGACTCGATTTCCATCGTCGACTTGTCGGTCTCCACCTCGACGACGGCCTCGCCTGCGCGAAGCCGATCGCCCGGGCGCTTGAGCCACTTCACGACGCGCGCGGCTTCCATCGTGGAGCTCAACTGCGGAACGATCAAATCCATCGATTCAATCCCTGAGCAGATCGCGCACCGCGGCCGCAATCCGCTCCGCCGTCGGGATGACCGCATCCTCGAGCGGCGGGCTGTACGGCACGGGATACTCGGGCAGGGAAATGCGCTCGGGCGGCGCATCGAGATGGTCGAACGCCTCGTGCACCACCTGGGCAACCACCTCGGCACCCCAGCCGCCGAGCTGCGCCTGCTCCTCGACGGTGACGAGCAGATTGGTGGCTCGGACCGACTCGAACACGCACTGCAGGTTCATGGACCGAAGCACGCGCACGTCGATGACCTCGGCCTCGATGCCCTCGGCGCTCAGGAGCTCCGCGGCCGCGAGAGCCCGGGGAACCATGGCGAGGCTGGCCACGATGGTCGCGTCCTTCCCCCGGCGCACGATCCGGGCGCCGTCGAGCGGCGCGAGCTCGTCCGGGCCCAGCGTCACCGAGCCCTTGCTTCCGAGCAGGCCCTTGTGCTCGAGCAAGAGCACGGGATTGTCCGAGCGGATCGCGGCCTTCAACATGCCGTAGGCCTCGGCTGCCGTCGAGGGACAGGCGATGGTGAGGCCCGGAACGGATAGAAACCAGGACTCTGCGGTGGTGGAATGCTGCGGTCCGAAGCGCTGGCCGCCTCCGCCGATGGCGCGGATGACCAGCGGAACCGCGACCTGGCCGCCGGACATGAAGCGGTGCTTGGCGATGCTGTTGACGATCTGATCGAAGCAGACGCCGAGAAAATCCGAGAACATGATCTCGACGATCGGCCGGAATCCGGCGAGCGCCAAGCCGAGCGCAGCGCCGACGAAACCGGTCTCGGCGATCGGCGTGTCGCGAACCCGCTGGGCGCCGAACTCCTCGTACAGTCCCTGGCAGGTCTTGAACGGCCCGCCCGACGGGCCGATGTCCTCTCCCATGATCAGCGTGCGCGGATCGCGCCGCATCTCTTCCTGCAACGCCGTGACGATGGCTTCGCGATAAGTCAGTTGCTGGGTGGTCATTGGAGGCCTGCGTCAGGCGAACAAGCGCGCGGCAAAGTCTTGCTGCGGATCGGGGAAGGGTGCGGCCGCCGCGCCCTTCGCCGCGGCGAGGATGCGCTGCCGCCAGTCCGCGGCGATTCCCTCGGCTTCGGCCCCGGAGAGGATTGCGCTGCTCTCCAGTTTCTGCCGATACAGGAGAATCGGATCGCGCGCCAGCCACGACTCCACCTCGGCCGGGTCGCGATACTTGCCGGGATCCGTGCGCGAATGCCCGCGCTGGCGATAGGTCTTGCACTCGATGAAGGTCGGGCCGCCGCCGGAGCGCGCGACCGCCGCGGCCGCAGACACCGCCGAGTACACCGCCTCGACGTCGTTGCCGTCGACCATCGCGGCGCTCATCGCGTACCCGTCTGCGCGCTTGACCAGATCCTCGAAAGGGGTGGTGAAATTGATGCGGGTGTATTCCCCGTACAGATTGTTCTCGCAGATGAAGAGCACCGGAAGGCGCCAGACCTGTGCGAGATTCATCGCCTCGTGGAAGGCGCCGATATTCACCGCGCCGTCACCGAAGAAAGTCGCCGAGACCTGCCCGGCGCCGGCAAGCTGCGCGGCGAGGCCGGCAC